>NZ_AOMC01000113.1:0-1213 GCF_000336695.1 Halococcus morrhuae DSM 1307
TTCGATCATCGTTGTCTGTCTACGTTCGGCCGGCAACACCCTGTGCGAACTGATCGCCGAAGATGATGAAGACGAGCAGCGTCGGTAGTGCGGTCAGGAACGCGCCGGCCATCCGCAGCCCGAAATCGACGCCTTCGAGGCTCGTTCCCAGTCCCACGAGCGAAAGCGTCACCGGGGCCGACGGTCCCGTACCGCCGACGAGGATCAGCGCGAACAGCAGCTCGTTCCAGATCTGCGTGAACTGGTAGATCAGTACCACCGCGAACATCGGTCCCGACAGCGGGAGGACGATCCGGCGATAGATCTCGAAGACACCCGCGCCGTCGAGGCGCGCCGCCTCGATCATCTCCTCGGAGAGCCCCATGTAGTAGCCCCTAAAGAGGACCGTACTGATGGGGATGCCNCCCGCGCCGTCGAGGCGCGCCGCCTCGATCATCTCCTCGGAGAGCCCCATGTAGTAGCCCCTAAAGAGGACCGTACTGATGGGGATGCCGTAGGCGGTGTGGGTCACGATCAGCTCGATGAGATCCGCGTGATACGGTTCGAGCAGCGGCAGTGCCCACAGCGGCGACAGCGCCGTTTCGAGCGGGATCATCGACCAGAACTGTGACAGCGGCACCAGCACGGCCTGATACGGGATGAACACGCCGGCGACGAACAGCGCGAAGATCGGGATCTGCCCCTTCCAGCTGATCTGTGTCAGTCCATAGGCCGCGAGACTCCCGAACAGCGCGCCGAGCACCGTCGCCGGGATCGTCATCACGAGGCTGTTGACCAACCCCGACGAGAGGGTATCGAGCGCCTCCGCCCAGTTTTGGAGGGTGAACCCGTCCGGTCCGGGCGGGAGATACGGCGCGGTGTTGATGACTGCCTCGTTGGTCTTGAACGACGTGACGAGCCCTGCTTCGAGAGGNAACCCGTCCGGTCCGGGCGGGAGATACGGCGCGGTGTTGATGACTGCCTCGTTGGTCTTGAACGACGTGACGAGCCCTGCTTCGAGAGGTACGAGGAAGTAGACGGCGATGAGCGCGAGCACTGCGTACAGGAGGATTCGTTTCCCGCCGATCGCATCGCGCAGATCGCTCGTCGACGATTCGTCGTCGGTCGCATCGGCTGTAACGGTTTCCTGACTCATAGTGCACCCCTGCGGTACTGGCTGTAGAGATACGGGATGACGACGAGCAACGCGAGGACGTAGAGCACGATCGCGATC
>NZ_AOMC01000113.1:1222-34847 GCF_000336695.1 Halococcus morrhuae DSM 1307
GGGACGGTACTGGCCGAACAGCGCGTACAGGAAGTCGAACGCTTTGAGCGCACCGATCATCAGCACGACGAGCGCGCTGATGACCGAGCCCCTGAGCTGGGGGATGATGACCCGCCAGTACATCGTGATCGTGCTCGCGCCATCGATACGCGCCGCCTCGAAGTGTTCGTCCGGGATCGCCTGCAATCCGGCGAGAAAGACCACCATCGCGTAGCCGCTGAACTGCCAGACCAGCGCGAAGANACCGCACCGAGCACGAGCTGTGGGTTGCCGATCCAGTCCGGCTGGAGTCCGCCGATGCTCAGTACCGAGTTGATGATGCCGTTGTCGATGTCGTACATCCACGCCCAGAGCTGGGCGGTCACAACGAACGAGAGGCTGAACGGCAGCAGATACACCAGCCGGAACGTGTTCTGCAATCGGAGCGTCCGATCGAGCAGGATCGCGAGCACCAGCCCGAGCACGAGACAGAGTATCGTGAACGCGACCAGCAGGACGAACGTGTTGCGTGCGGCGTCGATGAACGCCTGACTGCCGAACAGTTCGGCGTACTGCTGGAAATCGAGCGCGGAGTAGTCCGGATCACCAAAACCCTCCATATCCGTCAGCGAGATGAGGAAGTTCCAGCCGATCGCCCCGTAGACGAACAGCCCCATCAACAGGAACGGTGGGAGCCAGAACGGCAGCGAGCCGACGAATCGGCTGTTGCGCAGCGATCGCAGTCGATCCGACAGGCCTGTGCCGGCCGAGCCACGGCTCACGGTCGCCCCGCCGTCGGTGCGAACCGCGGTCTCGTCGTCGCCGGTGTCGCCCACGAGTCGAGTACGGAGGTCGCTCAGCCGTGATCGGATCGACCGTCCCACGTCAGTTCGATCCGGAGACGGCATCGAGCATCCCCTTGGTTGCGGAGTCGAGGTTCCCCGAGCCGAGGAACTCGTTGGTGATCACGCCGTCGATGTCCGAGTGGACGTCGGGCAGCACGGCGAGCCCGTGGGCGATCGTCGGCGGCTTGTGCGAGGCCTCGCTGTACTCCTTGATCGTCTTGGTGAGATACGGGCCGAACTTATCGCTCGGGGCATCGGTTCGCGGCGGGATCGACCCCTTGTACTGGTTGAACGCGACCTGTGCCTCGGTCGTGCCCAGATAGGAGAGCCACGTCTTTGCGGCCTCGGGAGCGGGCCCNCCTGTGCCTCGGTCGTGCCCAGATAGGAGAGCCACGTCTTTGCGGCCTCGGGAGCGGGCCCGTCGGCGGGGAACGGGAACGAATCGAGATGCATCCCGTACATATCGTCGGTACCCGGGAAGGTGACGTTGTTCCAGTCCTTTTCGTACTCGAAGTCGTCCTGGTTGCGGTAGGAGCCGGCGACCCAGTTGCCGTTGTGGACGAAGGCCGCGTTCCCGCTCATGAACTTCTGGTTGGCCTGCGTGAAGCCGATGCTCGACGCGTCGTCGTTGATGTGATCGTAGTAGTTCTGGACGGTCTGGAACGCCTTGCGCACCGCCTTCTCATCGCCCTCGCCGTTGATGTAGTCCATGAACCCCTGGTAGCCGGCCTGTCCCTGCATGACGACCTCCCAGAGCTGGAGCGTCGTGAACGGCGCTTCGAGCCCCTGTGCGAGACCGACGGCGTCGGTGTTCTGCTCGACCTTCTTGAGCGCGGCCGTCAGATCGCTCGGCTTCGAGAAGCTCGTCGGGTCGACACCGGCTTCCTCGACGACCGAGACGTTGTANGACCTTCTTGAGCGCGGCCGTCAGATCGCTCGGCTTCGAGAAGCTCGTCGGGTCGACACCGGCTTCCTCGACGACCGAGACGTTGTAGAACAGGTCGTTCATCCGGTGGGAGCCGATCGGCACCGCCACGTATGGCCCCGAGCCGACGGATTTCGAGCTTTCACCGACCTGCGAGTACTGCTTGGCCTCCTTCGAGTAGTTCTGTTTGAGGTCCTTCGTCCAGATGTCGCTGCTGATGTCGCCGAGGAGCCCGGCGCTGGTGAACTGGACGAGGTTGTTGCCTGGCCAGTCGGCCCACGAACTGGGGAGGTTGCCGTTCTGTGCGCGGTTCGAGATGGTCGTATCGAGATTGGTGTTGCCGCCGCCGCCGATGGCCTGGAAATTGGTGTTGACGTCGGAATGGGCCTCCTCGAACTTCTTGATCAGGTTGTTGATGGCCTTCTTGCCGTCGCCGCCGGTCCAGCCGTGGAGGACCTGCAGCTTGCCGCCGCCACCGGACGAGCCGCCACCGCTGCTGTTGTTTCCACCACTGCCGTTCCCACCACCGCCGCCACCGACACAGCCGGCGAGACCGACCATCGCGCCGGCGCTTGCCGCAGCGGTGCCCTTCAGATACGTCCGCCGTGAGTAGTTCGATTCGGAGTCAGACATCGTTCGACTCAAACGGCGTAACGAACCATCATATACTTTTCGACGGATCGAACGGGCCGCCCGCTGTCGATTTCACGGCTTGATCGACGAAATTTTCCAGGAACCGAATTGTCGCTGGCCCGACGAAGCTACGCTTCGTCGAACGCCGTGGAACACTGTTCCACGAGCTCGATGCGGCTACGCCGCATCGAACGTCGTGAATCAAGGATTCACGGGCTTGCGGAAGCTACGCTTCCGCAAACAATTCCTCACCGTCGACCATATGCTCGGCGACGGCATCCATATCGAGCGTCAGCCCGAGTCCCGGTTGCTCGGGGATCTCGATCGCGCCCTCTCGGATGACCGACTCCTCGACGAGTTCCTCCCACCAGCCGAGCTGGTATGAGTGGTACTCGACGGCGAGCGAGTTGGGGATGGCCGCGCCGACGTGAGCGCTCGCCATCGTCCCGATGGGTGAGGCGACGTTGTGCATCGCCACCGGCACGTAGTAGCTGTCGGCCATGTCGGCGACTTTTCTCGTCTCGCGCATCCCACCCATCTTCGGGAGATCGGGCGCGACGACGTCGACGGCCTGCTCTTCGAGGAGGCGGCGGTAGCCGTGCTTGCGATAGACGTTCTCGCCGGCGGCGATCGGCGTGGTCGTGCTGCGGGTGACCTCGTGCTGGACGTCGTGGTTCTCCGGCGGAACGGGATCTTCGAGCCACCACACATCGTGATCTNCCTCGTGCTGGACGTCGTGGTTCTCCGGCGGAACGGGATCTTCGAGCCACCACACATCGTGATCTTCGATCGCCCGCGCGATGCGTTTGGCACTCCCACCGGTGAACGCCCAGTGGCAGTCGAAGGCCGCGTCGGCCCGGCCGTCGAGGCGTTCGGTCACCGCTCTGACGATCTCGGCCTTGTGCTCGATCTCCTTGTTCCGGAGGTGGCGGTTGGCCTTGTCCTTCTCGTGGCCCGAGGGCACGTCGAGATCGAACTTGAGCGCGTCGTAGCCCAGTTCCTCGACAACGCGTTCGGCCTCGTCGGCATTCGCCTGTGGGTCCTCCTCTTCGCCCGCGTGACAGTCGCAGTAGACGCGCACCGAGTCACGGTATTTTCCACCCAGCAGCTGGTAGGCCGGGAGTTCCAGGATCTTGCCCGCGAGGTCGTGGAGCGCGATCTCGATGCCCGAGATAGCCGTGATGACCGTCCCGCCGATCGAGCCCTCGCCGGACATCTTCTGGACGAGATGCTCGAACAACCGATCGATGTCGAGCGGGTTCTCGCCGACGACGAACGGCGTCATCCGGGCAATGATCTCTGGCACGCCAGCCCCCCAGTAGGCCTCGCCCGTGCCGACGATGCCCGCGTCGGTGTACACTCGCACCAGCGTCCACGGGAAGTTGCCGTCGACCATCGTCGTCTGCACGTCGGTGATCTCGACGTCGCGCCCGCCGCCGCGTTTGGCCCGCACGCCCATCGTCTCCGACGAGAGCTCGCGCATCGTGTATTCGGCGTTCGGGTCGTGCAGGTCGGCGTAATCGATTCCCATGGTTCGATGTTTACTCGTATTCTAAAAACGATGTCGTACCGCGTCAATCGAGCGTCGCCAGCCGGTTGAGCGCCGAGACGATCCGCAGGATGGCGGCGGCTTCACCGCGATCGAAGACGAGTTCGTCGGTTCTGATGACGTGATCGAGCACCGCTCGCGAGGCGTGTTCGGGTGCGGCGGCGATTCCCTTCCCGTCGGCGACCCACTCCATCACGCGCAGGTCGGACTTCGAATCGCCCATCACGAGCGCGAACGGGTCGTCGACGCCGAGCACGTCGAAGGNCGCGCAGGTCGGACTTCGAATCGCCCATCACGAGCGCGAACGGGTCGTCGACGCCGAGCACGTCGAAGGCCGCCTCGACGCCCGCGACCTTGTTCAGTTCCAGGCTGCCGACCTCGGCGGCGTCGGCCTCGTAGTAGGCGACGTCGATGCGCTCGAAAGCCTCCGATAACGCCGCCGGCATCTCGTCGGGGTTTCGCTCCGCCAGCCGGTCGCGACGTTCGAGCACGCCACGGATCTCGGGGTCGGCCGCGGCGTAGAACGCCCGTGCCCACTCGCTTCCCTCCTCGCTGTCGGTTCCCTCCGTCACGATCGTCCCGAGCAGATCGACGAGATAGCAGAGTGCTCGGTCGATGGTCTCCTCGGCCTCCGGACTGCCGGTCTCGGCGTTCGGTTTCAGAGTGACGTTGAACTCGTTGCCTTGGAGATGACAGCCCTCCCGGATCCTGTCGGGGGCCTCNTTCGGTTTCAGAGTGACGTTGAACTCGTTGCCTTGGAGATGACAGCCCTCCCGGATCCTGTCGGGGGCCTCGGGCAACACGCGCGAGCGCAGCGCGTAGAAGACGTCCTGGATCCGCTCGTCGAGGCGCTCGTAGAGCAACTTCTTCGTCTCCGAACCGTGACCGGGCGTGAACACGCCGGTACCGGCCTCGTAAACGATACTCAGCGTTCCGGAGTGGACGAGCTCGCTGCCGAGCCCCTGGATGGCGAACCCCTTCACGTTCTCCAGCGTTTGGCCGGTACAGATGACGACGGGGATGCCCGCCTCGTGGAGTTCGGTCAGGTAGTGGAGCGTCTCGCGGGGGATCTCGTTGTCGGTGCCACCCGCAGACCTGAGCGTTTCGTCGACGTCGAGCACGAGGACGTTCACCCCGCGGTCGTGTTTGGTCAGGAGATCGAGCGCGGTGAACGCCTCCTCGCGGCTGGCGTGGGCGGCGATATCCGCGAGCGTCTCGCCGTACTGGAAGGCGTCACGGATCTCGCCCTTTCGCTCGTCGAGTTCGGTGGCGATCTCCTGGTAGCCTTCGAGCGCGACGCGCGAATCGACTGGCGGGAAGACATCGATGAACCGCTGGTGGTCGCGCAGGCCGTCGGTGTCGAACGACTCGTAGAGCTCGTAGAGGAGATCGTACCGATCCATAGTCGCCTCGGGGGTGCCGAGCGCATAAGCGTGTTCGCCCGCCCGACTCAGAGCAACCCCTCGGCGCGGATGGTGGCTTCGAGCGCCGATCGCTCCTCGTCGTTCATCCCGCGAAGCGGACTCCGCAGCGGGCCGGCGTCGAACCCACGCAGCGAGAGTGCGGCCTTCACGCCGGCGAGATACGGCCCACCCTTGAACGCGTCGCGCACCCGATAGAGGGTGCTCTGACACTCGCGTGCGTGCTCGATATCGCCTGCCGTGTACGACTCGTGGAGATCGACGAGCAGTTCGGGGAGGGCGTTCGCCACCGCGCTCACGCCACCGGTACAGCCGACGAGCCGGCCGGGGAACTGCAGCGAGTCCGACCCGGCGAGGAAGACGAGGTCGGGGNGAGCCAGGGGACGTCCTTGCTCGAATCCTTGACGCCGGCGAGTCCGTCGATCTCGGCGAGCGCGTCGAGCGTCGCGTGGCTGAGCGCGTTGCCCGTCTTCGAGGGTATGTGATAGACGTAGATCGGCAGTTCGGTGGCCTCGGCGACGCGGCGGTAGTGTTCGACCGCGCCCGTCTCGTCGACCGGGTAGTAGTAGGGCGTGACGACAACGAGCCCGTCCGCGCCGGCCTCGGCGGCGCGTCGAGCGCGTTCGACCGTGTGATACGTGCTCGGCGCACCGACGCCCGCGATGACCGGCACTTCGCCGCCGACCTCGTCGACGACCGCCTCGACGACGCCGGCCTGTTCGTCGGCGTCGAGTAGCGCGAACTCGCCGTTCGTTCCCAGCGGGAAGACGCCGTGGACGCCCCGATCGACGATGAACCGGGCGTGGTCGGCCGTCGTCTCGTAATCGACCGATTCGTCCTCGTCGAACGCCGTCACCATCGGCGGGATGACGCCGCCGAGATCGAGCGGATCGTCGTTCGCAGTCGCGTCGTGGCTCATGGCGTTCGTTCTCGGTGTGTAATCATAAACGTCCGGGGAGCGGATTCCGCAACGCCTACCGTGCCGCCCGTGTAGGTCGAGCCATGACATCGGACGTGCTCACGCTCGGCGAAACGATGGTGCTGTTCAGCCCCGACGAACCGGGGCCGACGAAACACCAACAGACGTTCAAGAAGAGCCTCGGTGGTGCCGAGAGCAACGTCGCCATCGCCCTCTCGCGGCTCGGCAACGACGTGACCTGGCACAGCAAACTCGGCGCGGACCCGCATGGCAACTACATCAACTCGTTCGTCCGTGGCGAGGGGGTCGATACCGCGACCGTCGAATTCACCGACGACGCGCCGACGGGGATCATGTTCAAGGAACGGCGCGCGCTCGGGGAGACCTCGGTCTACTACTACCGCCACGGCTCGGCCGCGAGCACGATGACACCTGACGATCTCCCCACCGACGCCATCGAAACGGCCGACTATCTCCATCTCACTGGTATCACGCCCGCACTGAGCGACTCCTGTCGTGAGGCGACCCTCGCGGCCATCGAGCGCGCACGCGAGGCGGGGACGAGGATATCGTTTGACCCGAACATCCGCCACAAGCTCTGGGAGAGCGACGAGGAGATGCGACGAACGCTGCTTGCACTCGTCGAGAAGAGCGACATCGTCCTTCCTGGAATCGAAGAGGGACGGACGCTGTTCGACGCCGATACCCCTGACGAGATCGCGAACGCGTGTCGCGATCGGGGGGCTGCCATCGCGGTCGTCAAACTCGGTGCCGAGGGCGCGCTTGTCGACGACGGTGAGGCGACCCGCGTGCCGGGCTACGAGGTCGAGCGCGTCGTCGATCCCATCGGCGCGGGCGACGGGTTTGCCGCCGGCTTCCTCGACGGTCGTCTCCGCGGGCTCGGCGCAGTCGAGGCGACGAAGCGTGCCAACGCCGTCGGCGCGTTCGCCACGACCGTGACTGGCGACGTCGAGGGGCTGCCCACCGAGCGCGAACTTGACGTGTTCCTCGGCGAGCGCGAGGCGCTACGGCGGTAGGCGTCGCGTTCGAGTCGATTGACTGGCGACTATCGGCGACGCTCCTGAAGGCGTTCGAGCAGCTCCAGCAGCCGTGCGTGGCCAGTGGGTGCGTACGCGACCGTGAGGAGGGCGAGCGCACGCGGGTCGCGCTCGCCGGCGGCGACCGCCCGCCGGAGTTCGCGCCGTGCTTTCGAACTCCTGCCGGCCCGCAGCAGTCGCTTGCCGTATTTGTACTGCGCCTTGTGTTCGAGCGCCGCGCGGTGGACCGCAAGATCGGGCAGTCGATCCGCGAGATCGTCGATAACGGTCAGCTCGGTCTCGTACATCAGTTCGAGATCGGAGCTCATCGACCCTTCTCGTCGGGTGTAGCACGCGAGCGGCTCGGCCACGCGCGCAGGTCGATAGCGGGCGAACAGCCGCGCCCAGAGGTGGCGATCTTCGGCAACTGGCAGACGTTCGTCGAAGCGCTCGTCGGCGAAACACTCCCGGCGGGCGAGCACGGTCGGCATCGGCACCCCGCCCTCGTAGAGGAAGTCGATATGGTGGGTCTCGGGATTACGGACCGGCAGCGCGGACTGGCGGCGTTTTTCACCGTCCTCGACGAGATAGACGTCTGAGTAGACGACGTCGGCACCGTCGGCGACGGCCGCGAGCTGTCGGTCGAGTTTTTCGGGAAGCCAGCGATCGTCGGCATCGAGAAAGGCGACCATCTCGCCGGTGGCGGCATCGAGCCCGCGATTGCGCGCCGCCGCGAGGCCGCTGGGTTCTTGATACAGGTAGGTGAATCCCTCGACGCGGTCCGCGAGCTCGCGCAGCCAAGACACGTCGGAGCTATCGACGACGATCAGTTCGACGTTTCCGTGGGTCTGAGCCGCGATGGATTCGAGCGCTGGGCCGAGATACTCGCTGTCGCCGTAGGTCGGGACTATCACCGACACGAGCGGTCCCTCGCCCTCTTGGAGCGACTCGGGCAGCGAGACCGCTGGATCGGACATCGCCGACTCTGACCGTGCCACTCGCTTGAACGTTTGGAGTCCACTCGGCGAGCGCCGGCGACGGAAAGGTACTAACCGATGTGGTGAGGACACGGAAGCGAATGCGGGACGTGTTGCTCATCACCGTCGATTCCCTCCGAGCCGATCACCTCTCGGCGGCCGGCTACGAGCGAGAAACGACGCCGTCAGTCGATCGACTCGCGGCGAACGGGCATCGGTTCACGAACGCGTTCGCTCACGCCTGCGCGACCCGCGCGTCGTTTCCGTCGATTCTCACTTCGTCGACCGCCCTCATGTACGGCGGCTACGAGCGTCTCTCCGAGAACCGAACCCTCGTCACCGAGGCGCTCCCCGCCGCCTATCGGTCGGGAGGTTTTCATTCAAATCTCTATCTCTCAGCGGAGTTCGGCTATTCGCGGGGGTTCGATTCCTTCTTCGACTCGAAGAGCGATCCGTCGCCGACGGCCCGGGTGAAAGGAGCCGTTGAAGAGCGTCTCGACGAGGACGGCTGGCTCTACAGCGTCCTCTCGCGAGCGGTCGACACGGCCGAAAAGGAAGCCGGCGTCAACGTCGGGTCGGCATACGTCCGGGCCGACGACATCACCGAGAAGGCCATCGATTGGGCTGAGAACGAGCGCGATGACCCCCGATTCCTCTGGACGCACTACATGGACGTCCACCACCCCTATCGCCCGCCCGAGCGCCACCAGCGCGCGCTCGGCATCGATCCCGTTCCCGAGCGCGAGGCGATCAAGCTCCGCCGGAAGATGATCGAGGCCCCCGCCGAAATCACCGACGACGAACGCGAGACGCTGATCGACCTCTACGACGCCGAGATCCGCTTCACCGATGCGGAGATCGGTCGATTGGTCGAGCACGTTCGGGAGGCCTGGGGCGACGACATGATGGTGATCGTCACCGCTGATCACGGTGAGGCGTTCGGTGAGCATGGTGGGTACAGCCACACCCAGACATTCCACGACGAGGTGCTCCACGTGCCGTTGATCGTCAGTCTCGGGAACGATGGTCTCTCGACCACGCATGACGAACTCGTCGGGCTGGCCGACGTCACGCCGACCATCATCGATTACGCGGGCGGCGAACAGTCGAATTCGTTCGTCGGCCACAGTCTCCGCCCGCTGCTCGACGGCGAGGGCGACTGGCCGCGAGAGCACGTCGTCGGCGACTGGGCCGACGGCAACCGTGGCGGCGGCGAGCGTCGCTTCGCCTACCGCGACCGGCGCTGGAAGTACATCGAGCGTGGAGACGGGCACATGCTCTACGACCTCGCGGCCGACCCCGACGAGCATGAGAACGTCGCCGACGGCCACCCAGAGGTGTGCGAGCGGCTCGACGGCGTGCTCGACGAGCATCGAGAGCGGATCGCGGCGAGCGCCGACGACATTCGGACTGTGGAGATGGACGAGAGTACCAAGAAACGCCTTCGCGATCTCGGCTACGCGGAGTGAGCGGCAGCGATGCGCATCGGACAGACGTCGATCGTCAACTTCCTCTCCCAGATCGCCACCTCGGTCTTCGGCTTTGTCGTCACCGTCTATCTCGCCCGCGAGCTCGGCGACGCGGTGCTCGGCAACTACTTCCTGGTGGTCTCCGTGCTGGTCTGGCTGAAAGTACTCGGCGGGCAGGGCATCCAGATGGCCATCCGAAAGCGCGTGAGCGAGGGGGAATCGGAGGGGGCGTTCTTCGGTGCGGGGCTCGCCGTCCAGTTGGCTGCGTTCGTCGTGCTCGCCGGCGGTGTGCTCGTCTTTCGCGAGCCACTCAACGATTATCTCAGAACCGATGCGGCGCTCGGGCTGCTCGCACTGCTCGCGACTGGCCTGCTCCTCTGGCAGGTGCGCGCGGCGCTCGAAGGCCGCCATCGGGTAGCGCTCTCCTCGCTGCTCGGCCCGTTCGACCGCACCGCCCGCGGTGCGCTCCAGATCGGCGTCGTGGCGGTCGGCTTCGGCACTGTGGGTTGGCTTCTGGGCGGATACGTCGTCGCGGAGCTGCTAACGGGGCTCATCGGCCTCTCGCTGCTCGCCATCCGTCCGCGGCTGCCGACCCGCGAGCAACTTCGGAGCCTGCTGGAGTACGCCAAATACTCCTGGTTTTCCGGCATCGAATCGCGCACCTTCGCCTCGATGGACACGCTGGTGCTCGCGATCCCCGCCTTCGCGATCTCGTCGGGCCAGATCGGCGTCTACGAGGTCGCTTGGAACCTCGCGTCGGTGCTCGCGGTGTTCGGAGCGTCGGTCAGCACGACGCTGTTCCCGGCGATCAGCGAACTGTCGAGCGCCGGCGAGGACGGTATCGAGGGACTCATCGACGACGCGGTGGCCTACTCCGGACTGTTCGTCATTCCCGGTCTCGTCGGCTGTGCGGTCGTCGGCCGGCGCGTGCTCGCCATCTACGGCGCGGAGTTCACCCGCGGCTACACGATCCTGCTCGTGCTTGTGGCCGCCAGACTGCTCTACGTCTACCAGTCCCAGTTCACGAACGTGCTCGCGGCGATCGACCGGCCCGACAGCGCCTTCCGGGTCAACGTCACCTTCGTCGCCACCAATCTCGTGCTCAACGTGGCGCTCGTCGCGCTCGTCGGCTGGCTCGGCGCGGCCGTCGCCACCGCGACTTCGGCGACGGTCGGACTGGTGCTCTCGTACTGGTATCTCCAGCAGTACGTCGTGATCCCCATCCCCGTCGGCGAGTTGGCGAGTCAGGTGCTCGCCGCCGTCGCGATGGGTGTCGTCGTCTTCGTCGCGCGCGGGTTCGCCGGTGCGGGCGTCGCGTGGACGGTCGCGCTGGTCGCCGTCGGCGGTGGGGCCTATTTCGCCACGTTGACCGTGCTCTCGCGGCGGTTCCGGGCGACCGTCCGGCGGAACCTACCGGCTGTGGGATAACCGTCGACATCTATTGTATGGTGAAAGCCGAAGGCGTTTGGCGCTGCGACGCGATTTCGGGACAATGACGTTCGCCGACTGGCTCGCCGAGACCGGAGCGCGGGTCGAAAGCGATGGAATGGCTGGCGTCTGCACGAGTGCCTATGAACTGTGGATCGGCGCGCTCCGCCGGAACCGCTTCGCCGACCCCGGCGTCAATATCTACGACCGCCCGTGGGACGCGCTCGTGATCCTCGACGGCTGTCGCGCCGACGTTCTCCACGGCATCGCTCACGAATACGAGTTCCTCGATAACCCGGGCATCCACCGCTCGCCCGGCTCGACCTCCTACGAATGGATGGAGCGGACGTTCACCGAGGAATATCGCAAGGAGATGGAACGGACCGTGCAGGTTACCGCGAACCCACATTCCCAGCGGTTTTTCGACGATGATGATTTTCGAAAACTTGATCCAGTCTGGCGTGACGCATGGGACGAAACTCGCGGAACAGTACTCGCACGTTCGGTAACGGACCGTGCTATCGTCGCTGGCCGTGAGGTAGCCGGAACTGATGACCGTCTTCTCGTTCATTACATGCAGCCACACTTCCCTTCCGTTCCCGCACCACTTATGAACGGAGTTGGTCTCGATGATTGGCTCGATGGGTCCGAGCATGCGTGGCAGGGCTTACGTCGAGGAGAGTTCACCGAACGCGACGTTTGGCTGTCATACGTGGAAAACCTCCGATATGTCCTCGACGATGTGGCGATTCTTCTCGAAAACCTCGATGCCGAGCGCGTCGCTATCACCGCAGACCACGGTAACGCCAAGGGTGAGTGGGGTATCTATGGCCACCCGAACGTTCCCCTGAACGTACTTCGGGAAGTTCCATGGTTCGTGACAAGCGCGACCGATCACCGGACGCGCGATCCTGATGTAGACTCAATGACTGGTGCGGAACCGTCCGACGAAACCGTTGCCGAGCGACTCGAAGCACTCGGCTATGCAGACGAAGGTACGTAATATATGGGATATTATTTACGCGTATCCGAGTGATTCGAGCCGTTGCTGAATTACAGACGATGTTGTGGCCGTTTCCTCAACGGTGCGACGTTGAATCCGTTTTCGATGGGTTGCAAGACGGTTCCGGAATTTCTCCATACTGGCCGTATGCTCGCCATCTCTCTCACTGACGATCTCAGCCATCGAGAGGCCGTCTGGTGTTTCGTATCCGTATCCCGATGCTGTTGCGACGCCGGCCAGTTCATGATCGGCTTCCGATGGGTCTCCACCGTTGGCGGCGACTCGTGCAGCGCTTCGACGGTTGATACCGTGGTGTTCCGCGAAACAAGCGTACGACTCGTCGGTGGTACTGTCCGACTGCTTGGCTACCCATTCGCCGACCGATTCGGTTGGAAGAACTCGGCCATCCGATGGAGCGTCCTCTTCCATCAGTGTCAATATCGTTTGATGAACATCGAGAAGGCTAGTTGGCGCGGCACACTGCTGGTCGGGAACACCCTCTCCCGAAATGATGCACGGTACGTGTGTGAGAGCGGGATGCACTCCGTAAGCATGCTGCCAGACGCCATGTTCACCGAACATCTCTCCGTGATCGCTGAGCGTGACGATGTAATCGAAATCCTCACGGAGCACCGAAAAGATCTCCTCGTAAACATCGGCGAGATAACGGACACTATCGTCGTAAGCCCGCTCCAGGATTGCGGAATCGATGGGTGGGCCCTCGCCAAGGGTTGCGGCGAGACCGTTGTAGCTATCACCGTCCTGTAACGAATCGCTATCGGATCGTCGATACGATTGGGGTGGTTCGTATGGCCAATGAGCCTCCATTAGGTTGACGAAGAGGAACTCGTCGCTACCGAAGGTGGTCTCTCGAACGAACTCAAGCGTTTCACTCGCACCATCATCATCGGGCTGTTCGGAAATACCGAGATCTCGGAGTTTGAGCAACGCACCACGTTTTATCGACGGCCATGTCGCACAGTCTTCAGTGACGCAACGCCGAAGCCCGGTGAGATACCGCCGTGGCCCGCGGTTGCGTGTTTCCGTGACGAACGTTTCCCAGTCGAAGGTGTCTGTGTCGAGGTTCTGTACTCGCCAACCGCCATCGAAGAAATCGAAGCCACGGTCGAACGCAAAGGGGGCAGTGATGTTGACGTTGTTCGAAAATCCACGTGTCGTGTGGTCGGCTTCGCTGAGTGTCTCGGCTAGCGTAGGCTCCGAACAATCGAGTGTCGTGTTCCCGGCGTGAACACCGATCTCGCTCGGATATTTTCCGGTGAACAACGATGCGTGCACGGGAACCGTCCACCTTCCGGTCGACCACATGTTCTCGAACCGTATTCCCGATAGCCAGTCGAAATGACGTTGAAACGCATCGTATCGGAGTGTATCCAACACCACCAGCGCAACGTTCATCACTACCGCTATCGTCCGGCTCTGTATTACTCTTTCTCCACGCTCGATTTCGGATACTCGGCGACGCTCTCGTGCTCCCAGATCAGGTCGAAATAGCGTTTGAGACCCGCCACAAAGGAGCCGTTCTCGGTGAGCGCGGCCTGTCGCATCGACAGCGGGACGTCCTTCTCTTCGACGAGAAGGATCGCCCGCCCGCTCTCGTAGTCCATGCTCGGATCGGCGAGCGTCCCCCGCCACGGCAGTTTCTCGGTGCTGAATCGCACGCCGACGGCCGGATATTCGCTTTCGATGCGGTCGACGAGATCGGCTTGGATCGCGGCGTTGTCGGCGTCGAGCTGGTCGGGATGGAGCAGTAGTATCGCGACGTCGATGTCGCGCTCGACGGCACCGGCGAGCGCCGGCGCGACGGTATCGAGATACTCGAAGCTCTTGGAGATGATGCGGAGCTGACTCTCCGCTTCGTGGTAGAGCCGCCGGGTCGCGGACTCGCTCGGCTCGCCGACGTCGACGACCGAGAACAGCTCCTCGGTGGGGGTCACGTCCTCGCTCGCGCGCTCGTAGCGCGGTTCGAACTCCTCCAGAAAGGCCGCGCGCTGTTCGTCGAGATCGGCACGAAATCCCTCGTACTCCTGGCGTCGGTTCTCGACGGCGCGTTCGAGGATCGTTTCGGGCGATCGGGGCTGGTAGCGTTTCGGCCGTTCGGGGATCACCTTCACGAACCCGCGATCGGCGAGTGCGTCGAGAACGCCATAGACACGGGCTTTGGGGATACCCGTGCTCTCGGCGAGCGTCGGCGCGGTCGTCCGACCCAGGGTGAACAGCTCGGTCAGCGCCCGTTCTTCGTAGTCGGTGAGACCGACTCTGTCGAGGGTCCCGGTTGGATCGCTCATGATCGCCCTCCGGCGGGCGGGGTTGTAAACGCGGCGTCGGGGAAAGCTATTTAATACTGCGGCGTGATCGGTTACTCGGAGAGCGAGTAACTATGGAACCCGACACGTCAACCGACGACGAGCATCTCGCGGACGTCCCGGACGGCTGTGGCTGCACCGAGATCTGGGAGCATCTGAGCGAACAGCGCGACGAGGAGTGAGGGGCGGCGCGGGAGTGCCAAAGGGTTTTGCGCGTGGCCTGCCGAGAGCGGGCAATGGCCGATCGCGGCGACGTCTGCGTCCTGATCCCTACCTTCGACGAGGCCGCGACCATCGGCGGCGTCATCGACGGCTTCATCGAGCGCGGCTTTTCCAACGTGCTCGTCGTCGATGGCCACTCGACCGACGGTACGCGGGAACTCGCCCGTGACCACGGCGCACATGTCATCGAACAGTCCGGTCAGGGGAAAGGTGCTGGCAAGGGCCAGGCCGTTCGTGAGGGGATCGACCACTCGACGGCCCCCTACATTCTGATGCTCGACGGCGACGGCACCTACCGCCCGGCCGACGCCGAGGCGCTGCTCGATCCACTTCTCGCCGGCGAGGCCGATCACGTCATCGGCGACCGATACGCCGATATGGCCGACGGCGCGATGACGCGGTTCAACGGATTAGGCAATCGCCTCATCAACCGTGCTTTCCGCACCGTCCATGGCCGCGATGTCGGCGACGTTCTCAGCGGCTATCGTGCCTTCACCCGCGAGTCGTTCGAGCGCTGTCGACCGACGGCTGAAGGGTTCGGCATCGAGACGGAACTCGCCGTCGAGTGTGTCAAACACGGGATCGCCACGCGGGTCGTCCCGATCACCTACCGCGCCCGGCCCGCCGAGTCGGAGACGAACCTCCGACCCGTACGCGACGGCGCGCGCATCCTACTCACGCTCTATCGCCTGGCCAAGACGAACAACCCGCTCTTCTATTTCGGGAGCGCCGGTGCACTCTCGGGGTTCGTCGGCGCGATTCTGGCCGCCTACGTCCTCGTCGAGTGGCTCACCCTTCGCATCTCCCACGAGGTGCTCGCGGTCGCGGCGGCCTTCGCGGTCATCGTCGGCGTCCAGCTGGTGATGTTCGGCGTGCTCTCGGACATGATCCTCGCGATCAACCGCGAGCAGACGCGCCGTTTCGAGGGACTCGTCGCGAACGCACGGGACGATTCGGGATCGGTGGCCGAAAACGAGCCGCGAGCCGAGCGCGCTCGCGTGGACGACCGGCGTGGGCGTGTGAGCGGGCGGGCGGGCGAGCGGGACTAGAAGAGCGAGCGGAGCCGCCCCAGAATTCCGGTAGAGGACGAACGGCGGTGGCGCTCGAAGACCGGATGGAGCGCGTCGTGTAGTTCCCCCGCGGAGTCGAACCGCTCCTCGTCTGCGCGGTCGAGCGCCGTCGAGAGCGCGAGCCCGTTGCCGGCGGGGTCACAGGGGATCTCGGGGTCGTCGAGCACGCGGACCAGTTCCGCCGAGCCGATGGGATAGGAGACGTCGGCGCGGTCGAGGCGCTCGGCGAGCGCGGCGATGCCGAACGCGAGGCTCTCCGGCTCGTCGGCGTCGTCCTGCGGCGGTCTGACACCCATGACCGGACGTAACGACCGAGCAACGAAAAACCTGCGGCACGAGCGCTCATCGATTCCGTCGGCCGGTCGGCGGGGAGACAGGGTGAAGGTTTATTCGCCCGCCACCGGGAACCGTTCGTATGGACGTTGGCGTGCTCACCGTGCCCCTCGGCGAACAGTCGCTCGACGAAACGCTCGCCTATCTCGGCGATCTCGACATCGACACCGTCGAACTGGGCTGTGGCGGCAACCCCGGCGACGACCACCTCGTGCGCGAGGAGTATCTCGACGACGAGGCGGCCCAAGGCGAACTCCAGGAACGTCTCGACGATCACGACCTCCGGGTGAGCGCGCTCGCGACGCACAACAATCCGATTCATCCCGACGACGAGCGCGCCGACGCGGCCGACACTGAACTCCGAGAGGCGATCGAACTCGCCGCCCAGCTGGGCGTCGACACCGTCACGACCTTCTCGGGGCTGCCCGCCGGCGGGCCGAACGACGAGGTGCCCAACTGGATCACCGCGCCGTGGCCGGCCGAGCACAAGGAGGCCCACGATTATCAGTGGGAGGTCGCCGAGGACTACTGGGCGGGGCTCGCCGAATTCGCCGACGATCAGGGCGTGGATATCGCCATCGAGATGCATCCGAACATGCTCGTCTACGAGCCGACGGGGATGGAGCGACTGCGCGAGGCCACCAACGAGCGCATCGGCGCGAACTTCGACCCCTCGCATCTCTACTGGCAGGGTATCGACGTACCGCGGGCGATCAGGTATCTCAGCGAGGCGATCCACCACGTCCACGCGAAGGATACTGGGCTCTACGAGGCCAACGCCGACGTGAAGGGCTACCTGGACACGACACCCTACACCGAGGAGGCCGAGCGCTCGTGGCTGTTCAGAACCGTGGGCTACGGCCACGGCGAATCCCACTGGAAGGAGGTCGTCTCGACCCTCAGAATGGTCGGCTACGACGGCGCGCTCTCGATCGAACACGAGGATTCGCTGACGAGTTCGCGCGAGGGCCTGGAGAAGGCCGTCGACGTGCTCTCACGGGCCGTGTTCGCGACCACGCCCGGCGACGCTTACTGGGCGGAGTGAACTCCTGACGAGAGTTTAAGGACGATCGGCCGTATAGTGGTACTGATGAAGTCCATCACGACGGATGCAGACGTGCTCGGCGGCGATCCGCGTCTCGCCGGAACGCGCATTGGGGTCGCACACGTCTACCGTCGGTACGAAAACGGCGAAGCTCCCGAGGAGATCGCTGCGGGCTACGATGGGATCTCCGTCGCCGATGTCCACGCCGCACTCGCTTACGCGTTCGACAACCCCGAAACACTGCGCGAGATCGATCGCGAGGCTCGTGCTGCGGTCGATCGGATTCGCGACGAGCGACCGGTTGATCCCGATGAAATCATCGAGCGAGCGTAATGCGGCTCCTCGCTGACGAGAACTGCCGGCCGGCACACGTATCGGCGCTCGGTTCGGCCGGCCACGACGTGAAACGGGTCGGTGCTCTTCTCGAAAAGGGCGCGAGCGATGGGGCGGTGCTCGCTGCGGGCCGGGACACCGGTCGGATCGTCGTGACCTATGATCGAAAGGATTTCGCCGGCGTGACCGATCACGTCGGGGTGTTCATCGCCGACGAAGGGATGGCTCCGCGGGACGTGCGTCGAACCGTCGAACGGGTCGATCGTGCGTATCCGTCGCTCGATGACGTCGTCGAATTCCTCGCCGATTGGCACTGATACTGTTGGATAGAAGCACGTGGGGTTCGACCCCGAAACCTAAGATGCCCTCGACTGTACGCCCGATATGGCACTACAAATCGGCGTCCTCGGCTATCGGTTCATGGGCAGGGCCCACTCGAACGCCTTCGCGCGCCTCCCGATGTTCTTCGACGACGCACCGGACATCGAGCGCCACACGCTCGTCGGGCGCGACGAGGGCGCGCTGGCGGATGCCGCGGATCGGTTCGGCTTCGCCAACACGGAAACCGACTGGGAGACGGCCATCGACGAGGTGGACGTCTTCTACAATCTCGGACCGAACCACCTCCATCCCGAACCGTCGATCGCGGCACTCGACGCCGACGTGCCGGTGTTCTGTGAGAAACCGCTCGCGCCCACGGTGGAAGACGCCGAGCGCATGGCTGAGGCGGCTGCCGAGAGCGACGCGATCGCCGGCTGTGCGTTCAACTACCGATTCGTGCCGGCCATCCAGTACGCGAAGAACCTGATCGACGCGGGCGAGCTCGGCGAGATCCGTCACGTGCGCGGGCGATATCTCCAGGATTGGGGCACCGATCCCGAGGACCCGTGGACGTGGCGCATGGACGAAGAGCTCGCGGGCAGCGGGGCACTCGGCGATCTCGGCGCTCACACGGTCGATCTCGCGCGCTTCCTGGTCGGCGAGCGGGCGGGCGACATCGAGCGCGTCAGCGGCCACCTGGAGACGTTCATCGAGGAGCGACCGGTGGACGGAAGCGATGAAACCCGTCCCGTGACCGTCGACGACGCCTACTCGGCACAGGCCGAATTCGCGGGCGGCGCGATGGGCACCTTCGAGGCTTCGCGGATGGCGAGCGGCCACAAGAACGATCACACCATCGCGGTGCACGGCTCGGAGGGCAGTCTGAAATTTTCGCTCGAACGGCTGAACGAACTGGAGCTGCTCCGGGAAGGCGACAGGGGCTACGAGACCGTCCTCGTGACCGACGAATCCGACCCCTACGTCGAGCACTGGTGGCCGCCGGGGCACGTCCTCGGCTGGGAGCACACGTTCGTCCACGAGGACTACGAGTTCCTCTCGGCGATCGCGGCCGGCGAACCCTACGAACCGTCGTTCGCGACGGCCTCCGAGGTCCAGCGCGTGCTCGGTGCCATCGAGCGCAGCGACGAGCGCGGCGAGTGGGTCGACGTCGAATAACGGGCGGATCTGCCGGCGACAGTACGCTTATCCGCGGCTCACGGTTTGTTTCGACGATGACGAACGACCAGCCTCTCCGCGTGGGACTCATCGGCACCGGGTATATCGGGACGACCGTCGGCGGCCAGTTCCATCACCATCCGAAATCGACGGTGGCGGCGATCACCGAGATCGACGCTGACAGGCGCGTGACCGCCGCCGAGCGGTTTTCGGTCCCATCGGAAGCGCTCTACGAGGACTACGAGGAGATGATCGCGGACGCGGCGCTCGACGCGATCCTCGTCGGCACGCCGCACACGCTCCACTACGAGCAGATCATGGCGGGGCTCGACGCGGATCTCCACGTCTTCTGTGACAAGCCGCTGGCGACCGATCTCGGCCACGCGAAGGAGATCGCCGAGCGCGTCGTGGAGAGTTCCCGAACGCTGATGGTCGGCTATCAGCGCCACCTCAACCCGGCCTTCATCTCCGCGCGCGAGCGGTTCGCGGATTCCGAACCGACGTGGATCACCGCCGAGATCACCCAGGACTGGCTGCCTCAGTTCACCGACACCTGGCGGACGGACCCCGATCTCTCGGGCGGCGGCATGCTCTACGACACGGGCAGCCACCTGCTCGACGGGCTGCTCTGGACCTCGGGGCTGGAGCCGACGGCCGTCTTCTCGCGCATGGAGTTCGTCGACGACGAGCGGCGCGTCGACAGCGAGGCAACAGTATTGATCGAGTTCGCGAACGGCGCGACCGCGAACGTCTCGGTCTCGGGCGATCTCCCCTGCGTTCGCGAGCACATCCACCTCTGGAACGACGAGGGCGCGGTCTCGCTCGACGGTCGCCAGTGGGAGCCCCGCAGCGTCACCGACGTCGATACAGAGAACACCGAACACGTGCCGTACATCGACCACGATGGTCAGGTGAACAAGGCCGAAGCGTTCCTCACAGCCATCGAGGAAGGGAGCGCGCCGCCTGCAACCGTCCACGACGCGCTGCGCGTCACCGCCGTCACCGAAGCCGCCTACGAGTCCGCGCGCGCCGGCGAGTGGATCGACGTCGATCTCGACTGATCGTCGAGTCGGTGGAACCCGCGCGAATCGAGCCGATTTCAGAAAGGAGGTAGTAAGACGAACGATCGAATCGGTAGCATTAATAAGAAGTTGGAACGACGACAGGAGAATGAGCGTCGTCGCCGTCACCAAGAAGGAATTCCTGGATGCCGGTCGTTCGTACACGTTCGCCGGACTCGTCGTGCTGTTCGTGGCCTTCGGCGTCTTCTTCGCGGCCATCCAGTGGATCCCGAACCTCTATCGAACCGCCGCCGGCGATCGCAGCACGCTGGCGCTGCTGAACAGCATGCGACAGCCGTCGGTCTTTTTCGTCCCGCTGATCGGCCTCGTCGTCGGCTACGGGGCGATCGCCAGTGAGCGTGCGAGCGGCAGCATCAAACTCCTCCTCGGGCTGCCGAACACGCGACGGGAAGTGTTCGTCGGGAAACTCGTCGGTCGGACCGCGGTCGTGACGGTCGCGATCGCGATCGGCTACGGCTGTGCCGCCCTCATCGCCGTGCTCTCGTACGACTCCTTCGCGCTCACCGAATTCGTGGCATACACGCTGCTCTCGATGCTCTACGCGGCGGTCTGCATCTCGATCGCGATCGGGTTCTCCGCGAGCACGAAATCGAGATATCGGGCGCTCGCCGGTGCAGCCACGGTGTACGTGACGTTCCTGCTGCTGTGGGATGCGGCCGTGACGCTGCTCCAGATCGTCTTCGTCGGCTACGCGGTGCAGCCGGGGGCGCTCCCGGCGTGGGTGTCGCTGCTCAAGTATCTGAACCCGTCGACAGCGTTCGCCCACGCAACGATCGCGGTTATCCCGGATGTCCGTTCGATCACGATGTTTCCGTACCTGGAGACGAGTTTCTGGGTCGACTGGTACGGGTTCGTGGTTCTCGCCCTCTGGATTCTGATTCCGCTGGCGCTTGGCTATCACTCGTTCAGCCGAGCGGACTTGGAGTGAGCGCCGCTCCCGAACGATACCGAAAATCCAGAACGGGCGGTCGAAGCACATGGTGGGCGATGTTCAAATAGCTCCCGCCGACACGATCAGGTATGCCCGATCCCGATATCCTCGTCGCTGGCGAGGCGCTCGTCGATTTCCTGCCCGATCAATCAGGGCCGCTCCAAGACGTCGAGGGGTTCAGCCGGCGGGCGGGCGGCGCACCGGCAAATGTCGCCATCGCGCTTGCACGCCTCGGCGAGTGGCCGTGGTTCCTCTCGAACCTCTCGACCGACGCCTTCGGCGAGTTCCTCGCTGATACGCTCGCCACCGAAGGGATCACCGACCGATTTCTCACCCGTGACCAAGAGCATCGGACGACGCTCGCGTTCGTCGCCCACGACGCCGACGCTGACCGGAGTTTCTCCTTCTATCGCACCGCGACCGCCGATCAGCACATCGACCCTGGCGTGGTGGATGACGACGCGCTTGTGACGGTTTCGTGGGTCGTTCTGGGCGGCGTCGCGCTCGCGAGCGAGCCCGCACGCTCGCGGCTGCTCGACTTCACCGAGCGTGCGCGCGAGCACGGCTGTACGATCGTCCTCGATCCGAACAGGCGACCGGAGCTCTGGGCCGATACGGCGACCTACGAGCGGGTGCTCGGCGACGCGCTCGCGCTCACCGACGTCTGCAAGGTCTCCGAGGAAGACCTCGCGGGCACGCGCTTCGCCGACGAACCGCCCGACGCACTGCTCGATGCCGGGCCACACACCGTCGTCTCGACTCGCGGAGCGGACGGTGCGCGTGTCGTCGCCGACGGGGGCGCGCCGTGGGGACCCGCCGAGTACGAGCACGGCGGCTACGCGGTTGAGCCGACCGACACGACGGGTGCGGGTGACGCTTTCCTCGCAGGAGTGCTGTACGGACTCGCGAACGGCGAACGGCTCGACGAGACGCTCGCGTTCGCCGACGCCGTCGCCGCGCTAACGACGACCGAACAGGGGGCGATCGCCGCGCTGCCCGATCATGAAGCGGTGGCTGCGTTCCGCGCTGATTCTGAATGAGAAGAGCGGGAAACTCGTGGCGGAAGTCAGCAGGTTATGCGCCGGGAACCGCGCCGGCGACGAACCACCAGCTCGTTCCCGATGTGGCTTCATCGTTTTTCTCCTCGGCTCTCGTGCGATCTCTGCGGTGCTGCCAATCCATAGCTGTATGAAAGGTTTACTCGAACTTGAATATTGTGTTCTGCCGATATTTCTATCGTGGTCCTTCACGGGGACGGCTGATCTCCACTACTGGCCCCACTGCCACCACGGCGGCAGTCGGTCGAGTGCGGCGATCAGCCGAGGGAACAGTCGGATGGCACCGATCGAAAGGAGCGCCGCGACCGCGAGCGATCCGAGCGTGGAACCGGCGAGTACGTCGATCGCCGCGCCGCCGACGGCTGCAAGCGCGATGGCCAGGCTGTGGTAGACGATACGAACGAGAGCCGTCCCGTAGCTCAACGGCGGCCAGTCGAACGACTCGCTCCAGCGGGCCGTCCCGATGGCGAGCGAAAGCGTCGTGACGGCGACCAGCGCAGCGAACTTCAACTCGGCGTTGAACGGCGCATCGAGCAGCGCCAGTAGCGTCGGGAAGCCGAACGTGACGACCTCCGCAAGACCGAAGAAGACGGTTTCGACCCAGCGCTCGGAGCCGTCCTTGCGTGTCGCTCGCGGTCCGGCCTTGCGCCGTTCGGTGGACCCGTCCGTTCCACGCCGGCGCATCCGTCGACGACTATTCCTCGCGGCTCACACGGATGACCTGGAGTAGCGACTTCACGGGGACGCCCTCCAGCTCCTCGACGCCGCGCTTGTCGACCAGCACGCCACAGCCGACCGGGCTGCCGCCCTCCTCGGTGATGGCGTCGATCGTTTCGGTCATCGTCGTGCCGCTGGTGATGGTGTCGTCGATCACGTAGCAGTCCCGGCCACGGATCTCGGCGAAATTCCGCGAGAAGCTCCCGCTCAGATCGTCGATATCACCCTCCTCCCACTGGTGTTTCCGGGGTGCGTACGCCGCGAGATCTGCGTCGAGTTCGAGCGCCACGGTCGTCGCCAGCGGCGTCCCGGCCTTCTCGATCCCGACGACGAGATCGACGTCCTCGCCCCCGAGGAGATCGGCCATCGCGTGACCGACGTCGGCGAGACGGGTGCTGTCGCGCCCGAGCGCGCTCCAGTCGACGTGGATGTCTTCGAGCGCGTCCGACGACTCCCGGGTGGTCGTGTCGCTCCCCTCACCGCGGTCGACCAGCCAGCTCGCCGTCTCGCGGGAGACGTTCAGCTCGTCGGCGATTTCGCCGTTCGAGAGACCCTGGCCCGCCAGCTCGTTCGCGCTCTCGATGAGGTCGTCGACGTTCTTCATCGCCGGGGGTTGCCCCCGGCCGGTAATAGGTGTTGTCCGTCGGTTTCGTCAGTGTCGCAGCGTCGTTCGGTGGGTCGTGTCACGGCCCGATGTCGCCGACGGGATCTCACCCCGGAGGTCGATCTCGCCGGCGATGGCACCCGGGGTGAGCGTGTCGGTCGACCCGTCCCGTCGAACGAGGCGGTTCGCCTGCTCCATGCACGACTGCAGCGCCTCGACGGCCGCCGCGCGCGTCGTCACTCGTCCGATCGAGCACTCACTCGCTGACTCCCGTGCACGCAGACGACAGGTGACCTCCCAACACTGCGTCAGCTCGAACGGGAGCGGTTGTGCTCCGTCGACACACGTTGCCTCGACCTCCAGCCCGCCCGTGCCGTGTGCGAAGACGAGTTCGTCCGCATCGATGCGCTTGCAGACCCAACCGGACGGCAGCTGCACGTCCTCTGGCAGTGGACTCATTTCCATCCCCTCCACTCGTTTCAGACACACGACAGCATCGTCGGGGTTCTGCCTGCAACTGCCGGCGAGCTAATACCCTAGGCGAACTCGATGTCCTCGGTGAACCGATCGACGAGTACGACGAGCGCGCCGCCGGCGATCGCGACCGCGAGGACGCTGCCGACTGCCATCGGCGTCGTATCCGGGGTGTTGTTCAGTACCTTTATCGCGGGCAGCCTGAGCGCGCCGACCATCAGGCTCACCAGGAAGGTGAGGGTGGCCTCGCGGTAGTTCGCGAGCGCCCATCGAATGGCGTAGGCGATCGAGAACAGTCCGATCAGGGCTCCGATGCCGAACGCGACGACGACGATCCCGGGTTCGACGAGCGCCGCGACGCTCCCGCCGGTGGCCAGCGCGGCGAGCGCGTTCGTGAACTCCGTGAGCGTCTCGGTCAGGTAGGTGTACTGGCCGAGCAACAGCAGGAAGAACGCGCCGGAGACACCGGGGAGGATCATCCCCGCGATCGCGATCGCGCCCGCGACGAAGACGAACAGCGGCGAGTTCGGCACGGCGCTGCTCACTTCGCCGGAAACGAGAAAGGCGAACACGAACCCGCCGACTGCGACCGCGATCCGGCGAGTGGTATCGAGCGACACGTGATCGGCGAGAACGATCGCGCTCGCGGCGATCAGCCCGAAGAAGAACGCGAACAGCGGGCCGGGATAGGCTCGCTGGGCGATATGGACGAGGCGCGCGACGCTCACGATGGCGGTGACGATCCCCAGTCCGAGCGCGAGCAGGAAGGGGATGTCCATCGCGACGAGCGCCGCCCGGAACTCGGCGCGGCCGCGTCGGCGGTGGAGTCGCGGGAGATGGCGCAACGCGCGCGGGTCGAGGCTCGTGATGGCCTGGATGAGCCGTTCGTAGATGCCGGTGATGAGCGCGATCGTCCCGCCGGAGACCCCGGGCACCGCGTCGGCGGCACCCATGAAGATCCCCTTCAGGTAGACCGTGAGCAGCTCGCGCCCGGCGTTCATCCGTCTATCCCCACTCGTGTCCGAGTCGGCACACCGGCCTCGGGAGCCGCCAGCGCGCTTGCCGAGCCGTTCGTGGTCGTCGAGATGTTCGTCGCTCCCGACGAGGCGTTCGTCGATGCCGAAGCGTTGCCGGCTGCTGCGTTGCCTCCCGAGGCGTTTCCGGCCGTCGCGTTGCCGGCCGAATCGTTCGCGCTCGCCGGTGCCGAGACCGACGTCTCGCTGAGATCGACCGAGACGGTCCCGTTCGTGCGGCCGATGACCGCGCCTTCGGGCACGTCGGCGGTCGCCGTCCACCGGCTGGCGTTCCCGTCAGTGCTCGTCACAGGCGTCCGGAAGCTGTACGGGCCGGTCGCCTGCACCGAGACGTTCGTCGCGCCCTTCTCGGTGCCCCACTGCTCGTAGCCGGTCGTCGAGTACGGCAGCGTCATGGTGAACTCACCCTGTGCGTTTGTCTCGGCCTGCTGTGTGTAGTTGAACGTCGTGTCATTCGTGGTCGGCATTCGCATCTCGACGGTCGCTTCGACCGTGCTGTTCGGCGGTCCCTGTCCCTCGACGGTCGCCCCGTCGACGCGCTCGAACGTCTTGACCCAGTTCGTCGGGGTCTCGAACAGTTCGGTGGCGTTCAGGCCGGTCGTCTGGAGGCGCTGGAGCGCGCTCCGGTAGAGCGGTCCCGGACCACCCGCGCTGCCGATGGCGTTCTCCTGGCTCGCGTGGACCAATCGGTACTGTTCGAGCGCCGGCACGCGTTCCTGGGGATAGCTGCCGACGCCACCGATCCGGGCGGTGCCGTCCTCCTCGACGAACTGGCGTGCGGCGGACATGTTGTCGAAGCGCTTGACAGCGCTCTCGTTGCCCGACGGGGTGAACGCGCTCCGGAGGCTCCCGTTCGACAGCCGCTGTGGGCTCTCGTAGTCGAGCACGACGGGTTTCTGCTCGACCGCGCTGCCGTGGTAGGTGTACAGCCGCGTGCGCATCGTCTCGTAGTGGCGCTGTTCGTAGGCCAGGAACGCCGTCGTGGGTTGTTGCTGACCGCTCGACTGGCTGGCGATCGGCGTTAGATCGTCGTAGATCGACAGCGGGCCGTCGTTGTACCACGTGAACGGCACGCTGTACAGCGCCGCGCCGGCCGGATCGGCCTGCTTCCAATTGACCATCACGTAGCGCACGCCCTGACCGTCCTTGGTGCGTGCGATCTCGTTCGCGCGCGAGGCGTTGGGCGCGAGCAGGAAGTTCGCGGCCTGCCCGGCGTTCTGCTGGAAGGGGTTGGCCGTCGGGATCCGCTCGCCGAGCGTCGTGATCCAGTGGCCGTAGTCCCACCACGAGAGCACGCCGTAGGCCCCGTCGGGATAGTCGAAGTCGTCCGTTCTGTCGTACTGCCCGTAGTAGTCCATCGACTCGTTGCCGCCGCCGTAGGTCCCCTCGGCGGGCGTGTTGTTCGCCAGCCAGTCGAGGCTGCTGTCCCAGCCGGTGATGCTCTGACCGACGCCGGATTGCTGGTCGGCGTAGTCCCCGGCGGCCGTCGCGCTCGCGCTGCCACCGATGGCGAGCGGCGCGGTGATGAGGAGAACGACCGCGAGCACCGAGAGCACTTGGTAGGCCTCCAGGTTGCGGAGATTGGAGCGCGCGTCCGTCGACCCGACGTACTGCAGCACCTGTCCGACGAAGTACGCATTGAGAACGGCGACGGGAACGATGAGATAGTAGTTGAACCGCTGCTGGGTCAGCGTCGCGGCGGTCATGAGCACGGCCCAGATGAGGACGAACAGGATGCCAGCGCGCTCGCGGCTGCGCCCGAGGGCGAGCCGAAGGATCATCACCGCCGCGCCGGCGATCGCCGTCACCAGCGCCAGCCGATAGGAGCCGAGGAGGAACTGTCCGGGGTTGCGCGGCGGGATCGCCTCGCCGACCGTCAGCGAGGTCGCACTCGACCCGAAGCCGACGACGCGTTCGAGCTGGCTGACGAAAAACGAGAACAGATCGGGCAGGGCGATCGCCATCACGAGCGCGCCGAGCACGAAGAGACCGAGGATCACGCCGGGGTAGTAGAGCCGCGGCAGGTCGCGCGCTTCGAGTTTGCGTGCGAGCCACGACATGAACACACAGCCGATCGCGCCCGCGAAGGCCATCGTCGGATGGAGCAGCGAGAAGTTCGTCACGCTCACCTCGACGGTGTTGAACGAGATCAGGAAGCCGATGCCCGCAACCGTGAGCGCGACCGCGCTGACGATGGCGACGTGTTCGGGGCTCTCGCCGCGGAGATACTCGATCGGGAGCACGACGAGCAGGAAGATGCCGAAGATGCCGACGAGCAGGAGGCCGGGCGGCCACGCCCAGACGTAGAGCACGATGGCGATGCCGGCGAGAACGCCCCAGCCGAGCGGCCGGCGAAGGTTCGCGAGATCGCGCTCGACGAACTGCTCGTAGACTGGTTTCTCGCGCTCGGCGACCGCGAGCGCAATGACGATCGCCGCGACCGCGAGCACCTGGAAGAGCACCTCGGCGGCGTGGTGATCCGAAAAGCCCGCGACGGAGCGACTGAGAAACGTGCTCGGTGAGAGCGCGAGGATCGCGACGCCGATGACCCCGCCGAACCGGCCGCCGAAGCGCTTGCCGAGATAGTAGGTAGGAATCGCGACGAGTGTCCCGATGACGGCCGGTGCGAACAGCAAGACGAGCGCCGTCGTTCCCTCCGAGGGGCTGCCACCGCCGACGATCAGCGCGACGGTGGCGACGAGCTGGTCGTAGAGCGTGCCGAACTGGCCGACGCTCGTCCCGGTCGGAAAGCTCGTCCACGGGTCGAACGGCATCGTCTCTGGCCAGTGTCTGACGACGTAGCGGACCTGCCGGAGGTGATACCACGCGTCGTTGCCGCTGAAGTAGACCTGCCCGCCGACGAGGAAGTTCCGCCAGTTGCGAACGCGGATCCAGAGCATGAACCCGGCGAGCGCGAGCAGCAGAGGGATATGATATATCCCTTCGACCCGGTCGAGCAGCGGCCCGAAATCCGGGAGCCGTTCGGCGAGCTGCTCCCTGCGTTGACTCATTGGCCGTATCCAGTCACAAAGCGCGCATAAGGCTTGTGAAACGCCGTACGAGGGACTGAGGGGCGTGACGACGAACGGAAACAGCTATCCGCCGACCCCCCACAGAGGGCGACATGCGGGTCTCAGTCGTGCTCTGCACCTACGACGAGGCGTCGTTCGGACGCTTTCGCGACGCGGCCGACAGCGTGCTCGCCCAGAGCCATCCGACCGAACTCGTGGTCGTCGTCGACGGCACGCCGGCGCTCGCAGAGCGCGTCCGCGAGACCTATGGAAGCCACGACGACGTTCTGATTCATCTCAACGACGAGAACCGCGGCCTGCTCGAAAGCCGGAACACTGGCGCGAAGCTCGCCACTGGTGATATCGTCGCCTTCCTCGACGACGACGCGCGCGCCCATCCGGCCTGGATCGAGCGGCTCGTCGCGGTCTACGAGCGAGAAGACGCGCTCGCGGTCGGCGGACGGATGGTGCCAGAGTGGATCGCCGGCAAGCCGTCCTTCCTCCCCGCGGAGTTCTACTGGCTCGTCGGCGTCACCCACCGCGGATTCGGGCCGGGTGGCGACGAGGAGAGCGAGGGTGAGGTCAGGAACACGTTCGGTTCGAACATCTCCTTTCGCCGCGAGGCGTTCACGGATCTCGGCGGGTTCGACCCCGCGATCGGCGGCCGAAAAGGTGACAAGAATCTTCAGGGTGGTGAAACCGAACTCTGTGCCCGACTCAGCGAGGAGTACGGCGAGGGCGTCCACTACGTGCCGGCCGCCGAGGTCGCGCACAAGGTCTTCGACTACCGGACGAAACCGCGCTGGCTCGCCGACCGCGCGTTCTGGCAGGGCTACTCCAAGCGCGCGATGGAGGAACTCGTTCCCGATTCGACCGGCGAAGAGAGCGCCTTTCTCGGCCGACTGCTCACCGACTTCCTTCCCCATCGGCTCCGGGAACTGTTCCACGAACCGACCAGAGGGAAGCTGCTCCAGCTAGTTTCGCTCGTAGCGTTCACGATTCTGGTTGGACTCGGCTACTGTTACGGTATCCTCAGCCCGCCCGACGAGTTCGAGCGATGAGTGAGGACGGGACGAGCGAGCGCGACGGCCCGCGGGTGCTCTGGCTCACGCCCGACAAGCCCGCGAACATCAGCGTCGGTCGCCGGCGCATCGCCGACCGACTCGAAGCCAATGGGTTCGACGTGACGCTTCGGGGCACGACGCCACGAACGGTGTTCCAGTCGTTGCGTGAGCGCGAGGAGTATGACGCGGTTCTCGGCACGACCCGCTCCGGTGCGTTCGCGGGCGCGCTGCTGAAATCCCTGGGGACGCCGTTCGTCGTCGATCACATCGACCCCATCCGACAGTTCGCCGACACACACGGAAGACCGCTCTCGCTCGCGGTGCGAGCCGCGGAGAACCTCGCCTTCCGATTAGCTGACCACACCCTCTACGTCTACGACGAGGAGCGAAGGCGGGTCTCACGCTACGCCCGCGAAACGACGAAAACCGATCTCGGGGTGAGCTACGAGCGCTTCGCGAACCCCGATCCCGGGATCGTCGCGGCCGCCCGCGATCGACTCCGCGAGGCGGGCGTCGATGCCGACGAACGGCTGGCGATCTACGTCGGCGGTCTCGAACCGATCTATCACGTCGAGGAACTGCTCGCAGCAATGGATCATCTCGACGACTGGATGCTGGTCGTGCTCGGGACGGGATCGCTCGCGTCGGCCGTCGAGCGCGTTGCTGGCGAACGCGAGAACGTCGTCTTTTTCGGAACGGTGCCCCACAGGTCGATCCCGGGCTATCTCCACGCCGCCGACGTCGGCGTCTCGCTGGTCGACGACCCGCACACGCTGAAGGTCCTCGAATACGCCGCGGCGGGGCTGTCGGTGGTGCAGGCACGCGGCCGCGCCGAAGCACGATTCGGCGAGTACGCCGAGTTCTGTGAGCCTCGTCCCCCGGATATCGCCGCTGCGATCGAGCACGCCGGCGAGCGCGGGAATGACGAGGCGTTCCGCGAATACGCCAGCCGCTTCGACTACGAACGGGTTGCCGACACCTATCGGGCGGTTCTCGCCGACGTTTTGCGGGAGTAATCGAGCGGCACACGAGACGATCCCGAGCGATTCAAACGCGCTCGTGCCCCTCTCGACGTATGGACGACGACTCACACGAGAACGTCGTGCCGGGCAGCGACGAGACGCTCGACACGCCCGACGTGCACGGCTACGAATTCCGCGACGGCGTGGATTTCCAGGAGCTGCTCGCGAGCTACGCGACGACGGGGTTCCAGGCGACGGCGCTCGCCGAGGCCATCGATATCGCCGAACGAATGCAGGAGGCCGACGCGACGACCTACCTCACCTGCACCTCGAACATCGTCTCCTCGGGGCTGCGCGAGGTCGTCGCAGCGCTCGTCCGCGAGGGCTACGTCGACGTACTCATCACCACGTCGGGCGCGCTGACCGAGGACGTCATCAAGACCCAGAAACCGTTCAAAATGGGGTCGTGGAACGCCGACGAGGCGGCGCTGCGCGAGCAGGGCATCAACCGGCTCGGCAACATCTTCGTCCCCTCGAACCGGTACGTCTGGCTCGAAGAGTATCTCTACGACTTCTTCGACGATTTCTTCGCCGAGGAGAAAATCCGGACGCCGACGGCGTTCGCCCGCGAACTCGGGGCTACCCTCGACGACGAGAACTCGGTTCTCAAACAGGCCAGCGACAACGACGTTCCCGTCTACTGTCCGGCGCTCACCGACGCCGAGGTCGGCAACTTCCTCTACTACTACCGCCAGAGCTACGATCCCGACGTCGACATCGCGCTGCTCGACGACTACGAGACACTCATCGAGGGCGGGATGGACGCCGACACGACGGGCCTCATTGCCGTGGGCGACGGCGTGCCCAAACACCACGCGATCATGACGAACCTCTTCCGTGGCGGGGCGGACTACGCGATCTACATCTCGACGGGGATGGAGGGCGACGGTTCGCTGTCGGGCGCGCCACCGACCGAGGCCGTCTCCTGGGGGAAGATCAAGGCCGACGAGCGCAACTACACCCAGATCCAGGCCGAGGCGACGCTCGTCTTCCCGCTGCTGGTCGCCAGCGCGTTCTTCGAGAACTGACGAACGTCGTCGGCCTCAGAGTAGTCGGATCGATTCGTCCGTCGGATCGATCTCGACTCGGCCGCCGATTGGAACAGGACAGGTCGGATACGTGTGCCCGAACTCGCAATCGAAGACGACCGGCGCGTCCGGGTTGTAGGTTTCGAGGACATCCGTGATCGCGTCGCGCTGGCGCTCTCGGTACTCCACTCGCCACTCCCGTGGGTGTTTCTCGGTATGTGAACGCGCGGCGGCGCGCCCGACGAGAACGCCGTCGAATCGTTCGAGCAACCCGCGCTCGCCGAGCGCCCGGAGGTTCGCTCCGACGACGGCTGGATCGGGGATCATCTCGCTCGTCTCCAGTGCGAGAACAGCGCCGTTCAGCGCGTCGGGGTCGGGCACGTAGCGGTCGGCGAGGAACTGCTCGACGAGGACTTCGTAGCAGCCGCCCCAAATCCGACCGGAGACTGTCTCGTCGCCGCCACGCCAGGTTCGGCCGTCGGACCGCTCGATCTCGCGCGTCGTCTCGATCGATTCGGGGTCCTCCCAGTCGCCGGCCTCGTCCGTGAACTCGTCGGCCTCTTCCCACTCGCCGATCGACTTCTCGAAGAGCGCGCGTTGGAGATACTCTTCGGTGTAGTCGAACAGTTCGCCGTCCATCGCGTATTCGAGCAGCGTCGAGCCGCCGTAGTACGAGACGATCCCCTGATTCCAGAGAAACAGGGCCAGATTCGTGTTGTCCGAGTAGCCGTAGAACCGCGTCGGGTGCTCGCGAAGCACGTCGCCGTCGAGATACGGAAGTATCGTGATCTGGTCGTGACCGCCGATGTTGGCGATGACGGCCGAGACGTCCGGATCGCGGAAGGCGTCCATCACGTCCTCGGCGCGCGCTTCGGGATTGTCCGCGAGCCACTCCGGATCGGCGGTCGCGGTCGGGTACTCGATCGGTTCGAGATCGAACGTCCCGCTCATCCGTTCGAGCCCGAGTTCGTAGACGAATCGGGCGGATGCGGGCGCGTTCGATGCCGGTGCGACGACCGCAACGCGATCACCTCGCTCGACAGGTGGTGGGGTGAGGAATGCGGCCATGCTCGCTGTTCATCGAGGGCTCGGATAACGTTTCGCCGACTCGCGCCGCTGTCGAGCGAGCGTTGTGACTATCGGGTGGACGTCAAAAAAATCGTGAACTGAGGGGGTTTACTCGTGGTTCGATACGGTCTTCTGGTAGTTGTCCTCGGCAGCGTCCCAGTCGACGACCTCGAAGAAGGCGTCGATGAAGCTACCGCGGTCGGGACCGTAGTCGTAGTAGTACGAGTGTTCCCAGACGTCGAGCGCGAGCACGGGATGAGCGCCCCAGAGCGCGCCCTCGTCGTGGTTGTCGACGGCTACGTTACGCAACTGGTCGGCAACCGGGTCGTAGATCAGGAGCGCCCAGCCCGAGGCAGCCGACGCGGCGGCCTCGAACTCGCCCTTCCAGCCCTCGTAGGAGCCGAAGTCCTCCTCGATGCGGTCGGCGAGATCCCCGGAGGGTTCGCCGCCGCCGTTCGGACTCATGTTCTCCCAGAACATGGTGTGGAGATAGTGTCCACTACCGTTGTGGGTCACGTCGCCGAGCGCGCCACCCGTCGAGGAGTAGTCGCCGGACTCGCGGTTCTCCGCGAGGGTCTCTTCGGCGCTGTCGAGACCGTTGACGTACCCCTGATGGTGGGTATCGTGATGCCAGTTGAGCACCTGCTCGGAGATATGCGGTTCGAGGGCGTCGTAGTCGTATGGGAGCGGTGGAAGCTCCGGATTGGATCGTTCGGACATTGGTCTCTCCTCCACGCTATGACACGGGTGGACCTCTGTTAAATGTTGAGGGGCGGCTGGTACCAATAGGCACGAATCGGCCGCCGGCAGCGTCATAGATGGATGCAAATACTGTTGGAGGCGATCGTATTTCCTTCATCGATCGAAAACCGATCGATAACCAATGTCTGACGAACAACCTGGTTCGGACGGATCGGCGCGCTCGCACGGGAGCTCGACACACTCCCGCTCGGCGATCGCCTCCGACTCGACCGGGCCAACTGGCGACGCATCGGGATCGCGCTGGTCGTGTACGCGATATCGCTCTGGGCCCTCACCGCGTTCGTCGTCCCGCGATTCACGCCCGAATCGGCCGACTCGGTCGGTCTGTTCGTCCCGGTCATCGTCGTCTCGGCGTTCGTCTTCGAGACGCTGGATTCGGCCTCGGGGATGGGGTTCGGCGCGACGATCGGCGCGCTCCTGTTCGTTCTCGGCTACGACCCGCTCGCGGTGACGCCCGTGCTCCTCCTCTCGGAGGCGGCGACCGGCATCGTCTCCGGGCTCTTCCACAACGAGTTCCAGAACGTCGAGTTCGGCCTCGACAACGATTCGGCGGTCGAGGCGACGCGCGTACTCGGGATCATCGTCGGCGTCGGCGTGCTCGCGGTCGTCGTCTCTGTCGTTCTGACCTATTTCCAGTTCTCGATCCCCGACGTGTACATCAAGAGCTACGTCGGCGTCGTCGTGCTGCTGATCGCCTCGGTCACGATCGTCCAGAAGTACGTCGGCTCCTGTCTCTTATACACATCTCTGATGGCGCGAGG
>NZ_AOMC01000114.1 GCF_000336695.1 Halococcus morrhuae DSM 1307
GAGATGTGTATAAGAGACAGACCTCATGTTGCTACCCTCGGTGTTCGCCGGTGGGTTCCTCGCGGCGATCCTCGCACCTTACACCGTCCGAACGCTCCCGAACCGCGCGCTCCAGTATCTCGTCCCCGGCTACGCGCTGGTGCTCGTCGCCATCCTCTTCGCGCAGGTGCTCTGACTACCCCTCGCCGCGGGCGCGCTCGAACATCGCGATCGCCTCCTCGCGGCGCTCGCCGTGCTCACAGATCGGTGCCGGGTAGTCGGGCGCGGCCGATTCACGTTCCTCGTCGTCCAGTTCGTTCCAGGAGTGAATCGTCTCCGGGTCGGCATCGTCGAGCTCCGGGACGTAGGTTTTGATGTAGTCGGCGTCGGGATCGTACTTCTCGCCCTGCGTCATCGGGTTGAACACCCGGAAGTAGGGCTGGGCGTCCGTCCCCGTTGAGGCCGCCCACTGCCAGTTGCCGTTGTCGTTGGCGGTGTCGTGGTCGACGAGGCGCTCGCGGAAGTGGGTATATCCCTCCCGCCAGTCGAGCATGAGGTCCTTCGTCAGAAACGAGGCGACGATCATCCGCACGCGGTTGTGCATGTACGCCTCCTCGCGGAGCTGGCGCATGCCGGCGTCGACGATCGGATAGCCGGTCGTCCCCTCCTTCCAGGCCCGGAGCTCCCCGTCGTCATCGCGCCAGTCGATCGGGTTCTCGTAGCTCTTGTAGTTCTCGACGACGAGTTCGGGGTTGTAGAACAGGACGTGCGCGAAGAACTCGCCGAAGGCCAACTCCCGGCGGTAGGCGTCGATCCCGTCGCGCTCGTCCTCGTCGGCGGCCTCCCTGGCTTCGTCGACCCGTTCCGTGACCTCCCGGACGCCGATCGTGCCGTAGTTGCGGTCCTGCGAGAGGCGGGACGTGCCCTCGTCGGCGGGGTACTCGCGCCCCTCGTCGTATTCGGTTATCCCGTCGTCACAGAACGTGTCGAGACGGTCGCGGGCCGCTTCGGTGCTCGCATCCGGGATGTTCGCACTCGGTTCGTCGAAACCGAGCTCGTGGATCGTGGGCAGCGATTCGCGGTCGATGTCGGCGAGTGCGTTCCCATCGGGATCCGGGTACGGCTCCGCCTTCTCGCGGTCGAGCCACTTGTCGCCGAAATAGGAGAACACCGAGTAGGGATCGCCGTCGTTGGTCGTGATGGTGCCCGGCTCGTGGTGGAGGGCGTCGTGGAACGCCTCGTGAGCGATGCCCGCGTCGTCGAGCGCCGCGCGAACGCGCTCGTCGCGCTCCTGGGAGAGACCCGTGTAGTCGTGGTTCCAGAACAGTTCGTCGACACCGTGTTCGTCGGCGATCCCGGGGAGCACCTCGGCGGGGTCGCCCTCGGCGGTGTAGAGATCGCTGCCCCGCTCGCGGTAGGACTCCTGGAGGGAGTCGAGCGCCGCGAGCAGGAACGCCACCCGTGGCGGGCTCGCGTACTGAAGCACGTCCGGATCGAAGACGAAAACGGGGAGGACGGGGCCGTCCCCGGCGGCCGCCGCGAGCGCGCGGTTGTCGGCCGTCCGGAGATCGCGGCGGTGCCAGTGGATGCGCATGACCGAATCAGGGGTTCGTTCATCCTAAATCATCGGTCCAGTGATCCCGGCGATAGCCAACCCGGCGGGCGAGAATCTGCCTTTCCGGGACTGAGAGCCCTGTCGCGGCGAGGGTGATGAAAACCACCGACCCTACCAAGTCTGGTGTTGTTGAGAGGGAAGACAAGACCGTTACAGCTAGTTAGCTGATACGTATCGCGGCCGGGAAT
>NZ_AOMC01000115.1 GCF_000336695.1 Halococcus morrhuae DSM 1307
GTCGGGTTCTATCGTGATGTCCTCGGAATGCCGCTCGTGCTACGCCAGCCGAACCTCGATCAGCCCGAGGTGACCCACCTGTTTTTCGATACAGGTGACGGCCGTATGCTCTCGTTTTTCGTCAAGGAAGGCCGCCAGTCGCATCAAGGCCCGCAACGACCGGGCATCGGTGCGGTTCATCACATCGCATTCCGGTACGAACCTGACCGTCTCGCCGAGATCAGCGAGGCACTCGAAGAACACGATCATCGATACAGTGTGGTCGACCGTGGCATCTTCAAATCGATATACACGTACGACCACAACGGGCTTACTATCGAAATCGCCGCCGATAAGTTCGAGATCCCCGAGGACAAGCGTGGCGAAGCACTCGCGCTCGCCCAGCAAAAGCGCGTCGAGGCGGGTGCAGAGTACGCCAAGGAAGAACACCTCGAAGCAGCTATCGAAGAACTCGGCCTTCCGATCGAACGCCACGATTTCCCAGATACCTGATGACAATAGAGACAGAGAGACAGTCTATTTGACTGAATGTGTGAAGGGAGATTACTGTGCTGTCCGGTGAAGATTTCGTCGGTCATCCATCGACGGTCACCTCGGTTGCGAGCAGGTCGCCACCGCCCGTCGTTGGCGATGGCACCAACCGCTCGAACGCCTCAGTGGACCATCCAGTAAATCCGTACCCAGTAGCAGGCCCCGTGTGACCACCGCTACCGGAGGTAGACTTGCGCAGCGGTGTCGAAGCAGGCTTCTGGAGATCCACCGAACGAGCCGTCGAGGGAAATCGACGGCTCGTACCGCTCGTCACTGTATTTGTAGAAGGCGAATTCCCATGAATCAATATCACCCATCCACGTTAGACGGCAGAGTTTCATNTTTCATCGGTGTCTGTTGGATCCGTTCTTGCTCTTCTTCGGATGCATCAGGCCGAATCCATGGATTCCTCTCGAAGGCGTCGATGTAGACATAGTCGCCGCGGAAGCGAACGTCTACACGCGCGCACCGCTCACCTCACGCGGTGCGCGCGTGGGTCTCAAGGCGATCGGTGAGCGTCCGGCGAACTGGCTCTGGAATCGGGACCATACTACTCAGACGCTTCCAGCGAGCTTTACGCTATTGCTGGCAGCTTCGCAAGCAACCGCTCCAAATCACCTGTCGTGTAGGTCCACTCGAATGGCTCTGGAACCGCGTTCCAGAGCACTTCGAATCCCGCGATCTGGTGCATCAATTCCACGATCGACTCGAAGCTCCCACCAGTCAACGCTTTCCGAGTTAGTACTGAGAAGTAGAGTTCAATCTGATTCAGCCACGAGGCTCCCTTCGGCAGATGCACTCCTTCGACGTTGTCATACTGCTTTTTCAGCCAGCCAGTGAACGTGTTTGGGTGATGCGCAGTCCCGTTGTCGAGGATCCAGAACACCCGATCTGCTCGACGGCAGATCGGGTGGTTCATCACGTCTTCGACGAGTCGCTCGAAATTCGCTCGGGTGTTCCGTGTCACACACCGTCCATAGACTTCTCCTGTACCGACGATGAGAGCCGCTTGATACGTACAGCCACCGTGGCGATCGTATTCATGCTCGACGTGCAACGGTGTGCCCGGTCCCGGCGGACTGCGGTGCCGGGACCGGGCTTTGATCGCTGTCTTTTCGTCGGCACAGATGACTACGTCTCCGTCAGTTAGATCTTCGCCGTTCCACGTTCCGTTGTACAGATCGAGGACAGGCGCAGCTTTCTGGGCAAACTCCGGATCTCGTGGTGTCTTCCACGAGGTCCACGTCCACGGTTTGATCGCCGCGTGCTTGAGCCAGGCGGCGATCGTTGATGGTGAGGGACAGAGATCGATCTCAGAAACAGCGACCATGTGAATATCGGTGATGCTCAATCGGGAGAGGGGAAGATCGTGTTTGACCGGGAGTTCACACGCGAGAGCGGTGATGTGCGCACGGACGGTATCATCGTAGATGGGTGGTCGGCCGGATCGGGGCGCGTCCGCGAGCCCGGCCCGGCCAGCCTCAGCAAAGCGTCCGCGCCACTTGCGGACGGTTTTCCTCGTGCAGGCGAGTTCCTCCGCGATTTCAGTATTAGTGGCTCCCGCAGCTGCGAGGAGAACAATACGCGCACGGAACACATCCCGTTGTGGGCTGGTTGCTTTGCGTATGACCGCTTCAAGATCGAGACGATCTTGAGCGGTCAGGGTGATTGTGACGGGGGGAGGTCTGGGCGACATGATATACATTCTCCACAGGAGCCTGTCCAAGAAACATCGACAGGGAAATCAGATTCTG
>NZ_AOMC01000116.1 GCF_000336695.1 Halococcus morrhuae DSM 1307
CCACCGGATCAACTGACGTCGATACTCGGAGGAGAGCAACCAGAATCACGTGCAGAGGCATCTACGAGAGGACCGCGCTAAACACGTACGGATTGGGAATTCTTATCTGCTTCTGAACCTTTCGCTTGTCATATCCAAGATTTTCAAGCATTTGTCGAGAATACTGGTGAATTGCCTCCGAGATCGTGGGGATTATCGCTACATTGGAATTTATTAACCCGCTAGGGGCTCAACGAGGGAACGCTATGGCAGATCTGAACGTCGCACACGAGTACTTCACCTGGCGTCTCGTCCAGGAGGTCGCCGAGGAGAACAGCTACTTCGAAGCGGAGGGCATCGATCCCGACCTGTCGTACTTCGCTCCGGGGACACAGGACTTCGACGACGGCGACAACGCGTTCGAGTCTGACTGGTGGGATGATCTTGACGAACAGGGCGGGACGCATGGCGTCTGCGAGTGGAACGCTGTCGACGCAGCCGCGGAGACCGACCGCGAGATCATCGGCTCTTACAGTGAGTGGGACCGCGTCATCTTCGCGCGGGCCGACTCCGACATCGAGGACATCGAAGACGTACGCGGACGCTCGATCGGGATCAACGAGTACGCGACCTCCTTCTACTCGCTCCCGGAGATCCTGGAGGGCAACGGATTCGATGAGGAGGAAATCGTCCTCGAGCACGTCGGGTCTGCGGAGGAACGCTTCGAGGCCGTCAAGGAGGGCGAGGTCGACGCCATCGGCGTCCTCGAGCCGTACGTCACGCTCGGCCGCTACGACGACGAACTATCGGAAGTATACGTCGGGCCGTGCCGGGCGGCGATCACGACGAAGGAGGACGTCGACCCCGAAACCGCTGCGAAGTTCCGGACCGCGCTCAACCGAGCCGTCGAGGAAATCAACGACGACCTCGAGGTGTACCGCGACAGGTATGTCGATATGCTCGAAGAGGCCGCCGATGAGAACCTCGATACCTTCGAGGACGTCGACTTCGATCGGCTCCGCGAGGAGTTCGAGCTACGGAACTTCCTGCCGGTCCGTGAGCCCGACTCCAAGCGGGTCGAACGGACCGCCGAGTGGATGCGCGAACACGGCTTCGTCGAGGAGGACGCGGAGATCGAGACGACCGAGGACGTCATCGAAGCCCAGTCGGAATCCGCCGATTGATACAGACTGTCGTAGCTATGTGCCGGTGACCGCTACCCCGTCGGACGTCATCACCGGTAAGAGACTACGACAGTCCTCACGAGGGCGGAGGTCAATTTGCTTGCGGTACGACAGTAACCCGATTATCACTCCTTACACCGACACATGGTTAGCCTCCTGACGGTCGTCGGCGGCGTCGCGTTGATCTTCACCGTCGCGTACCTGACCTACGGGCGGTACATGAGCCGCATGTTCGACCTCGACGAGGACAGGCCGACGCCCGCGCACGATCGGTATGATGGCGTCGATTACGTCCCCTCGCGGAAGCTCGAGCTATTCGGCCACCACTTCTCGAGCGTCGCCGGCGGTGCCCCGATCATCGGACCGATTACCGCCGCGCTCGCGTGGGGCTGGGCGCCTGCGCTCGCCTGGATCGTCGTCGGAACCATCGTCTACGGGGCGATGAACGACTTCGCGGTCCTCACGATGAGCGTCCGTCACGACGGCCGGTCGGTCGGTCACATCTTCGGACAGTACGTCGGCGAGCGCGGGAAGTCGCTGATGCTCTCTCTCGCGTTCACGGCGAACCTGCTCGTCATCGGCGTTCTCTCGCTCGTCGTTGCGATCGTGTTCGACGCGTACCCGAGCACGGCGACAGCCAGCGTCTGTTACGTCGTGCTCGCGCTGCTCTTCGGTCTTTACAAGCGATACGGGCTCCCCTTCCGGCTCGGCACGCTGCTCTTTGTCCCCGCTGTCTTCGGGGGCGTCTGGGTCGGCCTGCAGTACCCGCTGGTGCTGGTGTCGGACGGCGGCGCTACGGTCCTGCCGACGGTCGTGAACGCCAACGTGTCCGTCTGGCTGGTCGTGATCCTGCTGTATGCGTTCTTCGCGAGTGTCCTCCCGGTGCAGACGCTGTTGCAGCCCCGCGATTATCTCTCGTCGTTCCTGCTGTACGCAGGACTTGGCGGGGCGGTCCTCGCGATCGTCGTCGGGACGCTGTTCGGGACCGCGAACCAACCGCTGACGATGAGCCTCGACCCGTTCACCGGGTTTATGAGCGACGCGTTCGCCGGAATCGGCCCCGCGGTGCCGATGCTGTTCCCCACGATCTTCTGCGGCGCGGTCTGCGGGCTGCACTCGATGGTCTGCTCCGGGACGACGCCGAAACAGCTGAACCGCGAGACCGACGCGAACGCCATCGGATACGGGACGACCCTCGTTGAGGGACTGTTGGCGGTCGTCGCCATCGGAACCGTTGCGGTGATCCCTTCGATCCCCTCCGGCTCTGGGATCGGGCTCGCACTCCCGAGCTTCGCCGAGGGCGGGGCCATCATCCTCTCGGCGCTGGGCGTCCCGACCCGCCTCGGTGCGACGTTCATGGCCCTCGTCCTCTCGGCGTTCGCGCTGACGACAGCCGACACATCGATCCGACTCGGTCGGTACTTCGTCGAGGAGGCCGTCACCGACCCCGAGACGAGTTTCGCAGGGAACCGATTCGCCAATTCCGCCGCGCAGACGGCGCTCGCGTACCTGCTGGTCGCGAGCGGGAGCTGGGCAGCCGTCTGGTCGCTTTTCGGCAGTGCTGTCCAAGTGTTCGCTGGCCTCTCGATCGTCACCGTCGTCGTGTGGGTCCGCAACTGGGACGCGAGCAAGGAGGCACGCAGTCTGCTCGTCGGCGCCGCGTTCGTCCTCGTGATGAGCCTCTCGGCGCTGGGCTACCTCGGTATTTCGAACCTACGGACGAAACTCTTCAATCCGGTGTGGCTCGGTACCGCGTCGCCCGTCCAAATTGCCTCCGTCGCCGTCCAGGTAGTCATCGTCGGCATACTCGTCGCGCTGACCGTCGAGATCCTCCGTGTCGCCGCCGGGAACGTCTCGTTTGGTGTCGGGCGCTCGTCGACGGAGCGGGAGCCCGGCGACTGATAGGTGGCCTTCTCTGATCCGAAATCAAGCAAGCAGTTTTCTCATGCACGATAAGCGTTGGAATCAATCGACAGCCCAAATTTCACATAGGGCTATGCATGACGAATCGACCTAGCCAAGTTCAGCTCCGCGTGTTCTTTCCCAAGTTCTCGATACTTCTTCGCGCGTTGTCGTAACCGCTCCATACCGCAAGAGGGCGTCCAATTCCCCTGAACTCACCGATGTAACCCGCAGAAGGAGGCGGTGATCAACGGAGCAAAGCTACTTGCTTCACGAAGCGGAAGAGTGTCTTCCCCACAACAGCACTCTCCCGCTTCAGTACACTGATTCTGACGACCTATCCCGCTGCCCTCTGCGGATTCAACTGAGCCGTGAGGTTCAGAATCTCGGTACTCGGTTAGAGAGATTCTGGAGTCCACTCGGTTTCTTCGCCGATTACAGGCGGAGTTCGGTCAGAGTAGCCCTTCCGCCCAATTGCTCTCTCATCAACCATACTGAGGATAGCTTGACGAGCATCATTGGGTGAATCGAATGTCTCTCCCTGAAGTGGCTCAAAGAGATTCTGGAGTGTCTGAGTGCCAGCCGGGAACTCAACCTCATACTCTCCGTATTCGTCAACGAAGTCAGCGCTTGTTGCTGGATAATTATGGCTGGCAATCCGGTCGGCCAGATCACCGAACTCAACCCCCTGTTCCCGTGTATTGTGAGCCTCGTCTTTCTCTCCCATTGGATGTTAAATTTCGCAACCGTCATCAAAGACCCTTATGGCCAAAGGCACTCCGAATGACCAACGAGCTATACGCCCTCAGGAAGAACAATGCGAACCAATGGCCAAGAATCCAATTCAGAGATATCGGGGCAAGCTCCCCTTCTTCACTCGATGGAGGTGCTCGTTGATTCGGCCTGATCTGGGACATTGATCCACACAAGGCTGCCAACGATAGTCTGAAGTACATGGACTTCGGACTAAGGGTATGGACCTACCCCCCAATCACGATCACCTCCGTCCTGATGGCGGTACGGGTGGGGTGCTGGATCCACCACCGTTCGATGCAGTGGACGACGCAGCACTCACTCCCGAAGCGCTCGCCGAGAACGCCCCCCGGCTCGAAACGGTCGTTCAGTTACTCAACCGCCCGGCGCTCGCACGGATCTATGTCTACGTCTGCTATAGGGGTCCAGTAACGCCACCAACGATCATGGACGCGCTCGCCCTCTCGAAGTCGACCACCTACAAGTACATCGAGACGCTGACCGAATTCGGACTCGTCGAGCAGGACGACTCGACCCGGCCGCAGCGGCTGACCGCCGAGCCGCTGATCATCCTCGAACAGTACGCCTCGATCATCGTCACGCCGACGGTCCTCCACGCCATCGGACTCCAAGAGGTCGATGAGGACATCGCATACTTCGTTGAGCGTCACGGCGTCGGCAAACTCGTGGCCGCGCTGCGTGGGGCTGGCCTCCACTTCGCAGGAAGAACCACCCAGCGGATGATTGCTTCCGATATCGACGTGCGCGACACCGAGGCCATGATGATTGTCTACGCGCTCAGGCCGGCGCTCGCACTTGGCCGTGAACACGATCCCTACTTCGCATATCTCTTCCCTGATGTCCACGACCAGCTCGACCTCCCCGAACCCGACGACGAGGGCGGCGAGCTGGAGCGATCCCCAACGACAGATGCTGACGAGTGAGTCACCGGAATGAGTCGCTCATCGCCGCTATCGGCGGACGTACCGGCCATCGTCGATGCCAACGTGTTCTTCGCCATCGGGCGTCCATCGAACCCGAAGTACGAGCGCTTCCGGCACGAGGTTCGAACTGCTGGCGTCGTTCTACAGCTCCCGCGCTGCGTCGTCGGCGAGCTTGGTGGACCGGAAACCGACCGTATTCATCGCGCGCTCGACGAAGGATGGGCCGAAATCGTTGATGCGCCTTCGCCACAGGATGCGGATGCAGTCACTGCCAGCGATATCGCGCGACGCGTCATTGCGAACGAGACCGGCCAACCCGAACACGAAGTCGAAAAGACTGATACGATCCTCGCTGGGTTGGTGATTCAATATCTCCGAGACACAGGGGCGACAGACATCGTCGTCCTCACTGACGATATCCCGGCGAATCATGGAATCGAGACTGCAGTCGACGAGTTGGGCTACGGGGATGCGATCGGCGTCTACGGTCTCTCTGATATCATCGACGACGATTCGGACGACTCGCTGACCGTTATTTGATTTAAAGTCAGTTAGATCAATGTGTCATGCATAGCCATCTACGAAATCCAGAGTGCTGAGGGTGATTTCGCACATCTTGATATGTGTAACTCGTCAGCGATGTCTCGAATGCACCGCAAAGCGTGGTTTGCTTGCGTGCTTGTCTGACAATTTTATGGAGTGTTGAGTTGAACGATGACCGCTTTCGGCACTCGCATATTGTCGATATACCCTCCAGAGTGCCTGCTAAGTGCGTTCAGTTGGAGAACTGATCTGCTGGTTGAATCGATGAGATCCACGAAACGTATTGTAAATGACTTGGCGATTTGTAGGAATCCAAGCTCTAAAAATGAAGGAATTTTGATAAAGGTGTTGATATCCTAACATGGGGTTTATAGACCAGGATATGTCTATTTCACGGTCTATGTAAGGCGTATTCGGGCGTTTGAGCGATTTTAGTTGTTACTCGTGCTTAATCGAATAAGGACATGTAGATTTATCCGAAGCCCCGCCCTCTGCCACAGCGAGCACGATGCCACGACCCAGAACCACGGTTACTCGCCCGGAGAACGGCCATCGACTGGACGAACGTAGCGGAGGCGCGTAGCGTGGTGCAGATTGATGCGGTCATCGAGGACTTCCTGACGGACAAGGGCAAAGGTCAGGGTGGCGAGAGCGGCAACTATCGCCAAGACGCAGGCCGAGAGCTCGATCGATTCGTCGACTTCCTCACCGGCCACGAGGAGAGTCCGACGTCGTTCGACGAGTTGGACTCGGGTCATCTTCGCGAATACGCCCGTCACCTCACTCGGCAGGGCTGGACTGCGGGTACGGTGCGCACCTACTACGCGTACGTCTCCGCGTTCTGCGGCTGGGCCGTCCGCGAAGGTCATCTCGCCGAGAACGTCGCCCAGCGGCGCAACGCCACTGAGCCCATACCCGACGACGGCGGCCACAAGAGCGGTGATCAGCAAGCCTGGTCGGCCGAGGATCGACAGCAGCTCACTTCTTTCGTCGACGAACCATCCGTTCTAGGCTAATCCCGTCGTGACTGGGACGAATTGATCGGAAATCTGCTCTTCCAATCGGAGAACGCAATCGTTGGCTGGA
>NZ_AOMC01000117.1 GCF_000336695.1 Halococcus morrhuae DSM 1307
TCACACTCAGAAGCAGTCAACCGACGAGCTTTGTGAGGTACTGAGTATACGGCGCTCGTGAAGGCCTTCGAGATGGGGTACTATAACATCCCGCGGAACGTAAGAGCGACTGACCTCGCGGAGGAACTCGATATCTCCCATCAAGCGCTCTCCGAGCGGTTCCGCCGCGCACACAAGCGACTGGTCGAAAACAACCTATTTATCAACGACACACAGCAAGAAAAATCGACTGACCGCCACGGGGGTGACTGCACTCATGACTGAAAGCGGAGCGAAGCAATTTCGTGACCTGCCTCCAAGTGCGAAACTCGTGTTCAAGACGCTCGAATACGCTGACGGAGAACTCACACAACAGGACATCGTCGTTCGGTCCCGACTGTCATATGTGCAAACTGAAGATCGGTGGTCTCGATTCGTGCAACCGGGTGTAGTTGCGTGAGAACGCCCTTCCACGGGCTTCACGCTCATGCTCGTATGAAAATCTCACAAACAAATCTTATCCTGCCAGCGCCACGAGCCGGGGTGCGGGGGCGAGCACCGGAGCCATTGGTCACACGACAGCGTGAGCGTTTGCAGTGTGGTCAGCGGGTGCGGAGTGTTTTATGCGTAGTTGGTGTATCCCCACTATGGTCGCGCTAAACCCCATCCTATCGCTACTGCTCGTGTTCGCGTTAGCGACGCTCATCACACGAATCGGGGC
>NZ_AOMC01000118.1 GCF_000336695.1 Halococcus morrhuae DSM 1307
TTGCGAGGAGTTCGTGGCTCAATAGTGTCGTCACGCCAATCATCAAGCGGATACTCAACCGGAGGACTGACCTCGAAATCCGTGATTATGCAAAGGTCCTCGGGCTTCGTGACGAGTATCGCATTGCAGAAATCGATGCTGATGAAGGGGATTGGATCACTGGAAGCCCACTGGCTGAATTGGATCTCCCTGACGAGGGAGTTCGCGTATTAGCTATCGAGAGGCAAGATGGGTCATATATCGGTGCTCCGGGGTCTGATAGCGAGATACAATCGGGTGATACGGCTGTGTTCTACGGACAGGAAAATAGACTACAAGAACTCGCAGACCGTGACCAAAGCGATACGCAAGCACATGAGGACGCCGTTGAAGAGCACAATGAATATGTCAAAGAACAGGAGGAGTCTACAGGATAGTAGTAGTAACTTTTTCTGTAACTAATACTTTCCCACTTACAGGGAATCACTCCTACGATGAGACGGGGGCGAGAGTGTTAGTCGAGTCATCATCCTCTATCGTAGATTGATCCCGGTTGATACTCAATTTCGGGTTCAAAAACACCAGTTTTCCATAGCGATGCGAAAACCACCGTTCTTGATATGCTGAATCGCGGTACGATTAGGACGTCCGAGCACCCATGCAAATAGTCGCCTACGTCCGCGTTTCGACTGTCGGTTCTGTATCCGGATGATCAATCCTCACCAATCAGAGGTCGGCTAGCTATATTCGTCATGCACAGGCGTTTGCGAAATTTAGACCATCAGTATAGATTTCAAGTCTAGTCGTGCATGAGCAATCTACCTGTCTGAGTTCAGACATAATGTATGGAGTGCGCATTTCTCAGGTACTACAAATGGCGAAATCAATTCAATGCCCTAAATTTCACAAATAGGTCGGGTAGTAAAACAATCTAGTCGACCTCGGTCAGTACTCGAACTTGGTATCGATGTACCGTGCGTTTTCAGTCATGACCTGGATCGCTTCGCTGTACTGGAGGACTTTCTGGATGTCGCCGTCGAGTTCGAATTTCTCCTTGCGCCGCCCCTCGGCAGCGTTGACGTCGCCTCGGATGAGGTGCTTCCAGTGGGTTGCTGGACCGTAGTACCTGAAACCGAAGTTCTCCGAGGTCGGCGTATCGATCTGCCGTGCCCGCGTACACTTCCCGTCGATGAGGTCGACAAAGAAGTACAGCGGTTCGCCGTCGTAGGCGTTGTCGGGCTGGATTTCGAATAGGAACGCACCATTGAACTCGACACCCCACCCCGACGCCGCCCGCTCGAAATCCTCGTTGTCGTTCAACTGCTCGTGCCATGTCCCAATCCAGTCGTCGGCCTCACTTGGTAGTTTAATCGCCATTGATCCTATGTAATACACACGTCGAATATCAAATAAACATATTGCCGCTCATCCACAGCCATTTAATATCCGACGCTCTTGCCTGTACTTCTGCGGTTTAATCACCAGTCGGTCAACCCTCTGACCATGGCTTTTCCAACTTCTTCGGCTTTCAGCCGTTCCAACCCTTCAGAT
>NZ_AOMC01000119.1 GCF_000336695.1 Halococcus morrhuae DSM 1307
TTTTGTAGGCGCGGTCAAGCAGCGGTGCGATTTGGTTGATGCTGAGGAGGGAATCAGCGTAAAGGACGAAGGCGACGAGGAACTCGCCGGGGGCGAGTTCCGAGTCATAGAAGGGTGTGCCGCGGGTGTAGGTGGTTTTCCAGTCACAGCGGCCACACCAGATACGGGCCGAACCATCGAGAGCGTGGAGGGCGTCGGCGTCACAGTTCGGGCAGGTACGGGTGGTCCAGATGGCTTTGAGTCGCCGCTCGACGATGGCGTCGAGCGGCTCCGGCCGAAACTCTATTGCTCCGAGGTCAACGAGTTGCTCAANAGAGCAGCGCGTTCATTGGTCATGTACGACTGCTGTCGGCGGGATGCCGTAATCTCCGTGACTCGGTTCCGCTACGCTACACAAGAGCGTCTCAAATTGTTCGGCGACCAGGGCGGTGTCCATATCGCGATCACCAACTCGCTGACAGATCCGTGTGACATCGTCCTGGTCAAGTTTCACTTCACCTAGCTGCTCGTCGGGTAGATAACGCCGACGAAATCTTTGGCGTATACTACAGTGAACAATGACTTGTGAATCCTTTGTGAATGATAATGGTTTGGGTCAAGACCAACATTCTATGTTAGGTTATCACCCACACCGAAAGACTTTGAGTATTGCGGATAAGGTGGTACAATATGGCTGACGAGCGTACTCTTCTCATCGGCTTAGACGGGCTCGATTGGTCGGAGATCGATTCATGGATTAGTGATGGGACCTTGTCGAATATGAGTCGAATCAAAAGCACGGGAAGTGCGCGAGACCTCGCCAGCACCCACCCGCCATGGACGCCCTGCGCTTGGCCATCACTTCTCAGCGGCCGAAACCCCGGTAAGCACGGCGTCTTCGATTTCTTCACCCAAGACAGGTACGACAAACGTCTCATCAAGCGACCCGATGTCGATGCGCCGTATTTGTTCGAGGCGGCGGACGGCTACGGCCGCACATCACTCGTGGTCAACTATCCGGTGACGCATCCGGCCTCCCAACTCGACAACGGTGCGGTGATACCTGGCTATCTCGCTCGTGAAGACGCTCCCTTCTACCCCGAGCACTTGCGAGTCGAGTACGAGAACGAGTACGGCGAGTATCGAATCTATCCCGAGTACGGAACGAACGACGACGCGGTAGCGGAATACGTCGACGTCGCGCGCTGTCGTCGGGATATGGCTCGCTTTCTCGACGAGCGCTACGATTGGGACCTGCTGGCCGTCCAGTTCCAAGTCACCGACTCTGTGTTCCACGACCTCGATGACCGCGATGAAATCCGTCGAGTCCTTGAAAAAGTCGATGAGTTCGTTGGCGACATTATCGATTTGGGTGGTGGAGACCCAACCGTTCTGCTCGCATCTGATCACGGCATGGGTGATTACGACTGGACGTTCTACGCGAACTCGTGGCTGGCCAATCACGGCTACTGTGAGACGACAACAGGAGACACACAATACTTCCGGCAAGCAAAAGACGAACTGAAGGGAAAAGACGAGGAATCGAAGGACGAACGTAGCCTTCTCGAAACGGCCGTCGAGACTGCTGCCTCGGCCGCCACCACAGCAGGGCTTTCGCCCCAACGAATCCATCGTGGACTCTCTACTGTCGGGCTCGCGGCTATCGTTGAGCGACTGCTTCCCGAGGATGCTCTCGTCGCCGCACAGAATCAAGTCGTCGACTACTCGAACTCGGCAGCGTTCCAGCTCTACTTCAACAGCCTCGGCATCCACCTGAACGTCGAGGGCCGCGACCCCGCAGGGACGATACCGGAGGCGGACTACGAGGAGGTACGAGCGGAACTCGTCGAGAAACTCGAACGTGTCCGTGACCCGGACGGGGAGTTGGTCTTCGATGCAGTACGCCCTCGGGAAGAGGTGTACGAAGGCGAGCATCTGGAAGATGCGCCGGACATCGCTCTGTTCCCGCGCGACTATCGATACGACGTCAGCGGATCGATTCTCGACACGTTCCGACGCTATCCCCACAAGAATCACAAACCAGAGGGAATTCTTCTCTCGAACCGACCACTCGACGCCGGCAAGCAGGCAGAAATCCACGATGTCGCGCCGACCGTCGCAGCGGCGCTCGGCATCCCTGTGGATACGAACACCGATGGTGAGGTTCTTCTCGATATAGAGGAGCAAATCGAACGCGAGAACTGGGACGGAATCAGCCATGAGTACGTTGATGGACGCTCCAATGAAGCCTCCTCCAGCGTTGAAGACCGGCTCGCGGACCTCGGTTACATGGGGTGAGTGCTCTCACCGTGCCCGTTTAATGAACTCTACCCGATGCGTTGGTAGATCTGGTTTGTTCGTTCGGCGGCCCCCTCTTCAAGAGTATTCGCTCTCAGCGAGTTCGTGTACGTTTGTCGTCCAGCGTTCAGCAGTGGTACGGTTCGATAGGGCATGTTGAAGGCCGTCTGCAAGTTCGCGGTTGGGAAGACAGCGGCCTCACGTTGAGTACCTCAGTGGCGTTGTCAGTTGAGCCGTCGGTAGCGGCCAACAAACATCCACTCTCAAGAAAGACTCCCTCGGCTGTGTTTCTCATTTCGATGCAGCCTCTCGAACGCATCGAGGAGTCCGTTCGTGTACCGCTCCATCGAAAAGCGCTCCAGTGTCCCGGTATCGAGACCATCGGACGATTCGATTCGCGTTTCGGTGATGAGTCGTGGGAACTCGTCGAGAGAGTCGACATGCAGCCGCGGATGATCAATAGTTGGTACAATTCCCACTGGTGTTACGAATACTGCTGTATTGAGCGTCAGAGCTTCGAAGACAACTGTCGGATATGATTCAGTATGGGAGGGGAGTACGAGTGCGTCCGCGGCTGAAATTGTTGCAAGTGCCTCCTCATGCGGTAACGCTCCGCAAATCTGCACTCTGTTCTCGACACCATACTCACGTACCGCTTGCTCGACAGCCTCTCGCTCGTCACCATCGCCGACGATGGCGAGCGCGTACTCCGACGAAAGCTCCGAAAGCACCTCGACTGCGCCGATCGGATTTTTGACAGGCACGAGACGGCCAACATAAACGAGTAGCGTTTCCTCCTCGCCGACACCGAGATCGGCGCGTTGCTGGTCCCGGTCCGCCGTCGACACGGCATCGGTAATTCGCTTCTGATTGAGGATTCCGTGAAGCACCGCAACAGTCCCGTCGGTGTACCGTTCGATGATCGCCTTTACGCCCGGTGTCTGACAGAACACGGTTTCACCCATGAAAAAACGGAAATTTACCCGTTCGAGGAACAGTTGCGGCGAGAGTGATGGATCGACCTCGACCGATGGGGTGTATCCGATGAACGAGACGAGTGGCAGGTCGTAGAGCACCGACAGCGCCTTGCCGACCCAGTGAGTCAGATGCGAGGCCGAATGCAACCCGTCCACGTCTCGGTCGCGGAGCCACCAGCACAGATAGACAAAGAGCAGCACGGATGCGGTGATGCGAGTCACGACCGCGAGCGGGGAGTAGACCGGAACCGAGTCGGGTTTCACCGAAAATGGTCGGCGAATTTCGACGCCATCGACGGTCTCAGATTTGGCAAGCCCATCTTCGTGAGGTGTGAAAACCGTAACGTCGTGTCCGCGTTCGACCGCCAGTTGGCAGAATCGCCAGCGGACGTGTGCGCCGCCGCTCGTTTCGGGGTAGAACGCTTCGGCGAGGACGAGGAGATGCATTATTCCTTGTACCCCAGCGCACTCAACCGCCGTTCGATCTCGTCGTCGGTCGTGCCCTCTGCTTCGCTCGGTGCCCCGTTCTCGCGTCGCATCCGGCGCTCGACGTGCGAATCGAGTTCACTACGAAGCGAGCGCTCGCTCGCACCGGCGAACTCGACCGCATCAGTCCGGTGGTCTCGCTCGCAGAAGCACCTCCCCTTCCCTGACCGGACAGCGTACCGCCGAAGATGAGCATCGTCGTTCTCCCCACGTGCCTGCTGGAACACCGACCGCTCGTCAGCGGGTGGATCGAGCAACGACTCCCGCTCCGACGATAGTTCCACACCCAGTTCGTCCTCGATCGTCGCCACGATGTCAAGCGTGCTCACCGGCGTCGATACCACCGCATCGGCTCCGCCGGGCGGTCGCACCAACAGCGGCACGTGCGTCAGCTCCTCGTGGAGATGGCGTGGATGTTCGTAGTAACCGTGTTCGCCGAAGGCATCGCCGTGGTCGGCTGTCACGATCACTAGCGAGCGCTCCAACAGGTCGCGCTCGCGGAGGGCATCGAGAAAGGCCCCGATCTGTGCATCGTTGTATCGGATCTCGGCGTCGTAGAGGTCGATCAACCGCTCGCGCTCGTCGTCGGTGATCAAGTCCGGATCCGCTATTGCCCGCTGGTAGAGCGACTGGGCGTCCTTATCGGACATCGGCCGACCGAGGTACGTTCGGGCGTACTCGGCAGGTGGTTCGTACGGGCCGTGGGTGTCCATGTAGTGGTTCCAGAGGAAGAACGGCTGGCCCTCCGCAAGCGAATCGATCCAGTCGAGCGAGCGCTCGTTGATCTCCGTGGCGCGGGCGTAGTGGCGATTGCGCAGTTTGTCGAGCGCCCGCTGAGCAAGCGCTACGAGCCGGTGCTGGCCAAGGTGGAGGTCGTCGTCGAACGTATCGAATCCACGGTCGAAGCCGTAGGCACGGGAGACGAACGGGTTCGAGTGAAAGCCGCCAGTCGCAAAGCCTCGCTCGGAAAGCGTCGTCGCGACTGTCTCGGTGGCGAGCCGATAGTTCTCGCTGACGGCGACGTCCGGATACTCCCCGGTAAGCAGCGCCGGTACCGCCTCGCGCGTGTGTGAACTCGCGCTGTAGGCGCGGGTGAATCGAAGCGACTCCGCCGCGAGGTCGTCAAGTACGGGCGAGGTGTCCCGGCGGTAGCCATAACACGAAAGATGGTCTGCACGCAGCGCATCGGCCGACAACAGAATTACGTGCTCCCACTCGTTCATTGCCAAATGAACTCTTGAGAACGTCTTAGTGTCTTTGTTTCACAGGCGTTGAGTGAGTTGGCTACGTCCACAGGGATAAGAGAATACAGAGCACATGAGTGCTTTACGCGGAATATGGTGGCGATCCGGTACAATGCAACAAGGCGGTCAACTGAGTAGCGTTCATTGGATCAATCCATCCGAAGGTGTGGATTCACAGTAGGACGGGATCGTAGGAGCATCTATAGGCTCTAACGTCATATATGGTCGGAGCCGATCGAAAGAAGGTTGCCTGCGTGCAGTAGATACCGCGGCGTGAGAATCGCGTTCGTCTCGAATGTCGTGCATCCGTTCGTCAAAGGCGGAGCGCAAAAGCGCATCCACGAGATCGGTACTCGACTCGCTGCCGACGGCCACGATATTACCGTCTACGGTCGCCAGTTCTGGGACGGTCCCGGCGAAATCACCCACGAGGGCCTCACCCTCCGTGCGGTCGCGCCCGCGGCCGGCCTCTACACCGACGACCGGCGCTCGATCACCGAGGCGATCGACTTCGCTGCCCGGCTTGCCCGCCCACTCCACCGACGGCTCGCCGCGGACGATCACGATCTCGTCGTCGCCTCCGTCTTCCCGTACTTTCCGGTGCTCGCTTCGAAGCTTGCGACACTTGGCACCGACACGCCGTTGGTGACGACGTGGCACGAGGTCTGGCGCGATTACTGGGAATCGTATCTCGGCGGCGCAGCTCCCTTCGGCAAGGTGATCGAGTACGTCACCGCCCGCCTCCCCCAGCAACCGATCGCCGTCTCGGGGATCACCGCTGACCGACTCGCCGGGATCGGTCCCTCGCGAGAGTCGATCGACGTGGTTCCGAACGGGATCGATGTTGATCGTATCCAGTCGGCACCGCTGCCCGAGAGTCACGGCCACGATTCCTACGATGTCCTGTTCGCCGGCCGATTGATCGAAGACAAAAACGTCGCGCTACTGCTCGATGCGTTCGATGCGGTAGCCGATCAGACCGATGCGACGCTCGGAATCATCGGTGACGGACCCGAAGCCACCCGGCTCCAGCGGCAAGCTCGACGACTGAATCATGCGGATCGAATCAGCTTTCTGGGGTTTTTAGACGAATATGATCGCGTTCTCGGACACATGCGTGCAGCACGCGTGTTCGCCTCACCGTCGACCCGCGAGGGCTTCGGAATCACCTGTGCCGAGGCAATGGCCGCCGACTGTACCGTGATCGCCGCCGAACATCCGGAATCCGCCGCGAGTGAAGTCCTCAGCAATGCAGGCGTATTAGTCCGACCCGAACAGTCGCAACTTACCGAAGCACTCAAGCAGGCGCTCGCTGGTGAGCGTCCGGTAATGGATCCAAAAAAGCGTGCGGCAACATACGACTGGGATTCAGTCGCTACCAAAGCAGAGATAGTCTACAATAAAGCGATTTATTAACTAGATTTGTGCATTTTACGCTACGAAACAGAAATTTGCCGACCCAACTCTGTCGCTGTCTTGCGTTCAACAGGACATCAGGAAGATCGAACAAGACACTCATACCATTCGCGATTTTCTCGATACCACGCGATGAATCTCTGAACGCCACTACGGATGTCCTGTGACGGCTCGTAGTCCAACATATTGCCTGCTTTTGTCACGTTGGCATGAGTGTGCTCTGCGTCGCCGGTTCGGCGCTCGCTGTGTTCGATGACAATCTCAGGATTGATCGCGTCTCGAATGACCTCCGCAAGCGTCGCGATGGAGACGTTGTCAGTACTGCCGATGTTCAACACCTCGCCATCCGCGACGTCAGTATCGAGCAATTTCGTGTTCGCACGAACGATATCGTCGATATAGGTGAAATCGCGGGTCTGGCTGCCGTCGCCATAGATCACCGGCGATTCGTCGTTCATACACCGCGAGACGAAATTAGAGATGGCCATGTTCGGACGCATGCGAGGACCGTAGACAGTGAAATATCGGAGCGCAACAGTCGGAATGTCGTAGAGGTCGCCGTACACTCGGACGTAGTTCTCGGCAGCGAGTTTCGAGACGCCGTAGGGACTCACCGGTGTCGTCGGGTGATCCTCATCGTAGGGGAGATAGCGTGGTTTGCCGTAGACCGACGACGAGCTCGCAAAGACGACGCGCTCGACAGTTGAATCGCGCGCTGCGTCGAGCACGTTCAGGGTTCCCCCAACGTTGATGTCGGTAACTTCTCGGGGGTTATCGACACTGACCCGAACGCCGGCCTGTGCAGCCTGATGAAAGACGAACGTGGCATCGTCGACGAGTTCGTTCACGAGATCGTCATTGCGAATGTCGCCCTCAACGAATTCGTAGCTTCCCGGACCGTTCTGGGCGGCTTCGCGGGCACACTCGATGTTGTGTCGTTTGATGTCTAGATCGTAGAACGGATCGAGATTGTCGAGCACGGTGACCGTATGGCCGTTACGGACGAATTTTTCGGCAAGATGACCACCAATGAAGCCTGCACCACCAGTTACAAGTATCATTTCCATTATTTACACGGACAGGAGGCTAAAAGGGTACTGCATATTGACGATTGAGGGGTTAACTTTCACTCGGTATTTCTTGGGGATCAAGTTCATAAATACCACTTCCAATGGAGACAATGATATCGGCTTGTTTGAGTTGCCCTAATCGTTCGCGGATGTATTGACGTGAGTAATCCAATTCTTCAGCAATATTTGGCGCATTGTTTCTTCCATCTCGAAGGGTGTCGATAATACGCCAATCAACTTCTCGAAGATCTTCGGCGTCCATGCGCTGTGTTGCTACGCTCATGGTCAAGTGGTTATTGGTCACCAATGATAAAAACCTACGGTCTAATGGCCATAACCTACAACCAATAGGTTTATTGTTTCTGGACCAGATGCACTAGACGTGGAGCGCGGGGCCGCTCGGAGAATTTCCGGGACCAGCGCTAGGACGCTGACCCCGCGCTTCCGAGCGAGGAAGCATGACGAAATGGGAACCCGCCGCTATTGAATCCAGCGGCAGCGACCGACGCATCGATACGACTCCAGACGACGAACGGACGATCCAGCCGTCACTCGTCGGGAGGAGACAGCAATGACGAAACCGTGGGAAGACGAAGCACTACTCCGCGAGCTGTACTGGGAGCGTGGCCTGTCATTGAGACGGGTCGCCGACAAGCTCGGCTGCACGTACCAGCCGGTGCGGAAGAACATGATACGGTTCGGGATTCCGCGCCGCGACAAACGAACTGTCGCCGGCAACTATCAGAAACGACACCCAGCACACTATCGCACCCGGAAAAATGGCTACGAAGCGTGGAGTGTGAAGGTGGACGACGATCAGTTCACCGTGAGCGTCCATCGTCTTGCAGCTGTCGCGTGGTTCGGCTTCGATACGGTCGCGGACAGGCACATCCACCACAAGCGACCGATTCCGTGGCTCAATGCCGAGTGGAATCTCGACGTCATGGACGATAAGGAGCACAAATCCCTCCATGCTCAGTCGAGAGCGCGCGATTCACAGGGGCGATTCAGATGACGGTCCTTCGCTGCCAATGCGGTGCTCTTGAGCTCACGATCACGAGCCAGTCCTACGACGACAGTAGTGCGTTCGAGGCCTACAAATGCCAGTGCTGTGGGCGCACGGGCACGCTCGTCCACGAAGCGACGACGGGCACGACGCTGTCGGGGTGTCTGCGATGACGGCCCGCGACGCCGACCACGTCGTCACGACCATCTCGACCACCCCACAGCAAGCACTGTCGGGCACCGCGGTCGGCACCGGGTCGTTCGCACAGTGTGCGTCCTGTCAGTGCTCGATTGGCGAGGGGAGCACCGTCGCACTCCGTGCCCATCGCTTCACCGACGAAACACGATGGACCACCGCCGCGATCCACTGTTCGCGCTGTCTCCCTGATCACGGCACGATCACCACGCCCACCACGGGCGCTGCCGAGATCGTCGTCGCCGGCCGACTGACACTGCGGGGCGACGCCGCGACTCAGAGCCATCGCCTCGTCTTCACTGCCGACGAGGGCCCCGCAGCCGTGCTCGATTACAGCGGTCCCGACGACGGCCACTAACCGGTGGGCGTCTCGCTCGTCGCGCCCGGCAGGACCAGCCACCGCTCATCAGCAGCGCCCACCGTTCACGACGTGGGACCGCGGGCCAGCGAATGGCTGCCTGAGCTCGAAGAAGTACTGCTCCTGACGGCCGTCCGGACGGTGCGCGAGCTCGCACACGACTACGACCCGCAAATTTTGCTCGACGAGCGCCCACGACTGTTCGCCCGTGAAGCACTCCACCAGCGCTACGACATCGGGACATGGCGTAGCACCTACCCTGAAGCGATCACGCGATACACGCTGCGCTATGCTGACCACGATCCCGACAGGCTCGACGAGCGCGAGCGAGAGAAACACGACGCGCTCAAAGACGACCTTACCACTATCGGCACCAGCCGGGACGCCCTAAACTCCGGGCTCGACATGGTGGAGGAAACGATCGTCCCGCTTCTCCAACAAGCCCGTCCCCAGCCCACGATCACACTTGTCCTCGACGGGCCGGCATGGACGGCCGTCGTCGACGAGCGCACCGCCGCCCGTGCACTCGATACGATCGCACTATTCAGCGAGGTCTGTGACCTGCGCCTCGTCTGTTCGCCACGCCTCAGAGAACATCTCGATCGCCACCACCCCGAGTGGTGTGACGACCACCTCGATCTTACTCGCTCACGGGATGGGTGGGGCCAGACAGTCCCCGGCGAGACGAGCGAACGGACACGCACCGAAGCGTGGGCAACGATCTCTCAGTTCGATCCCGACGGTGGCCGACTCACGATCCTCGAAGCGCTGTCGCCCGACAGCGATCGGACAGTCCACGAACTCAAAGCCGACCCGGAACTCGCCCTTGCAGACGGGACGATCGATCGGTACGTCCGCGAACTCGCCGACGAGCACGGGCTCGTCGCGATCGACAGCCGACCAACGTCAAACCACGTCACGCTCACCGAAACCGGTGCAGCCGCCACAGCGCTGCTCGGGCCTGACGGACGCCCCCACCATCCCGAACAATCCCGGTTCACGAGCGATCGTACGCGCACCCATCACGACTCAACAAGTGTAGTGTGTCGTGCCGACCGCGACGAGGGGTCCCCCACCCCGACCGACGACAGCACCACCGCCGACCACACCGGCGACACGGCCCCGTCTACCCACTCGTCGTCGGCATCCACGATCCCTGAGAGCGTACCCACCGCCGAAGAGTGGCTCGCAGACACCGGCACCGCCGACGACGGCTACGTCCAGTGGCTCGACGGGCCCGACGATCGGCTCGACGCGTGGGCGATGCACGAACGGCTGCGTGCCGGACGGCGCTGTGCGGGCGTCACGGTCGTCGACGACCCGACCCAGCCGTTCGACGACGGCGAGGTGAGCTATATCAGCTGTTTCGACGATCACGCCCAGGTCGTCGTCCAGTGGGGAGGGGCCCTGCCCACCCTGGTACGGATCACGAATGCCTTACTGAGCGAGCAGATGTTCGAGACGGTACTGACGCCAGCCACCGTCGGCGACGATCTCGACGCGCTATACGATGGCACACTCGACAGTGCAATCGACGACATTCTTCGCCTCGGCGCGCAGGTCGGCTGGTTCAGTGAGGACGAACACGACTACGAGGGTCTACGCGAACGGTTCAGCGCGGTCCGTCGCCGGCTCCTCACAGAGCTGGCGTCCCTCGATCGCGACGATAGCGACGCCTGGAGTACACTCTGTCGAGACGCCCACGGACTGCTCGCGTCGGCGACCCAGCTCTACCACGCCAGCGATATCGATCTCACGATCCACATCCGCGTCCCTGATACCGCCACGCTCCAAGCGGGTACACAGCGGTATCGAGAGTTCTGTGATTTCTTCAAACATACCGTGCCGAAAAACGCCGCCTACGGTGTCCATTCGGCTTATCGCTTGCTCTACGAACAGCGCGTCGACAAGCTCAAACACCGTCTGAGCTACGCGTTCGACGACGACCCCACGGCCGAACTCACCGCCTCGTGGGTGATCTCCGGGCCGACCGCGACCACGTTCCGCGAGGATATCGAGGCGGCCATCGCAACGAACGCAAGCGACGTTCGCGACGCCATCCAAGAGGGCACCAGACACGGTGTCGGCTTCGAGATCCCCGTCGTCGAGGGCAACAGCTACGCCGCCCTCCGAGGGGTGCTCGACCAGCAAGCGGATCGGAAGGGATTCATCCTCGACCCCGCCGACCGACGCGAGATTATTCGCCTCGCGACGGCAACGCTCGGAACGGAGCCGGGGCGCTGTTCGCCGTATGCATTCGCCGAAGCCCTACTCGCGATCGCACGTGCGCGGACGCCGACGGCAACACTGTCGCCCACAGACGTCGCGTACGGCCTCACACAGCTGCCCGCCGAGCGACTCATGCCCACGCTGCCACCGACGATGCAGACGGTCCTCAAGACACTGCTCGTTGCCGACGACCCGCTCGGACGGTCGACGATCATCGAACGCGCAGACATCTCCACGGCGTCGTACGACCGCAATATCAACGAACTGGCCGCCCTCGGAATCGTCGCACCCACGGGCAACGGCGGGCACAGAAAATGGCAGGCGTGGCTCATTCCGTGGTGGTCGCCGCTCGCCGGCGTCGATGCACCACGCACCGTCGACGGCGACGAGAGCACGCTCGCTCGCCCATCTCGGTGGGACGACATACTGTACGAGACCACACTCAATCTCGGTCTCGATCCCAAATACGAGCTGTTCGCAGGGCAAGTCGATATCGACGAAGTATTCGTAACATTGCCGCGACTGAGCCGGTGGCGTGGCTTCTTCGAGTCCCACTACGGCTGCGGCGCAGCCAGCGCGATCGCCGACAGTAGTGACGATCGCCAGTCCACAGACGGATCGACCCATACCAGCCACAGCGTCGAGGTCGGTGCCCACCCTGCCGGCAGAGCAGACCAACAGCAATCGCTCGATGACTGCAGCTAGCGCGTGTCGGGAAGCGCATGGACCAGCCGTTCGACCACTATCGAAAAAGAAAGCATAAATTCAATATTTTATAACTACTTCTGCTATAGTGATATTTTCGAGCAAGTTCATCATGAGGTAGCATCCATTGTCCAAACATGACAACCGGAACGATTACAACACAGAACTGAGTACAAGTATCCATGACAACTACAGCGAGTCAGAACAAGACCACTGGCAAATGCGACAACTGTGGTCGAATGACAACTATTAGTATGTCGAAACGTGGTGCACAGAGGATGGGGAATACAGAGTGTCCCGATTGTGGGGCAGACGAGTTCTCGCTGTTACTGTTGATCGAATGACGCCTGTGGTACAGAAGTCGTCGCACACCCGAAACTACCGGATTTGATTTTTCCGTGCGACAGAATTCCACTACAAAGCGAGCAGAGATAACCTCGAAAATTTTTCGCTCTTGATACTGGGCATGCAAACTGAGAGTGGCCAAGTCAGGCTCTGAAGACAGTTCTGCACCACCCCTCATCGGTGAGACTGATCCGTGGTCATGGTGGAGCCATATTCATTCGTTGGAACAGGAATAGGACCGACAACCGTTGCGAACACCGTTGGATGTGCAGAAGAGAGCTGTCACCTGTTCCACCGAATCAGCCCCAGAAGCATTCGACGTGAAAGTATCACTGGAGGATTTATTGATCGCAACCAATTATATTACCACCTATAGAAACGACTATAAATTCAAATTCTTATATTACTCTAAGTTATAACCAAAGATATATAGTTGAATACAATAATTGAATAGTGTAGGTTGATAATGCTCGCAATCAAAACAACGATCCCCAAAACAGATGACAGAAACGAAAGACAGTAGTGACGGAACTGCTATCGGTGCCAGCACAGACGACAACCAGACACGGGAGTATCTGAGGATCTATCCCAGTGAAGATGGGCTTGATAAATCGGCTGTCGAAAGTCAATTTCGACACCTGCACGAGCTGACAGTATCAGAAGAGTCGTCGTTGTTCGAAGAACTGTCGGATGGATCAACATCCGCAGTGATCGAGTGTCTGCTCGTTTCGAGAGACGGTGCTCAAACGAACATTGAGTATTATTTCGGAGTTAAAAACGGCCGTCTCGACACACTCAAACGAGCACTTCGAGGTATCTACCCAGATACATATGAGATCAGAAAAGAGTCGCTGTCACTCAGCGAAGTTGCGGATCTGGAGAGGAGTAAGATCGGTGATGGACCGGTTCTTGAACAGAATCGACGTCGAATCACCGGTGTCACGTATAACGCGAAAGCCAAACGCCGGAGAGACTGGCAGGTGGGACTGGACACAGAGACAACAACCCATCCAGAGAGTGAATCCGTCGATGGTGGATACAGTGATCTGCCACTCGCCGGCGTTCTCGAGACAATGGCTTCTACATCCGAGACGGTTATCTATCAGACACTTCTCGAACCGATGACCGACTGGACGAAGCTGGCCGATCGGCGACAGGGGCAGTTGAAGCGGGGTCGCGACGGATTTTTGTCGCGAACGATCGGGAGTATCTCGACCGATCCCAATATCGACCACGAGATGACCACAGCCGAAAAACGACGACATGACGCGATCGAGATGCGTGATGCGCATCGTTCATTTTCGGCCACCGTTCGGGCAGCAGTGGTCACGGCACCGTCCAACACCAAGGAGGGCCATCGCGTCGCCAAGGAGCTTGCGTCGGCGTTCGGTTCGATCGGCAGCAAATCCTACGCCATCGAGGGACGAGTGGTGGTTGATGATAATCCCGATCGCTTCTTATCGACAACCATTGGTCCGCCAACGTACGAAGAAGCAACCGGCTTGTATGAAAACCTGTGTGACCGCAGTGTACATCCCCCGGACACCGATCGAATAACGACACTAGCACCCTGGGCGAAAAACAGGAGTCCGGGCATCGTCGTCGATGCAGAAGAAGCGCCATATCTCTGCTTGATCGGTGGAGAAACCGTAACCGCCGAAGGCAATCGTGCCCTCGATATGACGCCCGGCGAGAAGACCGTGTTGCCGCTCCCACCTGACGGTCGACTCGCAATATATCGGGATTTGGGACTGACGCTGGGACACCCGGTAACACAGGACGGCGTTGCACTTGACACGCGGGTTGCAGTGCCGCCGGAGACCCAAACCAAGAATACGCTCATCAGTGGTACCGTTGGGAGTGGGAAATCAATGCTTGGTATCAGTGGGTTTCTCGATAATCATGCAGCGACCGAAGGTCTCGATGTCCTCATCGATCCGAAAGGTGGCGAAGCTATCGATCAGTATCTACTCGCCCATTCCATCCAGTTTGGTGACCTCGATGATGTGTATTACTTTGACTGTGCAGATATTCTACCCGCGTTTTCCTTTTTTGACATCCGGCCGGCACTTGATGCAGGAATCTCTCGAACGACGGCCATCGACAACATTGTCGATCAGTATACCGATATTCTTCGACAGATAATGGAAGGTGGCAACTACGGCCGCGCCGCGAGCTCACCGAATATTATCCGCGCACTGATCAAAGCACTCTTCGATCGGATTCATGGTGACGAATCGTTCACGCATCAACAGTTGGTCAAGGCTGCCGATCGATTGGCGAAAAATCAGACCGCACCCGCAACCAGTGACGAAGCCACCGAGGGAATATTTGACAATATCCTTGAGGATTCGTCGGACGGAATCGAAAACGTTCTCACAGGTGTGTTCACACGTCTAAACAAAATTGTACTCGACGACAGGCTTAGTCGAATGCTCAGTCATTCGCCGGATGATCGTGATGACGCGTTTGATTTCAGGCAATATTTTGATAAAGACGCCGTCATCATCATCGACACCGGAGCAGTACGTGACAAATCCCAGTCCACGATGACGCTCGTGATTCTGTCAATGTTGTGGAGAGCACTCAAACGACGCAAACGTGAGAGCAAACTAAACACCGAGCAGCCGCTCGTTAACATCTATCTCGACGAAGCGTCGACGGTTGCGACTTCCGATATGCTCGGCAAGATGTTGGCCGAAGGGCGTGAATTTAACTGTTCTCTGATACTTTTGACGCAGTATCCAGAACAGTTTGAATCCGATGAGACAGAAAAGGACGTTGCGAAGGAAGCGTACAATAACGTTGGATCTATTATAACTAGCAGCGTTGAGAATGACAAACGACTGTCCGAACGGCTCGCAACCGACGAGGAGAGCCCACAGAAAATCGCTAATCGACTGGGGGCCCTCAATGACGGCGAGTGGCTCGTGAAACTCCGATCACCCTATAAAAATAGCGATCCGGAGATGTTTATCGTCCACTCGCAGTCGCTGCCACCCGGTCATCCGGATGGTGATCGGCTGGCGACGGAAGCGGAATTGCAGACATATGAAAACGGGTATCCAGCAACAATCGAACGTGCCCGTGAGGTGGCCGTGAGCCTCGACGAGCCACACCCTGCCGAGAGGGGCATCCAAGACGGCGAAGAACTCCAGCGCGTCGACAGTGCGCTGGGACTCACGCAACGACTGCCCGACTGTGTTGAATACGATGAAAAGCGGCATGCGATTAAATGTGAGAGCTGTCAGAGCTGTCACGATCCAAATATTGATGGCATGAAGCGTGCAATCAACTGCTGTCACGACCTCGACGCGGTCGATCGCGATGACGTGCCGGTCTGTGAGATCAATCTCAAACTCACGGCCGAGGAACGTGCCGCCGCAGCACTGACTGACCGCCAGCTGTGTTTTCTTCAGGTGGTTCATGATGCGCAGCAGGGACATCACGATACCCTCGAGTTCGATCTCATTCGTGATAGCATGATGCGGTTGAAAGAATATCTTGACATCGACAATGAGGCGGTCAAAGAGCTCACTAATAGTGATCTCCTGAACCGAGACATCCAACCCCATCTCCTGTATTCGGTGACCGCCGACGGCCGCAATGTGATCAATGAGACTCATCGTGCGGGGCTCGATCACGGCGATGGCGTCGGTGATCTGACCGAATCGAGCCAGCATATTTTCGCCGTCGAGGTCGCACGCCGATATCTCGAAGCGGAGCATGTTAACAATGATGATAAATCAGCCGTCGAGACACGGCCGTACTACGGTACTAACGATGGACGCCGCCTCGATCTCGTCGGGCTCGATGCCGACGGCGAGATCGTTGTCGCCATCGAGGCCGAACGCAGCAATCAGGACAGACGGTCGGCCGCCCCGGCTGACTTCGATAAGATGGCTGCCACCGGCTGTGAGGAAGCAATCTGGGTCGTGATGAGCCGCTCGGAGGGTCACGAAATCCTCGCCGCGCTTAACGATCCCAAAGACGGCAACCCACGTGTCGAAAACACATATAGTGACGAGACACCACTCAGTGGAGTCACGATCGACACTGCGGGTCTAACCGACGTCTATCCCGTCGAGCATCTCCGCGACGAACTCGATCTCGAAGAGTAGAATCGCCACGTTCGCCTGGCTTGGCTGCGGCTTCGATCGACCGCCGTCCAGAGACACGGTCGATCAGTTTCTCACCGATCTCGAACACGTCGCCGACCCACTATATCTTATCCTTTCTTTAGCGAAGTCAGTGACAACGAGGGAGATGTGTCTCTGAGATCACGTTTATATTTCCTCTAACAAAACCTCAAAAATGAGGTGATCTATCCCTCGTAGTCCAGCGTGTCATAGAACTCACCACAGACCTCACCAAGCGCCCGAGAACGGTATCTGAGAAACAGCCAGTTGTCGCACTTCAGAGCCAGCGGTAGCGGGCCTCTCGACCGATACGCGAAACCCATGCCAACCATATTACCAAATGACGACCATCCGCGACGAGGCTTACGCGATTTACGCCCGCCCTCGGCCTACGACCTCGAAGTGGGGTTCTCCCATCGAATGAAGACAGATCAGATTGCCGCTGGAAAGATTTATTCGTCAGATGCTCGATGCGCCAAACGGACGTGGCCCTCGCCTCTCGACTCCAAGTGATGCCAGCCCAGAGTGGCCCACTCGATGAATACGAACGACTACTGATAGCATGAGCTCAGACCCTCCGTCCAACCGTGACCACGATCGAGACGCCAGCACGACTGCCACGCGCGAGCGCGTCGTCCTCCTGGCCGAGCACGACCCGATCACCGTCCTTGAAACCCTCCCGCGAACCGTCTTCCCCGTCTCGGCTCGTATCGAACTCGGGCGAACCGTCGGCGACGACAAACCCTACAGTGACCACGACCGCGGTACGCTGCCGGTCGAACCTCGCCGTCCCGAACCAGTCCCATACATCCCCGAGACAACCGTCTATTTCACCAACCCGGCCGAGCGCGCACCTGCTGAGCGAACCGCGTGGACCCCACAGGAGTGCGCGGACGAACTCGCCCACCTCCTTGACCATTTCTCAGCTTTGCACGTTAAGTAGCGCCGCGTTGTAGGCGAGGGTAGCGGACGATGCTGCCAATCACAGATCTTCTGTCGTGTACGGAGCCAATCGACGAGTTCGAGTCACTGTCGCCCGAGCAACAGCATCACGCGAAAACCTACACCACAGGTCTTGTTGCCGCCAGCAACAAGACCGTGGCTGGGATCGCACGCGAGGTCATTCCCGCACAGGGCAAACGAGCAGTCAACAAGTTCCTCACCGAGTACGATTGGGACGAGGATCAGGTAAACCACGAACGCCTCGAAGAGTTGCAGAAACACGGTGAAACGCGCTGGTCACAGGATGGCTACATCATCCTCGATGACTCGGTGAACCACAAAACCGGGAAGGAACTTCCCGGTGTCGGCAGATTCTACGATCACGCCGAGGGCGAGACTGTTTGGGGACAGAATCTCGTCTACGCCTTCTACGCTGACGAAAAGACCGCCTACCCGCTCGCCTTCCGGCTCTACGATGATGACGACGACCGCACGAAGTACGATCTTGCCAGAGAGATCATCACGGAACTCGAAGACGAGGTAGGTGTCCC
>NZ_AOMC01000120.1 GCF_000336695.1 Halococcus morrhuae DSM 1307
GGACTGGATCGGCCCGCTTCGCAGCAATCGGCAAGTGACCTACGGTGGCGAGGAGATCCGCGTCGATGCGCTGGCAGAGCGCATCGACACTGTTGAGCGAGAGATCGACGATGAAACCTACAAAATCTGGACACAGAAGCGGTCTGTCTCGGAATTGGGCGAGGTACGACTCCTCATCGCGGAGAAAGTCACAGAGGAGGAGGACGACGAGAATCCGGTAAGGNGGTCGTACTCATTCAGATGGCCGGTAGAGGTGTTCTTCGAGGATTCGAAGCAGGATCTGGGCTTTGGAGACTGCGAGGTACGGGATGAGGGAGGTGCCAGTCGGCACTGGCACCTCCAGATGCTGGCCTACAGTCTGCTCCGGCTTGGTCCTGAATCGAGCGCCTCGGGAACGCAGTGCTCGAAAGCGTCGTCGATCCAAGTCCAGCTGGAATACGCTCTGAAGGAAGTCGTGTACAACCTGTTTTCGTGGGTGCGAGACCATCCAAAACAGGCTCTTGACGAATTGATGGAAGAGATTGAGCATCTCTTCCTTCACTCGGACGGCTCAGACGGTTCAAAAGGGTGGTATCTCTGAACGTGCAAAGCTGAGACCATTTCGAGGCCTCCACCAACACCGATCCCGAACGGTTGCGGCTCCGCGGGTTGTGCCTTGCCGAACTCCCAGCGCAGTATCTCACGATGGATGACGGCCACCATGTCGCCTCGCCGATGCTCTACGAAGAAAACGGGCCGATCACCCTCACGTATTTCCGACACGACCTCTCGCTTGCCGCGCACGACGTTCGCGAGGAACTCGATGACGCGCTGCCTGGTCGAACGCGGTCGCCGCTCCAACTCGTCCGTCTCGACGAACTCACTGCGAAACCGGCCCGCCACGGCGAGGGAACGACCGGAAAGGCAAGCCGGTGTCGGTACTACACCGAAGCGGAAGCCGAAGCAGCCAACGATTTGAGCCGGACACCCGCCGTTTGGCAACTCGAACGGACGATGACCGCCCACGGGAGCGCCCGCCCGCTCGATACGATCCTCACCCAACTCGATGACACGTAATCGAGCGGAAGCCCACCCCTTTCAGGGGTGGGTCCAAGCGGACGAATCTCCAGAAACCGCAACGCTTAGGCTTGCTGGGGTCGGACTATGCAGTAAGTCAAGACCGAGAAATCAAATCGGGAGTAGGTCGGGGTCCTCCTCGTCCCATACGGACCATTCCACAGCGTCCATCGGGGGTCAAAACCGATGGAGGGTTTCGTGGTTCAGATTTGTTCGTGGTCCTCACAGAACCCCTACCCGTCACTGGAGACGGTCGGCGACGACCGCGCAAAACGGATGGATTGAGGGACAAGCTAAAATCACCGCCCCTACTCGGCTCTTGCGCCCATCCACCGCGAAAGCGGCAGAGGGCAAGGTCGATGGCACGGCCCGTGTCGCTTCCATCGAAACGGTGGAAGCGAACCCATGCGTTCGGACCTGCGCGGTGCGCAAAGGGCGTATGCGGGCGCTGCAAGGGGATACTCAAGCATACCACTCCCGCCGTGGGACCGACGCAGAGCGCACGAACCCGGTACGGCCCCGCCGCTTCGCGGCGGGCCGGAAGTTGCCCCCGTCGGACGGTCTGCGGCGTCCGCCTCTTTCGAGGTGGTCGACGTGACCGACCCCGAGTGCGGGGAATCCCACGACTTCAGTCGTGCGGAGGATGTCAATTCTGTCCAGCTGTCGCCGACTCCCCGTTGACCAAGGAGGTCACGTTCACCGGCGAGACGGGAACCCAAGAGCGCTTTTACGCCGACGACATACTCGCCGAGTGACACCCACACCGTTCGATCGGCGAACCCACTACCCGCAATCATGAATGCGACACCACCAACCGGCGAGACGGCGTCCGAATCCAACACAGACACTGACGATGAGGATGCAGCCACGACTCCCCCACATGAACTCGTTGACGGCGATACTCCACTCGTCGTCCATCCGCGGGGCGGAGCTCGTGAGGTCGGCCGGAGCTGCTATCAGGTCGAAACCGCCGACGGGACCTATCTCGTCGACTGCGGGCTGAATCAGGGCAGTGGCGGGCAGTTCCCCGATTTCCGTGGCCTTGGCACCGAAGCGATCGATGCGGTGTTTCTCACGCATGCCCATATCGATCATATCGGTGCGCTGCCGGTTCTCGAACACCGCAACCTCCTCAGCCGTGACGCGACCGTCATCTGTACACAAGCCACCGCCGCCATTGCCCATCTCCTCCTCCATGATTCTCTGAAAATCCACCTCGAAGAGACCAAAAAGCCCGGACGCGAACGGCAATTCGAGCGGACCGACGTCGAGGAGGTTCTCGCACGATGTGACCCGATCACTGGCTACGACACCGGATCGGTCACCGATCACGTCGCTACCGACGATACGCTGACGTACCGATTCGGGGATGCAGGCCACCTCCTCGGGAGCGCGTGGCTCAGCCTCGAAGTCGGCGGGCGACGAGTCGTGTTTTCGGGCGATCTCGGCGGACGGTCGGCCCATCTCCACGACATCGAAACCCCACCGAGCGCGGACACGCTGATTCTCGAATCCACATACGGCGATCGGGATACTCATCCCTCGTTTCAGGATGCCCGTACGGACCTGTACAACGAGTCGATCAACGCGATCGAGCAAGGGATTCCGGTCCTTATCCCCACCTTTGCCGTCGGACGGGCACAGGAGATCCTCCAGATCTTCCGTGAGCGCTGGCGGTCGCTTGATGAAGATACCCGTGCGGAGTTCCAGCTCATCTACGATGGGTTGGCGACACAGGCAACCGACCGCTATCACGCCTTCGCCGGCCCGGAGTATATCAACGAATCGGTGATGAACTACATGCAAAACGCTGCTGACTTCGAACCGTTCGTTCCCGACGTTGCCCAACGGCCCGCAAACAGCGACGATCGTGAGCGGCTCCTGAACATGGAGACACCGCCGATCATCGTCGCACCGTCGGGAATGCTCACCGGCGGCCTCTCGCCTGCATACCTCCACGACCTCCTCACACACTACGACGAGATGCGGCTCATTTTCACCGGCTATCAGGCCGACGGAACGCTCGGACGGGAGATTCAGGGAGCGGACGAGACCGCTCACATTAGCATCGAGACACGGCCAATCAGACCGCCAGCGAGAGATGACGATACAGAGCCAGACCAGCAACCCGGCGAGCGCGACGGGTTCTCGATCTTCGAGCACACACTGCCAACGAACTGGGTGCATTCGATCAGCGGGATGAGCGGCCACGCGGCACGGAACGATCTGCTCCAGTTTGCCCGACACGTCGACCCGACGCATGTCGCGTTCGTCCACGGCGAACCCTCAGTCCAGCGTGAAATGCTCTCACATTTCGAATCGAATCTCGATGCTGATGTGATCACGCGTGCCGCTCTCAGAACGTCGATGCCAGTCTACCCACCGGAAAGCGACCTTGTCGCGTATCAAATCGACTCCGAGGCGGCCTCCTCGACTGTCACCGTTCGAGAGAAAACGGAGCTCGACGAGTACGGTGACGATGGCTCTCCCACGCCGGCTCCCTCCCAAGCCGCCGCTGTGGACGACTCCGGCCAAACGGTGACCGAAACCGAGCCGACGGGCGACGACGCCGATTCGGATGCCATTGATCCGGCAACGCTCGACTATCTCACCGAACGACTGGCCGCGATCGACACCGAGTTGGCAGCGTTAAGAAATGATGAACGGCGGTCGGAAGCGGAACTACGAGCGCTCATCCGTGACGAGGTACGGGAAGTTCTGGAAACTGACGATTGAATTCGGTGGGGTAGGGGGGGGNGGGGGGGGGGGTGCGTCCGGCAAGTGAGATCCGTTCGATGAAGGGGGGTGCGTCCGACAAGTGGAATCCATTCCGTGGAGCAAAAGTTGAGAAGGGGTGCGTCCAACATGGGGGGTGCTGTCCAACACGGGGGGTGCTGTCCACCCCACGGGGGTGCGTCCGACAAGTGGGATGAGACGCCAGAGCAGAACGATTCATTCGATCGGATGGACTTGCCGGACAGATCGAATCCGTCTTCGCACAGTCCTTGTGAAGACGTCTGCACCATCGTCATGACCGTATGGTGAGATGACACAGGACCATGAGCAGCGGGTACACCACCGAACCCACTACCTTGGTGTGGACGCAAACAGCCGGTATGCCCGTCTCGTCGCTCACCGATCCAGCGCTCGAAGACGTTCGCGATCTTCTCGACACGGGATTCGAGCACGGCGAAATGATCACGCTCGTCGGCAGATGTGCAATCGACTACGACGGACGCGCCTCGAGCCATCTCCCGCCCGGTGAACGATTGGTGATCTGCAAACCCGACGGCACACTGTTGGTCCACCGTGACGAGCAGCGCAAGCCCGTCAACTGGCAGCCGCCCGGTTCGACACACAGTGTTTGTCTCGACGACGACCGCCTCATCGTCGAGAGCGTCCGCAGTTCGCCGCACGAAGAGCTCGAAATCACGTTCAAAACGGTTGCACAGGCTTCACGTCTCGAGTTAGACGACATGTCGGAACTCGCACTCGAAGGCAGCGAAGAAGATCTCCGCCAGCGTATTCTCGCCGATCCCGACATCCTCGAAACCGGCTTCAACGCGATGGCAACCGAACGCGAAACGTCCGCTGGACCGATCGACATCTATGGCCAAGATGCTGATGGCACCCCTATCGCGGTCGAGCTCAAACGCCGCCGCGTCGGTCCCGATGCAGTCGGCCAACTCAACCGCTACGTCGAAGCGCTCGAACGAAATCGGCCGGGCAAATCCGTTCGCGGCATCCTGGTCGCTCCTTCGGTGACTGAGCGCGCCACGGAGCTGCTCGCCAGCGAGGGGTTGGAGTTCGTCTCGCTAACGCCGGAACAGGCAGACACGTCCTAGTCGAGGTGGCTTCCGCGAACTGCTGCCGAGTCCTCGATATCGCGGTCCCTGACGGCGATGATCCAGGCGGGATCGAAACATCGGTTCGACCCCGTGTCGCACGACCGTTGCTCCCGTTCGATTCGGTACACAGCAACGGAATCGTCGTTTCAAGACAGATAAGACCGTGAGTTCTACGAAACCGTCCTCATGTTCACCATCTCGAACATCGAACAGATCTGCGAGCCACATGCGAGACTGATTCTAGCTTCCTTTGTAGATTGAGAAGCAATGGAGTGCTGACTGATGGTCGAGATCGCTGGCTACTGGGTTGTCCGCTTTCTCTTCCGGCGAGCGCTCGGGATCATCTATCTCACCGCATTTCTCGTAGCGGCCAATCAGTATGAAGCGCTCCACGGTGAGAACGGTATCTTTCCCGTTGGTGACTTCACCGATCGCAGTAGCTTCCGCAACGCCCCGGGCCTCTTCCATGTCGTTTCGAGTGACACGGCAATTGCGGGGTGTGCATGGGTCGGGGTTGGTCTCTCCGTCCTCACGGTGACGGGTCTCTCGGATGTATTCGGGACGCTCTGGTCGATGCTTGTCTGGGGTGGGCTCTGGGTACTCTATCTCTCTTTTGTCAATGGTGGGCGAACTTTCTACGGTTTCGGATGGGAATCGCTCCTGCTTGAGACAGGCTTTCTGGCGGTGTTCCTCGGTGGGATGGCGACGTCGCCACCGGACCTCGTGCTCTGGTTGCTGCGATGGGTGCTCTTTCGCGTGATGTTCGGAGCAGGATTGATCAAGCTCCGCGGGGACACGTGCTGGCGTGATTTCACTTGTATGTACTATCACTACGAGACCCAGCCGATGCCGAATCCACTGAGCTGGTATTTCCAGAAGCTTCCCAACTGGGTACACAAAGCGAGCATCGGCGTTCACCACGTCATCGAACTCGTCGTGCCGTTTTTCTATTTCGCCCCACAGCCGATCGCTGCGATCGCCGGTGTTCTGACGATCATCTATCAGGGATGGCTGATGCTGAGCGGGAATTTCTCATGGCTGAATGCGCTCACGATCGTTCTCGCGATCAGTACGTTCAACGACGCGCTATTCGGCGCGCTAGCGGGTATCTCGGCACCGTCAACAACAGCTGTCACCCCTCCGCTTCAGATCGCCGTCTATGGTGTGGTGGTCGTCGTCGCCGTATTGAGCTACTGGCCGATCCGGAACATGGTGTCGTCGGGACAGACAATGAATCGGAGCTTCGACCCACTGCATCTCGTGAATACCTATGGCGCGTTCGGATCGATCACCAGAGAGCGCTACGAACTCGTTATTGAGGGAACAACTGACGAGGAACTCACCGATGAAACTGACTGGAGATCCTACGAGTTTAAGGGCAAACCGACGGATACGGATCGACGGCCGCCACAGTGGGCACCATACCATCTCCGGCTCGATTGGTCGCGTCGGAAAATCGTTCAGAACCGTCTGGGCAGTCGCTGAAACGAAGTCGTAGCTGACTCCTCGAAGGAATGGGGACTAGTTGATGAACGTGAACGAGTCCCCGATTGAGGTTACGGTCACGATCCACTTCGTTCTGACTATTGACCCAACTGAACAGTACCCACTTGCCGCCTTCGCGGAGTTTCTGACCGAGCAGCGTCTCGAATCGACGCTGCTCGAAGCAATCATCGAGAGCCTCAACGACGTACTCGTTGAGGCGTACTGTGGCGAAAAACACGCACAGGGAAACGGAACTAACCGATTCCAACGCTCGACAACGAAGATTCGCACAGCGGTTACTACCGTCGGCGAGCACGAGTTCTCCCTTGGCTACGTCGAAGACACTGCGGCAACTGACGACGAGAACGCTCATTTCCGCCCCATCGAACAATTCGTCGATTTCAACGGAAAGAAGCGATATCAGCAGGATATCGCTGCGCGAACAGTCGATCTTGCGACGGCTCNCAATTCGTCGATTTCAACGGAAAGAAGCGATATCAGCAGGATATCGCTGCGCGAACAGTCGATCTTGCGACGGCTCTCTCCTACCGTGACGCAGCCTCACATGCTGAGGACCTCGAAAGGACGCCCTCGAAGGACACCATCCGCGACCGCGTGACCGAGTGCGGCAGGAAACTCACAGAGTTCGTTTCCAGCCGCATTGCCGGGTCTGAAGCTGAAACCGTCATCCCTGACGGAACCAACTGCTACAGTCAGGACGAGGACCGTGAGTACCACGACGTACGAGTAACGCTCGCAGAAGACACCGAAACAGCGTCACGATCAGTACTTGATGTCTCGGTGAACACTCCCTGGAGTGAGATTGCGGATACTCTGGATACTGCTGAGGCGATCACTGACGACGCGAAAGTCGTCAGTGACGCCGAAAAGAGCCTTGTTGGGGCCTTTCAAACAGACACACGCGATCATCAACTCGATTTGTCTCACGTTCCGCGCACACTTGGCTACAAGCTGTGGGACGACGGTGCGCTCTCATTGGAGGACCGTAACGAGATCATTTCGGAGGTCTCTGGAGAGTTGTTCCACCTGAAGAGCTCTGTCGAGAAACATCGTCCGCAAGAGGAGTATTCGGCGATCCGCGAGCGGATCGCCCGAACGAAAGAGCGCATAGGAAAGACAGCATGGCAGTTAGAGCAACTCTCTTCGCCGAAAGCAGCATCGTACCTTCGTGGTGGACTGGATTCGATGGTGACGTTTGCTGAGGACGCGATAGACGGGTTCGAGGTGCCGTGGACCTCGAACCCTGTCGAACGAGCAATGGGAGAGGTAGCCAAGCGATGCAAGCGTGACTGGATGCAGTGGAGCGAAGAAGGGTTAGATACGCTGTTGCAGTTGTCTCTCACGAAATACGCCAATCCCGAATACTACCGCGAGTTCTTCGATGAGTTCCTCCAGCGGTCAACTCACGAAAAGATACGATGTAGCGTGTCGGTCACAACGAACGGAGGTGAACTCTGAACGGTTTTCCGACGCGACCGCTCGATTGGCAGCTGTGGTTTGCGGCGATGACGCCGCGTCCACGCCGCGAGTGGTTCCCGCGGTTCATCGAGCAGTTGCTCACGGGAAACGAGGAGACCCGCCAACTGCTTGCTGAAGATCCGTTTCCGGACGAACCACCGACACACATCCGTGTGCGGCGCTATCGCTACGAGTACACTACCGTCGACGAGCGACGCGAGACCGGTGAGTGGTGGCGACGGGAGTTCGTTAACGACTACTACGGGCCGGTATCGCTCAATTCGCTGCACCGTTCGCGGCTGTTCTGACGGCTCCTGCCGAGATATTCGTGAACCGATAGATGATCCGGACGGTCACTGAAGGGGTTCCGTATCCCGAGTGGCTGAACAGTACCGAGCGCCGGCGAATCGCTACCGTCCTCTGCTCGAATTGCCTGGTGGAAAGCCGATTCTTCCAACTCCGACGCGCAGAGACCAACCCGCCAAGAGACCATCCAGTAGGCTACCGTTGCCAGGGTGTCATAGAATTCTTCGCATACCTCAGCAACAGTCCGAGAAACGGTGCTTGAGAAGCAGCCAGTATTGTCGCTATTCAGAACCAGCGGTAGCAGGCCTCTTGGCCGATACGCGAAACCATGCCAACCGTTCTATGACACCCTGTACCGTTGCAGTTAACGACACGGCGTAGGCTGCCCCTACCTTCCACTTGGTCCCGCGCTCGAAATCGAACCGCGGGAGTATCAGCAGGCAGTGCTCGACGCATGGCATGTCCATCAGTGGGTTTCATCTCTAGCGAAAGACTATAGATATTTGTTATAAGTCTTTTGTGCAATCATATCTCGGTAGTAAGGTTTCTCCACGCCTCCACGAGGAAGACAAACCATCACCGTGACAATTTGTTTATCATTCGTCAATAAATTCCTCCGCCGACGGTTGTATCTTGGAAGCGACCCACTCGGTAAGGTAGGGAACATTGTCAGTCAGATCGCCAGATGACGCCGCTGCAATCGCCTCGGGCGTATGATAGCCAGCCTGGAAGAGGTGGTGACCTCGAACTGGTCCGATGCCGGGGATATCGTAGATTGATGGACCGGCTACACCGTACAGCTCCAAGAGTGGTGGTTTCGCTGTTTCGGGCTCGATATCGTAGCCTTCCAACTTAGCAAGCGTTTCAGCGACTGTCTCGGTGTCGACATTGGTTTGTGAGTGAGTCGCGATTTGTTCGGCGACGACAGTTTTCTTGTCCGTCTCGGGTGTTTCCGGTGTCGTTGGACGCTGATCGATATCGTCTGTTCCGCCACTATTCTCGTTTGTTGCTATCGAATCGATGGCGGTATCGACTTCATCCATCTCGTGGTGGTTCGGTTCAATGGTCGCGTCACCGAGCAAGTAATCGAGCAGCGAGAGCGCGAGGCTCTTGTCGAGCGGATCATTCGCGTTGCCACAGTGCGGCGATTGGATACACGCCGGACATCCACTTTCACAGGGACAGTCGGCAAGGAGATCCCGCGTCTCTCGCAGGAGATCCTCGACGCGTTCGTAGCCCCCACGCGCAAGGCCGACACCACCGGGATACCCGTCGTAGATGAAGATCGTACTCTTGGCCGTCTGGGGGTGCAGCGGTGTCGAGAGCCCACCGATATCGCGCCGATCACACAGGAATTCGAGCGGGAATAGCGAGATCATCGCGTGCTCGACCGCGTGGATTGCGCCCTCGAATCCGTCGTCGACATCGCTCTCAGCTCTGAGGTTCTGCTTAATAGCCGGCGGAATGGTGAAATACAGCGCTCGCGTCCGGAGCTCGGTCGGCGGCAGTGGTTCAGGCAACGGGATAGGCTCACCATTGTCGTCATTGCCCTGGGTACACCGGAGATATTTTGTGACCTGCTCGCGGAATTCGATATCCGCAAACCCCACCGTGACGCCGGGATGGGTGGCGAGCGTCGTTTCATTGAGGACCTCGTTCACCGAGATTGCCTTGTCGGTGAGTGCTTGCGTGTAGTAGGACAGCTCTGTGGATTCGAGAAACGCGGTGTCACGCTCAAGATCGAGATCGACTACCTCGTATTTCTCTCCCTGATGGTGATAAATCGCGTTGGGGTGGACATCCCGGAGTGCGTCGTCATACGAGAGGCTGGCGAGATCTGTCTCATTGAGCCGATCACGGATCTGTATCTCGCGATCGTGGATAGCCCGAATGCTCATCTCGTGTTGGGGACTTCCGTCACCCGCGTAGGTCCACCGTACGCCCTTGTTCGTGTTCCGTCGTTCGAGAAGCCCCTCGCTTTCAAGTTGGGTAACGAATTCTGGGAACTTTTCACCGAAGTGCTGTTCGTCAGCGGGTGAGAGCCACGATTCTCGGGCAGCACTGAGCACGTGATCGGGCATGAGTTGGTCGTTAGCGGGGTTGACCGCCGCTTCTTCAGGATCGCCCTCGAAGAACACGTCGGGGTGGCCCATCAGATACTGGTCGAGTTGGTCGCGACCGCCGACGAGCGTTACGAGACTCGCGTCACGCCCGCGGCCTGCCCGCCCAGCGCGCTGGTGGGTCTGCATTCGCGTGCCCGGATAGCCGTTGAGGATCACCACATCGAGACCACCCACGTCGACGCCGAGTTCGAGCGCGCTCGTCGACCAGACGCCCGGGATCGACCCATCGTGGAGGCCGTCTTCGATCTCCTCGCGACGATCCTGTTTGAGTGCGGCCTGATAGGCAGTGATCGCGTTGGCGGCCTGGTGTTCGCCGCGCTTGTGGAGTTCGGCTGCCGACCACTCGGCACATCGTTCGGCCCCTTGGCGCGTCCGTGTGAATACGAGCGTCTGATATCCTCGCGTCACGAGATCACAGAACAGCCGGACGGCTTCGGCGTGGTTCGATTTGCGCTCTCCACCGGATTCAGGCTCTACTGATGTCTCAGTCTCGCCTTCGCCGCCGTCATCGGCAGTTGGATCCGACTGTACGTCAAATGAGGTATCGATATCTGTCGAAGGAGGCGCTGGTGCTGGAAGCGCTTCGCCACCGTCCGACGTCATTGTCGGTGGCTGTGGCTCGGGTTCAAGCTCACTCGGTGCTGGGTGTTGCGTATCGGATTCTGCTTGGGAATTGTCTTTGACTGGTGGTGGATTCCAGAACAGCCAGTGAGTCGCGCCGGTGGTGCTGGTATCCTCGTCGATGACGGAAAACGAATCGGTGGATTGGCCGGTGACGTTTCCAGCGTGTTCGGCGGGATTGCCGATAGTGGCCGAACAGCAGATGAACTGTGGGTCGCTGTTGTAGCGCTCGCACATCCGCGTGAGCCGGCGCATGACCAGCGCGATCTGGCTGCCGAAAATGCCACGATACTCATGCACTTCGTCGATGACGATGGTGTCGAGCTGGCGAAAGAACCACTCCCAGAGGTGATCGTGCGGGAGAACACCATAATGCAGGAGGTCGGGCGTCATCAAGACGATATGCGGCTGGTCGCCCCGCACGGCGCGTTTTTCAGTCTGCGAGAGCTGGCCGGTGTATTGGCCCACGTCAACGGTGGCTCCAAGGCCGAGATCATCCGTAAGGTCGGTAAAGTTCGCTTCTTGGTCGTTGATGAGTGCACGCTGGGGCGCGATATACAGCGTCCGCCCGTCGTGATCAAGCGCGCGCTCGACTGCGGGGACAGTGTAGATGAGACTTTTCCCGCTGGCGGTTGGCGTGGCGATGACGGCATTCTCGCCGTCGCGGATCGCGTCGATCGCAGCCGTCTGATGCCGGTAAAACTGATCGATCCCTCGCCGCTCAAGCGCTCGTTCAAGCCGGGATTCGACACCTACATCGCCATAGCTCCCTGTCCGACCCTCCATCACCTGATGAATTTTGATCTGGTTGCGGTAGTATGGACGGTTGCGGAGCCAACCAACGATTTCGTCCACAGGCTGTGTACTCAGCCGTGAATGTTAACGATTTCGGGTATTTGTCCACAGAGATAGTGAACCGCCTCGGAAATGCACTTCAAACACCGTTCGATTCATGGTCAAGCAACCGTCGCTTGAGATCGACACCACCGGGAGCAGAATATCCGCCAAGTTCGCCACCACTTCGGAGCACTCGGTGGCAGGGAACGACCACCGTCACCAGATTTCGGCCACAAGCACCTCCGACTGCGACCGGTGCAGTATCGAGTGCTGCTGCGATTTCGCCATACGTTCTGGTTTCACCGTACGGAATCGTCAGTAATTGCTCCATTACGGCTCCGGTGAACGTCTCTGGTATCTCTATCGAGAGATCGAACGTTTGTCGTTCATCATGTTCGTATTCACGGAGCTGTCGACGGATCTCGGTGGGCGATTCCTCAACGTGTGATTCATCAATTTCGACTGTACCGCCCAAGATCTCGACGTGCATATGCTCTCCATCGGCCCTTGGAAATGTAGATTCTCCGGTTACACCGAACCCCTCTGCGAACCTGCAAAGCTGAGTTGTATACTCTAGTCACCGACCCCGGCCTACTCGCGCTGACGCGCTCGTTGAGGCCGGGGCTTGCATGGCGGACGTTGGAGGCTTTGTGGCGTCCTTCGCCCTTGTTTGCTGGTGCGGTCGGCCAGCAGCGGCAATTTAATTGGACGTGTCCTCGGACTCTATCCCCGAAACGGGGAACGGAGAGGCACGTGGCGTCACGTTCGTCGTCTATGGACCGTCCTTCACGGACCGGACGTGTCCGGTCCGCTGGGCATGGTGACTGATGCCCCTCACCGACGAGATAACCCGTCCTTGGCCGCCCGCAAGCGTGGCCGGGCACCCCTTTCGGGGCTGTCTGTTGCCCATCGATGAGTGTTCTACCATACGTTTTCGGTGGGTATTGCGGTTTCGGTCCGCACCACAACGCGCTTCCTCCCCGCCCTACTCGCGGCTCCGTTCCGACCGTTGTCGGAACTCCACCGCTCCTTGAGGACGGGGACTCCGCGCTACCAATGGTTGAAGAGTCTTAGTATCGCTTATTCGGCTCGCAACCATTGTGTCTCTCAGATGCGGATCGAGTTTGACGAGGGTACGCTCCTGCTGCAGGAAGTCAGTGGGGATGTTCCGTACGCGGAGTGGGATGATCGGGTTGAGGACTACCGCGTGCACGCGTATCGGTACCGCCCCCTGCTTGAATGGGCCGACGCATGGGACGGTGAGACCTCTAGCACCGCTGTAGAGGCGTCAAACCACCAAGGGACCATCCAGTCGGCGACTGCCACGGTCGAGGATATCGCCCGAGCCTATCCACAGCTTGCACTCGATCCNCTGTAGAGGCGTCAAACCACCAAGGGACCATCCAGTCGGCGACTGCCACGGTCGAGGATATCGCCCGAGCCTATCCACAGCTTGCACTCGATCCCGCACTCCAGATCGAGCCACGCGAGTACCAGCAGGCAGCACTCGATGCATGGCGCAGTCATGACCGACGTGGCAGCGTTGTCCTTCCAACTGGGAGCGGGAAGACGTTTCTCGGCATCCAGGCCATCGCCGATGCTGGTGTCGGGACGCTCGTCGTCGCGCCGACGATCGATCTGATGAACCAGTGGCATGCCACCCTCACCAACGCCTTCGGGGATCAACTGCCCCACCGAAGCGGAGACAAGACCGGACAAGCGGTCGGTGTCCTCGGTGGTGGGACCCATGAGATCAGACCGATCACGGTGACGACCTACGACAGCGCGTATCGCTACATCGACGAGTACGGCGACCGGTTCGGGCTCCTGATCGCCGACGAAATTCACCATCTACCGGCTCCAACCTATCGACAGATCCCCGAGATGACCATCGCGCCGTATCGTCTCGGGCTCACCGCCACCTACGAGCGCGCCGACGATGCTCACGAACTCCTCGAAGACNGATGACCATCGCGCCGTATCGTCTCGGGCTCACCGCCACCTACGAGCGCGCCGACGATGCTCACGAACTCCTCGAAGACACCGGTCTCATCGGGCCGGTCGTCTACGAAGAGGCGGTCGACGAACTCGCCGGCGAGTATCTCAGCGAGTACGAAACCATCCACATGCAGGTCGAACTGACTGACGACGAACGCTCCTGGTACGACGAGGAGTACGGCATCTATCGCGAATACGTCGACACACATGAGTTCGATCTCTGGAAGGCCGAGGGCTATCAGGAGTTCCTCGCGCACACTTCCTACGATTCTGACGGCCGTCGAGCGCTGATCGCCAAGCAGCGTGCCGAAGAACTCGCACGTACTGCGACGAAGAAACTCGACACGCTCGACACCCTGCTCAAACGCCATCACGACGATCGGACGATCATCTTCACTGCGAACAACGATTTCGCCTACGAGATTTCCCAGGAGTTCATCGTCCCGTGTATCACCCACCAGACCAAGACCGACGAGCGCACGGAGATCCTCGAACGGTTCCGCACCGGCGAATATTCGATGTTAGCGACGTCGCAGGTGCTCGACGAGGGGATCGATGTGCCGGCCGCAAACGTCGGGATCATCCTCTCTGGGAGCGCATCGAAACGCCAGTACGCCCAGCGGCTCGGTCGCATCCTGCGACCTACCGACGAGCGCCAGCCCGCGCGCCTCTATGAGATTATCGCAACGGATACGATGGAGAACTACGTCTCCCAGCGCCGCCGTGAAGGCGTTGAGGCAGGAGCGTGACGATGATCGTGATCACAATCGCGAGCACCACACTGAGACAGACGCCATGCTGACGGCCGACCTCGCGCGCTCACGAACCTCCGATGGTGAAGTGACACCGCTGTTCATCGATCCCGACGATGCGCGCTATCGAGAGACGGCGGGCGAGTTGATCGAACTGTTCGAGACGCACGTGGGCGAGCCGAAAGCCGACCTCGACACCGCGATCGACCAGCTGACGGTCGCAGATACCGACTACAAGATCATTCAGGGGCTGGCGAAACTGCTGCGTGATGAGTGCAACTTCGAGACGGTGGCGGCCGCCGAGCCGCACGAGATCCGCCAACGGCTGTTCGAGCGGGCGAATGACTCGTATCCGATCGTTCGCCAGCCGACGCTCGAAGCGGATACCCGCAAGCTCGATGTCTACACGGCAGTCGCTGATGAGCTGGGGATCTCGCTCGCGGAGTGTCATCAGGGGATGTACGCGGATCTCGATGCGAACAACCGTCTCGTGCGGTTCGGCGATCAGGTCGCCGAGTCGGTCGAACTGGACACTGATGGGACAACCAGCACGACCCAGTTGACTGGCCAAAGCGAGGAAGCGTACACAGGTACGCCGCTCACCGTCGAGTGGCTATTGAACCGGTACAACCTCGCACTTGCACAGGCAGTGCTTTACGACGCAAGCGAGTTGCAGATTCGAGTCTGGGATCAGTTCGCGACGGTGTTCAGCTACGTGAAACTGTTCGGGCTAATGCATCGAATCTATCCGATCGACGAACACGGCGAGCGGGTCTCGAGTACGGACCTCGCGGAGGGATACGAAGCAGTCTTGGACGGCCCGGCCTCGCTGTTTCGCCAGTCGCGCAAGTACGGCATTCGGATGGCGAATTTCCTGCCCGCATTGCCGCACTGCGAGCGCTGGGAGCTCATCGCGGAAGTTCTTGTTGACGAGTCAGCGAACGAAACGCGGGAGTTGACGCTTGATCAACAGACGGGACTCCGGACACACTACAGTGGTGGCAGCCGATTCGACAGCGATCTCGAACGCACGCTCGCCGACAAGTGGGAGCGATCGAACACGGAGTGGGAACTGGTTCGCGAAGACGACGTAATCGATCTGGGCGCAGAGGTGCTGCTGCCGGACTTCGCGCTGGAACATCCGGATGGCCGCCGGGCAATTTTGGAGATCATGGGCTTTTGGACGCCCGAGTACCTTGAGGAGAAACTCGACAAGATCCACCAGACCGATGTGGAGAATCTGGTGTTAGCAGTGTCCGAGGAGTTGGACTGCACGAGTGAGGATGTTGATCTCGCAGCGGACCGAGTGCTTTGGTTCAAGACCGGCATTCATGTCTACGATATGGTTGATCTCGCAGAAGAGTATGCAGTTCAGGCAGCCTCTGCTGGTCCCTGAGTAGCGATTGGCTCGTTGCAACCGGAGAATGCAGAGCCGATTTGTCCGTCCATCACGACGCACCAGTAGAGATGGGTCGCGTCGTCCACTACCACCATCCCGAGGCAGAGAACTTTTCGCTGAAATACAGCTCGGCCTCCTCAGCGGATTTGGTTTCTCGACGGAAAGAACTGGACGGCGCGACCAAACTTATCGGATATCCGTTTGACAGCCCAGTCTACGTGCTCTACGAGAGCGAGACAGAGACCGAAGCTGCCAGAGACATGGATTTCGATGAAGAGTGGCTTAGCGATCGAATTGTCGAACTCCCCCACGATGGACAAGTCGTTGCCTTTCGATTAGTGGAATTGCTCGAAGCCGCCGTCAACGTCCGGGAAGCGGATGAATTCCGACTTTACAAGGAATTCGAACCGCAGAAGATCGAGCAGGCGCTGGAGCACGTCTCCTGGGGAAGCCCACTCCCGGAGGTGGCAGGCGAGTTGATGTCGAACCTGATTCTCCGCCATTCCCTTCCGAACGCGAATCATCGAACGGGAATCGCCATGCTGCAGTTCTGTATCGAGAGCGTGGACCCAGACTTCGCAATGCCACGTACTCATCTCGACGATGAGACCTGGCAGGAGTGGGTCGATCCGTATATCGTCGACTCCAAGCGGCTCATCACAGTCCGTCGGAACAACGTTCGTTTCCAGCATCTCGAAGAACTCGATGTTGACCTCGTTGAGCGGAAAGACGGGATCCAGATCCGATTGGCCGAGTTCGATTTAGACATGCACTGGCGTGATGCCCATGCAACGTACGCTGAACGCCACGAAGAACACTGTACTGAGTTTGCTCGTGCAGTATTTGAGCGTGCAGCGAAAGAGGAATTCATCGACCACTCAGGCCCCTCAAAGCAAGGCTTCATCGAGTATCTGGAGACAGGACTCGTTGAACGGGACTTCAGAGAACTGTTCTGATCAGTCGCGAAGCTCTGCGACCGACCGTCCGACCTCGCGGACGTGCTCACTTCGCTCAAGGTCGAGTTCCTCGGCAAGATAATCAACGGTCTCTTCGAGGCTCATATTGAAAAGGAGTCTTCCGAGCAGTATAAAGCCTGCTGTTGAATCGTCTATCACATGGCGCTGTTTGGGAGAGAAGTCACTTCGTCGTAAACGCGGTGAGGGATGACGAATATTCTGTCGTGCTGTTGGGCAAAGCGAGCCAGTGCGGTGTACTTGTTGTTCTGTTGGCGTCCACATGCGATGAACAGACCCGTATCGGCAACCCACATCGAATTCTCGACGTTGGCTGTATCGAATTGCATCATCCGAGAGTGACTCCGGTTAGCCGTCCTCGCGGGGTGGGGTGTCGCGCGCATTCCAGAGTTGGTCGAAATACGGATCGTACGCTTCCATATCGAGAACAACCGCCTGGAGGGCATGCAAGACAGCAATTCCGAATGCGGGCTGGAGATTGAGTTCGCGAGCAGCAATGCGTTCGGTCATTTCACCGTCCGTATACGGAATGGCATAGGTGAGTGCCGCAGCGAGTTTGCCAACACCGTGTTTTTCGACGAGAAGACTGAGATCTTGATCACGGGGCAGCCGTCCGATGGCATCGATGAACGTTGGGGAAATGGTGTACTCGCCCTCGTCGAGAACCATCGTGAGCACGACGGGGTGGGCGGTGTAAGTGTGGGTTTTCTGTGTGTCATCGCGGGTAAGCACGCCCAGATCGACGAGCGACGCAGCGTCGGAGTAGGCCGTGGTTCGCGGGATGTCAGTCTCGGCGACGATGTCGTCGATAGTCAGGTCATCACCCCGGAGAACATGCGTATAAAGACGGGCAAGTCGCGGTTCATCGAGCAGATCCGCGACCGCGATGAACTCGTCGACGGCGCGTTCGGGATCGGTCTTGGCTGTCGACATACAGTTCATGATTTGTGTATTGAGTAATAACTGTTGGGGTGAGGGTGCTGAGAATGACAAAGTACAATTGAAATATCATAAAATAGTCAATCGTTGCCCCCCCCCCCCCCCACTAATCAGACGAAAGGACGAATTATACTGGACGGTTTTGGGGGAGGGTATATACATAGCTATTGGCCACGGAAAAATCCCCCCAACCACCGATCGGCTTAAGCCATTATCGCGATAATCATTATCCAACGAATGACTTTCTACGATCGAGATACGGAGCTCGAAGCACTCGGACGAGCCCACGACTCCCCCACGCACGAGCTATACGTGGTGTATGGTCGCAGACGAGTCGGAAAGACCGAGCTGCTCAAGCGGTTTTGTGCCGATCGAGCCCATATCTATTTCCTTGCTTCCCAGGAGGCAGAACACCGACAGCGTGAGAAATTCGTCGAACAGATCGCCAGCTACGTCGGGGATCGTGTGCCACGGATCGAGAGCTGGGACGAGGCGTTTGACTACCTCGGAGAGAAACTCGCAGCGGAATCGATCGTGGTCGTGATCGATGAGTTTCCGTATCTCGTCGCGGAAAACGACTCCCTGCCGTCGTATGTACAGTCGTTTGTCGACGAGCAGCTGCAAGACACCGATTCGATGCTCGTACTGTGTGGTTCCAGCGTAAGCGCGATGGAAGCGGAGGTCCTCGAACACGAGAGCCCGCTGTACGGTCGCCGGACGGGCCAGATCGATCTCCAGCCGTTTTCGTTTCTGCAGGCTCGGGAAGCGATCCCGTACGAATTCGAGGAAGCAGTTCGATCGTACGCCGTCACCGGCGGGACGCCGATGTATCTCACGCTGTTCGATTACACGCAACCTCTTCGCGAGAACATCCGGACACACGTTCTCTCACCGACGGCCATGCTGTACAACGAACCGGAGTTCCTACTGCGTACTGAGCTTCGGAATCCAGCCCGATATATGAGTATTCTCGAAGCGATCGCCACCGGGCGGACGACGCCAAACGAGATTTCGGGTGTGACGAACATCGATTCGGGACCCCTCTCGAAATATCTACGGACACTCCGGCAACTTCGCCTCATCGATCGAGAGGTCCCAGTGACTGCTTCACGGAAGCAATCGAAGCGATCGCGATATCACGTTGCCGACGAGTTCCTCCGATTCTGGTTTCGATACATCGAACCCAACCGGTCCAGCATCGAGCAAGCCCCGGAGATGATGCTTGAAGAACTGATCGAACCGGATCTCCCAAATCACGTCGCAACGACGTTCGAGGATGTCGCCCAAGAAGCCATCTGGGCGGCGATCCGTCGCGATGAGCTCGCTCCCTACGCGGAGCTTGGTCGATGGTGGTACGGCGAACACGAGATCGACCTCGTCGGGCTCGCCCCGGACGACGATCGGATCCTTCTCGCGGAGTGTGAGTGGACCGCTGAGCCAGTTGGACACGCACTCGTGGATGCTCTCAGGGACGACGCCGAGCACGTTCGGTGGGGATCTAGCACGCGAGACGAACGGTTCGCCCTCGTCTCGAAAAGCGGGTTCGTCGATGGTCTCGAAGAGGATCTCGGTGACCACTGGTCGCTGTTCGGTGCGTCGAAGCTCGAATCACTGCTGGCGCCTGCAAACAGTAGCTGAGGCAGTTCAAGGTGAACTCGTTGGCTGTTGCTTTGAGAGGAAACTACTGACCGGAGTCGACCTCCGATACTGCCTCCATGACGTCCTGTTGGGTGACCTCTCCGGAACCAGTCTCGCTTTTGGCGCGTTGCATTGCCTTGCGGGCGGAACGATCGGCAACGTTCGCCATATCGCTGGCCACGAATCCGTCGGTTCGGGCACCGATTGCCTCCGGATCGATACCGTCAACCGGGGCCGAGAGATGAGCGTCGAACAGGGCAATACGAGTGTCAGCCGCCGGTGGCGGAACTTCGATCTTCTCGCTGAAACGGCCCGTTCGAAGCATGGCAGCATCCAGGTCATCAGGCCGATTGGTGGCACCGATGACGATGACATCGTCGTTGGCATCGCTGAGAGCCGACAACTCCTCTAAGAACTGATTGACCATCTGACGCTCGCTTTTCGTCTGGTGGGTGTTGCGGTCGGTCGCAAGAGCGTCGATCTCATCGATGAAGATGAGACACGGCTGATTCTGGCGGGCTTCATTGAACATCGTCTGGACGTTCTGTGCGCCTTCGCCGATCCATTTGCTCACCAGATCGCCCGCTTTCGCCTCGATGTAGTTGATATCGAGCTCGCCAGCAAGACACTTCGAAACGTGCGTTTTGCCGGTCCCTGGTGGGCCATAGAGAAGGATGCCGTTCTCCACACCGAGACCGTACTCTTCGTGGAATTCGGGATTGGTGAGCGGATCGGCGATTTTCGTATGCAGCGTCTCCTTGAGTTCGTCCATGCCAGCCACGTCCGAGAAATCCATCTCCGGAGGGCGCTCGATGAACTCGCCGATGTTGCTTTGCTCGGCGGCGACTTCATTAGCTGCCTCTAGTATATCGGCCTCGGTGACGGTTGCTTCACGACCCGTTTCTCGTTCACGGTCCGCGGCCTGTAGCGCCGCTCGTCGAGCAACCGCAACCATATCGGAGGCAACGAAACCACGGGTTGTGCGGACGAACGTATCGGTATCGAACTGTTCGAGAGGGGCGTTCAGATGATGTTTGAAGATGGCGACCCGTGCTTGGTCGTCGGGTTTTGGGATGTGAATCCGCGAATCGAATCGACCGGTCCGAAGCATGGCATCATCGATATCATCAGGGTTGTTCGTGGCGGCGATCACGAGAATGTCATCCGAACCGTCGATCTCGGACATCTCCTGGAGAAGCTGATTGACCATCTTCTTTGTGTCCTCGCTTTGGTTGGCCGACGATCGATCCGTGGCCAAAGCGTCGATCTCGTCGATGAAGATGAGACACGGCTGGTTGTGGCGGGCTTCATCGAACAGCTGCGTGATGTTCTCGACACCCTCACCAACGAGTTTACTTACCATATCGCCGACATCGACGCTCGCGTAGTTGACGTTGAGTTCGCCAGCGAGCGCTTTTGCAAGGTAGGTCTTGCCTGTACCGGGTGGCCCATGAAAAAGAATCCCGCTCTCGGGGTTGATACCGTATTTCTCGTAGACAGCATTGCCACGAAACGGCTCGATGATTTTCTGTTCGAGTTCACCTTTGAGATCGTCCATTCCCGCGACAGCAGCGAAGTCACTATCGGGCGAGTCGCCGATGAAACGACTGTTCGAGTTGTCTTGAGCGGAGGCTTGGGCGGATCTACCAGCGTTGTTTGCGGACTCTTGCTGGTCCTGTTGAGTTTTCAACGACTCGGCCGCAGCTTCCTGGACCTTGGGATTAGGGTCGCTCGTCATCTCTCGAAGCAGTTCGGTAGCGCGATCGAGATCCAGCCCACCGAGTGCGAAACACACCTTGGCTCGTACTTCTGGGTCTTCATCGTCGAGCAATGGTGCAAGCGCAGTACAGATCTCCTCGGCATGATCGGGATAGGCATTGGCGAGATTGCCAGCGGTGATACTCGAATCGCACTGGATCTGAGAGTTGGGATAGTGAAGCGTCTCGAGAACGGTGTCTTTATGATCGAACACCATCTCGGGATAGTCTCGCGAGAAATACGACAGTGCAGTGGCAGCGTTGACACGCGTGTTCCGATCGGAATCGTGCAAAAGCGCCCCCAATCGGTCCACGATAACCGAAGCGTCACCCGAGTACTGCTTGACGATCTTCCCCGGTGCCGATTTGCAGGCAACGACGATCAGATGCGTGGCGCCGGCCCGTACCTGCGGATCGGTGCTATCGAGCATCGAAACGGCTTCGACGGCGGCATCCGGTGTCGGTCGCTGCTGGAGTTCGCCGATGCGATTGCGCTGTTTGGCATCCGCGCGGGCCCGATATCCTACCCAGCCGACGAACCCCGTTGCCGCAATGACTCCGATCCATGCCATGAGCTCCGAGACATCCGCGACGAGCAACACTGGACTGAGGACGACGAGTGCAAGGAAATCGAAGACGAGATAGCCGACGATCCATAGCGCGAACAAGTAAAGGGCGAACTTCTCTCGCTGTTGGTTCCAGTAGAGTTTCCGACCGTAGCCACGGATTCGATCGACTCCGCCGTAGATCGTTCCCGAGACGAACCCGGCTGTACGGGACGCGGTAGTGTCAGTGCTCATGGCTGGGAGTAATTGAAATTGAACTCGTGCGGCATCATTAATCCCCGCCAAACATCATCAATACAAGCAGTTTTGTTGTGACACAGTATGGCATTCGAGAGGGTGATAGCCGAATCTCCCAGTCGTCGGTGATTGGTCTGTCAGATATTAATCAAAGTCTCTGTCCGTGAGTGAACCAAGCTACTCCTTCCTCTCTCCCGTCTCAATCCTCAGAAAGGAGCAATCTCGCCACTCGTCGTACTCCTGTCGGCTGTTATACTTTCACACTCATGGTACAGTTCCTTAGTGACAACGACGGAACGGCGTGTATGGACGAACTGCTTTTCCTCGTTGGACTCGCGGCGGGCATCGCGATCGGCGTGCCGGCACTGGCGCGGTTGTGGCGGGTCGATCTTCGCGGAGCCTTCAGACGGGCGTGATTCCTACACCACCACGATCAGCGCGACCGAGCTGGCAGGTGTATCGACTGGCGGAACTGCACGCCGACAACGAATGGACGAGGATGAGAGACGGCCACTACGTCACGTCGGGTTTCAGGAGGTGGCTCACTTACTGCTTCGAAGTTCCGCCGTGGATGGGGATATCATTGATCGTCGTTGTTCTGCGGGCGCTCTGAGAGTTGGTCGAAGCGCGATTGGGCTTCGTCGCTTCGAGTGGTGGTTTCCTGTGGTCGATACGTGATATTTTTGAGGGTGTCATTTTCGAGCTCGACTGTGAAGATGGCATCCCGGTGGTGTCCTTCCGAGGGCAATTTCTCCCGCTCAACTGCGATATCGTCAACTGTTTTCGCATCTTGTTCGAGCAATACGACTGCCAGGTCGCCTTCGAATCGATCTAAGACACCGCGATATGTCTCAGTGCTCATCAGTAGGCTTTGTTGAGGACTTCGTTACCCTGCTGGTCTGTGACTGTGATAGTGTCGCCGTCGTTGTTCCAGACTGGGCTTCCGGAGTCCCAATAGAGGTCATTTGCTGCATCGTCTCCGGTTCCAGTATGCAGTGTAATGGTCTCATCAGCGCCAATGGTGGTTCCTGATGGGACCATGTATTCGTGTGAACCTTCATCGGTGACCACCCATCCAGAGATGTCAAGCGGCGTTGATCCGGTGTTCTCAAAGACGAGATATTCATCGTTGAGGGTCTCTCTATCGTCACCGTCGGCATCCGCGTGGACGGTCTTCACTGCGAGCGAACGACTCGTGGTCGCTGCTGGTTCCGTGCCACCATCAGTTGCTACCGTCGTCGTGGCTGGTGGTTCCGAAGGTTCTGAGGACACTGTCGATGCTGACGTTGCTGAACGCGCTGGTGTTGGTGTGTTCGTGGCTGGTGTCGATGCGTTTTCCGGAGGACGTTGCGATGCACCGCCAGCAACCGTGATGCTCTCGCGGTGGCTGACCGCTCCATCCGTCCCCGGTTCAATCGGATCTCCATCCCGGAGTGACTGTGGGTCAGTTGGGGCTTTTTGTTGGGTCGCAATATCGATCGTCTGGCCATCGCTTGTCAGGACGATGTCGCCGTGGGTTGCTGTCCAGTAAGCGTCGATATCATGATCCGCAAACCGTTGAAGCGCCTCCGGAGATGGATGGTTGTATTGGGACTTGTACGCGCTCGATACCAGTGTCACGTGTGGATCGACCGCAGAGAGGAACTGGTTCGTACTACTGGTATCGCTGCCGTGATGACCGGCTTTCAGTACCGTCGAGTTGAGTTGGTCACCGTACTCATCCGTGAGATAGCGTTCAGCTCCTTTCTCGGCATCTCCCGGCAGGACGAAACTCGTTTGGCCGAATCCAAGTCGTAGAACAATGCTGTTCTGGTTGGGGTCTTCGCCTTCGATATAGTTCTCGGGCGGACTGAGGACCTGTGTTTGGACACCGTCGAAGGGGATTGAGTCCCCAGTGTGGGTCTCATACAGCGTGACGTCATACTTTTCGACCGCGTCGAGGTAGTCCTCATATGTTTGTGAACTGGAGCTGATACCAGGATCATAGACTGCACCAATACCGTTGGCTTGCTCTTCGAAGTACGTGATAAGAGCGGCGTTACCACCGATGTGATCGGCATCAGCGTGGCTGCTGACGAGATAATCGATACGATCGATGCCGTAATCCGTGAGATAATCAAGCACGATCTCTCCATCGTCACGATAGTCACCGGTATCTATCAACAGTGTCTGGTTGCTGGGCCCGATGATGAGTGTTGAATCGCTTTGGCCAACGTTGATTGAATGAATTTCAATGGTTCCATTGGTCGCTCCCCCTACTGTTTGGCTCGCTATCTGATTTCCCGAGCCACCGTTGGAACCTGCCGTTGTGGGGGGTACTGTGTCATTAGAGTTGAGAGGAGTGGAGTTATCGCCTGCATCTGTTTGTGCGGAGGGGCCGCCACCGGATGCACAACCCGCGAAGATGAGGGCAATGACAACGAGAAGTACTGCGAACCCGTGGCGATCCATGACTACGATTCCGAGATTAATCATATCAACCTATCGGTGGTGAAGATGCTCCCCTCCCCCCCCCCAATCATGTGGTGTCGTAGTATCGCGGGGCCAACGACGAACCGGACGACAGCTAACAGCACACGACAGCGACACGTTGCTCGAAAAGCCACGATGGAGCTCTGTACCGATCGCATCGTCGAACAATCGAAATCACCCGAACGCCGAGTGCTGCAATCGATCGGAGACGATCGTTCGCGCCGGTCAAGACCAGCCGTCCGGTCTTTTGAAATGGATTGTATCGGGACAGACGAAGCGCATTGTCGCTAGCTGATAGTCAAATTAACATCCATAACTTTAAGTTTAGTCTGAGACAACAAAGGGATAGGGAAGAACCAGTCCCGCGGGGCGTGCCCGCAGTTGGAAACGCCCGGGTGGTAAGGCACCCGGACTGGTCTTCTCTGACAGGAAGACCAATGGGAACTACAAACGTACGCAGGCTTGAAGCCACCGGCTCGAATTATCGATGGACAGTAATCGACCAGGGCGTACTCTCAGCGCTGATTATCCGTACTCATGCGCCCACGGCAGACCGCTCAGGGAACCCGCAGTGGCCCCACGGACTGGGAGATACGATGGCCGAAACCATCAGCGCTGCAACGTCGAGCAGGCATCGACACGAGAGCGGGGCAGGGACAGGGCAGGTGAACTGCCGATGGTGAGGCTCCCACTGTCACCGAACGGTATCGTTGAGCATCTGCAACGGCCAATATCGGCTACTGAGCTGTCGGAGTTTCTATCGTTGCTCTCGAACCGGCGTCGCTGTCTCGTCATCATAAGTGTGTTCACGCTGGGGCCGGACGAGACGGTCGATCTGCGGACGCTCTCCCAACAGATCGCCCACGTCGAGACAACCAAGGATCCGTCGGAGGTGACGAGTGATGATCGTCAGACGGTGTACAACAACCTCCATCAGAACCATCTCGAGCAGCTCGCTGACGCCAACATGATCGAGTATGAGGAAGATCGGAAACTCGTTGGCCGTGGATCGGAAACCACCATCGCGGGGATCGTGCTGGCGGCCGTAGTCGTGATCTTACAATTTCTTCGACCACGCAGTCGAGACAGCTCGTAGCATCGGATCATAGTGGCGTCGGGTCGATCAGCTCCGATCGTGATGCCCACCATCCGTGGTGGATTTGGCGTTATCGACGGGTTCACCATCGTATTCGGCCTCGAGATGCGCGATGCGTTCGGCAAACGTGGGATGGCTCGCAAGCCACGCGATTCGTCCGGACGACTGCTCGTCGCTTGTCTCGTCGAGATGTCGCAACGCTTCAACCATTGCCTCATAGCCCACCTGTTCGGCTGCAGCAATGTCGGCACGACGCTCCATCCGGCGTTCGATGGCCATCACCATCAGCCAGTACGGTGCCACCAACACCGCGCCACCGACGAGTCCGGACAGTGGCGCGACGACGATCGCCCATGCCCATCCGATGAGGAAGATCGCCGGCAGCACAACGCGTCCCAGCGGATGCCAACGACGGAGATGATGGAGTTCGTGGGCGACAATCGCCGACAGTGCGGGCGCTGACAGCTCGCCAAGCAGTCGCTCGGCGACGAAAAGATAGCGAGAGCCCGGAACGATACCCCACGCACGGGCTCGGGAACGAGACGACACCGACTGTTCGATGAGACGCAACTGAACGCGCCCGATCCCATCGACGCTGTCGGTCAAAGAGTCATATTCGTCGGCTGTTGGCTGGCGTGTTTGATGCTGTTGGGCAAAGCGCAGCGGCCGGATTGCTGCAATGACGACGCTCAGGACAACGAATGCGACAACGACTGCGAGCAGCCATGAATATGCCATCGTCACAGATCACTCGATGGTGGATGGCCAGCAATCGACAGCGAGTCGAACGGCTGTGTCGGCGTCGTTGACATTGCTACCGGTCGGTCGATCAGGGAGAGAACATCGCGATCAGATGACCACATAGCACCACGGGCGATGGGTTCGGATATAACTATGAGTTCCATAAATAAGACAGCAATCAGTCAGTTTCCACGGTTCTCTGAGAGATGACAGACAAAAGCGATCATGACGACCGCAAGTAGAGAACCCGAGTAGGCTACACCATTGGGTGAAAACGTATCTTCGATCACAGCTACACGTTCTGAAGTCGCCATGTACACACGAAATATGGATCCGTACTAGCGACACACGATGTGAGCATCTCGGGATATAGGGTGGCAAGATTGCTCTGTTCTCGGCCACGAACGGCAATCACACCACCAGGCCCGTCGAGTTGTCGGTGTCGACCCCCCGCTCTCTCAACTGTTTCAGATCGGAAATGTATACAGATCGCAATGATAATGCTGTCCATAAAAACGGCAATAAATTGATGAATCAACACACCCACCGTTATCACCGTAGAGAGCGTACCGACGGCCATGCCCGATCGAGACCACCCGATCGACCGGGATATCGAGAAGCCGCCACCAGAAGAGAGCGGTACCGGTGACGATCCCGGCTCCGTCTGGCTCGACCGATTTCTCAGACGCCTCTTCCCAAACAGTGCGGCCACAAACAACGAAAACGACCGTCCAAACCAACCTATCGATGAGAGCGGCGACCGGAAGCCACCGAAACCAGCGCCCGAAGAAAGCGGCGTGTGGAACAAACGCGGATCGCGAACCATCGATCGCATCGTCGAATGGCTCATGCCACCACGGTCGAACGACTGACCGCGACCAGATGAAACTCCCCGTCCATCGGGTACAGCCGGACTACAACCACCGTGACAGACCACCAGCGAGAGCCGACCGATGCCGACTCGCAGACCACAGCACAGACGAGCGCCATCAACCATTCCGGTGACCCGACACCATACGAGCGCCAACCGGAGCTCGTGATCTGTTTCGACCGGGATCGAACGGTGTCGGTGAACCCGCCACCGCGATCGGGTGATCCCGCAGTACCGCTCGCATGGGTCAAATATCTGGCCCACGACGAGCGGGCCACAGCCGTCGACGTGTGGGCAACGGGCAACCAACAGCTCTGCGAGGAGGCGATGATCCCTGGAACGGCCGAAGCGGTTGCCTACTGGGATGAATATGGTGCCAGACACACCGATCGCAGAACCAACGACGGGTCAGTGACGGCGTATCCAGGTCTCGATCGGGAGCCACCACGGCCCTGCCGACGGGATCGACTCCGGCTCATCGCCGATCTCTACGGACAACCACAGAAACAGGCCGCAACCGACACCGAGCAAACACAGCGGCCGGTGTTCGTGGTCGTCGACGATGTCGAGTTGAAAGATCTGTCCACGGAGGGGTTTGCGCATTTCCTGCCGTGGATGTTCTGTGTGCTCACCGAGGACACCGGCGGCCAACCCGCCGTCTTCGAACCGGTGGATGTCTCGCTCCCGCTCGCGGAACTGCCGTCGGCCGGCGACAACAGAGCGACGACCGACACTGATCCGAACAGTCGGGAGTCGTTCGTCTACACCAACGAACCGTACATGGCGACTGACGACACAGTCGAACCACCACCGTACTACGAGCCAGCACTCAGGGAAGGCACACACCGCCGACGGTGACTGATGACGATTCCAAAGACAGTTGCACGACGAGCGGCAACGATCACGCAAGTCGTCTCTGAACGCTACTGCTTGCTATCGTACAGCAGCTATGGGTAATCCAATGACAACCACAATCGAAGGCGACTATACGACAGCCGAGGTGTTCCTCGACGAAGAGAACCTCGAGGACCTCACCAGAGAACAGATCCAGGAGATGGTAGACCACGAAGCGTTCACCGAACCTGTTCGGGTCATGCCCGACGCTCATCCCGGCGCAGGCTGTGTGATCGGCTTCACGATGCCGCTCGACGACAAGGTAGTCCCGAACGTGGTGGGAAGCGACATCGGCTGCGGCATGTTCGCGATCAAACTTGCCGAAAAGCCTGGACTTTCGAAGGCGGAGATCGACGAGCGCATCCGCGAGACGATTCCGATGGGGTGGCACTCCCACGACAACCAGGCATACCACATCGGCAACGACTTCCCGTGGCAGGAGACCACCCACAAGATCGATCGCCTCGAAGAAAGCTTGACCGAACGGATCGACTTCGAGGGGTACGATCTCGAGTATTTCAAAGAGCTCTGTGAGCGCGCACAGGTCGATCTCAACAAGGCGATCAACCAGATGGGAACGCTCGGTGGAGGCAACCATTTCATCGAGATCGCCGAATCCGAGCAGACCGGCGACTGGTGGGCCGTCTTCCACAGTGGAAGCCGTGCGTTGGGCAACGCCGTCGCGGAACACTGGCAGGACACGGCGACCGAGCGCCGGAACGAGACGGCCATTCCGCTGCTCACCGACGAGGACGTCCCCGACGAGATCCGCGAGGCCGGCGGGACAGCGGCCATGCTCACCGGTGAGGACGGCCACCGTATCGACATGGAGAGCGCGGCGGCCTTCTGCCGCGAAACCTTCGACGGTGAGACGATCGAGGCAAATCTCAATCGCATCCGGCAGGTGCGCCACGACCGCGCCGAACAGCTCGAAGACGATCGCAACACGCATCTCGACTATCTCGAAGGCGAGGCCGCACACGGCTATCTCATCGATATGGCGTTCTGCCAGACCTACGCATGGGAAAATCGGCGATATATGGGCGAACTCGTGGCCGACGCGCTCGGCGTCGAGATCGCCGACTCGATTCATTCGCCACACAATCTGATCGACTTCGACGATCTCGTCATCCGGAAGGGCGCGACCCGGGCCCACGACGGCGAGCGGCTGATCGTCCCGTTCAACATGGGCGAAGGGTCGGTGATCCTCGAAGGGAAAGGCAACAGCGACTGGAACAGGAGCGCGCCGCATGGGGCTGGCCGCGAGGGCAGTCGGACGTGGGCCAAAGACGAGTTCACGATGGAGGAGTTCGAGAACGCGATGGACGGCGTGTTCTCGACATCGATTTCGGAGGAGACGCTCGACGAATCACCGATGAGCTACAAGGATCCTGCCTTGATCGAATCGCGACTCGCCGAGACCGGCGAGATCAAGGATCGATTGGATCCGGTTATCAACTGCAAGGCGGACTGGTGACAATGCGGGGACAAACGCTCCAGTAGGGACTGGACAGGTGCCGCTCGGCGGCATAGTCAGACTCGGTCGATCAATCAGCGAGACAATGACTCTGTGATATCGAGATCAACCGCGCTGACAAACGGGCCACACGATGAGTAGCAAGCAACTGTTCGGCATCACCGATCGAAAGACATCATGAAACAGTTCCCATCGATCCCCCGACTCGCAAACGCACCCGATCGACTCTTCGAAACGGGGCATGTCTGGCTGCTCGAGAAAGTCGACGGCGCGAACGTTCGCTTTCAACTTCAGGAATCGGGTCTGATCGTCGTCGGCGATCGAAGTCGAGTGTACGACGATCCCGACGCGATCCCGTCACCGTATCGACACGCCGTTCGCCATATCCGAGAGAACCTCGATCGACAGGCGCTACGACGTGCCGTCGACGATCCCACGGAGATCGTCTTTTTCGGAGAGGCCATGCACCATCACACGATCGAGTACGACTGGCAGCGGACGCCCTCGTTTCTTGGCTTTGACGTCTGGTCGGCCAGCAAACAGCAGTTCTATCCGTTCGATGCCGTCGAGCGGATCTTCGAACGACTGGGCCTCACCCCCGTGAACGCCTTCGAGAAGGAACGTCGTGTACGACATTTCGATCCCGCAGCGTATCCGATCCCGCAGTCAGCGTGGTACGACGGCCCCGCCGAGGGAGTCGTGGTTCGAAACAAACGTGGCGACCAGGCAAAACTGCTCCATCCCGACTTCGAAGAGGTCGACGACACGGTGGCGGTCGATGCAACCGCCGAGGAGCTGGCAGCGAAATACGCCACGCGACGCCGCTTCGAGAAACTCACCAACAAGCTCGACGATCGAGAAAAACCCGTCACGTTCGACGAACTCTACGAACGCACGCTCGACGATATCGTCCGTGAAGAGCACAAACAGCTCCACCATAGCGAGCGAGATATCGATCTGCAGCTGTTTCGATCCACAATCGCGGGCCGGACACGGTCGTTTCTCGACGATGGACGCAGCGACGCGGATTGCTAGTCGATACGACAGCGATCACTCGGAGCCGAATCAAGAGAAGTCTCACCGGCAAAAAATGCCGACGACACGGGCAGGCGGACAGCAAGTGACGACAGAGCTGATCCAATAGTGATCGATTCGAACTACAGAACAACCCGCCGAGTATGGAGCTGAAATAGCTGTATCAACAACGAAGGGAGTGTAGGGTGGAGGGCAGCTGCGGTGGCATCACCGTGGCCCCCTTCGGGTCCGGTCGACTGATCGCGCCGGATCAGCCGAATCGGCATACACCAGTCAAATATATAACCATTTTCTAAACGGAACACAACGTGGCTACCGAGGGAAGCGATCGATCGAGAACAGACGAAACGCTCCTGAACCATCACTCAACGGATCGTTCGACCGTTTCTCCGGGATCGACGGTCGCCCAGAGTTCGCCGTTCTGGTAGATCTTCAGCGTTGCCGAGCCCTGGTTGTCGACACTCGAGAGCTTGCCGTCCGTCGAGTACGAATCGACGCCACCATCGCCGACGAACCCGTACGCACCCGATACGTAGCCCGTGTAGTCGGGGTTGTCAGCCGTGCTGCCGGGGTTGGCTTCAGCTTCGTAAGAGAACGACTCCGTACCGCCAGCCCCCGCCGAAAGGCTGTATTCGGACTGGCCGCCACCGACCGCCTCGACTCTGATGAGGTTCTCGCCCGTCGGCGATGCGTCGGGGTCGACGCGCTCCTCGCCTCCTGCGCCGGGTTCGACGGTGGTGTACAGCTCGCCATCGAGATAGACCTTCAGCGTCGCGTCGCCATCGTTGACGAAATCAAGCGAGGGATTGCCCTCAACGGTCGGACGGTACTGGTAGCTATCGACGCCACCATCGCCGACGAACCCCTCCGCGTAGTACGGATCATCGAGAATCACGCGGTCTTCGAACGCAACCGACGCCTCGGTATCGGCTTCGCTTCCCAGGTCGAGCCCGGGCCCAGTTCCGGCATACATCCGGTAGTAGGACTCGCCCGAGCCGGCCGCAACGATCGTCACGTTGTGCCAGCCCTCAGGCGGCGCGTCCGTCTCAGTCGGCGTGGCGGTCGCCGTTGATGTCTCGGTTGTCGTTGGCGTCGCCGTCGGCGTCTCGGTTGCAGTCACCGTTGGCGTCTCGGTTGCAGTCGCCGTTGGCGTCTCGGTTGCAGTCGCCGTCGGCGTTGACGTTTCGGTCGGTGTGTCCGTCGCCGTCTCAGTCGGTGTGGCCGTTGATGTCGCCGTCGGCGTTGGGGTAGCTGTTGGCGTGGCCGTCGCCGTCGGCGTGGGCGTCCGGGTACTGGTCGCTGTCTTCGTCATTGAGGTCGTCGTGGTCGTCGTGCTGGCCGATGTCGAACTGGCGGGCGTCGTTGTGGACGTCGACGCGAGCGATGACGTCTCATTGGCGGTCGTTGGCGCCGACACCGTGGTGGTCGCCGGCGTGGCTGTCCCGTTGCCCGTTGAGGATGTCGTCGTGGACTCAACGGGCGAGTCAGAAAGGGCACTACAGCCAGCAAACAACATCGAAACAACCACTAGAACGACGAGTACGGAGCGACGGTTCATGCTGGGGTATTGGATTCGATATAACGTGTTGAATACTTTGTCCTTAATCGGTGAAACCTTCATCCACGTTCGCAACGTTCTCAGATGGATATCGACAGTCAACGTCCCCCAAGTTCAGTCGACAGGTCCTGTTGGGAAAGACATTGAATCAACGTTCGTCCGTTGGCTGCGACAGTTGGTTCACTGCGACAGTACGCAGCGGCGGCGTCAAGCGCTCAACAGACAGACTCAGTTGAGGAGTCCTGTACTCTAAGGACAGCTAAACGTGATCACTCAACAACCTCTCCCATTTTATAGACATTGTCGACGATATTCACACCAAAGTTATACGGGAGATGAATATATGTGGGTGCATCGATAATCGCCATATCGGCGGGCATCCCTTCGCGGAGCGTACCTACCTCACCCGCACGATCAAGCGCGCGTGCACCACCGTGCGTGCCGGCGACGAGCGCCTCGGCGGGCGTCATCTCCATGCCGACGCAGGCCAGCGCGATCGCGAAGCCCATACTCTGTGAGTGACAGTTCGGGTTGAAGTCGGTCGCCACTGCAACCGACCCGCCCTCGTCGAGAAACGCACGCGCATCCGCGTAGTCCGCGCCGAGCGAGAACGCGGTTCCGGGAAGGAGCACCGGTGTGACGCCGGCATCGGCGAGCGCCGCACGGTCGTCCCCGTTCGCATGAAGGAGGTGGTCGGCGCTCGTCGCACCAAATTCGGCCGCGAGCTGTGCCCCACCGAGTCGAACGAACTCCTCGGCGTGGACCTTGGGCGTGAGCCCGTGTTCCATCCCGGCTTCGAGCACCCGTCTGGACTGTGCGACCGAGAAAACGTCCTCCTCGCAGAAGACGTCACAGAACTCCGCGATCCCCTGCTCGGCGACCGCGGGGAGCTGGTCGTCGATCACCCGATCGGTGTACGACTCGGCATTCTCGTCTTCGGGGACGGCATGAGCACCCATGAACGTCGGCACGACGTCGATCGGATGCTCCTCGTCGGCTTGCTGAATCACGTCGAGCATCCGTAGCTCGGTCTCGGTGTCGAGCCCGTAGCCGGATTTGATCTCGACGGTCGTGGTGCCGTGGGCGCACATCGTGTCGAGATTCGGGAGCAAATTCGAGAGCAGCTGTTCATCACTCGCCTCGCGGACGGCGTTCACGGTGCGAAGAATGCCGCCACCCTCGGCGAGAATGTCCTGGTACTGCTCGCCGCCGAGTTTCGCCGCAAACTCGTCCGAACGATCGCCAGCGAACAGGCCGTGCGTGTGGGAATCGACGAATCCCGGAATCACGGTCTTCCCACCGGCGTCGATCGCGTGTGTGGCGTTCTCCGCGGGATACTCGTCGGTGATCTCTTCGGTCGGGCCAATTGCGGCCACATGGCCGTCCGTGACGGCGATAGCGGCGTTCTCGTATCGTTCGAGCGGTACATCTGTTCCCGGTCCGACGACGATTTCGCTCGCGTCGTGAATTACTGTCGTGAGTTCAGTCATGGTGAATCTCCGTTGTAGCCACTCAGAAAATGAGCGATCGCCCGCGCGCCCGCGGCCGCGGTCTGAGCTCCGGCATCGAGCGGCGGCGCACACTCGACGATCTCGAAGCCTGCTACACGATCGTCGCCCGCAGTTGCTCTGAGCATGCGGAACAGTTCGCGCGTCGTGATGCCGCCGGGTGTAGGCGCGCTCACGCCCGGTGCGGCTGCCGCATCAAGCACGTCAAGGTCAACGCTGACGTAGATCGTCTCGACCCCAGCCATCGCGTCGAGCGCGCGCTCGACGGCGCTCTCAATGTCGTCACCGACGGCCTCGCTCGTGACGATTTCGCCGCCCTGATCGTCGATGTAGTCGGCATACGCCGTCGATGTCTCGAAGTGGCGCGCGCCGACGCAGGCATAGGCGTCGAGCCCCGCCTCGTGGAGCTGTCGGTAGGGCGATCCGCTCGTCGGTTCGCCATGGACTTCCCGACAGTCGAGATGGGCGTCGAAGTTGATAACGCCGAGCGCTCCCTCAAGCAGCGGGGCGGCGTTCGGGTACGTGAGCGAGTTGTCGCCGCCGAGAGAAACCGGCAGCGCGTCGCTCGCGTGGATCTCGTGAGTTGTCTCGAGGATGGCTTCCTGGACCGTGCTGACGTCGCCATCCGGAACTTCGACGTCGCCGAGATCGCCGACCGACCGGACTGGGCCCGCACCGAAGCGATGGGTCTTGACCCCCGCGAGCGCCTCGCGGAGCGCTCCGGGCCCCTCGCGTGCGCCACGCCGGCCGATCACCGCACCGTCGTACGGCTCGCCGATGAAGACGGCGTCGAACTCACTCGCGTCATCGAGGGTCGTCGGTTCGACGATATCGCCGAACTGTTCGTCGTCCGGGTCGCCGGAGGGGCCGTCCCACGTCGGTGGCTCGCGCAGGCTCATCGCTGGTCCCGCATCGGCACGGGCACGTCCGACTGGTTTGCTTCGTCGAGGGCATCCTCGTAGCCCGCGTCGGCGTGGCGGATCACGCCCATGCCGGGATCGGTCGTGAACACGCGGCGGGCCTTCTCGGCGGCGAGGTCGGAGCCGTCGAGCACGACGTGGTTGTTCGTATGCAGCGCATTGCCGATGCCGACACCACCGCCGTCGTGGACGCTCACGATGTCCGCACCCGCCGCACAGTTCAGCAGCGCGTTGAGGATCGGCCAGTCGGCGACCGCGTCGGTGCCGTCTTTCATCGCCTCGGTCTCGCGATGCGGGCTGGCGACGCTGCCCGCATCGAGGTGATCGCGCGTGACGACGATCGGCGCGCTGATCTCGCCGTCGGCGACCAGTTCGTTGATCCGAAGCGCAAAGCGTGCACGCTCGGTGACACCATCGTCATCGGTCTCGTAACCGAGCCAGCAGACCCGCGAGGGGAGCCCTTGGAAAGAGACCTGCTCCTGGGCGAGATCGATCCAGCGGGTGAGCGAGTCGTTCTCGGGGAACAGTTCGGTGACTGCCTCGTCAGTACGGTGGATGTCAGCCGGATCGCCCGACAGCGCTGCCCAGCGGAATGGGCCGCGACCGCGACAGAACATCGGGCGGATATAGGCGGGAACGAACCCGGGGAAGTTGAACGCATCTTCACGCCCGCGATGGTCCTCGACCTGGCCACGAAGGTTGTTACCGTACTCGAAGGCGATCGCGCCGCGCTCCTGGAGGTCGAGGATGGCGTCGACGTGGCGTTCCATCGTGTCGAGGCTCTCCTCGACGTAGCGCTCCGGATTTTCCTCGCGAAGCTCGTCGGCCTCGTCGACCGTGTAGCCGCTCGGGTAGTAGCCCTCCAGCTCGTCGTGCGAACTCGTCTGATCGGTCACGACGTCAGGAACGAAATCGCGCTCGGCCATCGCTTCGAGCATGTCCGCGACGTTCATCTCGACGGCGACGCTGTAGGGCTCACCGGCATCGGCCGCCGCTTCGGCCTCGTCGAGCGCTTCGTCGAGGCTTTCGGCGCGTTCCATCAGGTAGTCGGTGTCGAGGCGGCGCTCGATCCGATGGGCGTCGACCTCGGCGGCGATGCAGACGCCCCTGTTCATCGTGACTGCGAGCGGCTGTGCGCCGCTCATTCCACCGAGTCCACCAGTGGCGACGATCTTGCCTTCGAGATCACTGTCGTACTCCTGGCGACCGAGTTCGGCCAGCGTCTCGTAGGTTCCCTGCAGAATTCCCTGCGTACCGATATACGCCCACGAGCCGGCAGTCATCTGGCCGTACATGATCTTCCCCTCGGCTTCGAGTTCGTGGAAATGCTCCCAACTGTCCCACTTCCCGACGAGATTCGAGTTCGCGATCAGCACGCGAGGTGCGCGCTCGTGAGTCGGGAATCGCCCGACGGGTTTGCCCGACTGGACGAGCAGCGTTTCTTCGTCACCGAGTTCGCGTAGCTCGGCGAGGATCGCGTCGTAGGCGTCCCAGCTCCGAGCTGCCCTGCCGGTCCCTCCATAGACGACCAGATCCTCAGGCTTTTCGCCCACTTCGGGGTCGAGGTTGTTGTTGAGCATCCGGAGAGCGGCCTCCTGGCGCCAGCCCTCACACTCGATGTCAGTGCCTGTCGGCGCGCCCTGATACTCGCGCCACTGCTCCGATGGTTCACCGATACCGGATTCGCTCGCCTCAGTATCCTGCTGTGCCATGATTTATTCTTCGGTATGGAGCGGAAATACCGTTGACCCTCCAATGGGAGAAGAGTTTATACGACCGGATTGCAAAACGACCCATGTACGAGGCAACCTTCCGCATCGAAGGTGACGGGGTCTACGCCACGCTGACAGCGAAGACGGATACGTCGGTTGAGTTGTGGTGTAATGATCACTGTGACCTGCTCCATATTAAAAATGATACGTCAGAAGAGATTCTTACCGACATCCGTGAGCGCGTCGGTGTGCAGGATCTCGTTCGACAGTCCGAGGAAGTCGTCGTGATTACCGACGATTGTCTGAAGCAACACGATGAAAACCTCGTTGATGAGTTCCTTGCCCGCCATGACTGTTTACTGCTGCCACCGCTTCGCTACGAGAACGGCGCAAAATCCTGTCGCGTCCTCGCCCTTGATTCAAGCAATCTCACGGCGTGTTACCGCGATCTCGCCTCAAGCGAGTTCTCTATCTCAGTCGAACGCAAACGCGAGATCGAGACGGTAGGTCATGACACGCCGTTACTCACACTAGATGGCTTGCTTCCCACACTCTCCCCGCGCCAACGTGAGGCGTTCATCACCGCATACGATACGGGCTACTACGAGATCCCTCGGCAAACCACGACCAGCAAGATCGCGGATTCGCTTGATATCGAACGACGGACCGCCGAGGAACACCTTCGACGAGCGGAAAACAAACTGATCGAGGCACTAATCGAGTACGTCGTCTGAGTACGGATATAAGACTCTGCTACAGTAGCATACTACTACAGTAGTCCAAGCGCATTAACAACGTGCGTCATGGCCGCAATAAGCGGTACCAACACGATGGTCCGCATCACGAACAATGCAACCAGATCACGGAATCGAATCGGAACATCGTCGAACATGTCCATGATCATTGGGCCGACACTTGAAAAGAAGATGAGCTGGGATGGAGCAAGCACAGCAACGAAAAACTTCGCCATTGGCGCTGCACCTTGAGCGAGGACCACTGGAACGTACATTTCGGTAATACCAACGATAGTGGTTGGAGCAACAACCTCTGGGTTCGGAATCCCCAGCAGATCTATTATCGGAATGAGCGGTGTCCCGAGAATATCGAACGTCGGTGTGTAGGCGGAAAGCAAAACCGCAGCCAGGCCGATTGTGAGGATTGTCCCGAGAATCAAACTTGCAAGCTTTAGTCCATCAACAAATCCACGCGTAGTGGCTTCCCGAAACGATTCACCTTCTTTCGCTTTGGAAACAGCCTCGCTGAGTGCGAATTTGAAATAGTCCACTACGGATCCCTCAAATCCGACTTCAGGATCCGGATCAGTGATATATTCCGGAGAGGCATTACTAATTGGGGGAAGACGGACCATTATCATCGCACAAATTATTACACAGATGAAATAAGAGACGAATATGAGAGGGAATAGGGATAATAGATCGAGAGTGGACGCAACGACCCCTACAAATCCAACGCTGACGGTCGAAAAGCATGTGGAAATGATGAACACATCCTTTTTGTTGTATCCACCACTTTCGAAGACGTTTCTGGTTACGTAAAGACCCACACTGTAAGAGCCCACCCATGATGCAAGACTATCTAGCGCAGCGCGCCCAGGAACCTTAAACAGCGGCCGCATGAACGGCCTGGATAATGTTCCTATGAATTCTAGTCCACCAAGCTCCACGAAAACCGTGATGAATATCGCGCCGATAGGGATGATAACACCAACGCTGTAAAGAAGAGTTCCCCAGATGTACCCGCCTGTACTGCCCGTATGGAGCCACTCAGGACCAATTTTGAAAAACATGACAGGAGCAAGGAGAACACCAATCACCCGGAGCGCCCAGAAAGCAGTCGAGCTTTCGAAGTAGGAGACATCCCATTTGAGCGTGAAAATGTCTCGGCGGTCTAGTTCGGCAAGCGTAGTTAACACTCCACCGGCAACGATGATACAGAGAACGTACACTCCGACTGCGTCAGGGAACGTTTCGTTGATCGTATCTACGGCAATATCGAAGGGAACTGTTATTTCACCGTCCCAAGAAACCGGAAGAAGAAAGAAAAATGCACCAACACCAAAGGCTACGATGAACTTGAATATCGGCTTTGGTTGAAAGTCAGAGAGCTCCACATCATTGATGTCGCGAATCGGTGGTTTCGTATCAACCGTCCATGTTCGATCCTCTGGCTCGGTACTCACACACATGCATTATATACCATCAAGGATGTATTATATCCCTCCAAAGGGAGAGAGGTATATATCATGGTTTGTTGGTTGATATGGTACAGCGGTCAAGAATCTGCAACGCCTATTAAGTACTGTACGGAAGTCGAACTTCGTAATTCCAGTATGGTGTTTTGTTGCTCTGTTGATCGACAGACAGCGAAGGGGTGGGGTAGCTGAATACAACTCTTAGCGGCTCTAACCAACGATTCGACGTGACACACGATGCAGAACCATAGATTTGCGGTTGGGTTGGAATTGACAAATTTAATAAGAATTGGCGGATGGATCGGCGTATCGCTGGTGATGCCTCTCAGACCATCTGACAGAGAAAGAGCGGGCGGCGGCGTTAGCCGACCGCCCGCGAG
>NZ_AOMC01000121.1 GCF_000336695.1 Halococcus morrhuae DSM 1307
AACGCCTCAATGAAGGGTCCTGCCTGAATGAACTCTGCTACTCGCTCTCCCATGAACACCCAGAGATACCCCGGGAGAAGCAGTAACTGAATGAGCAACAACACTGGCGTCGCCGCAGTGATCTGTTCTGCATCGCCGTTCGCAAGCTCCGTGAACGAAATCACGTAGTCGATACACGGCGTGAGCAATACCATGAATACCCCGACGAGAACGACCGGGTCCTGCGGGAGAAATCGGGTGAGAGCGAAGACGACGACCGGAACCACAAGGAAGTTCATCCCAAGCGCAGCCAGCATGAATCGGCCGTTCGTGAACGCCCGGCGCAGTTTGACGAACGGGATTTCAAGGAACGTCACGTACAGAAGCACTGCCAAAACGGGGTTGATGAGCTGTTCCAGAGGAGAACTTAGCCCCGGCTGAGCAAAGCTCACGATAACTGCGAGAAGGACACCAGTTGCGTAGATGAGTATCTGATTGTGCTGAATCCAGTCTTTCGTAAGCTGTACCATTGTAGAATCTTGTGACGCCGGAGCACCTTACGAAGACTGATTTCAGCAGTTTCTCGTGGTTAGGGTGTCACAGAACAGTTCACATACTTCGACGAACGGTACGCATAGGGGGAGCGTATCACTGGAAGCTCTATCAGTAGACGGTCGGAATGCTTTCGGTTGGTCGTGAAGAACCACGAAACATGGCCACAACCGTCGAGATTCCCGATACAGACGAGACGTGTGCATACTGTGGTTCGCGTATCTTCGACCACGATCCCATCTGTGTACGCGACTGCACCGTCGATTGTGGCTCTCCTCTCTACTTCTGTAACTACGCGTGCCTGTCGGCGTATATCACCGAGAACGAGCTGACCTACGGTGACGCCTGCGAGTGGTCGCCCGAGTAGCACTCGTTTCCGCCGGGTCGTCAACCCTCTCAGTCCTCGGGGGCGCTCAGTCGCGAGAGGCGCATCGCGTTACCTGTCACACCCAGACTCATCCCCATATCACCCACCACGACCGCGAGCGCAACACTCACGTATCCCAGCGGGACGCCGACAGCGAGCAACGCCTTCACACCGAGACTCCCCCAGATATTCTGCCGGATCACTCCATTTGCCGTGTGCGACAGTCTGTATAGGTATGGAAGTTTCCCGATGTCATCGCCCATCAGTGCGATATCCGCGGTTTCAAGCGCCGTATCCGTCCCTGCTGCACCCATTGCAATGCCGATGTCAGCGGTGGCGAGTGCAGGTGCGTCATTGATTCCGTCGCCGACCATTGCGACATCTCCGTGCTCGGCCTGCAACTCCTCGATGGCATCCACCTTTTCGTCCGGCAGCAGTTCTGCACGGTACTCGTCGACACCGACCTGCTCGGCGATAGCCCGCGCTGTCCCCTCGTTGTCGCCAGTCAACATCACCACGTGGCCGACACCACGGTCATGGAGACGCTCGACTGCACGCTGCGAGGTCGAACGTACTTCATCAGCGATTGCGATCCCACCGACCAACTCGGCTTCCGTTCCAACGAGGACGACTGTTCGTCCGTCTTGTTGAAGCTCGGTGAATACGCTCCCGGTGAATTCTTCCTGCTCTGGCGAAGGGTTTCGAGAAACACCGTCTGAGACAGTCCCTCCGTCGGTCACACCACGAGTTTGTGAGAGATCGAAGCCGAGTTCCTCGAACAGCGCTGGCTTGCCTGCATAGTATGTCTCGCCGTCGATTTCGGCTCGAATGCCCTTTCCAGTCAAACTTTCGAAATCAGACGGGGAAGGGAGATCGGTCACGGTAGCCTCGTCCGTGCGAGTGAGAATCGCCTCAGCAATCGGATGTTCACTACGCTGTTCCAACCCTGCGCCATATCGAAGGACATCCGTCTCGCTGTGCTCTCCGAGCGGAACGATGTCGGTGACCGTCAGTTCGCCCTTGGTGAGAGTCCCGGTTTTGTCCATCGCGACGACGTCGACCTCACCCATCGTTTCGAGGTGGTTGCCGCCTTTGATCAGTACGCCGTTTTTCGCAGCGCTCGTGATCCCGGAAACGACCGAGACAGGTGTCGAGATAACGAACGCGCACGGACACGCGATGACGAGCAAGGTAAGCCCGCGGATGAACCACGTCTCCCACGGCAACCCAAGCGCGAGTGGCGGCACCGCTGCCGTGAGGATCGCCAGCACGACGACTGCGGGTGTGTAGTAGCCAGAGAATCGGTCGACGAACTGCTCCTGTTCGGTTTTCTTCTCCTGAGCGCCCTGCACCATCTCGATGATCTGCGAGAGCGTCGAATCACCCGCCGTCGAAGTGACTTCCACTTCGAGATAGCCTTCCTCATTGATGCTCCCGGCGTAGACTTCCTCGCCTAGAGACTTGTCGACGGGGACGCTCTCGCCGGTGATCGGAGATTCATCAACTGCGCTCTCACCTTCGACAACCGATCCATCGAGCGGAATCTTGTCACCGGGACGGACGATGACGGTCTCACCCACTTCTACGTCTTCAGCCGGCACGGTCACCTCATCGCCATCCCGACGGACCGTGGCCTCGTCCGGCGAGAGCTCCATCAATTCACGCAGCGAGTTCCGTGCCCTGTCCATCGCGTAATCTTCGAGGAGTTCTGCGATACTGAACAGGACGGCAAGCGTCGCGGCTTCGACGAAATAGCCGATGCCTGTGGCTGCGATGATCGCCGTTCCCATCAGAAGGTCGATGTCGAGACTCAGATTCCGCGCGGAGTAATACCCATCACGAACGACGGGATAGCCGCTGACAGCAATTGCGACGAGAAACAGCCCATCCGCAAGCGTCAGTGAGTAGCCGAGAAGAGACGCTACCTCCGGATTCTGTCCGGCAAGAACGAACTCAAAGAGAAGGCCGAGGACGACGAAGCCTGCGCCAATCCATGTTTTGATCGCGCGAGGACTCGTCCAGATCTCCGACGGCGGCGCAATGTCCATTTCACTACCTGATGTCCCATTAGAATCAGATTCATCGCCAGCAACCTCGTAACCCGCTCCCTCGATAGCTGCAACCACGTCAGCTTCGGCAGTACGGTCTGGATCATAGGTTACCGTGGCTGTGCCGGTAGTCGGTTGGAGTGTCGTCTCAGTGATTCCGTTGACGCGCTGGAGACTCTTGTCGAC
>NZ_AOMC01000122.1 GCF_000336695.1 Halococcus morrhuae DSM 1307
GGTGAGCGTCGACCGTGGTATAGTGAGATGCTCAGCTAGCTCACCGACATCGATTTCTCTGGGAGATTCGTAGTAGCCATGTTCAACAGCGGCTTGAACCGCTGCCTGCTGTTCGGGTGCCAATTCAGTGTTGCTGTTGGAGGTGTCGTTTGTGGATGGTGAGGCGACCGCCGTTCGAAGCATCTCCATCTGTGCGCAATCGCCGACTGTCGTTTCAAGCTCATCGAAGAATTCGCTCACATTGCCCTCGCCGGAATGGATGATGCGCCACGTGTAGTGGCGGCTCTCGTGGCGTGTATCGAACAGTAGCCCGTCACCGAGATGATCGCGGGCAATGTGAGGGATAGAGGCACAGAGAGGGGTACGCTCCCAGTACGAGTAGAGAACGAGCGTCTCAGTGGTATGGTCAAGAACCTGTGTGATCTGAGTCGCGTTACAGTCCTCGGTCGCGAGACAGTCCGCGTAATAGTCGCTGTTGAGAAAGGCGTCTTCGATGGCAGCGAGAGCATCGGGCGTCCCCGTAGCATGGTCAACGCGCCAGAGTCGGTCATCAGTAGCGTGCAGGGAGAGCGAGCGAACCGAAGCATCTGGATGGTTAGCGAGAGTATCAGCCACCCGATTGCACCCGGGTTCGTATTCGAGGGCAAAGACGAGTTCGCGCATAGGTTGCAATAGGTACTACAGTGCCATAACAGGTGGTTTCAGCCTGTTAGATTCGGCTGGTCGGGTCAGATCACATCGTCGGGGTCGTGCGTTTCCTGCATCCGCTGTGCCTCGGCGGCGTACCGCTCTTGGAGGTCGGGATCATCGACAGTGCCGAGATTATCCGATTCAGCATCGGCGGCCGCGGTGGTGTCGCGCACGTCGGTGAAGGAGGTGAGTGCCCGCTCCTTCCGGTAGTATTGCTCACCGTTAGTGGTCGCGTAAGTGAGGATGATCAAATTCTGCTCGTCGTCAGAGTAGGTGCGTTCAACCAGCCAGACACGCACATCGTCGTCCGATTGATCCGGCATACTCGTCTGGTTATCGCTCCTAGGAGTTAAGTGGCAGAAATCACGTGATGGATTCCTCGCACCGACAGTGTAGAAAACACCAGTTTTCCATAGCGATGCGAAAACCACCGTTCTTGATATGCTGAATCGCGGTACGATCAGGACGTCCGAGCACGCCATGCAAATCGTCGCCTACGTCCGCGTTTCGACTGTCGGTTCTGTATCGGGATAATCAATCCTCACCAATGAGCGTTGGAAGCTTTTGCTCGAACAATCGATCTCCGGCTTCCCAGAGGATCTCTGTCGGGACGGTCTTGGAGAACTGCACACGCTCGTGATTGTGCTCGCCCGTCGTTGGATTCTCGTACTGAAAATGAACCGGCCCGAGATCAGGGTGGTCATCATCGCGGTGCCATCCGCAGTTGAAGCCCGTATTCGGGTCGTAATAATGAATCTGATAGTAGACTGCATCACCGTGAAAGCGCCACTCGACGCGGAGTTCTGGAGCCTCGGGTCCAGTCGGAGGACGTATTCGATCTGGATCAATGGTCGCCCGTAGCCACGCTTTGATGATGCTATCGGGTTCATACTGGACGGCCGTAATCTCCGGCTGACGGTCGAGTACTCCCCTCAATCCACGGTAAACACTCGGATCGGTTGTGCCTGGAAGACCCATCAAACGGATCTCAGGCGGTGATGGTTTCGCGTTCGGTCGCCCAGTCGTACTCGCGGAGGGCCGTTTGCACGAGCGGGAGGCGGGTTTCGAGTTGCTCCCACTCGCTGGCAGCCTCACGGCGGGACTCCCTCTCCTGTTCGTCATCGAAAGCAGCGAGACTCGACCGGAGTTCGCCCGGTTGGTCAACGTCGTAGGTTGCCTTCCAGTCGGTGATGCGGTCGCGCATCGATTCGAGCGCGGTAGTGAGTTCCTCCCGGGTGTGCTCGCGCTGAAGGGTGGCCACTTCGCGGTAGGATGCCATGAGTTGATCGAGAGCGTAGAGCGTCTGTTCGCCTTGCTCGACTCGCAGAAGTACGTTGTCCTCGACGAGTTGGTTGAGGTATTTCTGGGCGGTCTTAACTGAGACCTCCGTCTCTTCGGCGATCCACGAGGCGGTACGAGGCTCTCGAAGCGTCCAAGCAGCCGCTCGGACGCGCTCACCGCGGGTTCTCGATGAACGGGTGCTGCGGTCGGCGCGTTCGGAACTCTCGGAAGGAGCAGTCGGTTGCTCCTGCTCATCCGAATGCTGAGCTGTTCCAGAATCGGATTTTTCAGACATAGCCTGTCTACAACCTGCTGGAACATATATCCAGCGGTTTGTGTATATATTCTCACCCGCCGCGTGGGAGTTGAGACTGATCTTCCCAATGCATGAGATCAGACGTAAATAGTAGCCAGTGGCTTGCTAGCAGATAGGTGTCTGAAGAAAACCGAACAATGAATCCACTGAGGAAACAATTAATCTATCCGCCGTATGAATTGCCGTTGTGCCCTCTCCAAGCAACGATACCGATGTGCCATCAGAAGCGGCTGCCGTAGCGCGGCGCTATCAACGTCTCGAACGGCCTCTTGTCTATACTGTGGCGTTCCTCTTCGCTGGGATTGTCGGTGCGGCGCTGTTCTTTCTCCCACTCCTTGTCGGGCTTCTCGTTGCAGTCTGTGCCGCCGTACTGATGCGGATTCCCATTTTCCGGGTCAAAGGGAGCACACAGCTAGTATCCGAGTGCGATAGTGAAACTGTTCGGAGTGATTTCCAGAGCGCGACTCCACCTGTGCTGCCGTTCCAGTGGGGAATCGCCGACGATATTCACACAACTGACGACGGTGCAATCTATGATTTCTCGTATTTGTTGGGCCTGCGATCAGCCAGCATGGCCGTAGAGATTGATTCGAAAGTAGCGGATGGGGGCGATGTGAACAATGACCTTGAATTATTTGTGACGGAAAACGAAAATCCGTGGGCGACGTATGTGGTGTCGATACACCAGCACGATACGGAGACCGTTGTTGATGTCGAGTGGAGTTCGGATCGCCGATTCGGACTTCGACGGCTCCCACAGCGGTGGGTTGCTGAGCGTTACCGGACGGAGGCACTGACTGCACAGGGATTCACTGTTGTCGAACGCGAGGCATCCCTATCGCTGTAACTGGAGATGCGAGCAATAGTCACAAGCGACTTTGCGTAGTTTCCAAGCGTAATGTGTGGTTGGGTCTCTGAGAGTGTACTGTGTATTCCTCATACTATTGTGTTTAGCGGAAATCTTCATACTATCTCCTGGTAATCCCTCGCTGGCTGCCAAACGGCGTCCAAGACAGAAAGGATAATTCATCAAACACTCGTCGCTTGTTTCACGTTTTCGGTAGCAGAATAGTCGCACAGAATCTGAATCGCTCTTGTGTAGATTAGCGGAATGCATTGACAGCGACACAATCGATGAGGCTGTGGACGGGTGCTCCGACGAGATTCAGGGATCGGAGAAGTCCGAAAGTATGAGCGGCCTGCTCCAAGCCCTGCTTGGACAGGCCGCGGAATTTCGCCAGCCACGGCTGCACTAACGACCAGAGGCACTCGACCTGATTCNCCGTCGTCCGAGACGTATTCATCGTCGTGGACAACGGTTCGATGCTCGTGTTCCATCTGCTGATACGCGGGGAGTTCGTCGGTCCAGATCTCTCCCAGCGGCTGGGAGAGATCGCCTGCTTCCTCTATGACTGGCCCGAGGTTCTCGTCGTATTTCGATCCTTCTTCGGCTGAAATCACCCGGAGCACGTCGCGGCAGGCCGCGACGAGCGTCATCTCATCGCCCCGCTCTCCTGTCCATCGCGCCCGTCCGGGTCCAGGAGACCCGCCGCGGGACAGTCCGTCCCGCGGTGGGTTCTGACCTTTGTACCCCGAACACACCCGCTGAGTTTCGTCCACCTGTGTTGGTCCAGCAATCGTGTGACCGATGCGTTCCCACACAGTCGAGAAACCCCGAGTGAACGCGGTTTCCACGTCGCTAATTGCCTCGAAGACGGTTTTGTAGGCGCGGTCGAGCAGCGGTGCGATTTGGTTGATGCTGAGGAGAGTGTCAGCGTAGAGGATGAAGGCGACGAGGAACTCGCCAGGAGCGAGTTCCGTGTCGTAGAAGGGTGTACCACGGGTATAGGTGGTTTTCCAGTCACAGCGACCACACCAGATTCGCGTCGAGCCATCGAGAGCGCGGAGGGCGTCAGCGTCACAGTTCGGACATGCTTGGGAGGTCCAGATGGTCTTGAGACGCCGCTCGACGATGGCGTCGAGCGGCTCGGAGCAGAACTCTATTACACCGAGCTCGGCAAGTTGTTCGAGCATCCCGCCGAGAGCGGCGTGTTCGTTAGACATGAACAACTGCTGTCGGCGGGATGCCCTAACCGCTGTGACTCGGTTCCGCTACACTACACAAGAGCGACTTCAATACTGTCTCCGATTCGAGTGCGAACTCCAACATACTACCCATGACTGGCGGTAATGCCTTTTCGACGATCGGCGGCCCATGTCTGCCGGGCATCGAGGTGATGTCGAGTTCGACCTCACCCTTGGAAATAGCTATGGTGTCCCACGTATCCAGCGGATACGCCTCCTGAAACCCCTTTTCTTCGAGGTTGTCCGCTGCATGGTGAGTCGTCACAATCGGAAGCGTCTTGTCGAGTTCCTCCTCGACGAGGTGATCGAAATGGTCCCCGTGATAGTGTGAGAGTAACACGAAATCCACCTCTGGAGGAATGCCCTCGATATCCATGGCCGGGTCAGTTCGGCGCTCTGCGGTGATTCCGTAGCCGAGATGGGCGTGGTCTCCGGCGTGGAGAAAGTTCGGGTCGGTCAGGATGGTGAATCCGGCGTAGCGAAGAATCACCGTCGCCGTCCCGACGAAGAATATCGAGCCGGTTTCGCGGTCCATGGTCGCTTCGTCGGACGGGGGCAATTCGAGGTCGGCCGACTGACTCATGATAACAGGGTTCGTGCTAACACTTCCTAAAGCTACCGTTCGGGAGGGTCATAACAACGATCTAAAATACGTGTCGTTCGCGTTCAGGGCGTCAGCACTACCTTGATGCAGTCGTCTTCTTTGTCTCGGAAGGTCTGGTACAGATCCGGACCGTTCTCCAGTGGCTCTTCGTGAGTGATGACGAACGACGGGTCGATGTCGCCATTCTCGATTCGCTCCAGCAGCGGGTCGAGGTAGCGTTGGACGTGGGTTTGGCCCGTCTTCACGGTCAGGGCTTTATTCATCAACGGACCAATTGGGAAATCGTCCATGGTGTCGATATAGACGCCCGGCATCGAGAGGGTACCACCCTTGCGACAACACCTGACCGCCTGCTGAAGCACGTACGGCCGGTCGGCCTCATCGGAGATGCCGTGGAGACCGTGGGCCTCCGACCCGACCGCGTCGATACACCCATCCGGTCCGCGGCCGCTAGTCATGTCCATCAGGCGGTCGTAGACGTCCTCGTCCTCGTAGTCGATGGTTTCGGCCTCGCCGTGTTCTCTCGCCATGTCGAGCCGTTCGGGCACTCGATCGATGGCCACTACCCTGTCAGCACCGAGCATCTGGGCGCTTTGGATGGCGAACTGGCCGACCGGTCCACAGCCCCAGATTGCGACCGTATCGCCCTCCGTGATGTCCGCGTTTTCCGCGCCCATGTACCCTGTCGGGAAGATGTCCGAGAGGAAGAGTACCTGCTCGTCCGGCAGGTCGGAATCGACCTTGACCGGGCCGACATCGGCGTAGGGCACGCGCAACTGTTCGGCCTGCCCGCCCGCGACGCCGCCCAGCATGTGCGAGTAGCCGAACAGGGCGGCTGGCGAGTGGCCCATCGCCTCTTGGGCCATCTCCGCGTTCGGGTTCGAGGTGTCACACAGCGAGTAGAGACCGTTCTCGCAGAACCAACACGAGCCACAGCTAATCGTAAACGGCACGACCACGCGGTCGCCCTCCTCCAAAGTCTCGACCTCGTCGCCAACTTCGATTACTTCGCCCATCGGCTCGTGACCCAGTACGTCACCCTCCTGCATCGACGGCATATAGCCGTCGTAGAGGTGGAGGTCGGAGCCACAGATGGCGGTGGCCGTGATGTCGATTATCGCGTCAGTCGGCTCTTCGATTTCGGGGTCGGGAACGTCGTCGATGCGAACGTTCCCCTCTCCCTGCCATGTCAGTGCTCTCATTGGTTTCTTCTCCCGTATTGACCGACAACCGGATTCCAACTAAAGATAGGGCTTGATTCTGCAAAGAGCAATTCAATCCTGCTCACAACGTCGAATTTCCGTCGTCGATTCGGCTCGATGGGATCGCAGTCCGGTCGAACGCGGGACGACACGGTGAATGACGAGACCACGCTACGGATGGATAATGAGTTTGCCGACGTAGCCGCCCCCGGTGACGGCGCGATGAGCCTCGCCGGTTTCCTCGAAGTCGTACGTCTCGGCGACCACGGCGGTGAGATCGCCGCGCTCCATGAGACGTGCGACCCGACGGAGGATTGGCTGGCGTTCGGACGTATTGGCAATGGCCATTCCTCGGATGGTGAGTTCCTTCGCTTGGAGCGGCGTGTCCGTGACCGCTGGAATGCCGCCCGTGATGGTGACGACGCGCCCGTTCTGTGCGGCCACGGTCAAATCGAGTCCGAGATAGTCGTCGAGGCGGTGGTCCAAAATCACGTCAACGCCCTCGTTGTCGGTTGCTTCTTGAATTTCCTCGGCGAGCGTCTCGCTGTCGTAATCGAACGCCGCGGCCGCACCGAGGTCGCGGACCCGCTCGCACAGTTCCGCGGAGCCGGCGGTTGCGAGGACGTTAGCACCCATCGCGGTCCCCAACTGGACGGCAGCGTGGCCGACGCCACCGTTTCCGCCGTGGACGAGACAGTATTCGGTCGGACGGAGACCGGCGTTTTCGACGAACGCCATCCACGCGGTCACGCCCACGTTCGAGAGCGCAGCCCCGTCCTCGAACGACACGCTCTCGGGGAGATGCGCCACCTTCATTTCGGGAATTGTCGCGTACTCGGCGAAGGTCCCACCGTCGCCGTGTCCCAACCCGCCGGCGAAAACCCGGTCGCCAGCCGTGAAATCCTCGACTCTTTCGCCTACTTCCGCGACGACGCCCGCTGCGTCGCCGCCGGGAATCGCCGGCAGCGATACGTTCCCATACTCCCCCGACCGGAACCGCGCATCGACCGCGTTGACGCTCGCGGCCCGCACCTCCACGAGGACCTCGTCCGACGCCGGGGTCGGTCGGTCCATCTCGTCCACCTGCAACACGTCCGGCCCGCCGTGTTCGTGATAGCGAACGACTCGCATACTCCATAGGTTCGATGGTGTTCGGCATATGTCCCTCGGTACTGGTGAGCGATTGCCGCGTTCCTGCTTCGCTTATCCGTACTGGCCATAGCTCGTGTGCCATGTCACGCACAGCCGAACCCAAGCAGGCGTCGTTCGCAATCAGACCGACTGGAATCGACTCTACATCGACGGCGAGCGTTCGGCCGACGACCGCGAGAGGATCGCGGTGGGAAACCCGGCAACTGGGGCCACGTTCACAGTTCTGAATCGTCCTCGTATTCACGCTCCCGGCTGCACTCTCTGTCGACTTTCCTCGTCGGCGTCACATCACAGATGCACGACTTCTGGAACGCGGAGGACGACCAACAGCAAGAGGAGACGATCACGTTCCTGAAAAACACCGCCCTTCTCGGCGCGGCCATCGCGTTTCTCGTTCGGGGAAGCGAAAACCAGTAACCACCGTGTCGGTCAGATCCGGCGAGCGGTGTCCTCTCTCGACTCTTCGCCCACGTACCGCCACTTGTCGTCCCGGCGCTCCACGTCCGGTAGCGCTACCCTGGTTGGACGACCTGTTCCCACCAGCCGTCGTTCGGGTCGTCGTACCCGGCAGGGTGGTCGGGGAACACGTCGTCCGTGAAGTCGTCCTTTCCGGCGTTGATGCCGTCGCGGAGGTAGCGGTACGCCGCCCGGAGGGCCTCGCGCCGCTCGTCCTGTTGGTCGGGCGTCCCCGGCAGGTCCATCGCGCCGATGCGGTCCGTGGTCGGTTCCTCCGTATCTCCGACTGGTTCGTCCTCGGGCATCTCCACGCCCGTGGACCGAGCGTCGGTCCGGCGTGGCGACGTTTCGAGGTCCGAGGCGTCTTCGGCCTGCATCTCGACGTTCGTCTCGATGTCAGTGTCCGAGGGCGAGAGGTCGTCCTCGACGCCGGGCGGGATGGACCACTCCGTTCCACCCAGCACGTTCTCGCTATCGAGCAGGCCGCGCTCGTAGAGGTCGTCGAGGCGGTCGTTCAGGATGTCGAGGTCCATCGGCAGGTCCTCGGTCACTTCGCGTGCCTCCAGCCCGGACTCGTCGCGCCGGGCGAACACCGTCAGAATTTCTTCGTCGCTCACCTCCGGCTCTGATGTCCCCATGTCCTACCATGGGGTCGGGGCGGTATTGAATCCTCGCCACCGAGGGTTCCGCGATTGTCCGTCGGAAAACCCCATCCATGACAGCGTACGAAAACGAATCCACCTCATATTGTGGCTGGTGTGCGCTAAAGTTGCCTGAGTGAATACCGATTGCTCTAGTATCGTCCTGAGATTCGTCAGGGGGTCGTCTGTGGTCTCGTTGTGGATGCGGTCAGCGGCGATGCTCGTCGTTCATATAAGCGTGTGTCGTTGCGCCAGGGCATACGACTTTACTACTGGCCGTGCCACTGAGCAGCATGAACACGCCGCTCGACGACTCCGTAGGAGGACCGGGATGAGCGACGAAGGGACCGATCAAGAAGGTCAGATCCGTGAGCCGGACCGCGCCGCCTCGGGCGCGCCGGCCGCCGGCTGGGCGATCGGCGACCGCTTCTCGACGACCGAGATCTTCCAGCGACTCCTCGCAAGCGCCGACGAGGAGGTCGCCACCGGCACGACGGAACTGCTCTTCAGTGGGGTCGCTGCGGGCTTCGCGATCGTGCTGACGTTCGTCGGCCACGCGGTGGGCAGTGCGCTCTTCCCGAACAACGGGTTCCTGGCTGCGATTCTCTATCCGCTCGGGTTCGTCTACATCATCCTCGGTCGCTATCAGCTCTACACCGAGAACACCCTTCCTCCAGTAGCGCTCGTGTTGGCCAGGTTGGCCAGCCTCCCGTTGCTGTTGCGCGTCTGGGGGATCGTGCTGTTCGCGAACGTCATCGGGGCGGGCCTCGGAGCGTTCATTCTCGCCAACAGCCACGTCCTCTCGACGACAGCGATGCACGCCGGCGCGGAGTTCACCAGGAGTGGGCTCGAACACGCGTGGTGGGACGTGTTCTTCAAGGCCCTGTTCGCGGGCTGGCTCGTCGCCGGGGTGGTGTGGCTCAGTATTGCTGCGCAGGACACGATCGCCCGCCTGTTGCTCATCTACAGTGTCTTCTACATGATCGCTGCAGCGGAACTCTATCACGTCGTCACGACGGCGGCGGACGCGCTCTTTTTCGTGTTTCTCGACGTCCCCAGCCCTGGGTTGTTCGTCGTTTTCTACGAGTTCTGGCTGCCGGTGTTGCTCGGGAACACCGTTGGCGGCGTGTTCTTAGTCGCGCTCGTGAACTACGGTCAGACCGAACAACGGCGCTTCCCGGAGGTCCGCGAGCTCTCCGCGCGCGAGGTGCTCTTCAGCTGGAAGGGCGGCCGATCGCACACCACGCCCCGCCCGTACGTCGAGGAGAACGAGCCCGAAACCGACTGATCGACGACCCGTCGCTCCGCCCTCGACGAACTCGTCGTCTTGGAACCCCCGCAGAGCGAGATTTCCGGTAGGTGCCCTGTGGTATTCCTGTAACTGTTTCGAGAACCGTCATAGCTTCCTTTGTCAGTGGCTGGCGAAGTTCAGGGGCGTCTCGAAGCACCACCTCCAGAAATACCTCGGATTCCTCGGACTGAAACTCAACTCACCGGACGACTGATTCGAGAAATTGCGGTGTTGCGATGTATCGGGATGAGTGTCTAGCATGAATAGTTATGTGGTTGCGCACACACCTACGGACTGAGTATGACCGACGCAAACGTCGCGCTCCTCGTTCGACTCCAAGCACAGTCCGGCAAAGAATCCGATGTCGAGGAATTCCTCCGTTCGGCACTGCCGATGGCCGAGGAAGAACCGGACACCACCACGTGGTTCGCGCTCCGTATGGACGATTCGACGTTCGGCATCTTCGACACCTTTCCGGATGAATCCGGTCGGGAAGCGCATCTCTCGGGCGAAATCGCTGCTGCCTTGGAGGAAAACGCGGACGAGCTGTTTGCAGAACCGCCGGAGATAGAAGAAGTCGACGTACTGGAGGCCAAACTCCCCTAACATCTGAAATTGAACAGACAGAAGCAGCAAAGACGAATCTCACATCTCGTTCACGAACGCCGGACGTGGCGATGGACACTTTCACGCTATCGCGCCGTTAGTGGCGACCCTCCTCGAACTCCTCGATGATTTTATTACAAAAGGCGTCCAAGTCGTCGGGCTTGCGGCTGGTCACCAGTCCCTCGTCGACGACGACTTCCTTGTTAACCCACTCGCCGCCCGCGTTGCGGATGTCGGTCTGTAAACTGGGGAAGGAAGTCAGCGTCCGACCCTCGACCACGTCGGCCTCGACCAGCGTCCAAGGGCCGTGGCAGATGACTCCTGCGGGCTTTTCTGCCTCGATGAGCTCCCTGACGAAATCCACTGCGTCGCCGTCCGCGCGGAGTTGGTCCGCTCCGACGGAGCCACCCGGAACGACGAGCGCATCGTAATCGTCGGGGGAGACCTCGGAGAAGGTTTTCTCCACCTCGAACGTGTCACCCGGGTCGAGGTCGTTGTTGACGGTTTGGACCTCGCCGGTTTCGGCACCGACGACATCGGTGCTCGCCCCGGCGTCCTCGACGGCTCCCTTCGGTTCGGTGAACTCGACTTCCTCGGTGCCTCTCTGTGCGAGGAAGACAGCGACGTTCGTATCGGTGAGTGATTCTGCCATGGTGTTTTGTCTCCGTCCCTAATGACATCCGCGTTTCAAATAAAGCGAGAGCCTGCCCTCGCAAAGACGTGGTCCACTTGTTCCCGAATTTCAGTCGATCACATTGAGTTAGAGCAAGCATCTGCTTGAGGAAGATGTGGACCAACCCCAAGCAGACAACGAGATAGAGGAAGAGCA
>NZ_AOMC01000123.1 GCF_000336695.1 Halococcus morrhuae DSM 1307
GAGATCGCGTTGATGTGTGCGGTGTACAACATTAAGGAGGCCGCAAAACAGGAAATTCCACTTCCGTCATGCGATTAAACACGGCCGTAGATAGCTACTATACATACGGTGGTAGCCCCGGTGAGATTCCGCATTATTCCTTCAGAAACAACGGGAACGCGACGTTGTACGTCTACGTTAACGGTAACCAAACACGGACCGTTGCTCCCGGCGAGGGGGTCGAAGAGGAGTTCGGCCCGTCGGCACCACCGAAGGGTAACAACACGATTACCGTCGAAGCCGCCGACGATGGTGCATCGAACTACTCGCTTTGGTCGAAAAGCGAGTCGTACAACCCCATATACGTGGAGTATGGGGCGAACCCCTATCAAACGGCAAAACATCCCGACTTTTCGAATAGCTATCCAGATGACGAAATCCCCGGTGCCGCTGGATTCGTCGCCGACGGCGGTGCCGATTCGTACTCGTCCGACCACAGGCTCACAAAGGTGACGAACAACGGAACAGCGACATTGAAGATCTACCAGAACGACGAGCTGTGGGCAACCCTCCAGCCGGGTGAGGAGGTGTCCAAAGGAGACCAGTAGACCGAATCGACCGATCGATGCACCGGTTGCTGCGCGATTCGTGCTATCGAAAAGGCGATTCGTTCCGATCCGATGGCGAAAGTCGGCCTATTCGCCGAGTTTCGTCCGGCTGATGCCGACCGAGGCGGGCGTGATGATGAGCTGATCGTCGGCCTTCTGGACGATGTCGCCCCCGACCTCGCGGGTGATCTCCTGAAGGTCCTGCGTGATGCGTTCCATCGTGCGATCGGTCGCGGTGTGGCGGGTGATATCCGCGATCACGATGTCGCCGTCGTAGATGGCGTTTTTGATGTCGATGACGTCGCGCTGGCCCTCGATGCGCGCGATATGTACCTTCGTCGAAGCCTCCTCGACGCCACCCTCGATGTCGTCGATATCGAGGGGGACGTACTCGCCGCCAGCCTGGCGCTGTCGGGTACTGCCACCCCCGAGAATGTCGTCCATCAGTCCCATGTCCCCACGCGGATCGGATTCGGTATATCTCTTACGACCCCTCGAAACCGGCCGGAGTGTTCTTATGACACGTCACCGTACCGATCGTGTGACGACCGTCGAGCCCACCCGGACCCGCGAGGCCGTCCGTGCCGACCTTCTCGCGGTGTTTCGCATCGAGAAGGCCTCGTTCGCCCAGCCGTGGCCCTACCGTGCCTTCGAGCGCTTTCTCGGGATCCCGGGCTTTCTCGTCGCCGACGTCGACGACGGCGGTGAGACGGGCGCGATCGCCGGCTACGTCGTCGCCGACAGCGAACGCCAGCGCGGCCGACCGGTCGGCCACGTCAAGGACATCGCGGTCGACCCCAGCTATCGCGGACGGGGGATCGGCGCGACGCTGCTCGAACGCTCCTTGGACGCGATGTACCGCCAGCAGGTCGGGCGGGTGAAGCTCGAAGTCCGCGAGAGCAACGAGCCCGCGCTCGCGCTCTACCGACAGTACGGCTTCGTCCACCGCAGCACCGCGACGAGCTACTACGCCGACGGCGAGGACGCGCTCGTGCTCGTCCGCGAGTTCGACTGACGCTACTGTCGGAGGGACGTATTCCATCAGCCGCCCTCAAACGTCGGGACGGGAAGCGAGTCGATCTGTGCGATGGTCGTGGTATCCCTCCGACAGTATCACTCCCCGTTCACCGTTGCCGCGTAGTCGGCCAGTCCCGCCCCGTCGCGCGGCTGCTCCGGAATGTCCCGCGCTGCGGCCTCGAACTCGCGCATGATCGGCTCCGGCGCTGTCTCCGGATCGACGGTCAGATATTTTGCGACCATGCCAGCGACCTCGGGGGACGAAAACGACGTTCCTGAGGCCTTGACCCACGGTCCGTCGAGTTCCGTGCCCATCGCCGTGCCGGACGCCTGCGCGAGGCGGTTGTCCTTGCCGATGGCCGCGACGTCGGGGTTGTCGCGGTCGGGGTTGTACGAGGAAAACTCCGCGATCGCCCCGTCCTCGGTGCAGGCTGCGATCGAGAAGGCACGCTCGGCGGTCGCCGGGCTGCCCGACTTCTCGCCCGAGTTGCCGGCCGATACGACGTCTCTGATGCCCTTCTCGACGAGTTCGTCGTGCGTCCGGTTGATGGCGTTCGAGGTCTCGCTCGATCCCCACGACATGTTGACGACGTCGTACTCCTCGACGTTGGTGTGGAGCCACTCGTAGGCGCGCATGATGACGTTGTTCTTCGTCTGGCCCTCCTCGCCGAAGATCCGCAGCGCAACGAGCGACGCGTCGGGCGCGAGACGGGTGATCTGACCCAGCACGGCCGTCCCGTGTCCGACCGCGTCACCCTCGCCCGACCCCGTGACGTCGACCTGCTCGATGCTCTTGTCCTCGAAGACCGGATGTTCGGGATCGATCCCCGAGTCCATCGCCACGACGGTCAGCCCCTCGCCGGTGGCGTCGTCCGTGGGCACGTCGTGGAGCTCGCGCACGTCCTCGATCGTCGCCACCGCCGCGGGATCCTCGCTGACGGCGGCGGGTTCGAGATCCGGCTCGACGGTCATGTTCGGTTCGAGATCGAGCACGCGGTCGTCGTCGGCGATCGTCGATTCGTGGTCGGCCTCGCACTCGATGTAGGCCGCCCCGCTCGTCCCGAAATCGTACGTCTCGACGACGTTGCACTCCATCTCGCGGAGAAATGCGGCCGGTTCGCGCGTGAAGACGATGCGGTCGTTCATGCTACCATACCACGTACGTGGCGCAAACTCTTAACAGTTCAGCCCGAATCGAGCGAAAAAATCGTCCGCTCGACGTTCGGGTTGCGGCTCCAATGCTGACTTACTTTTCGACGATCCGCTCGTCGACCGCCTCGCCGAAATGTCTGGCCGTCGATTCGTAGTAGACGCGCACCTCGTCGCCGGGTTCGAGCTCCGTCACCGCGCGCGGTCCCTCGCGGGTGGCGACCTTGATCGTCTCGGCGTTCTGGAGCAGCGTCTCGATCCGGTCGCCGGTGGGTTCGCCACCCTCCGCGTCGTCGATGTCGCTGCCGACGACGGCCTCGATGCGGAACATCGGTCGGCGCTCGATCTTCGCCCGCCCGACGAGCGCCTCGCGCGCGTGGCCCTCGGTGTCGACGATCTGAATCTCGTCGCCGCTGCCGAGCTCCGAGAGGTACTTCGTCCCGCCGCCGGGCGTGCGCGCGTAGGCGTGGACGGCCCCGGCGTTCACCCGGAACGGCCGCGAGGCCACGTAGGGCGATTCGGCGGTCTCGGCGTGGACGAAGAACAGTCCTCGACTCATCGAGCCGACGAGCATCCCCTCGTCGCCCTCCATCAGCGACCCCGTGTCGACGCAGACCCGATCGGCCGAGCCGACCTGCTCGACGGCAGTGATCTCGGCCCACTGGAGATCGAGCGTCTCGCGTTCGGCCGCGTCGCGGATCTCGACGGTCTCGCGGATCTCGTCGGGGTCGTCGCTGTCGAGCAACACGCCGTCGGCACCCGTTTCGAGCGTCTCGAAGGCGGTCTTGGCCTCCGCCGCGCTCTCGACGCCCGCGACGAGCTCGGTCTCGTCGCCGATGCGCGCGATGAGGTTCTCCAGAGGGATGATCGTCCAGTCCTCGCCGACGACGATCGTGTGCTCGGCCGCGTCGGCAGCCTGTTCGGCGAACGCCTCGTAATCGTCGTCGAGAATGCGGACGTAGGCCCCATCGGCTTCGTCGCGGCGCAGCGTCGAGAGATCCGCCGATCCCGAGAGGTCGGGCGGGAGGTCGACCGAGCCGTCGCCCTCGCTGTCCTTGCCGACGACGGTCGCGTCCGGTGCGTCGCCGGTGTCGATGACGTCGACGCCGTTGCCGTCGCCGAAGGCCGCGACCGAGACTGCACCGAGTTCGCGCACGCGCGAGACATCGCTCTCGTCACAGAGCACCCAGTCGACGCCGGCCTCGAGACCGGTGGTGATGCGCCGCTTGCGACTTTCCCAATCGCCGACCGAGCCGTCCGCCTTGAGCCAGACCGTCCGTGTCATGTCGTGGCGGTCGAAGCGGGCAGGCTTGAACGTGGCGAAAGCGGTCGCTGTGAGCGGAAATCACGTTCGTTACACAACGTTGTCACTCCACGAAGTAGTGTCACGAAACGGGGCCAACGGGGGATGACGGCGGACCAATTCTGAACGATGCGGGTGATGCCACGCAACGGCCGCCCGTCATCCCGACGTGGGCGGAGCAGTGATCGGCTCCACATTGACTAAACGTTTCGTTAGTTAATAAGTCTTCTGCTGGCATAATATGGGTTCGTCGTGAGGGGCCGATGGGTTACCCCGAAGTGCGGTCGTGTTTGGAAGAATGCAATTGAAGGAATGATCGGGTGGAAACTCGCTCCGCCGCTACGCCTCGACGGCCAATCCGGCGCGGTCGAGCGCTTCCTCGGTCGGGAGGTCGTCGTGGACGACGCCGGAGACCGCGCGCGCCATCGCCTCGGGATCGTCGTGCTGGAAGACGGTTCGCCCCATCGAGACGCCCGCCGCACCGGCGTCCATCGCGCCGCGGACGGCTTCGAGCGAGGCGCGATCGCCGGCCGGGTCGCCACCGGCGATGAGCACCGGCAGGCGGGTCGCGCCGGTCACCCGTTCGAAGCTCTCGGCATCGCCCGAGTAGCCCGTCTTGATGAGATCGGCACCGAGCTCCTCGCCGAGTCTGGCGGCGTGGGCGAGCCGTTCGGGATCGGCCTCGTCGACGCCCGGGCCGCGTGCGTAGGTCATCGCGAGCACGGGAACGCCGTACTCTGTGGCCTGCTCGGTGAGCCGTGCGAGGTCCTCGATCTGGTTCGGCTCGGTCTCGCTGCCGACGTTGAGGTGGAGCGAGACGGCGTCCGCGCCCGCCCGGATCGCACCTTCGACGGTGCCAGTGAGTCGTTTGTCGTTCGTGTCCGGGCCGTCGGCCGTCGAACCGTTGAGGTGGACGATGTAGCCCGCGCCGTTGCTGTTGGGATGGACCCGCGGCGCGATACCCTTCTGTGTGAGTATCGAATCAGCGCCGCCGCGTGTCACCGCGTCGATCGTCGATTCGATGTCCGCGAGCCCCGCGACCGCCCCGAGGGTGAGCCCGTGATCCATCGGTACCACGAGGTAGCGGCCGTCGGTTCCGATGCGATCGAGTCGTGCGTGCGTACCGGCGTGCATACTGACAGTCGGTGCCACGGTGGTTATGTTCGTTCCGGTCGCGGCGCGACCCCCGCCACCGCGCCCTCCTTCAGTTCGCGCGCCGTCGTCTCCAGTTCGTCGGCGGCGTCAGTCCCCTTTTCAGCGATGATATCGACGAAGACGCTGCCGGCGACGACGCCCTCCGCGCCGGCGGCGACGATCTCGCGGGCGTGCTCGCCTTTCGAGACACCGAAGCCGACAGCACGCGGGACGTCGGCCTCCGCAAGTCGTGCGAGCGAGTCGTGGGTCTGATCGCTCACGTCCGCGCGCGCACCGGTCGTCCCAAGGCGAGCCTGGACGTAGACGAACCCCGAAACCCGCTCCAGAACCCGCTCCAAGCGCTCGCCGCGCGTCGTCGGCGCGACGATGAAGACCAGATCGAGCCCATGCGCGTCACAGGCGGCTTTCAGCGCGTCGCTCTCCTCGACAGGGAGGTCAGGGACGATGAGCCCCGCGAGGCCTGCGTCGGCGGCAGCCTCGACGAACGGCTCGATGCCGCGGTCGTCGCCGTACTGATAGATGAGATTGAAGTAGGTCATACAGACGAGGGGGACGTCTACGTCGAGCCCCGAAACGAGATCCAGGAACCGATCGGGCGTCATGCCGGCGTCGAGCGCGCGCTGGATCGCGTTCTGGATCGTCGGTCCGTCGGCGATCGGCTCCGAGAACGGGAGCCCGAGTTCGATGACGTCGGCACCACCAGCGGCGAGCGCGCGTACTTGTGCGGCGGTCGCGTCGGGAGTCGGATCACCGGCGGTGATGTAGGGGACGAGCGCCGCGTCGGTGTCCTCGAAGGCCGCATGGATGGCGCTCATTCGAACACCCCCATCGACGGCGCGCCGTCGATATCGCGCTTTTCGGTCTCCTCGACGACGCTTTCGAGGTCCTTGTCGCCCCGACCGGAGACGTTGACCACGACGTTCTCGCCGAGGTCCTCGGCGTCTTCGAGATACGCGAGCGCGTGGGAGGTTTCGAGCGCCGGGATGATCCCCTCGGTCCGCGAGAGGCGATGGAACGCTTCGAGCGCGGCGTCGTCGTCGACCGAGACCGCTTGCACACGATCATCGTCGACGAGATCGGCGAGCTCCGGACCGACCCCCGCGTAGTCGAGACCCGCACTCACGCTGTGGGATTCCAGGATCTGACCGTCCTGATTTTGTAGGAGCTTCGTGCGTGCACCGTGGAGAACGCCCTCCTCGCCGATCGACAACGACGCCGAGTTGGGCGCGAGACCTTCCTCTTCGTCGATTTTCAGTCCGCTGCCGCCGGCCTCGACGGCGACCAACGAGACGGTATCGTCGTCGACGAACGCGTCGAACGCGCCCATCGTGTTCGAACCGCCGCCGGCACACGCGACGACGCTGTCCGGAAGGCCGCCGATCTGCTCCTCGGCCTGGCGTTTCGCCTCTGTGCCAATAACCGATTGAAAATCCCGGACCATCGTCGGGAACGGGTGCGGTCCGACGACCGACCCAATGACGTAGTGGGTGTCCTCGACCGTGGTCGCCCACTCGCGCATCGCCTCGTTGGTGGCCTCCTTCAGCGTGCCGCTGCCGGTGCTCACCGGGTTGAGTTCCGCACCGTTCAGCCGCATGCGGAAGACGTTCGGACGCTGGCGGTTGATGTCGCGCTCGCCCATGAACACCTCACAGTCCATGTCGAGATGAGCGGCAGCCATCGCGGTCGCCGTCCCGTGTTGGCCCGCGCCGGTCTCGGCGATGATGCGCTCCTTGCCCATATATTTCGCCAGCAACACCTGCCCGAGCGCGTTGTTCAGTTTGTGCGCGCCGCCGTGCAGGAGGTCCTCGCGTTTGAGATAGACGTCGAACCCGTATCGGGAACTCAGCGTCTCGGCGTGCTGGAGCGGTGTCGGTCGCCCGCCAAAGTCGCGGAGTCGCGCCCGGAAATCGTCCATGAACCCGTCCTCGTTGTCGAGCACGTATCGACGGTAGGCGTCGTCGAGTTCGGAAATGGCCGGCATCAGCGCCTCCGGGACGTACTGGCCACCGTACTCGCCGAATTTGCCGGACGTCTCACTCGCGTCGGCGTCGCTCATCGCTTCGCCCCCACGAGCCGCTCGGTGTTCGCCGCGACGTCGCCGTCCATGAGCGCGCTGCCGACGAGCAGCCCGTCGGCCCCGGCACGACGCATTCGTGCAGCGTCGTCTCGACTGGCGATACCGCTCTCGGCGACGAGCGTCACGTCCTCGGGTGCGTGGGGTGCGAGCTCCTCGAACGTCGAGAGATCCACGTCGAGGCGTGCGAGGTCGCGGTTGTTGATCCCGACGATCCCCGCCCCGGCCGCGAGCGCATCGTCGAGCTCCGCGCGGCTGTGGACCTCGACGAGCGGTTGGAACCCGCGCTCGCGCGCCGCGATAACGAGTCCCGCGAGGTCGTCGACGAACCGTGCGATCAGGAGCACGGCGTCGGCTTCGACGATGTCCAGCTGTTCCTCACGACGGATGAAATCCTTCCGGAGGACGGGCACCGAAACGGTCTCGCGCACCTGCTGGAGGGCGTCGGGCGACCCACCGAAGTGATCGGGTTCGGTGAGGACGGAGAGTGCCGCCGCACCGCCGTCGACCAGCGCCTCGGCGAGCGCCACCGGATCGTCGTCGCGCCGGCCGTCGGTCGTCGGGCTCGTGGGCTTGACCTCGCCGATGACGGGCACTCGACCGTCCTCCTCGGCCGCCGCGAGCGCCGCGGGCAGCGATCGTGCGGCGACCGACAACCGCCGGTCGCCACCGCCGCGTTCGTCGGCAGCGGCCAGTATCGACTCGATTGCGGGAGCGACTCCCTCGCTGGCGTTCATTGTTGTACATCAAGGCACTTATTTGTACATAAAGCTTGCGTCACGCGCCGCCCGCGGACAGAATGTTGAAGGTCGACACGGCGCTATCCCCGACATGAGCGAGGCAGCCGGCATCTACGCGCGCGAATCCGACTACCTCGATCGCTGCGTGCAGGTCGGCATTGCCGGCGATCGCGTGCTCTCGGTGAGCTTTCCAGCGAGCCTCGCGACCGACGCCGACACCGAACACCCGCTGCTCGACAGACTGTTCGAATATCTGGCTGGTGCACCCGACGAGTTCGACGACATCGAACTCGCGCTCACCATCCCGACCGACCAGCGCGCGGTGCTCGATGCCGTTCGAGAACTCGCCTACGGCGACCAGACCACCGTCGAACAGCTCGCGCGGCAAATCCCCACACTCGACGCGGACGACGACCGCGACCACGTCCGCACCGCCCTCGACGAAAACCCCATTCCGATCCTCATCCCCGATCACCGCGTGCGCGACGGCCCGAGCGCCGCCCCGCCGAAAATAGAACAAAAGCTCCGCTCGCTCGAAGGGCTCTAGAACACCCACTTTTTTACTCGTCGGGTTCGCGCTCCGCGCGAACCACTCTCTGCTCGCGGGCCGAAGGCCCGCTCGCACGGTATGAGGGACCGGAGGTCCCTCACTACTCGCAAAAACCTGGACTAAAAAGATCCGCTCACTCGGCCTTCGGCCTCGTTCGCGGCGAACCGCGCTCGCTCCGCTCGCGCGGATGCAACTGCTTTCCGCACCACTTCCGCAACCGCATCTGCACAGCACCGCAGAAGCCCTCGCATCCCTCCGGGATGCTCGCCCTTCATCCGCCAGGACCGCAAACCGCACCGCCGCCGCAACCGCGGCGGGCTGCTGCAGCAGCCGAGAGAAACAGAAATGCAGACTTAGTCGCCAGCGTACGTCGCACCGACCGCTTCGAGATCGGTGCCGTCGACCGACGAGCGGAACCCGGCCATCCCGTCGTCGCGCTTGATATCGTAGTCGCGGGCGTGGAGATCGGCGACGCGGTCGAGTTCCTCGTCCGAGAGCGCGGGCGTGTCGGGCGCGGCGGCCCACTCGTCGACGTCGTCGGTCGTCCGGAACGTCGGCGTGACCGAGGCGACGTCGTCGTGGGCGAGCAGCCACTGGATAGCGGCCTGGCCCATCGTACGCTCGCCATCACGTTCGAGGAAGCGCAGTTTCTCGACTTTCTCCCAGCCGGTGTCATACCACTCGTCGGGTCGGAACCCGCGGTGGTCGCCCTCGCCAAGTTCGGTCTCGGGTCTGACCTGCTCGTTCAGCAGCCCCGAGGAGTGCGGAACGCGCGCGAGGATACTCGTCGATGCGTCGAGATCGTCGATGGTCTCCATGAAGTGCGCTCCCGGCGTCTGCTCGAAGACATTGAAGACGACCTGGAGGGCATCGAACTCGTTGGCGATCGCCGCATCACCCTCGGCGAGCCAGCCGATCGAGGGGCCGAGCGCCCAGCTGATCGCGTCGACTCTGCCCGACTCGCGCAGTTCGTCGATGGCCGCCAGAACGTCCTCGTCCACCTCGTCGACGTCCGCGTTGTGAAGGTGGAGCAGATCGAGATGGTCCATGTCGAGCCTGTCGAGGCTCTTGTCGACCGCCTCATGGATGTACTCCGGCGTCATCTCCTTGGGAATCTCGCCGTGGCCGGCCTGTGGGTTGTTGTAGAAGTCGTAGCCCACCTTGCTGGCGATGGTGACCTCGTCGCGGCGATCCCCGAGCGCCTCACCGATGAGCTCCTCGCTGCGCCCGTGGCCGTAGACGTCGCCGGTGTCGAAGAAGGTGACACCCTGATTGAGCGCGTGCTGGACCAGATCGATGCTCTCCTGCTCGCCGCGGTCGCCCCACCAGTCGGTGCCGACGACCCACGCGCCGAACCCGACCGTCGATACTTCGACCCCCGAATCACCGAGTTCGCGGTGCTCCATAGGTCGGTGTTCGGTTCGGCCACACTTAGCGAATGTGGTCGGCGGCTGCCGCGGTGCTGTGCGGCCTGGTGGATGAAGGGCGAACGAGCAGCGGGCGGCGTGAACGGAGTGATGCGCCGCCACGCAAACGGCGAACGCAGTGAGCCGTGAGCGCAGCGAGTGAGGGCTTCGGCGGTGCCGTGCGGCTGGTACGGAAAGCGTCGCATCCGCGTGAACGTAGTGAGCGCGGTTCACCGCGAACGAGCAACGCGAGTGAGCGGATGTTTTTAGTCCAGGTTTTTGCGAGGAGTGGTTCGCGCTCCGCGCGAACCCGACGAGTAAAAAAGTGGGTTCTATTCCGGCTTCAGTCCCTCTCCCTCGACGCGCATCACGGCTTCGCCGTCGGCGAGGTTCGGAGCATCCACGAGGCGGACGATGCGTTTGGTCCCCTTGGATTTGCGGAGATACATCCGGAAGGTCGACTTGTGGCCGAGGATGTTGCCGCCGATCGGTTGGGTTGGATCGCCAAAATAGGAGTCGGGGTTCGAGGCGACCTGGTTCGTGACGACCGTGGCGGCGTTGAAGAGGTTGCCGACCTTGTCGATGTCGTGGAGGTGTTTGTTGAGCTTCTGCTGGCGCTGGGCGAGCTCGCCACGACCGACGTACTCGGCGCGGAAGTGAGCGGTGAGTGAATCGATACAGACCAGTCGGACGGGCCACTCGGAGTCCTCGTGCTCGCTCGCGATGTCCTGGGCCTTCTGAGCGAGGAGAATCTGGTGGTTGGAGTTGAACGCCTTGGCGACGTGGATGTTGTCGAGAATCGATTCGATGAACTCGTCCATCGCCTCGTCGCTTTCGGGACTGCCCTCGATCTCGCGCTGGTCCATCGCGGCGGCGATCGCGTCGTTTGGGAGCCCATGTACCATCTCGGCGATGCGCTCGGGGCGGAAGGTGTCCTCGCTATCGATGAAGATGGCGCTGCCCTCCAGCCCGCCGTATTCGTTGGGAAGCTGGACGTTGACCGAGAGCTGGTGAGTGACCTGTGATTTGCCAGCGCCGAACTCGCCGTAGACCTCGGTGATCGACTGGGTTTCGACGCCGCCGCCGAGCAGGTCGTCGACCTCGTCGACCTGCCACGAGAGCTTGCCGATCTCGTTGCGGTGTTCGAGGACGTCCGCGCCGGTCTCGAACCCGCCGATATCGGCGGCGTCGCGCGCGGCGTTGATGATGTCCGCGGCCGTGCTCTCGCCGATGTCCGCCGTGTTCGAGAGCTCGCCCGGGCTCGCCACCGCGATGCCCTGATACGAGTCGAACCCCGATTCGGTGAGCTTGTCCGCGGTCGCCGGACCGACGCCAGGAAGGCTCTCTAGATCTTCGGTTGCTGCCATACGACCGGGTTGTGCGGCTTCGGTGATAAAGCCTCGTTAACAGCTCGGCGAAAGTGAAGCGAGGGGTGTTTCGCTCACTCCCAGGGGTGGGTTCCGGTGTCGGGCCAGAGCGGATACCAGTACTCCTTGTCCCCCTCCACATCGAGCTCACCGTCGAGAACGGATTCGAGTTTGAACTCCACGGACGACTCGCGCTCGTTGCCCGGCCGTGGCGCGAACGGGTAGTACGCCCCCCGGCGGAATGAGTAGACCCAGTAGACGGGGCCGTTCTTCTCGAAACCGAAGAGCGCCGCGAGCAGTCGCGAGCCGTAGCCGCGCTCGATGAGCGTGTCGGCGGCGAAGTGCACACTCGTCACGAGATCCTCGAAATCCGAGTCTTCGAGCACGACCCATTCGTAGCCGTGCGAGTCGTCGACGAATCGGGCTTCGGTCCCCGTCTCGACTTCGCCCGCGTCCAGGATCGCCTCGACCTCCTCGACCGTGTCGGCGAAATCCGTGCTGTCGACGCCCGAGAAACAGAGCGCGGCCACGCTCGCTGGCTCGAAGCCGAGATCGGCCTCCATCGTGAGGTGGGCCGTGCTCATCCCGAAGAGGTCTTCGGGGTCCGCATCGCGCGTCGCATCGGCCTCCGCGCTCATCCCGAGCGCCGATCGCAATCCATCGAAAAGTCCCATGCCCACGATCCGTGCGCCAGCGGTAAAAACCGAAGTGATACGACGAACCCCAGTGCGGAGCGGTCGGCGCGCGGGAGCGCCGGAGGCGCGACTCGCGCGAGGGATGAGCGAACGAAGTGAGCGAATCGGTTGGGGAGGTATGTGGGCTGCTGCGGTCATCGTGGATCAAGATCTCGATCCAGACACCAAGGGCTCGATAACCGATCGACAGAATTTCCCAAATCGTGTCGTAATCAGGCTGTTTCGAGTTCGCGCTCCCGATTGTCGCCAGCCAGTTCGTCGACATCCAGCAGCAGTTTCACGCGCCGTTCGAACTCCGCCTCGGAGAGTTCACCGCGTGCGTAACGTTCCTTCAACACTGCCAGCGCATCGCGATCACGCGTTGATTCCTCGGTATCGGTTTCGTCGTCGCCGAGTTCCTCGTTGTGTACGGTCGCCCACGCGATATAGGCGAAAAATCCGAGAAAGATCACGACGATCCCAGCGACCGGCGGGGCCGTCGACGCGAGCGTCGTGAGGAGTTCGAGCGCCTGTATCGCGGCCCCGAACCCGAAGACGACGGCCAAAATCCCGCTCGCGCTGTGCGGGTCGAACCAGTCGGCGAGGCTCCCCATACGATCGGTTCACGAGACTGTGAAAAAAGCGTTTCGCCGATTCAGGCCGTTTCGAGGTCGCGCTCCATGTCGCGGAGGCGCTCGATGCGGTTCTCGGTCGAGGGATGCGTCGAGAGCAGTTTGCCGAGCGCGCCGGCACTGACCGGGATGATGAAGAAGGCGTTCATGTCGGCCTGATTTCGCATGTCGTCGGACGGCACCTTGTCCATCCGACCGTCGATCTTCATCAGCGCGGAGGCGAGCGCCGCGGGTTTGCCGGTGATGACCGCTCCACCCCTGTCGGCGGCGAACTCCCGGTAGCGCGAGAGCACGCGCACGAGCAGGAACGACACCACGCCGACGACCATCGAGACGAGAACGGCGACCATCACGGGTGCGCCGCCCTCGTCGCTGTCGCCGCTGAACAGCCAGCCCCAGCGGACGATCATGAACGCGAGCGTCGAGAGGAACGTCGCGATCGTCATCACCATCACGTCGCGGTTCTTGACGTGTGAGAGCTCGTGGGCCAGCACGCCCTCTAGCTCCTCGCGGTCGAGCGTGTTCATGATCCCCGTCGTGACGCAGACGGTCGCGTTCGACGGCGAGCGCCCGGTCGCGAACGCGTTCGGCGTTCGCGTGTCCGAGACCGCAACGGTGGGTTTGGGGAGATCGGCCTGCTGGGCGAGCCGGCCGATGGTGGCGTGGAGTTCGGGATACTCCTGTTCGGAGACCTCGTGGGCACCCATGCTTCGGAGGGCAAGCTTGTCGCTGAAGAAGAACTGTCCACCCATGAACAGCGCCATGATCCCCACGGTCCCGACGAGCCCGATGTTGGAGTACGCGAGCACGCCGAGGAAGACGGCGTACAGCGCGAGCAACAGGACCATCGTCAGTCCCATCCGGGCCCGAAGACCCCAATCAGTCTTCCATTCCATGAACCAGAAGTAAGCGCTCGATTCATAAGATTCCGTCGTTCTCGACCGGGAATCGCAGCGGCAGCCGGGGCTCCAGTCGTGGGAGAAACGCATCGAGACGCGCGTGACACGCCGTTTAACCGCCAGGAGGCGTTACGATGGCCAATGAGCCACTCACGCCAGTTCTGTCCCCGCTGTGGCGATCCCGTCGAGATCGAACGCGAGAACGGCGAACGGACGCCGCTCTGTGCGACCTGCTACTTCGACGAGTTCGAGCTCGTCGACGCACCCGACCGCATCGAAGTGCTCGTCTGTGCGACCTGCGGGGCGGTCAGGCGCGGCAACCGCTGGGTCGATGTCGGCGCACGCGATTACACCGAGGTCGCGATCGACGAGGTCACCGAAGCCATCAGCGTCCACGTCGCCGCCGACGAGTTCTCGTGGCAGGTCGATCCCGAACAGGTCGACGAGAACACCGTCCGAATGCACTGCTATCTCTCGGCGATCGTCCGCGGCGAGCCGATCGAAGAGGACGTGACGGTGCCCGTCAAGATCTCGCGGGGCACCTGCACGCGCTGTGGGCGCATCGCCGGCGACTACTACGCGAGCACCGTCCAGATCCGAGCGCGCGGGCGCACGCCGACCGACCAGGAGACCCAGCGTGCGCTCGATATCGTCACCGACTACGTCGCCGAGCGCGAGGCCGACGGCGACCGCGACGCCTTCATCACGGAGATCGACGAGACGAGCGACGGCGCGGACGTCAAGCTCTCGGCGACCAAACTCGGCCAGGGCGTCGCCGAACGCATCGTCCGCCGATTCGGCGGCGAGATGGACGAATCGGCGACGCTCGTCACCGAAGACGAGGACGGCAACGAGGTCTATCGCGTCACCTACGCCGTCCATCTGCCGGAGTTCACACCGGGCGACGTCATCGACGTCGATGACGACGACGGACCGGTGTTGGTCGAGAGCGTCCGTGGCAACCTGAAGGGCGTGCGCGTGACGACGGGCGAGCCCTACGAGGCCGCCTTCGAGGACGGGATCGCGCCCGAGGCGACCCGCCTCGGCCGGCGCGCGGACGCCGAGGAGACGACGCTCGTCGCCGTCGAGGACGAGCGAGCCGTCCAGGTGTTGGACCCCGAAACCTACGTGGCGGAGACGATCCCGCGGCCGTCGTATCTCGATTCCGACGCCGACACCATCCCGGTGCTCAAGAGTCGTGCGGGGCTGCACGTGCTGCCGGCGGCCGAAACCGACTAATCGCTCGCTGCACTCGTCGACCCATGAACCGCCAGCAGCTGTTCGCCGTCCTGTTCGTCATCCTGATGCTCAGTTCGTCGTTCGCCTACGTGGTCTCGTTCGTCTGATCGGGCCGACCGGGCGCATTTTTGTATCCCGTCCCTGAACGTGGGGCATGCCGCTCGAATCCATCGCGGCCGGCCCGTGGGCGCTGGTGCCGGCGCTGCTGGCCATCTCGCTGGCGTGGTACGTCCGGGACGCGCTCATCGGCCTGTTCGTCGGGATCGCCGGCGGCGCGGTCGTCTACGGTCTCTTTCGTCCCGAAGTCGTCGGCGTGCCGCCCGGGCTCGACGGCCCGTTGGGAACGCTCCTCGGCGGCCTGCTCGGGATCACGGTGATCCCCGAACTCGTCGCCACGTCGCCGCTGTTCGCCGACCCGTGGTACGTGAAGAACGTGTTGCTCGCCCTCTTCGCGATCGGTGGCCTGATGGGGCTGATGATCCGTGCCGGGGCGATCCGCGGCGTGCTGGAGGCGCTCGCCAGCCGCGTCGAATCGCCCGCCGACGCCGAGAAAGCCTCCTTCCTCGCGGGGATCATCATCCACATCGACGACTACTTCAACTGCTTAGTGGTGGGCTCGATGATGCGCCCACTGACCGACGAACACGACGTCTCGCGGGCGAAGCTCGCCTACTACGTCGATAGCGCTGGCAGCCCGGCCGCCCGCCTCGCCTTCTACTCGACGTGGGGCGTCGCGCTCGTCGGGTTCATCGGGGCCGGCATCACCGCCGCCGCGAAACAGAACGTCCTCCCCGCCGGGATGTCGGGCTACGTTACACAGACCGGCGACGGCCTCCAGGCGGCCACCGACGCCGTCTGGCCGCTGTTTTTCAATACACTTGGATTCGCCTTCTACTCGTGGGTCGCGCTCGTCGTCGCCGCGCTGGTCGCCTGGCAGGTACTTCCCAATATCTTCGAGATGGGCGAGGAAGAGGAACGCGCCCGCAACGGCGGTGGCGTCGTGGGCCCCGACGACGATCCCCTGGTCTCCGACGAGATGGCGAACTACGAGATGTACGAGGGCGCGACGCCCGACTGGCGCAACTTCGCCATCCCCGTGCTCACCATCGTCGGCATCGGCCTGCTGGCGATGTTCTGGCGCTCCTCGCCCGTGCTGAACGCGCCGCAAACGACGTCCGTAGTCTCGGCGTTCGGCTACGAACTGCTCGTCCCCGCGGGCGGCCCGTGGTCGCTCAACATCGGTGAGATCCGGCTCGGACTCGCGTCGATGATGGGGCTGCTCGTCGGCTTCGTCCTGTTCAGGGTCCGCGGCGACATCCCCTCGAACGGCGACGCGACCGACGCGATGATCAACGGGTTCAAGGGGATCTTCCTCGCGGCCGCGATCCTCACGCTCGCGATCACCATCCAGAACACCGTCTCGACGCTCGGCATCTCCTCGTTCGTCACCGACTGGTTCCAGGGCGTCCCCGTGGGACTCATCCCGGTGCTCGTCTTCGCCGTGACGGCGTTCGTCAGCTTCTCCGACGGGAGTTCCTGGGCGACCTACGGCATCATGTTCCCGATCGTCATCCCCGTGGCGTTCACCACCGGTGCGAACCTCCCGCTCGCCCTCGGCGCGGTGCTCTCGGGCGGGATCTTCGGCGATCACTGCTCGCCGATCTCCGATACTACTGTACTATCCTCGTCGACAAGCGGCGCGGACCACATGGTCCACGTCAGAACACAGATCCCCTACGCGCTCATCTGTGCCGCGATCGCCGGCACGCTGTTCCTCGTGCTCGGCTTCCTCGTTCCGGGGGACTTCTCGATCATCCCGTACTGATCGAGTCGCCGCCCACGATCGATTCGTTCAGTCGTCCTGTGGCGTCCCCGCCGGCTCGCTACTGCCCGACCAGACGCTCGCAGTGCGGTCGATGCCGTTGTAGACGTGTGCGACGAGCGTCGTCACGGCCAGATCGCCGGTGACGTTGTTCATCGTCCGGAGGCGATCGAGCAGCGGATCGACGCCGGCGACCATCCCGACCACCTCCAGCGGGAGCCCCAACTGCGTGAGCACGAGCGTCAGCATGATGAGACCGCTGCCCGGCACGCCAGCGGTCCCGATGCTCGCGAGCAGCGCGGTGACGACGACGGTGAACTGTTCGCCGAGCGTGAGCGCCTGGCCGACGAGGTTCGCCGCGAAGATGGCGGCCACGCCCTGATACATCGCGGTACCGTCCATGTTGATCGTCGCTCCCAGCGGGAGCGAGAAGCTGTAGATCTCCTCGTCGATGCCGAAGTTCTCGTCGGCATTGCTCATCGTCACCGGGAGCGTGCCGCTCGACGAGCGAATGCTGAGCGCCGTCACCATCGCCTCGCGCGCCCCACGGAGGAACGCGATCGGCGACTCCCCGAGGATGCCGCGCTGGATCACAAGGAGATAGGTGAGCCCGATGTGGATGCCGACGGCGAGCGCGAGCGCGCCGATGAGTTTCGCGTACGGAACGATGGCATCGACGCCCGCCGTGCCGAAGGTGGCGGCCATCAGCGCGAACACGCCGATGATGCCGAACTCCATGACGCCCCAGACGATCTTGAACATCGCTTCCGCGCCCGCCTCGACGACATCGAAGATCGTCTCGACGCCGCGGTGGACGGCGGTGTCGGCGTCGAACTCCTCCTGGAGGAGCGCAAGCGCGATCCCGAAGACGAGCGTGAAGAAGATCACCGGTAGGATGTCGCCCTCGGCCATCGCGCCGAGCGGGTTCGTCGGCACGATTCCCAGCAGGACCTCGCCGATGTTCGGGGCCTGTTTCGTCTGGACGTCCGTGCTGACGACGTCGAGGCCGACGCCAGGATCGACGAGGTTGCCGACGGCGAGCCCGATGACGATCGCGATCGCGGTCGTCACGATATAGCACAGAACGGTGACGCCGCCGATCCGTCCGAGCGTCGACGGCGTGAGCCGCCGTGCGCCCATCAACAGCGTGAAGAAGACGATCGGGACGATGATCATCTTGAGCAGTCTGACGAACAGGTCGCCGATCGGCTGAAGCGCCGTCAAGGGTTCGCCGCCGATCAACCCCGCCAGCGAGCCGAGAACGAACGCCACGCCGATACGGTAGACGATCGGTATCGAGCGATAGCGTGACCAGAGAGACGATGCCGAGGATGACATACACTGTCGTCCATGCGAGATAGCGATGAACGTTTCGGACGATCCTCGTACCGAAGCACGCTACCATCGGCCAAGCGGAGTCGGGCGAACCGATGGGCTCACAGCGTGGGTTCGCCTCAGTCCGTGCCCCAGACGTCCGCGAGCGGGTGGTCGTCCGGATTTGATCGACTGCTCCGCCGTCCCGATTGGCTTGAACCGCCGCTGCCGCCGTTGGTGTCATCGCTGTCGGCGCTCGCCGCACCCGGATCGAATGCCGGCAGATTTGGACTGCTCATCCGATCGACCTGAGCGGTGAACCAGTCGGGCATCGCACCCCGCGAGCGATCGAACAGATCGATCAGGCTCGAATCGGCGAGATACGTCCGCCCGAAGTCCTCCGGCGAGCGCACGACGCGGCCACAGGCCTGGATGACGGTCTTGAGCGCCGTCCGGTAGTACCAGCCCCACTGGCCCTCTTCGAGCCGGCGGGCGACGCGCGAATCGCGCGTGTTCGGATACGGGGCCTTGCAGAGCACCTGCCAGCGCGCGCGGTCGTCGGCCAGATCGAGCGCTTCCTCCATCTTCACCGAGACGAACAGTTCGGGATCGTCGGTCGCGAGCCACGAGCTCAGCTGTGCGTCCCTGTCGTCGCTGTCGTGCGTTCTGATTCGCTCGTCGACGCCGAACTCCCGGAGTCGGTCGGCGAGGCGCTCGGCGATCGCGTAGGAGTGGGCGTGGACGATCCCCTTCTCGTCGTCGTGTTTCGCCAGTAGTCGAACGAGCAACCGGGCGACTTCCGGGATCGTGTCGTCGCGGTGCTCGTAGGTCATCTTCCCCTGGGTCACGTCGTACAGCGGGCGGTTCTCGACCGGAAACGTGTGGGAGATGTCCACCAGCGCGGTCTTGGCGGGATCGAGACCGACGCCGCGACAGAACCCTTCCTTGTCGAGGATCGTCGCCGAGAGCAGTGCGAACGTGTTGCCGCGCTCCCAGACGGTGTGGTTGAGATATCGCTCCGGCGCGAGCGGCTTGATCGTCACTGGGCTCCCCTCGCCCGCGCTGTCGACGACCCACGTGCTCGCACTCATCGGATCGCGGTAATCCGAGACGAACCACTTCAGATTCGAGATGAGCTCCTGCAGGCGATCGCGCTCGGTGACTTCGGCGATCGAGAGCTCTTCGGCCCCCACGAGAGTGTCCTTCCGGCGCGTACAGACGTCGACGAGCCGGTCGGCGAACCGTGCGGCCGCCTCCGGACCGTCGATCTCGGGGATGGTGATCTCGTCCCAGACCGGGACCGTCGACGGGCGGAGGTCGATCGTCGCGTACATCTCGGCCCACTCGGCGAGCCCGTGGGCCTCGTCGATCACGACGACATCGCGCTGGCCGAAGGACTCGGAGCCGGCGGTCTGCATGAAGTAGGCGAGCGTCATCGCCGCGATCGAGCGGTTCGAGGCGATGGCACGATCGGAGAAGTACGGACAGCGATGGCGGATCGAGCAGTCGAAGCCGCTCTCGCGGGCGCACGGCGCACGATCGACGGGGGTGTCGGTCTCGCCCGGAAGAAGGCAGCTGTAGTTGCGCTTGCCACGGATGACCTGAAGATCCGAAAGAAGCGGATCGGCGGCGACGTCGTCAAGCTGGGAGACCTGCGGGGTGGTGTAGTACGCGCCGATGGCGTCCTGGGGATCGGCCTCGTCGGGCTGGCGCGCACAGCCGGCGATGGCACGGGCGAGCAGCGACTTCCCCGACCCTGTGGGCGCGCGCACGAGCACCACGTCGTTGTCCGATTCGAGCGCCTCACCGATCTTTCCGAGCGCTCGCTGCTGGTTGCCGCGATAGGAGGGAGCGGGAAACTCGGCTGTGAGGCGCGCGGGGTCCACACGAACGAAACCGCTGCCCGGCACGTAAACCCTCCGAGCGATGCGTACCGTCGGAGCGACGCATCCGGATCACTCGCCACGGAATCGCGCTACGCTCGCTCGTCAAGGGCCGCGACGTCGTCAGCCCGTGGATTGTCCGGGAGTCGGTCGATGCAGTCGTAACAGAGGAAATGCTCCGAGTCGTCGGTGAATTCGAGCGTGAGACCGCCGCTCTCGTCGCCGCCGAACGTCCAGAGATTGGCGACGCCGCCGGCGATCTGCACCGACCGCCCGCAGCCGTCGCACGGCTCGGTGGCCATGATTGCGATCGGGTGTGGGCGCGGATAGCACTTTCTCAACGATGATGGCTTGAAGGAACTGAGATCGATAATCTGGTTGGCTGTTGTGACCGCCCGCACAGCACGACTGCTGACGACAATGAGAAACCGCAACCGCCCCGCACAGCCCACGTACCTCCCCAGCCGATTCGCTCGCTGCGTTCGCTTTGCTCACTTCGCTCGCCCATCCCTCGCACGCCGATCCGCGCTCGGTGCTCGCCGGCGAGGCGCTTCGCGCCTCGCGTTGCTCGCACACAAGCGCGAGCGCGCGCCACCGCAACCGGTGTTCGTTGGATCGAGGAATTTCCGGATCGGTCGCTACCGTCGAGCGTGAACTTATGGCCTGTCCGCTCCTCGCGTCCCTATGCGCGTTCTGGTCACTGGCGCGACGGGTTTCGTCGGCAGTCGGCTCGTGCCCGCACTTCTCGCGGCGGATCACGAGGTAGTCGCGCTCACCCGCGACGCCGACGGCTACGACGGGCCGGCCGAGGACGTCCGCGAGGGCGACATCCTCGATCCGGGGAGCTTCGAGGGTGCTCTCGACGGGATCGAAGCGGCCTACTACCTCATCCACTCGATGGACTCGGGCACCGGTTTCGCCGCCCGCGATCGGAAGGCGGCGCACAACTTCCAGCGCGCGGCGAGCGAGGCCGGCGTCTCGCGGGTGCTCTATCTCGGCGGCCTCGGCGAGACGCGCGAGCGACTCTCGGAACATCTCCAGTCGCGCCGCGAGGTCGAGACGATCCTGGAGAAGGGGTCGTTCGATCTCACGACGCTTCGAGCGGCGATCATCATCGGCAACGGCTCGTCGAGTTTCGCGATGGTCGAGCAGCTCGTCCACCGCCTGCCGGTGATGGTCACGCCGACGTGGGTGCGCACCGAATGCCAGCCGATCGCCATCGCCGACGTCGTGAGCTATCTCGTCGGCGTGCTCGACGTTCCTGAAACCGCCGCCGACACCTACGAGATCGGCGGTCCGGAGGTTCTCAGCTACCAAGAGCTGCTCCGGCGCACGGCCGCGGTCGCGGGGCGATCGCTCCACATCGTCCCGGTGCCGGTGCTCTCGCCACAGCTCTCGGCCTACTGGGTCGATCTCGTCACCAGCGTCCCGAAATCGGTCGCTCATCCGCTGATCCTGGGGCTGAAAAACCGCGTCGTCGTCACCGACACGCGCATCGAGGAGCTGCTCCCGATCGAGCGCACGGAGTTCGAGACGGCCGTCGAGCGGGCGCTCGGCGTCGCAGCCGAGCCCGCGCCCGAACGCCCCGCCGAACGCGCGCGGGCGGACTGATGAGCGGCCCCGAGTTCGGCGAGACGTGGACCTACGAGAGCATCGTCGGTGCGCTCCCCGGCATCGAGGTCTCGACGACGCTCGCGCTCGCCATCCAGCTCGGCGTCTTCGAGGTGGGTGTGATCGTGCTCGCCTGGTACTACGACCTCTGGAACGTCGCGCTCGCGGGCAGCGCGGCCGTCTTCGTCGCCGGCATCGGCTCGATCGAGATGGTCCGCGTCGCCCGGCGCATCCGCAGCGTCGAGATGCCGGGAGCCTATCGCCGACTACTGTTCGGCTCGAACATGGAAGTCGTGCTGGCAGTGCTGGCTTTTTGCGCGATGCTTACCTACCTGTTCGTCCCGAATCCCGCGAGCGGTCGCGCGCCGTTTCTCGATCGCCTTCTCGGGCCGAACCCGCCTGTCCTAGTCGTCTACTTCCTACTCATGGTGCTCTGGGACGTCTGCTATCGCATCGGCACGGGCTGGTGGGCGACGGTGACGGCCGTCTGGCGCTCCTACCGATACGTCTTCGACGACGAGACCGCACGAACGCTACTGCGGGCCGACGTCGAGACGATCGCGTTCGGTCTCGTCCAGCTACTGTTGGTACCGTTCGTGCTCGATTACCCCGTCCTCCGTGCCGTGTTGCTCGCACACGTCTCGGCGGTGATCGTTGTGACGAGCGTCTCGCTGTGGTTGCTGTGGCGAAGCGAGGAGGGCGATGCGGGCGCTACTGCGATTTGATCTCGCGGAACTGCGCGAGGAGATCCTCTGTATCGGCGTCCGCGACGTCGTACTCCACGGTTCCCTCGTAGTCGCTGCGCTCGTCGTCGCTACTCGCATCGACCGCGCTGGCTTTCTCCTCGCGGCGCTGGTGTTCGGCCGCGTCATAGGCACCCATTGACATAGTGATACACAGTACCGTTGTTCATTCACAACCATGAATGTATCGGTGGTCGGGATGCCGACAGGCCGACACCGACCAGTACGATCGACACGGGTAAACGCCCAGCCCGCCTCTGGAGACCGTGGCCGGACCGCTCCGTTTCCGTCGTTCCCACGATCACTGGGATCTCGCTCGTCTCCGTCGTGACCTCCACGAACCGCTCGATGCATCGATCGGTGCACGGCTCACGACCCCCTGGTTCAAGCCGCCGCGTGGTTACACCGGTCGCCGACTCGAAATGGACAACGGCGACCGCGCGCTTTTCCTCTGGAACGACGACGCCTTCTGGCTCGGCAACACCCAGACCCCGGAAGCGCTCTGGCGCACCGAGAAGTACGATTTCACGGAGGTTCCCTACCCCGTGTCGCGCTGGGCACAGCGCGAACTGCTCGCCGAACTGAAGCTCCAGGACCCGTGGCTCGCCCGGTACGAACACCTCTCGTGGTTCTTCCTCCCGGTGTTCTTCTCGAAGGACGGCCGCGAGAGCACGCGGACTTTCTTCGCCGACCACGCCGCGGGCTTTCCCGACGCCGACCGCGACGCGGCGCTCGGCTTCTACGAACGGTTCCTCTCGACGGGGGTGCTCGACGACTATCGCTACACGATGGCATCGAAGCTCGGCACCAGCGAGCGCCTCGACCGGACCCGCATGAGCGCGACGATGGCCGAGTTCAACGCCGCGAAACTGCTCACCGACGCCGGCTACGCCGTCCGCCCGGAGATCGAGCTGGACTCGGGCTACGCGCTCGACTTCCGGGCGACGAGAAACGACGAGGGTACGCTCGTCGAGGTCACGCGACCGAGCCGTCCGACCGGCCGGGCGGCCGACACGCCGACGGCAGCCGCCCGCGAGACGGCGCTCTCGAAAACCGATGGCCAGCTCGCCGCCCATCCCGAGACGGTGCTGTTCGTCGACTGTAGCTCCTTTCGCGACGACGAATGGGCCGCCCTCACGGGCGAACAGTCGGGCGTCGGCTACCGTCCGACGGTCGTCTTCCGCGCACGGCCGGACGGCTCCATCACGGGCTATTGCGACGGTGAGATGCCGCTCGATCTCACTGCGGCCGGCATCGATCCGTAACGACGCGCAACCGCACGTCTCACAGCGAGACCGGTTCGTGGCCCTCGACGCCGAGCGCCGTCGGATCGCGGTCGGAGTAGTTCTTGCGACCGATCGCTCCTTCACCGATCGCGCTGTAGGTGGTGAGCCGTGCCTCCTCGGCGGACTCGAAGGTCATCGGCTCCACGCGGGAGAGCGCATCGCCGAAGGTCTCGGAGCCGTTCGGCAACGATATTTCGAGATCACCATGGGCCGTGATGAGCTCGTCCGTCGTGACCGGGTAGCTGTGCGCATCGAGTCGCTCGTCCACGTCCGTCATGAACTGCATGATAGATCGGGATAGTCGGACCTTCATAAACGTTGTCTGGAGATTCCGCCCGAGACCTAGTAGATCATCTAGGAGTGGGATCGCCCAGAACGGACTTATTCGCGGCCCGCTTCCATCGGCCAATGCCGGTTGCCGACCTCCACGTCCACACGACGAACTCGGACGGCCGGATGGCACTCGCTGACGTCCCCGATGCGGCCCGGACGGCCGACGTCGGCGTGGTCGCCATCACCGACCACGAACGCCTTCATCCCGATCTCGAAACGCCGATCGACGATCTCGCCGGCACGACGGCGATCCACGGCATCGAACTCCGCGTCGAGACCGAGAGCGGCCAGGTCGATCTACTGGGCTACGGCGTGGCCCCGACCGCGGAGCTCCGCACGGAGCTCGATCGGCTCCAGAACGATCGCATCGAGCGCGGCCGGGCAATCATCGACTGCGTCGAGGAACGCCTCGACTGTGATCTCGCGCTCGAACCGACCGAGGGGATCGGTCGCCCGCATATCGCCCGCGCCATCGCCCGCAGCGACGCCGATTACGACTACGAGGGCGCGTTCGCGGAGGTCATCGGCAACGACTGCCCCTGTTTCGTCGCGCGCGATCTCCCGACGTTCGAGCGCGGCGCGGCGCTGCTCGCCAATGCCTGTGGCGTGGTCTCGCTCGCACACCCGCTTCGCTACGGCGATCCAGAGGCCGCGCTCGCGCTCGCGGCGTCCGATCACGTCGACGCCGTCGAACGCTACTACGATTACGGCCGTCCGGTCGACGTCGCACCCGTCACGCGGGCGATCGAACGGCATGGACTGCTCGAAACCGGCGGCAGCGACGCCCACGACGACGTCCTGGGTCGGGCCGGCCTCGATGGAGACGAGTACGACGCGTTCCGTGAACGGCTGGCCGCGTCGCTCCCCGAGGGTGTGCCGCGGCCATGAGCCGGCAATCGCAAGCAAATGACGGCGCACGGTCGGGATAGCGGAGGGTTCAATGCCCGTCGCTTCCAACCCCGGCTGATGCAGTGTCACTACTGCGACCGCGAGGCAGACGTCGCCGTCGAGAAGGACGCCCTGAAGGTCGGCCTCTGCCGCGAACACCTCCGCGAACGCCTGAGCGAACTCGCCGACGACGACGCCCTCGCCGGCCTGCAGGACGAACTCGACATCGACCGCTCGGACCGCTGATTTTCACGATGATCCCGATTTTCGCACCGCGAACAGCATCGCGTGAGCCACGTCGATGTCCTGCGGACCGGTGATGCCGTCGTCGAGCCGCCCGCGCGCCCGGAACGCGTAGATGCCGGGGCCGACGTCACCGAGACGGAGCGGGCCGTCACCGGGCGATTCGTCGGGTTCGTCACCGCCGATCCCGACCGTCCAGGTGTACGATTCGCCCGAGCGGAGCGCGACCGGATTGGCCTCGTCGGCGCTCGACCCGTTCGTGGGTGCGACGAGCCGCCAGCCCTCGTCGGTGAGCCGTGTCACGAGACCGCCCGAGATCACGTAGAAGGCCGCCCCGGAGCCGACGCGCTTGATCGTGAGCTCGACGAGATCGGGCGGCGGATGCGCCTCACGTTTCGAGGCCGTGTAGTTGATCGCCTTCGGCCCGTCATCATCCTCGCGGTAGCAGATAGTGCGTTTCACCGCGTCGAAGCCGAAGCTCTCGAACGTCGGGCAGTCGTACTGGCCGAGCGGTTTGGCGGGTTCGACGGGTTTCGCCGGATCGTCCTCGTCGAGGCCGAGCGTCGAGCGCACGCCGCCGAGACAGCCGGTCGTCGTGACCGCCGCGAGCGTGACGAGTGCGTCCCGACGTCGCATAGCTGCCCTCTGGCGACCGGCCGCATAACCCCTCGGCCGGGCATGCGCGGGTGCATATACGAGAGGAGGGGAAGAGACGAGAGGAAGGGAGGAGGCAGCGAGTCGGGACAGCGACTATCAGTGTCGGCCGCCACACATCGCTCGATACCCATCAACGACTCCGACATCGACTGGAGCGCGATCGGCCCCGACGACACCGGTTTCCGTCGTAAACAGCTCGGCGCAGCCGCCGGCGGCGACGATATCGGTTGTAGCCTCTACGAACTGCCGGCCGGCGAGCGGTCGTGGCCCTATCACTACCACACGAGAAACGAGGAGGCGCTGTACGTGCTCTCGGGGACCGCCACGCTGCGCCTCGACGACGAGGAAGAAAAACTCAGGCCGGGAACGTACGTCGCCCTTCCGACTGGTGCGGAGCACGCCCATCGCGTCGTCAACGACGGCGACGAACCCGTCCAATATCTCGTTCTCTCGACGATGGACGAACCGGACGTCGTCGGCTATCCCGACGCGGACGCGCTCGGGGTCTACGCCGGCACGCCGCCCGGTGGCGACGAGGACGAGCGCGTTCTCTCGGGGTTCTTCCGCGAGGACGACGATCTCGACTTCGGGGACGAGATTGCCGACGACTGACCTTGCACTCGACGGCAGAAACGATAGCCCAGCACACACCCTCTTCGTATCTGCGATGATGGATACCAACGATATCGACGCGGGAACGGACGTCTACGACGTCAACGGCGAAGAGGTCGGCACCATTGCCGACGTCGAGAACGACACGGCGTACGTCGACCTCGATCCGGGGCTCACCGACGAGGTGAAGGCGAGTCTCGGCTTCGGCGACACCGACGACGACACCTACGCGCTGCGCGACGAGATGGTCGACACCGTCGACGACGACGGCGTCCATCTCCAGGGCACACACTGAACCGACGAACCGACGGTATTTTTCGCGCGCCGGCATCAAGGAGCAGTATGACCGAACAGCCGCGACTCGTCTACGACGACGACTGTGGGTTCTGCACGTGGTGTGCCGACTGGGCCGTCAGGAACGGCGATTTCGAGCCCGTCGGGTTTTCCGAACTCACGCCCGACGAGCAGCACCGCCTACCCGATGAGTACGAGGACTGCGTCCATCTCATCGCCGACGAGACGGTCTATTCCTGCGGGAAGGCCACCGAGGAAGTTCTGCTGCGCATGGGGAAGCTCCCGACCGAACCGTTCACGTTCCTGAACGGGTTCGCCGACTACGAGCGACTCCGCGAGGACGCCTATCGGTTCGTCGCCGACCACCGCGATCAGTTGGGGAAGATCGTGAGCGCCGACGCACCAGTACGGCGCTGATCGGACGGACTCCCTCCCGCTCCACCAGCACGAATCGGCCGGGCCAGCATCGTTCAGAGCGAACGCTCGGGATCGCCGTGGAGGAGCATGTCGCTCGCGATGCGTTCGAACAGGTCGGCGTCGATCTCACGCACGACCCGGGTTCGGGGCTCGCCGTCCGTGATACCGTTGACGTCGACGAGGCTGTAGCCGCGCGTCATCCCCTCGCGTTCGTCGACGTCCACGTATAGTTTCTCGGCATCGGTGACGAGTTCGGGGTGGAGCATACAGGCGGCAGTGAGCAGGTCGGGCTGGGTCGCGCTCGGTTCGCCGGTTCGCTCGCGGTTCATCTCGCGAGCCCGTTTCGAGATCTCGGCGAAGAAGTCGGCGTAGGGCGTGCCACCGTCGTCGAGACGCGCGAGGGTGTCGGCGTCGAACGTGCCGTCGCGAACACAGAGCCCCCAGTCGACGAGCGTGACGTCGCACTCGCGCAGGACGACCTTCGCCGCGTCGGGATCGACCCAGAAGTTGAACTCGGCGGCGGGCGTGTCGTTGCCGAACGTGCCGACCGCCCCGCCCATCACCCAGACCTCGTCGGCGAGCTCGTCGAGGTCGGGTTCACGCTGGAGTGCGAGCGCGACGTTGGTGAGCGGGCCGATACAGACGAGCGTCACCTCGCCCGGCGACTCGCGGAGGGTCTCGACGATCGTATCGACGGCGTGGCCGTCGGCCGACGGGATCTCCGTATCGGCGACGAGATCGCCGCCGAGACCGGCCTCGCCGTGGACGTGGGTCGCGTGTTCGATCCCCTTGACGAGCGGCGTGCGTGCACCCTCGTAAACCGGGACGTCGCCGGCAGCATCCGCGAGTTCCAGGGTATGTTTGGCGTTCTCGACTTCGTGCTCGAACGGGACGTTGCCAGCGACGATCGTCAGCGCTTCGAGGTCGATCGAGTCGGCCAGCGCCGCAAGCAGGACGGCCTGGGTGTCGTCGCCGGCAGTGTCAGTATCAAGCAGGACGCGTCGGGTCATGGATCGCAAATGGATGGGTGGCCCTTAACGGTTGACCCTACTCGAAGGCCGAGAACCCGGTGAGATCCTGGCCGAGGATCAGCGAGTGGATGTCGTGGGTGCCCTCGTAGGTGTAGACGGTCTCCATGTTGGCGAGATGGCGCATCGGCGAATAATCGGTGGTGATCCCGTTGCCACCGAGCATCTCGCGGGCCACGCGGGCCTGATCGCGCGCCATGCTGACGTTGTTGTACTTCGCCATCGAGACCTGCTGGGGCCTGAGGTCGCCGCGCTCCTTGAGATCGGCCAGCCGGTGGGAGAGCAGCTGTGCGGTCGTGATCTCGGTCGCCATCTCGGCGAGTTTTCCCTGCTGGAGCTGGAAGCTCGCGATGGGCTTGTCGAACTGCTCGCGGTCGGTCGCGTAGTCGCGGGCGGTCTCGAAACAGTCGCGCGCCGCACCGACCGCGCCCCATGTGATGCCGTATCTGGCCTGCGTGAGACACGAGAGCGGCCCTTTCATCCCCTCGACACCCGGCAGCACGGCCGATTCGGGCACCCGGACGTTCGACAGCCCGATCTCGCCCGTGATCGAAGCGCGCATCGAGAGCTTCTCGTCGATCTCGTTCGTGCTCACGCCGTCCTTGTCAGTTTCAACGAGAAAGCCCCGCACGGGCGACCCCTCGGCCGAAGTGTCGCGCGCCCAGACGACGGCGACGTCGGCGATCGGCGAGTTCGTGATCCAGGTCTTCGAGCCCGAGAGGACGTACTCGTCGCCTGCGTGCCCGCTGGCACGCTCGGCGCGCGTTTCCATCCCCGCGGGGTTCGAGCCGTGTTCGGGTTCGGTCAGCCCGAAGCAGCCGACCTTCTCGCCGCTCGCGAGATCGGGCAACCACCGTTCCTTCTGTTCGTCGGAGCCGAAGGCGTGGATGGGATACATCACCAGCGCGCCCTGGACGCTTGCCATCGAGCGAATGCCCGAGTCGCCCGCTTCGAGCTCCTGCATGAGGAGTCCGTAGGCTTTCTCGGAGACCCCGGGGAGACCGTAGCCGTCGAGGTTCGGCGCGTAGAACCCCAGCTCGCCCATCTCGGTGATGAGCTCCTCGGGGAAGGTGCCGTTCTCGAAGTGCGTCCCGATGTCGGGAGCGACGTTCTCGTCGACGAACTCCCGGGCCGTATCGCGGATCATCCGCTCTTCCTGATCGAGATCGGCTTCCAACCCCACGTAGTCGAGCATGGAAGACCTACACGGCAGACCCTGATAAATTCCCCCGTATCCGACGCGCAACCGTTTTGCCCGCCTCCGTGCTCCGACGAAACGAATGGCGCTCTATCCGACCGAGCAGTGGCTGGCAGCGTACAAGGATCGGCTCGACAACAGCGAGGCGCTCGACGAGGCGGGTGCCGGCTGGGGCGTCGATTTCGACGGCGACATCTACTTCGTCATCACCGACGTCCCCGTCTCGGAGACGACGCTCGGCGATCTTCCCGACGAGGCGATGGCCGGCCTCCCGGACCGCTTGCGCGACCAGCTCGCCGACATCCCGCTCGATGCAGCGAACGAGCTCATCGGCGAGGAGGTCAGAGCCGAGCTGCCGGAGAAGAGCCGCGATCTCCTGCGACAGCTCGACGAGTACATCGTCGACGGCACCGTCTACGCGTTCATCGGGCTGAAGGACGGCGGCTGTGAGGAGGTCGCGGTCGTCGAGGACCCTGCCGAGCGCGACGTCGGCTTCAGGCTACGCGGCACGCACGAGACCTGGTCGGCGCTCGTCGACGGCGACCGCGAGCCGATCCCGGCGGCGATGAGCGGCGATCTCGAGGTCGAAGGCGACATGGGGACGATTCTCCAGTACTCCGACGCGACGGCACTGCTCGGCGAGATCGCGGCAGAGGTCGAGACCACCCACCTGTTCGAGCGGGCCGACCAGTAACCGTTACACGACGCGACTCTCGGGTCGGTCGGCGATCTCGCGAACGTAATCGGTGAAGTTCGCGAACAGCGACTTCGCCTCGCAGGCCGCCGCGTAGTTCTCCTCGGTGATGCCGTCGAGAACGCGCTCGATGCGCTCGTCGGGGAGCTCCTTGCCCAGCGTGACGGTCTGTGCCGTCTCCATGTCGTACTCGGGGTGGAACTGCACGCCGAAGGCGTTCCCGGCGCGGAAGCCGTGAATGCCGTAGTCGTTCTCGGCGGTTCGCTCTGCACCGGGCGGAAGCTCGGTCACGGCATCGGAGTGGGTCGTGAAGGCCGTCACCGTGTCGTCGAACAGCAGCCCGTCGCCCTCGACCTCGCGATAGCCGATCTCGTACTCGCCCATGTCTTCGACGGTGCCCCCGAGCGCCTCGGCGAGCACCTGGTGGCCGAAACAGACGCCGAGAAGGGGCATGTCGCGGTCGGTGGCCTCGTCGACCCACTCGACCAGCGCGTCGATCCACGGCTCGTCCCAGTAGACCGACGCGCGCGAGCCGGTGACGACCGCGGCGTCGAAGGCGAACGTTTCGGGGAGCTCCTCGCGGACGGCGAACTCGACGAGGTCGGCGTCGAGTTCGCGGCGGAAGTTCCGGAGCGTGGAAGGCTCCTGTGAGGCGTTGAGAAGCGCGATCCGGGGCCGCTGCATTCTATGAAGACTGTTGGGACTCTCGACTATTGTACGTTGTGATACTGTCATCGGCGTCGCTACGGGTCGAGAACGATTCCCGTGGAGCGGGTCGCGACCGCTACGGACGCTTCCAGGACTCGCCATAATCGGGACCGGTCGCGACGGCTCCCGTCGCGCCGCCCGCCACGTCCGAGAAGGAACGCTGGCGTGCGCTCATACCGTCCAGAAGCGTTCGGACGTCCGCTTCAAGTCGATCGGCGTATTCGAGCCGGAGTCGCCTCGCGTCCGGCTTCGAGATGCGCGCACGACTGCCGATCTCCGCCGCGATCGGGCGATAGTTCCGCGGGTCGATCGACAGCCGTTCGAGATACGACCACACCGCCTGCGAGTCGAGTCCCTCCCCCATCGCCGCCGCGGTGAGCCGCGCGAGTTCCGTGAACGGTGGCACGCGGATGCGGTGTGGTCCAACCTCTGGCTCGCCGATCTCGACCGCCTTCGTTCCGGTCTGGGCCACGAGCCGCGCGACGTCGCCGGTCAGCGTAGCGATCTGCGAGGGTAGCGCCGTGTCGGGCGTCCGCCACTCGACGGTCGGGAAGTCCCGTCGCACTCGGATCGGCGACGCGATGACGTCGTCGGACCGGAAGTGTGTCGCGAACTCCCGGGCCGTGACGCCCCGATCGAGCGCGATCGCACGGAACGACTCATAGGCGGTATCGAGGCGCTCGTTCCACGCGCCGGCGTCGCTCGTGTACTCCCAGAGATCGCGAAATCGGACGAACTCCGGCCCACACAGCGTCCGGTAGGCGTGCGGGCGCGAGGCCGACAGACCGCCCTCGCCGACGTAGTACGGCGACGAACTCACGAGCGCGAGCGCGGGATCGAGCGCCGTGAGGAGGTTTACCTGGCGCGCGACGTTGCCGATGTCGAAGTGGATATGCGTGCCGGCACACTGCGTCGCGGGCGTCAGTCCGTCGCCGTAGATCCGTTCGAGAAGCCGCCCGCGATCGCTCACGATCGGCGAGGAACCCCTGGCGAGCGGCGTCCCGAGCGGGACGAGGCGCAGCCCCGCCGCGTCGGCCGCGGCGAGCACCGTCCGGAGCGTCGACTGCAGCGTCTCGCGGAGTTCGCGCTCGCTCGCGACCGGCGGCGTCTTGACCTCGATCATCGCGGCGACGAACTCGGGTTCGACGCACTCGTGTGCCGTGACCAGTTCGCGACCGTCGCGGAGCGCGCCCGATTCGTCGACTACCCAGTATTCGCATTCGATGCCGACTTTCATGATAACTCACCCCCACCCCCGCACGGCAGGACTGTACCGCCTCGGAGGATACGGATGGATTTATAGTTGTCTATTTTATGTAAAAATTCTTATGTTGTGGGAGCTACTCCGAGACCTGCGAGAGCCACTCCTCGGCACGGCTCTCGGGGATCTCGGCGGCGTCGGCCACCGTTTCGACGTCGGCGGCCGCGAGATCGCCGGTCGTCTCGATCCCTGCGTCACGCAGGCGATCGGCGTAGGTCGATCCGATACCAGAGACGCTCTCGACGTCGTCCACGTCCCCCTGATCGTCGGTCGTTTCGTCGGTGTCGTCGTGGATGCTGGTCGGCTCCTGCGTGTCGACCGCCTCGTCGGCCGCGTCGCTCGCGTCGTCGATCTCGATCTCTTTGGCGTCGTCGAGCTGCGAGCGCTCCTCGTACCACTCGCAGACCTCGGGCCAGACGTTTTCGTGGGAGCTCCCCGAGACCGAGAGGCCGATGTGACCCGTCGAATATTCGATGACCTCGGTGTCATCGCTGCCGATGACCTCGTTGAACGGGATGCTCGTCTCCGAGGGGATCAAGTGGTCGTACTCGCCCGTGATCTGGAGAACGGGCATGTCGATGTTCTCGATATCCACGTGGGTGTCACCCAGGTAGAGCTCGTTGTTGTAGAGCTTGTTCTCCTGGTAGATATCCGTGACGAACTGGGCGAACGTGTCGCCGGCGACGTCGATCCCCTCAGAGAGCCAACGCTCCATCCGCCCGAAGTTCTCGATGAAGTCGTCGTTTTCGAGGTTGTCGTAGAGACGGACGTACTTCGAGACGTAGTTGGAGACGGGATCCATCAGCGCGAAGCCGACGTCGAGCATCTCCGCCGGCGCGTTGCCGTAGGCGTCTTTGAGTTCGTCGGGCGAGAAATACTGGTCGTCGCCCCAGAGTTCGAGCACGCCGCCCGTATCGTCGAAGCAGAGCCCCGCGGCCATCAGCCCGAGGTTCCGGACCTTTTCGGGATTGAGCGCGGCGTACATCGCCGACATCGTCCCACCCATGCAGTAGCCGAGGACGTTGATCGCGTCCTGGTCCGACTGCTCGCGCACTTCGTCGACACAGTTGTCGATGTATCTGGTCACGTAATCTTCGAGCGTGAGATGCTGGTCGAGCCGTGAGGGCTCGTTCCAGTCGATCATGTAGACGTCGAAGCCCGCCTCCAGCAGCCGTCGGATCACCGACCGATCGGGCTGGAGGTCGAGGATGAACGGTTTGTTGATCAGCGCGTAGATGACCAGGATCGGGACGTCGTGCTGCTCGTCCGTCCGCGGCTCGTAGTGCAGCAGTTCGAGCTTGTTCTCCGTGTAGACGACCTCGCTGTCGGTCTGGCCGACCTCGACGGAGGCCATCTGAGCGAGCTGTTCGGGGGCGATCTCGGTCTTCTCGATCGCGTCGGCGGCGGCTTCGAAGCTCTGACGCTGGGCATCGAGGCTCAGCGAGAACGGGTCGAAGGCCGAAGGGCGCTCGCTCATCTACTCCTCCAGGAGCCGGTCGAGTTTCTGCGAGACCTCGTGCTGGCGGCGTTCGAGCTCGATCAGCCGCTCGGCCACCTCGTCGACGTCGTCACGGGTGGCGAAGCCGAGGCTCTCCAGGGTGTCCTGGCTCATTTCGTCGACTTCCTGCTGGAGCTCCAGCATGTCGCCGACCAGTTCGCCGGTGCCGGCGGCGAAGGCCGTCGTCCCCATCACCTCCGAGAACGCCTCGTTGGCGCTCTGGAGCCAGATATCGCGGAACTCGCTTACGTCGACGTCCTCGCCCTCGGCGGCGTCGGCGATGCGCGAGTTCATCCGCTCGGCAGCCTCAACCCAGACCTCGTAGGCACGGCCGTAGCCCGCCATGCCGTCCTCGACGGTGTCGGGATCGGGTGTGGAATCCTCGAACGCGCCCATCCACGACTGCATGAACGCGGACTGGGCCTCCATGTTCTGTTCGAACGACTCGGCGACCGCGTCGTTCATGTCGTTCATCATCGTCGTCCAGCGCTCCTGGATCTCCTCGGGATCGGTGTCGCTCATACTGCTCATTGGTGTGGTTGTCTGAAAAGTCTATGTCCGCTCAGGCCGAGACCTGCGTCTCGAACTGCTCGGCCTGCGCTTCGAGCTGTTCCTGGAATCGTTCGACCTGCGACTGAAGCTGCTCCTGAAACTCCGTGGCCTGTTCCAGCTGACGGTCTGACTGTGCCTCGAACTGCTCCTGGATGTCGGCCATGCGCTCGGCCTGCTCGTCGAGCTGGCTCCCGAAGCGCTCGGCGAACTCCTCGTTGTGCGTCGCGGTCTGCTCGACCATCTCGACCGTCCCCTCCTGGAGCTGTTCGTGCGCCGCGAACAGTTCGTCCATCCCCTCGTCCATCGCCGTGACGGACTCCTCGGAGAGTTCGTCGTGACCGTCGAGGGCTTCCTCGACGGACGCTTCGAGCTGGTCGAAGCTCTCGGCGTGGAGCTCCTTCAGCCGGTCGAACCCCTCATCGGCGTTCTCGCGGAACGCCCGGACGTTCGTGCCGGCGGGCGTCGCGGTCTCCATCGCCTCGAAGTAGCTCTCGACGGCGGTTTCGGCGGCTTCGACGCCCTGGCGCTGGAACGTCTCCTGGCTCTCGATGCCCGAGAGCAGCATCTCGCCGGCGTTTCGCTGGAGATCGAACCCCTGCTCGACGGCCCGCTGGCTCTGCTCCAGAACTGTGCGCTGCATCGCGAACGTCGCTTCGATCGGTGTGGTGTACTGGTTCATGAGTCCTCCCTGTTTCGCTTGACGGGGACGACGACCGTCTGGACGATGTCCCCCTCCTCGATGTCGAGCGCCTCGCGCTCGGCGTCGGGGATCGAGATGCGCCCGCCGCTCTGGACGCGCGTCTTGAACGTCGCCGTCCCCATACTCGTGGCGGCGATCTCCGACAGACTGCTCGGCCCCGATCCGCCGGCGTTCATCAACTGTTTGGCGAACTCCGTCTGCTGCTCGACGGCCTGCTCGCTTGCCTCTTGGAACTGCTGTGCCCACAACGCCGGCGGCCACGTCGCGTCGTCTTCGTCGGTCATCGCTCGATTTCCTGTAGAGCCCCTGAATGGATAAGCGTTGCGCTGAATGCCATTGAAAACCATCGAATGGTAGAAAGTGGTCCGAGGGCCGTCGGACAAAAAGACGTTTTCGCGAGCGATTCGGGCGAAATCCATCGAATCGACGCTCGAAGCGTACAAAAAGCACATACATGGGAGTCGGAATCGCTTATGTACGTCGGTCCCATAGCTGGAACAGTCCCATGAGTTCAGAACCGAGCCCCTCCACGCTGACTGACGCGTGGGTTCGCAACTCCACGTACTTCCTCGACAGCGTTCTCGCAGCCAACCGCGCCACGCTCGCCGCCCTCGGCGTCGACACCGATAGGGAGGTCGATGCCGGCGAAGAGCGGCCGGAATGGACCGTCGAACTCACCGAGGAGCGCCGCGACGCGCTCGCGGTCGGTGACAGGGTCGCGTTCTCGAAACGGCTCACCGACGACGACGTGCGCGCGTTCGCCGCGGCCAGCGGTGACACGAACCCGCTCCACCTCGACGAGGAGTACGCCGAAAGCACGATGTTCGGCGAACGCATCGCCCACGGCACGCTCGTCTCCGGCCTCATCAGCGCCGCGCTCGCGCGCCTACCCGGCCTCGTCATCTACCTCTCGCAGGACGAGGAGTTCCACAACCCGGTCGCCATCGGAGATCGCGTGACCGCCGAGTGCGAGATCGTCGAGGACCTCGGCGAGAACCGCTACCGACTCCGCACGACGGTCATGAACGGCGACGAGACGGCCATCGACGGCGAGGCGGTCGTCATGCTCGACGAGCCTTAGAGAAAGTCGCTCACGACGCGATCGAACTTCTCAGGGTGTTCCCGCGGCGGCCAGTGGCCACACCGCTCGAACGGGACGAACTCGCTGTCCGGGATGCGTTCGGCGGCCCGCTCGGCCCACGCGATCGGGAAGATCGGGTCCTCGCGACCGTGGATTAGCAGCGTCGGCACGGCGAGTTCGTCGAGTCGATCGAGATAACACGTTCGCAGGCCACAGGCACGGAACTCGTCGCGCTGCCACGCCGCGAGCGCGCTGGCTGCCGACGGCCCAACCGCCCGCTCGACGTCGGCGACGAACTCCGCGGAGGGGGTGACCGTCAGTCCGGCGAGACTGCTCGCGATCAGTCCCGGAGTGGCCAGTCCAGCGCCCAGCCAGCCGTCGATCCCCGGCGTGTTGAGCAGCGCCGCCCCGCCCGGTCGCCACACCGCGTCGCGACCCAGCCCGTAGCTATCGGCGAGGACGAGCCGCTCGACCTGGTCCTCGTGATCGAGCGCGTGCCCGAGCGCGACAGCCCCGCCCATCGAGACCCCGACGAGGCTTGCTTGCTCGATGTCGAGCGCGTCGAACAGTCCGGCGAGCACGGCGCAATAGGACTCCATCGTGTACTCGCTGGCCTCGTCACTCTCGCCGTGGCCTGGGAAATCGGGTGCGATCACGCGGTGTTCCTCGGCGAGCGCCGGGAGCGTGTGCTTCCACGAGACGCTTGCGGCATCGAGGCCGATTCCGTGGAGCAGGATCACACACTCCCCTTCGCCGGCCGCGAGATACCGAATCCCGACTGATTCGTCGCCGACGTCGATCCCGATTCGCTTCGACTCCACGCCGACCAGCCCCTCGTTCATACCCACGTCTCGGACGAGCGAAGGCATGAGCGTTCGCACCCATCACGATACTCTCCCACATGATACGCCGTCGGGCTCACGCCGCGGGGGAGAACGGGATCATTCTGTAGAGTGCTGCACCCATTGATCTCACCGTTTTTCGATCGAACTATACGGACGGTAATATCAGCATCAGGAGTGAATCCCTACGTACTACTCGCCGCGGCGATCGTTTCCGAGGTCATCGGAACGACTGCTCTGCAATACGCCGATGGGTTCTCGAACCTCCTCCCGACCGGCGTGCTGATCGCCGGCTATCTGACGTCGTTCTACCTCCTCAGTCTGATCCTGGATCAGTTGCCGATCGGACCGGTGTACGCGACCTGGTCGGCGGTCGCGATCGTTCTCATCACGATCATCGGAACGCTGTTTCTCGGCCAACGGATCGATCTGGCTGGAGTAATCGGTATGGCGCTCATCATCGGCGGCGTCTATCTGCTCAACGTCGTCTCCGATGTGTCCGTCCACTAATTCGATTCCGTCAGCGTCTCAGTAGCAAGGTATCCCTGTTATCGCAAGGGGGAAAGTTCGACTCTTCTAAATCCGTAGCAATCACTTCTCGACATCGAGCAGCGCGACCCGCTCGCGGACGAGATCCGCGAGACATGCTTCCGTCGCCGCGAGTTCCCGCTCGCCGATGTCGAAGAACTCGCGGACGCGCGCGGCGTCGAAATCGCCGAGAGTGTCCTTGGCATCGAGCAGCGGTTCGATCTCGTCCCTTGCGGCACGCTCGTTACCACTTTCTTCGGCTGCGACGAGCACGACGACCGGCTGGTCGCCCTCGCCCACACCGAGTTCGAGCGCCCGCTCGATCTGACGGCGACCGGCAGCGTAGAGCAGGATCTCGACCGCGCGCTCGCGGGCGATCGCCTCGCCGCGCTCGCGTGCCCGATCGGCGAGGGTGAGTGCGCGTTCGAGATGGGTTCGTGAAACGATATAGCGCGCGTCGAACGCCTGCACCGTACAGCCGTGCTCGTCGCCGATCGCGCCGAGTCGGGCGACGAACTCGTCCACGTCCTCGATCGTCGCCCGTCCTTCGACGGGCTCCATCAGAACTCACCGAGGCTCGACTGATCGTTCTCGTCCGACCCGTCGCCGGCCACCGCGACCGACCCCGCCGGTTCGACGTCCGTCATCGAGGGATCGCTCCGGCCGACGTTCTCCAGGACGTTCTCGGCGGTCTTCGTCCGTCCACGGAGCGCACCCAGCACCACCGATTTCTCGGCGTCTCTGAGATCGGCGCGACCCTCGATCCCGTTCTCGAACAGTCGGCGGGCGCGCTTGCGACCGACGCCACGCACGCCCGCGAGATCGATGAGCTCCGTGCGGATGCCGTGGGCGACGCGCGTTCTGGCTTCCCTTACTGCTGGTGCCCACTCCAGTCCGAGTTCGCCCGCGAGGCGTTCGGCGGCCGACAGCAGCCACTCGGCGGTGTCGACCTTCCCACGCAAATCGCCCGGCCCGATGCCGTAGCGATCGGTGATCGTACTCTCGTCGAGTTCACTCGCCCAGTCGTCGAGCATGCTGGCGGTCTTGAGCGCCGAGAGCCAGTCGTCCCAGCGCTCCTCGAACTCGCTCGGGACGCTACCCAGCATCTCCGTTTCGTGCTCGTGGGCGATCATCGTGTACTCCTCGCGATCGCCCGAGCGCAAGTAGAGCTCGTACATGTCGGGCGTGCGGCTCACGAGGTGGAAGAGTCCGAGAGCGGTCGGGCGCTCGTCGGCGTGTTCGAGACCATCGACGATCTCGGCGGCGCTCATCGGGTCGAGGTAGAGCCGCGAGACGGTGTGGCCGAGCGAGGTCGCCGTCAGGTCGTCGCCGTCGCGTTCGAGGAAATCGTTGGCGACGAGGTAGTCGAGCATCGAATCCATGACGCGTTCGAGACGACCGCCTTCGTCCGTCTGTGTCGCATAGAGCGTCCGATCGAGAAATTCGAGCAGCCCCGAACGCGACCCCGCAAACCCGGAAGCCACGGTCGCGAGCAGGTGGGTGCGGAGGGCGGGCTCGGCGGCGAGTTTCGAGCGAACGGGTTCGGGTTCGGTCCAGATGTATCTGTCAAAGAGCTCGTCGAGCTCGTCGTGGCTCTTGGCGAGCAGCAGCGATTCGCCATAGGGATCGAGCCCCGGTCGTCCTGCACGGCCACACATCTGGTGGACTTCGAGAACGGAGAGCGGTTCCATCCCGCCGGCTTCGCCCGAGTAGCGCCGCCAGTCGCGGACGACGACCCGACGACTCGGCGTGTTGACACCCGCAGCGAGCGTCGGCGTCGCCGACACCACCTTGAGCAGGCGGTCGCGAAAGGCCTCCTCGACGAGCTCGCGGTGGTCGGAGGCGAGACCGGCATGATGGAAGGCCGCACCCTCCTCCACTGCGTTCGCCAGATCCGAACTCGTCTCGGTATCGCTCACGTCGCGGATCTCGGCGGCGATGTCGGCGAGACGGTCGCGTTCGTCGGCCGTGAGCGCTCCCTCGACCGTACTCGTGAGTCGACGAGCCTCGGCTTCGGCGTTGCGCCGGGAGTTGACGAACACGAGCGTCGACCCTTCGTCATCGAGCGTGTCGCGCACGATGGCGGCGGTCGGCTTCTCGCCGTCCCTGACCCCGAGTTCGTGCTGTTCGCCGTCCTCCAAGTGGATCGCCTGTCCGAAATGGACGCCCTTCTTGAGATCGATCGGTCGCCAGGTCGAGTCGACGAGTTCGGCGTCGAGCCAGTCGGCGAGGATCTCGGGGTTGCCGATCGTCGCCGAGAGCGCGACGGTTTGCAGGCCAGGATTGCGCTGGCGGAGTTTCGCGAGCGTGACCTCCAGTGTGGGTCCGCGATGGCCGTCGTCGACTAGATGGACCTCGTCGGAGACCACACAGCTCAACTGATCGATCCAGGGTGCGTCGTTGCGGACGAGCGAATCGACCTTTTCGCTGGTCGCGACGATGATATCACAGGTCGCGAGCCACTCGCCGTCCGAATCGTAGTTGCCGGTCGAGACGCCGACGGTGAGGCCGTACTGCTCGAAGGTCTCGAACTCGGCGCGTTTCTCGCCGGCGAGCGCGCGCAGCGGGACGATGTAGAGGGCTTTGCCGCCGCGGGCGACGCTCGCAGTCATGGCGAGTTCGGCGATCAGTGTCTTCCCCGACGCCGTGGGAACGCTCGCGACCAGACTCTCGCCCTCGGTGACGCCCGCGTCGACCGCGTCCGCCTGGGGTGGGTAGAGCTCCTCGATCCCCTCGCCACCCAGATGCTCGGGCAGCCACTCCGGGACCGCCGACAGCTCCGAGACGTGCATTACCCATTCTGTGTGCCGCTCACCGTTTAAACCGTCGGAGTACGCCGTCAGCCATATGGTCGCGCCGGGAGAAGCGGGCGTATGCGAGTCGAATTCGATCGCGAGACCTGTATCGGCATGTTCCAGTGCGTCGCCGAGTGGGAGGGGTTCGAGCGCGACGAGGACGCCGGCAAGGCGGTGCTGGTCGATGGCGAGGAAGAGGAGCCCGGGAAATTCGTCCGCGAGGTGCCCGACGACGCCGAGCTGGACGCCAAATTCGCTGCCCGCGTCTGTCCCGTCGACGCCATCACGATCCACGAGGACGGCGAGCAGATCGTCCCGTAGCGTTCGGCCAACGAGTGCGGACGACGGGAGTCGGTAGGCTCTTTTCGATGACTACCGTCACAGACACCATGAGCGCCCGCACCGTCCGGTCGTACTACCGCTCGATCGACGAGAAGCGCTACGACGAGCTCGGAGGGCTCCTCGCGCCAGAGTTCGTCCACGAGCGCCCCGACCGCACGTTCGAGGGCCGGGAGACGTTCGTCGCGTTCATGCGCGACGAGCGCCCGCGGACCGAGACGGGCCACGAACTCGACAGACTCTACGACGACGGCGACGAGATCGCCGTCCGCGGCCGCCTGCTCGACGAGGACGGCGACCGCCTGTTCGGGTTCGTCGACGTCCACACGATCGACGATGGGGCGATCGCGCGCATCGAGACCTACACTGACTGATTAGTCCTTGCGACCCGCGCCGACCGCACTCTCGCCGACCGGCTCGTGGCCCTCGATGGTCTCTTGGCCACCCATGTACGGCCGGAGCGGTTCGGGGATTTCGACCGTGCCATCCGGGTTCTGATAGTATTCAAGGATGGCGACCATCACGCGTCCGATGGCGGTGCCCGAGGCGTTCAGTGTGTGGAGGTAGTCGGCCGATTCGTGGCGCTCGGGGCGGTATCTGAGTCCGGCCCGTCGTGCCTGGAACGCCTCGAAGTTCGAGGCCGAGGAGACTTCGAGCCAGCGGCCGCCCTCTTCGGGACCGTCCTCCATGTCGTCTCCGGGGGCCCACACCTCGATATCGTAGGTTCGCGCCGAGCCGAAAGTGAGGTCGCCGGTGCAGAGATCGAGCACGCGGTAGGGGAGGTCGAGCCGGCGGAGCGTCTCCTCGGCCTCGTCGAGCAGCCCCTCCAGGCGCTCGTCGCTCTCCTCGGGCCGGACGAAGTTCACGAGTTCGACCTTGTTGAACTGGTGGACTCGGACGATGCCGCGGGTCTCGGTGCCGTGCTCGCCCGCCTCGCGGCGGAAGTTGGGGGTGTAGGCCTGGTGTTTGATCGGGAGATCGTCGTCGAGGAGGATCTCGTCGCGATACATGTTCGTCACCGGCACCTCGGCGGTGGGACAGAGCCAGAGATCGTCGTCCTCGTAGGCCTCGTGTTCGCTCCCGCCGACGCGGTAGGCGTCGTCGGCGAACTTCGGGAGCTGGCTCGTCCCGGTCATCGACTCGCTGTTGACCGGCACGGGCGGGAAGACATCGACGTAGTCCTGCTCGCGGTGCAGGTCGAGCATGAACTGGATGAGCGCGTGTTCGAGCCGCGCGCCGTCGCCCTTGAGGAAGTAGAAGCCCGCACCCGTGGTCTTCGCGCCGCGCTCGAAATCCAGGATCTCCATCTCCTCGCCCAGATCGTAGTGGGGCGTCACCTCGGCGGGCAGTTCGCGCAGATCGTCGAACCCCTCGCGGCGGATTTCGACGTTGTCCGATTCGTCCGCGCCCTCGGGCACGCCCTCCTGGGGAACGTTCGGGATTTCGAGCAGGGCCTCGTTCAGTCGGGTTTCGAGGTCGTCGGCACGTTCCTCGACCTCGGCGATGTCCTCTTTGAGATCCTGCGAGCGCGCGATGGCCTCCTCGGCTTCGTCGTCCTCGCCGGCCTGTTTGAGTTCGCCGATACGGTTCGAGACCTCGTTGCGTTCGTGTCGGAGCTCGTCGCCCCGGTTCTTCGCCTCACGCCAGCGGTCGTCGATGTCGAGCACGCGATCGAGGTCGAGGTCGGCCCCGCGGGCGTCGAGGGCCGCGCGCACCTCGTCGGTGTGCTCACGGAGATACTGTCTGTCGAGCATTTCCCGGCGATTGCATGCCGTGTGACAAAATCCTATTGTTCGACGGGAGGTTTTTCACGGCGCTCGGCGTTCCCGGAGACATGGCAATCGGGGACGTGTTCACCGTCGATGGCTGTTCGGAGCTCCACTACGTCGATACCGGGATGTACGACACCGCGGAGTACGGCGCGGTCTACATCCTCGACACCGACCGCCCCGCGCTGATCGACACCGGCATCGGCACCAGGTATGAAAACATCCTCGACGCGCTCGACGAGGTGGGCATCGCTCGCGAGGAACTCTCGTATATCCTCCCGACCCACGCCCACCTCGATCACGCTGGCGGGACGGGCTATCTCGCCGAGGCCTGCCCGAACGCCACCGTGCTGACCCACGAGATCGGCGTCCCTCACCTGATCGATCCCGAGCGGCTGGTCGCGGGCACCAAGGCAGCAGTCGAGAGCCAGTGGGAGTATTACGCCGAGCCGAAGCCCGTCCCCGAAGACCGCATCGAGGGGCTCTCGGACGGCGATGAGATCGACTGTGGAAACCATACGCTCGCCGTCCATCACGCGCCGGGCCACGCGCCTCATCAGGTGATGTTCCACGACCGCGCAAACGACGCGCTGTTCACCGGCGACGCGGCCGGTATCTGGATCCCGAGCATCGAAACGATCCGCCAGACGTCGCCGCCCTCGAACTTCGATCTGGAGGCCTGTCTCGCCGATATCGAAACGATCCGCGAAATCGACCCCGATGTCCTGTGTTTCGGCCACTTCGGTCCCCGGGAGTACGACGAAGCGCTGCTGGACGAGTACGAACGGATCCTGGAAGAGTGGGTCGCGGACATCCAGAACGCACGCGCCGAGTTGGGTGACGACGAAGCAGTCATCGAGCGGTTCGTCGAGCGCAGCGAAATGGCCGAGGCGTGGTCCGAACGGAAGGCCAGCGCCGAGGAACGGCTGAACGTCCGCGGCGTGCTCGCGTATCTCGATCAGCAGTAGCGTCGCGACTGCATCAGGCCCCATCGCTCGAAAAGCGCCGAGAACGATCCAATAAAGCGACGATGGACGGCATGAAACCGACGTGGCGTGGTCCGCGTGCGAGCGAGCTACCCTGACGGATTTCTCTTCTCGCCGCGTTCTCCACGTTCGTTTTCGAGTCCTGGAGCATCGACGAGCGCCGGCTCCAGTCGGCGATCGAGAGCCGTCGATGGCGATGAACGATCGGCTGAAACCGTCACGTCGGAAAGTCAACTTTCTGCGGGAAGTGTGTTCTTCTATTCAATTTCTCCTATTCTATTGTAGTTTCTTCCCAGGAATTGATTTGAGACGGAAGTTATAAGTCATTCCGTGATATGGATGCAAGTGGGTCGAACGGAATGTCACGACAGCAAGCACCACCACCGACCGAGGACGCACCGCTCCACGAGGGTGAGACGATGTCGCCGAGCGAGGCGCTGCTCGAACAGTTCGTCGCCGAGGACGCCGACGTGATGTTCGGGATCGTCGGCTCGGCGTTCATGGACTTCCTCGACATCATGCCGCAGGCGGGTATCCGCTACCTGCCCGTGCGCCACGAACAGAACGCCGCCCACATGGCCGACGGCTACGCCGAAGCGCTCTGTGGCCGCGAACCGGGCATCTGCGTCGCCCAGAACGGTCCCGGCGTCACCAACATGGTCACGGGCATCAAGGCCGCCCAGCTCAACCACTCGCCGGTGATCATGCTCTCGCCGGCCGCCACCACGGGCTCGATCGGCACCGACGGGTTCCAGGAGGCCGACACCATGTCGATCTTCGACGAGTGCGTCGACTGGCAGGGCCGTCTCGAAGACAACAGCCGCGTCGCCGAGTACGTGCGGACTGCCTATCGCGAATCGCTGACCGAGATGGGGCCCACTCAGATCGACTTCGCCCGCGACCAGCTCTACGGCGAGATCGAGACTGACGTACTCCAGCCGAACCAGTATCGCCAGGAGCGCATCGGGTCGGCCGACGACTCGAAGGTGAGCGAGGCCGCGACCATGCTCTCGGACGCCGACAACCCGGCGATCATCGCCGGCCTCGGGACGATCTACTCGGACGCGATCGACGAGGTCGCCGACCTCGCCGAGGAGTTGAACGCCCCCGTGGCGAACTCCTACCTCCACAACGACAGCTTCCCGATCAGCCATCCCCTCGCCGTGGGCGCGCTGGGCTACGGCGGCTCGAAGGCCGCGATGGAGACGCTCTCGGAGGCCGACTGCGTGCTCGCCGTCGGCAGCCGTCTCAGCGGCTTCGGTCTCCTGCCCCAGTACGGGATGGACTGGTTCCCCGAGGACGCCGACGTCATCCAGATCGACGCCGACGCCTCCCAGATCGGGCGCACCACGCGCGTCGAGTTGGGCTTGGTCGGCGATGCCGCCGAAACCGTTCGCGGCCTCGCCGGCGATCTCGATGCGTCCGCCGGTGCGGACGACTCGCGCGTCGAAGAGATCGAGCAGGCCTACGCCGACTGGAAGGACGAACTCGAAGAGATGTCCCAGTCGGATCAGGCCCCGATCCACCCGCGGCGCGCGCTCTGGGACGTCGCACAGGCGCTGCCCGAGAACACGATGGTGGCGACGGACATCGGCAACACCTGCTCGATGGCCAACGCCTACCTGGAGTTCGACAATCCGGGTAACTTCCTCGCCGCCGGCACCTACGGCAACTGCGGGTTCGCCTACCCAGCGGCCATCGGCGCGAAGGTCGCCCGACCCGACGATCCCGCAGTGGCGCTCGTCGGCGACGGCGCGTGGGGCATGCAGTCGATGAACGAGATCATGACCGCCGTCCGCGAGGACATTCCGGCCGTCGCGGTCGTGTTCAACAACATGGAGTGGGGTGCCGAAAAGCAGAACCAGTACTGGTTCTACAACGACCGCTTCGTCGGCACCGATCTGCCGGAGAACCCCGACTTCGCCGAGATCGCCCGCGACATGGGCGCACACGGCACGCGGGTCAAGGATCCGGACAACATCCAGTCGGCGATGACCGACGCGCTCCAGTCGGGCGAGCCCGCCGTCGTCGAGATCATGACCGACGGCACCGAACTACTCGAACCGTTCCGCCGCGACGCGCTCGACGATCCCGAGCGCGTTCTGGAGAAATACCGCCAGCCCGGCGACGCCAACTACGAGGGCTGAGCCGGCGGCGGTCACCGATCGTCACCGCATCCGAACCACCGATGAGCCTTCTTTCACGACTTCGCGAACAAGCACGGACGGCGAGCCCGCGCATCGTTCTCCCCGAAGCCCACGACAGCCGCGTGCGCGAAGCGGCCGTCAGAGCTGCACGCGACGGCATCGCCGAGCCAGTGCTGCTGGATACCGACGAGGGATCGCGAGCACTGTGTGCCGAGCACGACCTGTCGCGGGGCGCACTCACCGTTCTCGATCGTTCCGACGAACGGATCGAGGAGGACGCCGCCGCGTACGCCGCGCTACGCGATGTGCCCGTTTCGGCCGCAAAACGCGTGCTCGACGACGAGTTGGTGCTCGGGGCGTGGCTCGCGCGCACCGGCGAGGCCGAAGGATTGGTCGCCGGCGCGACCCATCCAACCGCCGAGGTGGTCGCGACGGCCAACGGGATCATCGGTCTCGATCCGCTGGTCGACACCGCGTCGAGCTACTTCCTGATGGCGTTCGACGATCCGACCATCGGCGAGAACGGCGCGCTGCTCTACGCCGACTGTGGGGTGAACATCGACCCGGACGACGAACAGCTGGCGGACATCGCGCTCGCGACCGCAACGACAGCCGAGAAGCTCCTCGGCTGGGAGCCGCGGGTCGCGATGCTCTCGTTTTCGACGAAGGGGAGCGCGAGCCACGAGACCGTCGACGAGATCCGACGGGCGACGGAACTGGCCCGCGAACGGATGGACGGGCTCTGCATCGACGGCGAACTGCAGAGCGACGCGGCGCTCGTCCCGAGCATCGCCGAACGGAAGAACGGGGATGCGAGCGTCGTCAACGGCGACGCGAACGTGCTCGTCTTTCCGGATCTGAACGCGGGCAACATCGCCTACAAGCTCACCGAACGGCTCGCGGGCGCGACGGCGCTCGGCCCGGTGCTGCAGGGCTACGCGCGACCGCTGAGCGATCTCTCGCGCGGCGCGAGCGCCGACGATGTCTACGATATCGTCACGATCACGGCCGCCCGCGCCGCGGCGAGCGAGGGGTTCTCCGACGGGACGATCCTCGAACGCGGGCAGTTGGCTCGACGCGAACAGGAGCCGCCGCGCCCTGAGTGATCGGCGGATCGCCGTATCGATCATCGAGCGACCGTTTTTGTTGATGGCCTCCCCTTCACCGGAATCCGTTCGACCGCATCGACGGACGGATCGCTGCTCACGGCGATAGCGAGCGTTCGTAGCATCCGTGGAATGATCTCGGCCGCTGACGACATCGATCCGGACAAACCGCGTCACGCTGCGCTCGCTAGTTTCTCGGATACCATCGGTTCCGAAACGCACCGATAATGGTGTTCATCGAGTGCGTAGGGATGCCATGGTTTTCTCATCATGATCGCCGACATCGCTTCGATTCTTCCCCCCCCCCCTCTCGTTCTCTCTCTATCTATCGAGCCAGCGCGGCGCGGCTACGGCGAGCGAAGCGGCCACACCGTGTTTCCGACGAGTGGGTGCAGCTTTGAAACACTCTCCAAGAAAACCGTCATCGGTCGAAAGTGGGTGCTGACGGCCGCCGGCCGTGAGGGTCGGATGGCAGTGGTGACAACGAGGTCGAGAAGGAGCGTGCGCTACTGCTGTTCCGACACCGGCTGTCGGGTCTCCTCCATCGTGGTCTCGGTCGTCGATCGCCGTGAGAGCGCGAACAGCACCGCGCCGAGGACGATCCAGGCGACGACGATCGCCCACTCGCGCGGCCAGAGCAGCGCCGAGGGCGCGCCGGGCATGTAGAGCCCGATGAAAAACAGCGTCACGACCATCGCGGCGATGCCGAAGGTGTAGCCACCGGGAAGCTTGAACGGCCGCTCCATCTCGGGTTCGTTGTAGCGCAGCGCGACGAACGACACCGCGACGGTGAACCAGGCGAGCACGATCCCGAGCGAGCCGGCGTTGATGATCGAACTGACGAAGTTGCCGCCGAACCACGGGGCGGCCATCGAAAGTGCGCCGATGAGGACGATCGCGCGCGAGGGCGTGTTGTACTCGGGGTGGACCGTGGCAAGCGACTCCGGCAGGAGCCCCGAATCGGCCATCGCGAAGACGATGCGGCTCGCGCCGATGACGAACGCGCTCCAGCTGGTGAGCAGCGCGCCGATGCCGACGATCGTCATCAGCTTGCCCGCCACGGTGCTGCCGAAGATCGCGCTCATTGCCGTCGCGGCCGGCACGAGGCTATTGCCGAGCGCGCCCGCGGCGACGGCCCCGCCGGCCGCCCAGATGCTGACGATGTAGAACAGGCCGACCGTCGCGACGACGGCGAGCACCACCAGCGCGAGCGAGCGCGAGGACATGTCGGCCTCCTCGGCGGCCTGTGGCACGACGTCGAAGCCGACGAACAGCATTGGTACTTGGATGGCGACGGTCGTGATCCCGAGCGCCGGCGCGCCGCCGAAAGCCGCGTTCGAGACCGACGGTCCGACCGTGAGCGAACCCGTCACGAGCGCGATGCCCGAGATGGCGATGACCGTCGCGAGAACGAGCTGTACCTGTCTCTTATACACATCTCTGAGCGGGCTGG
>NZ_AOMC01000124.1 GCF_000336695.1 Halococcus morrhuae DSM 1307
CTACAGACGAAGGAGACCGCCGGCCCGAACGCACGATGGGTGTAAACGTGCTCGCCGCCCGCGAACGGCATCGCCGAGACGAGTTCGCCGTAGATGAGCGCGACGAGGAGCACGAGCACCCCACCGATGGCGAAGGCGGCCATCGCCCCGTACGGCCCCGCTTCGTCGATCCAATAGCCCATCTGAATGATCCAGCCCCAGCCGACGATCGCGCCGAAGCCGATGGCGAACAGCTGCCATCGTGAGAGGACCCGTTCCAGCGACCCATCCGTGGTATCATCAGTCATGCTACCGCAATACATTCGCGAATACTTTAATGTTATGTATATTTGTTGGAGTTTCTTGTAGCTATGGACAGTATTCTTGCTGTATTCGTCAGAATTCAACCGTCGATCGGGACGCCGTCGTCGGGTTTTGTTACCGAACCCTCATGAACGACCGGCCTGCAAGCATGTCGGCCGACGAGCAGCGTCGTCCGGACCGTTCCGGCTCGGCGTGGTGGACGGTCGTTCCAATCATCGAGTCGAAATCGACAGCATTGAGCGATACACGCCCCGTATATAATATTTTGTTCGGTATATCGACGATAGTACGGTAGAAAAGTTTAAGATACTCGCGCATAGTTGTCGATATGCGCATGAGCACACTCGCATCCGAGGAGGACGTGACCGAGCGGGGAACGCTGATGATCGACCGCGACGAGCTCGACGACTGCGTCGAGATGGCGGGCGTCATCGACGCGATCGAGGACGCCTTCGTCGCCTACGAGGACGGCGACGCGGTGATGCCGCCGAAGACCTACGTCGACCTCCCCGAGGAGAACGGCGACTTCCGGGCGATGCCGGCGTACGTCGACGGCGCGGCCGGTCTCAAGTGGGTGAACGTCCATCCGGACAACCCCGTGAAACACGATCTGCCGACGGTGATGGGCGTCGTCATCTACTCCGATCCGGAGACGGCCTACCCGCTGGCGATCATGGACGGAACGAAACTCACACGCTACCGCACCGGCGCGGTCGGCGGCGTCGCCAGCCGCCATCTCGCCCCGCCGGACGCGCGCACGATGGGACTGGTCGGCGCGGGCGAGCAGGCACGCGCACAGCTGGAAGCGATCTCGAGCATCATCGATCTCGATCGCGTCGTCGTCACCGATCTAGACGAGACGGCGGTCACCGACCTCTGTGAGAAGGAGGCCGATCGCGCCGACGAGGTCGTCGGCGGTAGTCCGGAGGAGGTCGCGAGCTGTGACGTGATCTCGACCACTACACCCTCGACGGAGCCGATCCTGAAGCGCGAGTGGCTCGACGAGGGGACACACATCAACGCGATGGGGGCCGACGCGGAGGGCAAGCAGGAGCTCGACCCACGGATCATCGAGGACGCCGCCGTCGTCGTCGACGACTGGGAGCAGTGCTCGCACAGCGGCGAGATCAACGTCGCCGTCGCCGAGGGTCGCCTCGCCAGAAAGGACGTCCACGCCGACCTGAGCGAGGTCGTCAGCGGAACGCGCGACGCGCCGACCGACGAGCTCACTGTCTTCGATTCGACGGGACTGGCGATCCAGGACATCGCGGCCGCGGGTCTGATCTACGAGAGCGCCGAGGAGCAGGGTGCCGGCTACACGTTCGATCTCGTGGGCACGTAACGACTGCACCGGTAGTTCCCCGTCGCCCGGTTTCCGACCGTTTCTTCAGTCATCGTTCTACACGTAATGGGGAGGATTAAGTGCGCGTGTCGAGTATCTTCCAACCGCATTCAACTATGGACGAACGTGACATCAAGATCCTCTCGGCGATTGCGAACCTCGGCACCGGCAGCCCCGATCGGCTCCACGAGGAGACGGGCATCCCGAAGTCGACGATCTACTACCGACTGAACAACCTCCGCGAGGAGGGCGTTATCAAGAACGACCTCTACGACATCGACTACGAGAAGGTCGGGCTCGGCGTCACCATCATCGCCGAGGTCATCGCCGAGTACGACGAAGGCTACCACGAGCGCGTCGGTGAGAAACTCTCGGCCATCGAGGGCGCGGATCAAGTGTACTTCACGATGGGCGAGACCGACTTCGTCGTCATCGCCCGCCTCGGCAACCAGGGAATGGTCGAGGACCTCATCAGCCAGTTCGAGGGGATCGACGAGGTGATCCGCACCCGNTTCGTCGTCATCGCCCGCCTCGGCAACCAGGGAATGGTCGAGGACCTCATCAGCCAGTTCGAGGGGATCGACGAGGTGATCCGCACCCGCTCGATGTTCACCATCTCCACCATCAAAAACGAGCCGCGACTGCTCAAGAACTTCGAGTTCGATACGCTCGAAGCGATCGCCGACGCCGAAGACGAGTAGCGCTACTCGAACACCTCCTCGATCGACTCTTCGAGCGCCGCGACGCCCGTCTCGATGTCGTCCTCGTCGACACAGAACGGTGGCGAGAGCATGATCTGGATCAACGGTCGACCGCCGCCGACGAGCACGCCTTTCTCGCGCGTGCGGGTGAGGACGTCCGCGACGGGGTTGTAGCCGTCCTCGACGCGCGGATCGAACACCAGTTCGCCCGTTTCGGGGTCGGCGAATTCGACCGCCCAGTGGAAGCCGCGCCCGCGGACGTCACAGACGACGTCGTGATCGGCGAGACTCCTGACCCGCTCTTCGAGTGCGGGCGAGAGCTCCTGGACGTTGTCGATCAGATGGTCGTCATACTCCTCCAGAGCGGCATTGCCGGCAGCACAGGCGACCGGGTTGCCGGCGAACGTCTGGCCGATGTCCATCGCGTCCTCGCGGAGCGCCGTACCGAGTTCCGAGCGCATCAGCACGCCCGCGAGCGGCGCGTAGGCGCTCGTCACGCCCTTGGCGAACGTGATCATGTCCGGCTCGATCCCCTCGGTCTGGCTGCCGAACCACTCGCCACAGCGGCCGAAACCGGTGATGACCTCGTCGGCGATCAGCAGGATGTCGTACTCGTCACAGAGCTCGCGCACGCCCTCGAAGTAGCCCGGCGGTGCGGTGAACGCCCCGCTCGATCCGCCGACGATCTCGGTGACGAGCGCCGCGATCGAGTCCGGCCCCTGGTTGCGGATGACGTATTCGAGGTGGGCGAGCGACCGCTCGGTGAGCTCCTCGGGCGAGTCGGCGTCGAAGGCGGCATCGGCACCCCCGAACGGCGGGAGGAACTTCACGTTGCCCGTGGTCGCGGCGTGCGATTCGACCGGCAGCCGGATCGCGGGATCGCCGGTGATGCCCGCGGTCGCGTACGTGCCGCCGTGGTAGGAGCGCCAGCGGGTCAGTACCGTCGAGGCGTCCTGGAACTCGCGGGCGATCTGGATCGCCGCCTCGTTCGACTCGCTGCCCGAGATCGAGAAGAACACGTCCGTGAGCGGCTGTGGAGCGACCTCGGTCAGCGTGTCGGCGAGCTGGCTGCGCGCGTCGTTGTCCTTCGCCGAGGAAACGTATTGAATCCGATCGAGCTGCTCGGCCATCGCGTCGGTGATGGCGTCGTTGCTGTGACCCGCGTTCACACAGTACAGCTGGGAGGTGAAGTCCAGGTACTCCTCGTCATCGTCGGTGCGCACGTACGCACCGTCACCCTCGGTGATCGTCATCGGTTCCTCGTCCATGTGCCCGAAGTGAGCGAGCACGCCGCGTTCGCCCGTCCTGATCTGTTCGCGTTGCGCCATACCCACACGTTCGACCGCGAACCATTTATAGATACTGGTTGATTTGTAGCATTAAGCAGCAATTCGAAAGTGAGTAGAAGAAATAGACAAAGATAGTCTATAGAATAGATTCTAGGACAAGGACTGGTGAGACCAGGAACTTTCCTGGAGAAGAAAATCTATCGAATTCACATCTGAAGTTGTATTCTACTTCCAGTCTGCTCATATAATCAGTAACTTTCATTAACTTCCGTCGTATATGGTGAATGTGGATATGAAACAGAGACCACGACGACCGATCAAGGAGACGACCGACGCAACGAACTACGACCGCGACAGCGAAGCGATCGAGCCGCTCGTGCCGGTCATGCCGCCCGACAAGGGCGATCCAGGGCGCGAACGGCAGCGGGACGGCACGGACGGAAGCATGATGCTCGATCGCTCACAGCTGGGCCACACCACCGAGTACACGTGGGACATCGAGATGGTCGAACCGGGTGTGCCACGACTATGAGAGGACGGCCAGGGTAAAACCGGCCCTCTACCTCCCCAACGATCCGCCGCCTTCGTCCCCCCCCCCACCCCTCATTCCCATCGTGGCTCCCATTCCCTCCCCGCTGTTCCTTCCGCCCAGCGAGAACACGATCGGTGAGCGGTTGGGTCGTCGAATAGCATTCGATCGAGATTCTGTCGTCACGTTCCACGAGCGGCGAAATGTATAACCATCCCGGCAAACAACGGGCGTGACAATGATCGTCGCCGCAGTGGGTGAATCCGATCGGAGCGAACAGGTCGTCGCCGAGGCGGACGCGCTCGCGGACGCTTTCGACGAGGAGACCCACGTCGTCCACGTGCTCAGCCCGATGGAGGCACGGAAGATCGAACAGAACGCCACCGAGAGCAGTACGATGGAGCTCGACGACGACCCCGACGACGGCGAGGGAGCCGCACAGAAGATCGCTGCGGCGGCGACGGTCGGCAGCGGCGCGACGCCCGTCGGGCTCGTCGGCAAGGCCAGCGAACGGATCATCGCGTACGCCGACGAGCACGACGCCCGCTACGTCGTCGTGGGAAAACGCAAACGCTCGCCGACCGGCAAGGCGGTCTTCGGCAGCGTGACGCAGTCGGTGCTGCTGAACGCCGACCAACCCGTTCTAAGTGTCATGTGACTCCGGATCGTGGCCGAATCGTGTAGTTTGATTTCCAAATCCGATGGCCGATGTTTATTACCGAGCCAGCCGGTGGGAGGGTATGGACTGGCAGGAAGCCGAGGCGGAGTTCGAAAGCGAGGTGCTCGGCGAGCGAACGCTGTCGCGGATGTTCGAGCGGAGCGCTACCCGCCACGACGAACACGTCGCCCAGCAGTACAAGGGCGGCGTCTACGACCGCTCGCTGGCCGGTCCGATCGTGGCGCAAGCGGCCGACGGCGAGTTCGCGACCCTGACCTACCGGCAGATGCACCGGATCGTCAAGCGGCTCGCGGCGGGCTTTCGCAGCCTCGGCATCGAGGCCGGCGACAGAGTGGGGCTGTTCGCGAACACGCGCATGGAGTGGGCACAGACCGACTTCGCCGTGCTCGCCGCCGGCGGGGTCGTGACGACCGTCTACACGAGCTCCTCGCCCGACCAAGTCGAATATCTCCTTGACGATCCCGGGGCCACGGGAGTGGTCGTCGAAAATCAGGAGCTGCTCGAACGCGTGCTCGCCGTCGAGGACGAGCTCGATCTCGATTTCATCGTCTCGATGGACAGTATCGAGGGGTACGGCGACCGTGAAGACGTGCTCACGCTCGCACAGGTCCACGAACGCGGCGTCGGCTCGTTCGACCAGAGCGACTACGAGGGCTGGCTCGACGCGCGCGATCCCGACGATCTCGCCAGCCTCGTCTACACCTCCGGGACGACCGGCCAGCCAAAGGGCGTCAGGCTCACCCACCGGAACTTCAAGGCGAACGTCGATCAGGTCTACCGCCGGTTCGGGCCGCGCGAGGACAAGGGTGATCTCCCGACGATCGACCCCAGTGCCTCAACGCTCTCCTTTCTCCCGCTCGCGCACGTCTTCGAGCGGCTGGCGGGCCACTTCCTGATGTTCGCCGCGGGCGCGACCGTCGCCTACGCCGAGAGCCCCGACACGCTCCAGGAGGACTTCCCACTCGTCACCCCCTCGACGGGGACGAGCGTCCCCCGAGTGTACGAGAAGCTGTACGATTCGATCCGCGAGCAGGCCGGCGAATCCCCGCTGCGCGAGCGGATCTTCGAGTGGGCCGTCGACGTCGGCCGGGAGTACCAGCAACGGGAATCACCCGGGCTCTCGCTGCGCGCGAAACGTGCGCTCGCCGATCGGCTGGTCTTCGAACAGGTCCGCGAGGGCGTCGGTGGCAACATCGAGTTCTTCATCAGCGGCGGTGGCAGCCTCTCGCCCGAACTCGGCCGGCTGTTCGACGGGATGGGGCTACCGATCCTGGAGGGCTATGGTCTCACCGAGACCGCACCCGTCGTGGCGGTCAACCCGCCCGAAGCACCCGAAATCGGTACCATCGGCCCGCCCGTCGTCGACGAGGAGATCAAAGTGGATGCGAGCGTGGTGCCCGACGATCTCGACGCCGACGGCGAGGTCGGCGAACTGCTCGTGCGCGGACCGAACGTGACTGATGGGTACTGGGAGAACCCCGAGGCGACCGAGGACAGTTTCGATGGGGAGTGGTTCCGGACCGGTGACGTCGTCGAACGCCGCCCCGACGGCTACATCGCCTTCCGCGAGCGCTCGAAGCAGCTGCTGGTGCTCTCGACGGGGAAAAACGTCGCGCCCGGCCCGATCGAGGACGCCTTCGCCCAGCGCCAGCTCGTCGAGCAGTGCATGGTGCTCGGCGACGGCGAGAAGTTCGTGAGCGGGCTCGTCGTCCCCAACGAGGAGCGCGTTCGCAAGTGGGCCGGGGAGGAGGGCATCGACCTGCCCGAGGATTCGAGCGCGCTCTGTCAGAACGAGCACGTCCAGGCACGCATCGGCGAGGTGGTCGAGGCGGTCAACGAGAACTTCGAGTCTCACGAGCGCATCAAACGGTTCGCGCTCGTGCCCGAGGAGTTCACCGAGGACAACGATCTCCTGACGCCGACGATGAAGAAGAAACGACGGAACATCGAGGAGCGCTACGACGAGGCAATCGACGCGCTGTATGTCGACTGAGACCGCACCGCCACGCACCGCTCCGCGGAGTGAACGCCCTTATATGGTCTGGTTTCTTACCGGTCGAAACATGGAGGGTCGGGAGTGGCAACCGGCGGGGCAGAGCTAATAGCGCTCGTCGCGGGCATCATGGCGCTCGGAGTCGCCTCGCAGATGCTCGGCGATCGCTTTCGCGTACCGAGCATCATCTTCCTGTTGACCACGGGGCTGATTCTCGGTCCGTTGTCGGGGCTGGTGCTCCCCTCGCGGATCATCAGCGCCGACACGTTCGGCGGCGCGCTCCCGGCCATCGTCGGGCTCGCGGTCGCGATCATCGTCTTCGAGGGGGCCTTCCACCTCCGCATCGAGGACCTCAGACAGACCTCTTCGGCGACGATACGACTCACCACGCTCGGGGCGGCCATCTCGCTGCTCGGGACGGCCATCGTCGTCCACTACGCGCTCACCGCCCCGTGGGACATCTCCCTTCTCGTCGGCGCGCTGCTGGTCGCGACCGGTCCGACGGTCATCGCACCGATCCTCGACGTCGTCCCGGTGCGCGATCGCGTGGCGACCACCCTCGAAACAGAGGGGATCGTCAACGACGTGACGGCAGCGATCCTCGCGGTCGTCGTCTTCGAGGTCGTCTTCGAGGCCTCCGAGGGGATCGCGGCCATCCTCGTCGTCTTCGCGATCAAGCTCGGCGTCGGCATCGGCGTCGGCACGGCCGTCGCCGGCGTGCTCTGGTATCTCATCCGCTACGTCGATCTCTCGCCGGGCAACGCGCCCCGCAACGCTCGCCTGCTCGTGCTCGCCGGTGCACTGGTGGCCTACGGGCTGGCGAACGTCTGGACCTCGGAGGCGGGGATCGCCGCGGTCGCCACCGCCGGCCTCATCGTCGGCAATCTCGACATCCCCTACGAGGACAAGATCACCGATTTCAAGGGCGATATCACGCTCATGGTCCTCTCGTTCGTGTTCATCGCGCTCGCCGCGCTGCTCAACTTCGACGATCTTCCCTTCGGGCTGGGCGGGCTGGCGGTCGTGGTCGCCGTGATGGTCGTGCTCCGACCGCTCGTCGTCTTCCTCTCGACATCGGGCGGTCGGTTCACCCGCGAGGAACGGCTGTTCATGAGCGCCATCGGTCCGCGGGGCATCATTCCCGCCTCCGTGGCGACGCTCTTTGCCGTGCGCCTTCAGGCCGAAGGGATGAGTGCGGCCGCCGAAACACTCGTCGGCACCGTCTTCCTGGTCATCTTCGCCACCGTGCTGGTCGAGGGTGGTTTGGCCAGATACATTGCGGAGTATCTCGACGTGCTTCCCATGCGCGCCATCATCGTCGGCGGGGGGAAGGTCGGGCGGGATCTCGCCACACGCCTCGAAGCCCGCGGCGAGAACGTCGTCATCGTCGAACACGACGAGGAGAACGTCGAAACCGCTCGGTCGGAGGGGTTCTCGGTCCACATCGGCGACGGTGCCCACCGCGATGTCCTGCAGTCGGCGGGCGCGGAGAACGCCTCGACGATCGTCGCGACCACCGGCGACGACGACTCGAACCTGCTGGTCGCCCAGCTCGCGGCCACCGCCTTCGACACCGAACAGGTCATCGCCCGCGTCAACCAGCCGGAAAACGAGGACGCCTTCGCCGAACTCGACGTCGAAACCATCTCCGCACCGATGGCCACCTCGTGGGCCATCGACAACCGCATCGAACGGCCCGCGCTCTGGAACTGGATGACCGAACTCGGCCGCTCGGGCGACGTCCAGGAGTTCGAAGTCACCGCCGCCGACGTCGCCGGCGAAACGATCGCCGAGCTCGCGAGCGCCATCCCCGAGGGCTGTCTCATCGCACTCGTCAGCCGTGACGACGAGAACATGGTCCCCGATGGCGACTTCGTCCTCCAACAGGGCGACCGCATCACGCTCGTCGGCCTCAACGAATCCGTCGAGAACGCTCTCGAACGGTTCCACCCCGCGGACTAACCACGACCAACGACCTTTTGCTACGCTCGTTCGACGCTTCGCGTCTCACTCGCTCGCAAAATGTCGATCAAAAGCCTTCGTCACCCCCCTCACTCCGTTCGGGGGTTCCGCGGCCCGCTCGCTCATGGTTCGAAACGGCGAAGCCGTTTCGTCATCTCGGAAGACCACAGTCTTCCGATGACTCTTCGAAGTGCCTTCGGCACTTCGAGATCACGAAAGACGCTTCGCGTCTTTCGGACGACCCCGTTCGCTCGCGGTGGAGCAACTGACGCCTCCCGCGACCGCCCCGCTCCGCACAGCACCACCCCGCCGAAGCCCTCGCGCTCCCTTCGGTCGCGCTCGCCCTTCATCCGGCCAGGCCCGCCATCGCAGCCGCCACAAGCCGTCGCCATGCATCGGATTTTATCCCACAGCTGTCCCCAGGTTTTTGAGCCACCGCGCCGTCGCTCGCCTGTGAACCGATCGCAGGACGCTATCGGCGGTGATGGGTCGTGAGCGAGGCCAGAGATCCCTTCGAGATAACGGTGCTGCCGGTCGCAAGCCCCGAGGACGCCCGCACGACCTGCGCCGGCGCGGCGGCGCACCTCCGTCGAACGGGTGGTCAAGCGGTCGTCGTCCACGTCATCGAAGGCACACCGCCGACGGACGACGGCCATCCGGAACACGCCGATGAGACGTTCGCGGCCGCCCGTGAGGCGTTCGATGCCGCCCACATCGACGTCGAGACGCGCCTGGAATACGGCGAGGAGATCCCCGAGACGGTGTTCGCCGTCGCCGACGAGATCGACGCGAGCGCCATCGCGTTCACCCCGCGCGCCGGCGGCCGCTGGCTCAAACTCCTCTCGGGCGATCTGACGAACGCACTCGTCACCGAAAGCGATCGTCCGGTCATGGTGCTCCCCGACAGACACGACTAGAAAAGCCGCATTCAGCCCCGCTCAGCGCGAGAACTCGATAGCCGCACCCTGCCGCGACGACCTTTTGCTTCGCTCGATCGCTCGCCAGCGCTCGCTTCCTCGCTTGCAAAATCTCGGCCAAAATTCGCAGTCAGCCCCGCTCAGCGCGAGAACTCGATGGCCGCACCCTGACCGAAGCCGACACACTCGGTGGCGAGCCCGCGGTCGACGTCGCGCTTGTGCATCTCGTGGATCAGCGTCACCGGCAGGCGCGCGCCGCTCGCACCGAGCGGATGGCCGATGGCGATCGCACCGCCGTTGACGTTGAATATCTCATCATTGATGCCGAGCTCACGCTGGCAGTAGAGCGTCTGTGAGGCGAAGGCCTCGTTCAGCTCCACGAGCCCGTAGTCGTCGATCTCCCGGCCCGTGCGTTCGAGCAGTCCCTCAGTGGCGGGTATCGGGCCGACCCCCATGACCTCGGGCTCGACGCCCGCGACGTTGTTGCTCCCGACCTCCGCGAGCACGTCGAGACCGTGATCCTCGGCGAACCCGCGGCTCGTGATGAGGGTGGCGGAAGCACCGTCCGAGACTTGGGAGGCGTTGCCGGGCGTCACAGTCCCGTCTGATTTGAACACCGTCGGGAGCTCGGCGAGCTTCTCGGCGGTCGTGCCAGGCCGGAGCCCCTCGTCGGTGTCGATCGTCTCCTCGCCGTTGTCGATCGGGACGATCTCGTCGTCGAATCGTCCCTCCTCGGTGGCCTCGACTGCGCGCTGCTGCGAGCGCGCGGCGTACTCGTCCTGCTCCTCACGAGTGATATCGTAGCGCTCGGCGACCTCTTCGGCGGTCATCCCCATCTGGAGCTCGGCGACGTTGTGCTCCTCGTTGAGGCGTGGATGGGCGTTCTGCGTGTTCTGGCCCATCTTCACCCGGCTCATGCTCTCGACGCCGCCGGCGATGATCGCGTCGCGCTGGCCGGCACGGATCGCGTCGGAAGCCGAGATGATCGACTGTGCCGAGGAGGCACACCAGCGGTTGATCGTTGTCGCGGGAACCGATTCGCCGAGATCCGACAGCAGCGAGATCACGCGCGCCACGTTGTTGCCCTGCTCGCCGCGCTGCTGGGCACAGCCCCACATCAGATCGTCGATATCGTCGCCCCCTAGACCTGTTTCGGCGAGGATCTCGTTGATCAGCGGGATCGAGAGATCCTCGCTGCGGACGTCGGCGAAGACGCCGTCCTCCTTTCCCTGCGGGGTTCTGTATGCCGCCGCGACGACCGGTGTGGTGTCGACCATGCGTGTCGTCGGACCCGTATCGTGTTAAACCCACGCAAACCCCGAGATCTTTCATTGAAGTTTTCTGATCGGTGCGGTTCGACGGTCTTATTCGTCCGGATGGCCTACAGAGGCGGGAATGAGCAGCCCGGAACTGGACGTCGTCGAATTTCTGCTCACGACACACGTCTACAACGATGATCGTGAGCGCGACGCCGACGACCTGCCGCCACGTTACCGCCGCGCGTTCTGGTCGGACGAGGGGATCGAGCGCCCGCTGGCCGCGACCGAGGCGACCGCCGAGACCGCCACGGAGGTGGCCGACCCGTGGAGCGCCATCTCGGGCCTGATGTTCACCGATCACGACGAGTTCTCGGGATCACTGTCGCTGACCGAACGCGCGATGGCCGAGGAATGGTACGCCGAACGCGCCGACGCCGACCGAGTCGAGGAGAACCCGACGCTCGCGGCCGCCCTCGACGAGGCCGACTACGAGCGCGCCCGCGAGGCCAATCGCCCCGTTCACGCCGATCGCGTCTGGATCGACAGTCTCCTGGAGGAGTACTTCGACAACGAGGAGGACGAGGAGATGCTCGATCTCGTCGATGTCCGCGCGCCCGAGGAGGTCGAGATGACGCTCAACGATCTCGTGCTGACCAGCGATCAGAAAGGCGAGATCAAGAAGATCATGAAGGCCATCGAACACCGCGAGTATCTCGCCACCATCGGCCTGCGCGAGATCGGCAAACTCCTCTACGTGGGTCCGCCGGGAACGGGCAAGACGACCACGGCGCGAGCGCTCGCCCACGAACTCGACCTCCCCTTCGTCGAGGTGAAACTGTCGATGGTCACGAGCCAGTATCTCGGCGAGACGGCGAAGAACGTCGAGAAGACCTTCGAGGTGGCCAAACGGCTCTCGCCGTGTATCCTCTTCATCGACGAGTTCGACTTCGTCGCCAAGACCAGGAACTCCGACGAGCACGTCGCGCTGAAGCGCGCGGTGAACACGCTGCTCAAGAGCATCGACGAGATCAGCCTGATCAACGACGAAGTGCTCCTGATCGGCGCGACCAACCATCCCGACCAGCTCGACGCGGCCGCCTGGCGACGTTTCGACGAGATCGTCAACTTCCCGAAACCCGATTCGCCGATGCGCGCGGACATCCTCCGGATCGTCACCCGGGAAATGGACATCGAAGGGTTCGATCCCGAGGCGCTGGCCGCCGATACCCAAGGACTCACCGGCAGCGATCTCCGGCTCGTGCTCCGCGAGGCCGTCCTCGACGCGCTGACCGAGGAGCGCACCACGCTGACACAGGCCGACCTCGAAGCCGCAGTGCACGACTTCGAGGAGCGCGACAGCCTGAAGGACCTCGACATGATCGAGGGCGACCACGACGCCCTGGTGGCCGGCGGCGACATCAGCGCCGACGGAGGGTCCGAGGATCACGAGCACGACCACGGTGCCGACGGCCACACTCACGACCACTGATCGTGGAGGTCACGCTTCTGGGCACCGGCGACACGACTGGCACACCGACCGTCGGCTGTGACTGCGACACCTGCACCACCGCCCGCGAGAACGGTGTCGAACGGAGTCGATTCTCGGTCCACGTCCGCAACGAACGAACCGACGAGTCGTTGCTCGTCGACACGAGCCCCGACTTCCGCCGGCAGTTCCTCGATCACGACGTGGCACTCCCGGACGCGGCGCTCGTCACGCACATCCACTTCGACCATCTCGACGGGCTCGGCAACGCCTTCCGTCTCTTTTCCGATCTCCCGGTCCACGCGGCGAACGAAACCGACCCGAAGACCGGCGAGAGCGTCGCCGATACGGTACGGGGGAAGTACGACTACCTCGACGCGCTCTCAGTACACGGGCAGCGTCCGCTGGAGTCGTTTTCTTCCTGTGGCTTCGACGTGACGTTCGTGCCGGTTTCGCATCCACCGCTCGTCTGTTACGGCGTCGTCATCGAAAGCGACGACGCGAAACTCGCCATCACCGGCGACACGAACTACGGGATCCCGGACGAATCGCGCGCCCGGTTGGCCGACGCGGACCTCCTGCTCGCCGACGCCATCGCCCCCGCGGCGTTCTGCGAGCACCACCCGCTCGGTGGCGACCACCACGACGCCGACGGGACGCCGCGAACGTTCGGCACGAAACACATGACCTGCGAGGGGGCGCTCTCGCTGGCCGACGAGCTCGGTGCCACCGAGACGCGGCTGGTCCACGTCTCGCATTTCTTCCCGGCCGACGAGGCATTCGCGGAGCCGCTCGCGGTCGACGGCGAGCGCTACGTGCTGTAAACCTGGTGATACTGATAGCTACGGACGAACGCCACGGCGGCCATCGCGGCAAGCAAGAGCCCGAGCAGCGGGTCGCGGACGCCGTAGACGATCGCGAGGAGCACGGCGACGACACCGACCGCGAGCAGGACCGGTGCGACGGCGGGTTCGCCACGGCGCAGGACGGCGAGCGCGCCGAAACCGACCACGCCACAGAAGACGACGAAGCCGAGACCGAGGCCGAGCACGATCCCGGCGCCGGCCCCGAGAAGGCCGACGGCGGCCAGCGCCACGAAAGTAGTGCGAAAGCGGTCGGTCCAGTCCATATCGGGGGCGAGAGCCGGGACGGGGTAGCTGTTTCGCGTTCGGTCGCTACTGCGCCGCCGAGCTCGACGCACGATTGAGATAGCGCACCGCGATCGCGCCGAGAGCGATATCGAGCGCGATCAGGACGGCGAACGAGGGGATCAAGGTGTTCCAGACGCCGCCGAAGGCCGTCACGTCGATCACGGTCTGGACGTCGCGGCCGAGCATCAGCGCGCGGGCGGCGTCGACGCCGTAGGTGATCGGGTTGAACGTGGCGACGGTCTGCACCCATCCCGGCAGGATGTCGACCGGCAGGAAGGCGCTGGAGACGAACAGTAGCGGGAACTGGAGCAGGTTCGCACCGATGATGGTCGATTCCTGATCGCGGGTGACGAGCGCGACGATGTTCGAGAAGGCGGTAAACCAGATCGCGAAGACGATGGCGACGAGGACGATCCCGAGTGCGCCGACGATCCCGGTCTCGATGTAGGTGCCGACCTCGCCGCCCGTGTCGAACCAGAGCAGGACGTAGCCGAGCCCGAGGATGATGAACGTCTGGACGACGATCCGGACGACCTCCGAGAGCGACTTGCCGAGGAACATCGCGGCGCGGTTGATCGGCGAGACGAGCACCTTCTCGAACATGCCGTTCTCCATGTCGTCGACGAGGCCGATACCCGAACCGGCCGCCGCGACGAGCGCCGACTGGACGATGATCGCGGGCGTGAGGTAGGTCACGTAGGAGATGTCCGGCCCGAGCGCTTGGCTGAGCGCGCCGCCGACGGCCCCGCCGAAGATCTCGGTGAACAGTACCAGAAAGATGACCGGCTGGACGAGCGAACCGACGACGACGAACGGATTGCGGGTCGTCTTGATCAGCCAGCGCTTCAGATTGATCCAGACGTCCGTGAGGAAACCGTTGCTGTTACCCGCCTTGACGGTGCTCATCGCGTCACCTCCGGCGCGGCCGATTCCTGAACCGCCGCATCCGGTTCACCGTCCTCGTCGGCCGGCTCGCCGGTGATGGCGAGGAACACGTCGTCGAGGGTGGGCGAGCGCACGTCGAAGCCTGTGACGGTGAAGTCGGCATCGCGCAGCGCCAGCAGTAGATCGGTCCCGCGGCTGCGGGCGTGCTCGGAGGCGACGCTGATGCCGTCGTCGGTGATCTCGACCGTTCCGTCGGCGAACAGCTCCGAATCGCGGGCGACTTCCGCGGCGTGTGTCCGCCGCTCCTCGCTCGCGTCGTCGATCGTGATGTCGAGCACGTCGCCGCCAACCTCGGATTTCAGCGTGTCGGGTGCGTCCGTGGCGACGATCTTCCCATCCTGGATCACCGAGAGCCGATCACAGAGCTCGTCAGCCTCCTCCAGGTACTGGGTCGTGAGGAACACGGTCGTCCCCTGCTCGTTGATCTCGCGGAAATACTCCCAGAGGCGGATTCTGGCTTTGGGGTCGAGCCCTGTCGTGGGCTCGTCGAGGAAGACCAGCGGGGGTTCGTGGACGAGCGCCGTCGCCACGTCGAGTCGCTTTTTCATCCCGCCGGAGAACTCCGTCGCCTCCTTGTCGGCGACGTCGGCGAGATCGACGAGATCGAGCAGTTCGTCGATGCGCTCGGCCCGCTCGCCGCGAGGCACGCCGTAGGCCTCGCAGGCGAACTTGATGTTCTCGCGGGCAGTGAGCTCCTCGTCGACGCTGGTCTCCTGGGCCATGTAGCCGATCGTCTCCCGGACGGACTGGGCGTCCTCGATCACGTCGAACCCGTTGACCGTCACCGTGCCGGCGGTCGGATAGAGCAGTGTGGTGAAGGTCTTGATCGCGGTCGTCTTGCCCGCACCGTTCGGCCCGAGGAAGCCGAAGAACTCGCCCTCGGGGATCGCGAGGTCGACGCCACGCACCGCCTCGGTCCCGTCCGAGTAGGTGAGCTCGACACCCGTGGCTTCGATGGCGTTCATTACCAGTCGAAGGTGTCGGTCCGTCTTAAGACACCGGGATCGTGTGATTTGCTAGCCGGTGTACTGGTGGTACTCCATGCCGGGACTCTTCAGTTCGTTGTGCTTGCGTTCGAGGTACGAGTAGACCGAACCGTGGGGCGCGCCATCCAGAATCATCTCGACGGCGTTTCTGACGACCTCGATCTCTTCGGGCGTGCCGATGGCACCGACGGTGCTGCCGTAGATGACGACAAACGCGCCCGAGAGCTCGGCCATCAGCTCGCGCGTCCGGCCGTTCTCACCGATGAGACGCCCCTTCTTGCGCGTGAGATCGGTCTCGTTGCGCGTGGCCGCCTCGATATCGATGAGTTCGAGCAGCATCATCTCGTCGTCGAGCAGCGTCAGCGCGTCCTCGGGGGCGAACCCGCGGCCGATGGCCCGGACGATGTCGGGGCCTTTCAGTCCCTGCACCGGGTCCTCGACCGATTCGATGCCGACCGAGCCGGTCTCGGAGTCGATGTCGAGACGAACACCCGCACGGTCCTCGATGTCGCGCATCGTCGCGCCGCCCTCGCCGATGAGGACGCCGATGCGGTCCTGCGGAATCGTCACGTGTCGCATAGTCTTCCTACGAAACCCGGCGATTTCAACTCTTCGCACCCCGCGTCAGACGTCGCGGTAGTAGACGTACTCGACGAGCGTCTGCGAGCCGATCTCGCGCTCGCGCTCGCTGATGCGCTCGAAGCCGCGCGATTCGTAGAAGGAGACTCCGACAGCGTTCTCGGCGAGCACCTCGACGCGCAGTCGACGGCTGCCGTGGTCCGAGAGGCGGTCGCGAACGGCGTCGAGCAGCGCCGTCCCGAGCCCGTCGTTCCAGCGGTCGGGATCGACGTAGATCGCGTAGAGCTGTGCCTCCTCGTTGGCGGTCGGTGCAGCGCTCGCGTAGCCGGCGATCCCATCCGTTTCGGCGACGAGATAGACGCTTTCCGAGGCGGTGATCGGGCCTTCGAGCTCGTCGGCCGCATACCAGTCGTCGAGAATGGTTTCGATGGCATCCTCACTCAGGAACTCGTACGTTTCCCGCCAGCCGCGGCGCGCGACGCGCTGAATCCCGGGGATGTCGTCGACGGTCGCCGCTCGAACTGTCGGTGCCATACCGGACGAACGCCGTCCGTGGTAATCAGTCTTCGCGCGCGGCCGTCACGTCCGCGAGCAGCGACTCGCCGTCGGCGTCGAGCCCCTGCCGGGCGAAGAAGCTCGCCACGTTCTCGCAGTCGCGTTCGAGGAACTCCCGACTGTTGGGATGATGGATCGTCACCGCCTGTCCGAGATCGAGCACCCATAGCTGCGAGTCGTGAACGAGAATGTTGTACTCCGAGAGATCGCCGTGGACCAGCCCCGCGCTGTACAGTCGGCGCATGTATTCCCTGACCACCTCGTAGGCGGTTTCGGGGTTTTCGATCTGTAGCTCCGAGAGGCGTCTGGCGCGCTCGCCGTCCGTGCCGAGAAATTCCATCACGAGAGCGTTGCGCTCGACGGCGAGCGGTTCCGGAACGCGCAGTCCCGCCCGTTTGGCTCGCTTCAGGTTGGCGAACTCCTTTCTGGTCCACGCGAGCACGACCGCCTTTTTCTTGCCGCCGATCTCATCGAAGCGGGGATCGCCCTCCAGATATCGGCGCATCTGCGTGAAGTCGCTCGCGTTGATACGGTAGATCTTCACCGCGACGTCGTGGTCGCCGGCGCTCGCGAGGAAGACGTGCGCCTCCTTCCCGGTCGAAATCGGCCCGCCGAGCGCGTCGATGTGGCCGTCCTGGACGAGTTTGTAGAGCGCGCCAAGCGTCGCCTCGTCGAAGACGCCGCCCTCGACCTTGAACTGGTCGGCATCCTTGATGCGCTCGCGGAACTTCGCGAACTCGCGATCCTGCGTGCGGGCGGTGCGGTCGGCCTCGGTGTCGGCGACGTCGAGGTTCTCCCACTCGTCGCCCGGCGCGTCGGTCGCCTCCTCGTCGAGCAGGCCGTACTCGTCGCTCACGGGCGATCGACCTCCACACGGTACGTACTCGTCACGATGGATGTTCGACGGGCGAGAATCGAGGGTGTGCGATCGACACCGGACGGATGGAAACGAACCACGCTAGTCCTGGACGTGGCCCTCCTCGCGCAGTCGATCGGCGTCGGCTTTGTCGTAGCGCCATTCGACATCCGCCTTCTCGTCCTGCCAGTCCCACGGCGAGACGAGCACGACGTCGTCCTCGCGGATCCAGACCCGCTTTTGCATCCGGCCCGGGATCCGTGCGGTGCGGTCGGTGCCGTCCATACACCGGACCTCGATCCTGTTGGCTCCGAGCATGCCCGTGACGACGGCGAACAGTTCGTCCTCCTCGGGCATCCGGAGACCTGTTTGACTGCCACCGTCGCTCATGGCAGCCCTTCGACAGCGAGCGGTTTAAGTCTTCCAGCAGGGGCTACGACTCCATGATGAGCCCGTAGAGCAGCCCGACGAGCCCGCCGTAGAGCACCCACGCGAAAAAGCCCGCGAGCTGGAGGTTCGGGATCGCTACCCCCTCGATCCCGATGACGAACGCGAGCCAGAGCGGGATGAGCAGCACGTAGACGACCAGCCAGATGGCAGCCCCGTAGATGATCCCGAGCGCGTTCGTCGTCACGGTGAGCGCCGAGCGCTGGAGTAGAGGCACCAGAATTTCCTTAAGAACCTCGTTGCGACGCGAGAGGGAGATCACCCGGGTGACGAAGCCGTTGATCGATCGCGAGACGAACCGGACGAACGACAGCGTGAACAGCGTGCTCAGAACGAACAGCACCGCCCAGCTGACGTTGTACTCCGGCCGGGCGACGAGCGCGCCGAACTGGAGAACCCCGCCCCGGCCGAGGCCCGCCTGCAGGACGAGCCCGACGAGGATCGCGCCGACGAAACTCCCCGCGATCACCGCCAGTATCCCGTCGCCGCTCATGCGCGTTTGCGAGCCGGTGTCGGTCGCCATGTCATAGCCTCACCATCGTCGATGAAAAGCGTTCCTCCGCGGGTGACGGGCGGTTTTTATACCGATACGTCCGTGGACTGTCGGACGGCACCGTGCTCACGGCGCGTATTCGTCACCGATCATAACCACGCAACCGTCGTGAACCGGTCTATGACATTCCCCACCAATGATTTAAGATGCTGCCACGGCATGGGATCACGATGCGCGCCGTCGTCTTCCAAGGACCCGAAGAACCGATGCAGATCGAGGACATCGACCGTCCCGAACCCGATACCGACGGGATCGTCGTCGAGACCGAGGCCTGCGGGGTCTGTCGGTCGGATTGGCACGCCTGGAAGGGCGATTGGGACTGGATCGGGTTGATGATGCAGCCCGGGCTGGTCTTCGGACACGAACCCGTCGGCACCGTCGTCGAGATCGGCGAGGACGTCGAGCGGATCCGTGAGGGCGATCGCGTCACCAACCCGTTCAACACGAGCGACGGCACCTGCGTCCACTGCCGGGCAGGACGGGCAAACATCTGCGAACGGTCGGTACCGATGGGTTTTCTCGACTTCCAACAGGGGGCCTACGCCGAGGAGTATCCCGTCCGCGTCGCCGACCAGAACGCGATCAAAGTCCCGGACGGCCTCGATTCGGTCGACGTTGCCGGGTTGGGCTGTCGGTTCGCCACGGCCTTCCACGGGGTGGCTCACAAGGTCGACGTAGATCCCGGCGACTGGGTCGCAGTGCACGGCTGTGGCGGCGTCGGACTCTCCGCGATCCACGTCGCCGACGCGCTCGGCGCGAACGTCATCGGTGTGGATCTCAACCGGGAGGCGCTCGACAAGGCCGAAGAGCTCGGCGCGGTCGAGGTCGTGAAGGCCGACGAGGTGAAGGACGTCCCCCAGCAAGTCAAGGGGTTCACCGCGTCGAGTCGTGGCGTCGAGGTGAGCGTCGATGCACTGGGCATCGCCGAGACCTGCCGGAACTCCGTCAACAGCCTGATGGCGGGCGGCCAACACCTCCAGATCGGACTGACGACCTCGGAGGAGGGTGGCGAGGTTTCGCTGCCCGTGGACACGATGGTTCAGGACGAGCGCGAGTTCTACGGCTCCTACGGGATGCCACCCCACGAGTACGACGAGATGTTCCGGATGATCGACCACGGAACGCTCGATCCGGGCCGGATCGTCACCGAGACCATCCCGCTCGAAGAGGTCCCCGAGAAGGTCGCCGCCTTCGGCGACTACGACAACGTCGGCATCCCGGTCTGTAACGAGTTCTGAACCGCGAGAGTCGCGTTCACTCGCTGCCGACGAACGTTTCGAGTTCGTCGACCGCCTCATCGACGAGCGACGCTGTCACCGTTCCCTGCCAGTGGTCGATATCGGATTCGTCGAGCGTTTCGACGCTCCACGGAACGACGCGACTGGGGTCGGGCGTTCCGCCATCGATCCACTGTGAGTCGGTGATCGACAGCAGACCCTCGTGCCACGTTCTGGTCGTCAGCGCGAGAACGATGTACTGGTTTCCCTGAAACGGATGGGCGGCGTTGCTGATGACGAGCCACGGACGTGCGTAATCGCTTCCCTTGAACGGGTCAGCACCATAGACGACGTCACCGGGATCGAACGTCATTCGTCGTCCGCGTTCGGATGCCGGGTTTCGGGCGCGTACTCACGCCACTCGTCGGCGTCCTCCCGGCCGTAGCGGTCGTTGAGCCGTTCGGTCGCGCGACGGTACTGGCTGAACGATCGCAGACGTTCCTCGTCGCCGATGGCCCAGTAGTCGCCCTTGTGTCGGACGAGATCGCGTTCGGCGAGCCGGGAGAGAACGGTGCTGATCGAGTTCTTCGCGACACCCGTACGATCGGCGATTTCGGCCGCCTTGAACGCCTTGTCGTCGTTAGTGACGAGAAAGCGAAGAACGCGCTCGGGGTTGCTGAGCTCGCGGAGCTCGTCCGCAGGCGTCGACTCGAACGTCTCGATGTCGATCGTCATTGCCGGCAGTCGGTGCTCCATCGTACTAAGCGTTCCTGCTGTATGGATGTATCTACTGTATCTTCGCTTCAGTACCATCTATGTCGTTGAATTCTCCCTCACGCCACCCTCTCACATCGTCTTTTGCGCTTACTTGGAAATCGAGCGATGGACGGTTCGATCACCCGGTCATCCCTGTTCGATAGCTATTTCGAGTGCCTCGATCGTCCGAGCACTGCAGATGCACCGCCCTTAAACCGCTGTCGGGGGATGGACGAACATGCTCGACAAACTCGGACTCGCCGGCATCGTCGGCGTTCTCTGCTGTCTCGGTGGGTTGGCCGTCATCGCGTACGTCGCGCCGGTCGTCGCCGGCGGGCTGGCGCTCGTCCTGATCGGTCTCGTGCTCGTCGTGCGTAGCCTCCTCTCCGGAATGCTCTCGGCCTTTGGAATGGACGGAATGATCTAATCGCTCTCGCCGCGGTCTTCTCGCGGGCTGCGCCCGCTCGAACTGCCCGAGGCGTCCTCAGAAGTGCTTCGCACTTCTGATGGGCTGCGAGAATCGCTTCACGATTCTCGAACACTCCGTGTCTCGCTGTCGGCTCGATGTTCGCTGATGAGCTTGTCGACCATCTCGCCGGTCTGGGATTTTCGGCGCTCTCTGGCACGATCGCGCCAGCCGTCGATGGCGTCCTCGACGCCGCTCTCGCGTGCGACCGCGAGATCGTCGAGTTCCTCGATCGTCACCTCCTCGGCGGGTGCGGTCGGCACCTCGTTCTCGAACAGGATCTCGCGGGCGACCTCCGAGAGACCACCCGATTTGAGCACGAGGCGAGGTTCGCGCTCGACGAGGGTTTCGGCTGTCGAACGGCCCGCACCGCTCGCATCGCGCAGATAGACGACGTCGCCCGGCGCGAGCTCCCAGCGCTCGTCGGCCGCCCGGAGCGCGCTCGTGGTGAACTTCGCCACCGGTTTGACGGGGACGAGCCCCTGTCTCTTCTCGGCGACGTCGGCGAAGTTCGAGTGGTCGACTCGCCAGAGTTCTTTCAACCTGTCGAGCTTCGCCTCGACCTGTTCGGTTTCCTCGCGTTGCTCGTCGAGTTTCCGCTCTAACTGTTCGTTTTCGCGCTCCAGACGATCGACCTCTCGGCGTTCTCTGGCCTCGCGGCGCTCCTCGCGCCGTGCGTCCGAGAGCTCGCGCTCGTATTCGGCGATCGTCTTGTCCTTTTCCTCGATCGTCGCTTCGAGGTCGTCGACGTGCGAATCGAGGCGCTCGACGCGCGCTTCGAGGTCCTTGATGCGCTGTTCCTCGGCGGTGAGCTCGCGCGGTTCGTGGGTCTCCTCGCTCTCCTCGGAGCCATCGTCGTCGGCAAGGTCGTCCAGAACTGCCTCAACCGACTCCTCGCCGGCGACCACGCGTGCGATGACGGTCCCGGCCTCGATCCGTGGCGGTACCTTCCCCGCGATGCGCCCGAAGGTGTCCTCGTAGTCGTCGAACGCGTGGAAGGCGGCCGCCAGCGCGTCGCGCTCGTGGTCGTTGTCGTACCCTTCCTCGCGGGTGCGGTGTTGTTTCTCGTCGACGGGCAGATCGCGCTCGGGGATCCAGCCCGCCGCCGAGAAGCTCCGGCGGATCTTTTCTACCGTGGAGGGCATCGGCTCGACGTCCGCGGCGACGACCACGGGCCGACCACGCTCGATGATCCACTCGGTGACGGCGGCCGTATCGGCGGTTCTGGTGCTCAGTACGTCCAACACCTGTCCGTCGAGTCCGACGATGGCGACGGCTGTGGTCGTTCCGGGGTCGATGCCGACGAGCACGTGATCGCGGCGCTTGGCGAGCGGGCGGAACTCGATCCCGTCGCGCCTGACGCGCTCGATCTCCACCCTCGTGTCGCCCGAGCGGTTCCGTGAGACGGGGATGTCCGATGGGCGCGCCTGGACGGTGAAGACGGCGTTCGAGTAGCCCCCGTACTTCTCCGTTTCGTCCATCGCGTAGTCGAGTCCCGCCTCGTCGAGCGCGGTGGCGACCTCGCGGGCGCGGCGCTTCACCGAGCCGTGGATCCGGCGCGTGAAGCGATCTTCCGACCAGCCGCCGCTGCCCGTCGATCGCCCGCGCGCGACCTTCACTTCGGTCGTGTCGGTGAACGCCGAGACCTCGTAACCCACGTTGGCGGCGGCGAGACGGGCGGCGGCCTCGGCCTCCTTCATCGGCTTCTTGCCGTAGGGAACCCCGTGGCGGTTCGCCACCCGCGAGAGGGGTTCGGGCTGCTGGTCGCCGGTGACCTGGACCAGTTTGGTCTCGTCGGGCAGGCTTCCAAGAAAGCGGACGAGATGGTCCTTGTCGGTCGCGAGCTCGTAGACGTTGTCGGTGGCGAGGATGGCCGGTTCCTCGCGATCGACGAGTCGCTGGAGTTTGCGATGCGAGACGACATCGCGATCGAAGTTCTCGCCATCGAACGCCACGACGGCGTAGGAGGGTGCGTCACCGCGGACGTCCCCGCTCTGGACGTCGACGCCGAACACCACCGCATCGAGCGCGCTGATGCGACTGCTCACGCCACGTGTAGGCGGCCTGTCGGCATAAAACCACGGCGGGAGCGCGAACACGAACGATCGACGTGACGTGGATGAGCCCCAGATCGACTCAACGTTTTAGTCGTAGAGGAGACAACCGCCCGGTATGGTCGTGCCACCATTTGTCACCCAGTTGGAGGCGATCGCGGGCGCGAGCACCGCTCTCGTCGTCGCTGGTGTTCTCGTGGGGATCGTCTACCGATGGTACAGCAAATCTGCAGCTGCTAACGACAAGGGAGAAAGAGAGGAGCAGGAGGGAGTGGGCTTTCCGCTCGCCTCGTGGCGCTACGTCTACGACGTCGAGAAGGCCAATGCAGGCCGCGAGATCGCCGCCGTCCAAGAGCAGGCAGAGGACATTTCGGAAGCCGGCAGGGAGGCTCGGCGATAGCACGGGTGGACGATCCCTCTCCTCTCCCTCCCTTCCCGAATCATCGAACGAAGCACGACACGCTCGGGTCGCCGAAAGAACTATACTGGTGTGTAANGGACGATCCCTCTCCTCTCCCTCCCTTCCCGAATCATCGAACGAAGCACGACACGCTCGGGTCGCCGAAAGAACTATACTGGTGTGTAAAGTACACTTTACTGTAAAGGGTGCTTTACAGAATGGCAGAAGCAGCATACACCACGAGGACGAACCGAAATCGACTGACGTACATCGGTCTGTGGGCACTGGCGACCGTCGCGTACATCGGGTTGGCAGTGGCGGGCTATCCCGCCGTCGCGGCCGTCGCCTTCTTCCTCTTCGGCGGCGCGACGTTCGCGCTCGGCCGGCCCGCATCGATGTTCGACGAGCGCGACACGGACATCATCGAGGAAGCGAGCGCGAACACGATACAGGTGGTCGGTCTCGGTTCAGCGATCGTCTTCCCGACGGCGGCGATCCTGTCGGGTCTCGGCTATATCGAATTCCCGCTGTGGCTCGCGTTCGCCGGCGTGGTCATCGCGCTCGTCTTCGCGCTCTGGGGTGGGTTCCTCCTGCTCGCGCGCCGTCGTCGATGAACAACGTGCTGCCGGAGTACCGCGAACACCGCGACCTCTCGCAGGGTACGCTCGCCGAAGGCGTCGACGTCACGAGACAGACGATCAACGCCATCGAGCGCGAGCGCTACGACCCATCGCTCGACCTCGCCTTCACGCTCGCCGACTTCTTCGACTGCTCCATCGAGGATCTATTCATGCCCGAGCGGTGATCACAGCAGCGAACGCACGGCGATCTCGTCGTCGCCATCGACCCGCTCGCGGAGCGCCGTGAGATCGGTCTCGCCGTCGGCGGCAACGAGATAGGTACGGCCCGGTTCGTCACCGTAGGTTTGGTGAAAGTCGTAGACGAACCCCAGGACGATCGTGTCGTCGGGAATTTCGTCGCTCTCGTCGAGGAAAGCGACCTGCTCGCGGACGTTGTACTCGACGAGGCGGTCGATGACGTCCTCGTCGTCCGTGATGCCGCCATCGAGTGCGTCCTCGACGATGGGCACGAGCGGTTCGACGCGCTTTCTGATACCCGGTTCGTCGGGCAGCGCTCCATCGGTAGCGGCCCCATAGGCGGCCGTGACGGCACCGCAGCCGGTGTGTCCGACGACGGCGATCGTGCGCGTGTCCGTGTTGGCGACCGGGTAGAGGAGGTTGCCGTCGACGGTCGAGGAGTCCTCTACGTCCCACGCGACGTTGCCGATGTTTGCGGGCGTGAACAGCCAGCCCGGCTCCTCGACGTTCCACATCTTCTCCTGTGAGACCCGCGAGTCCGCACAGCACAGCGAGACCACGGGGGGCAATTGGCCGTCGAGCACGTCGTCGAAGTGGTCGTCCGGGAGCTGCTCGACGTGGTCGCGGTTGCGGGCCAGCAGTTCGGCGGCTGTCGCACTCGGCATGCCCGAGCCACGGCGCTCGCCGGGAAAACCCTATCCGTCGGGATAGGGAATTTCGATGTCGTCGCCGTCGTCGGGCAGGAAGGCGTCGTCGAAGACTTCGCGCGCCTCGGCCGCGAGTCGGTCGCTCTCGCCGGCGTAGCGCGATGAGACGTGCGTGAGCGCGAGGCGTTTCGCGTCGGCGCGAGTGGCGAGTTCAGCAGCCTGTCGCGCAGTCGAATGGCCGGTTTTTCCGGCGCGTTCCGATCTGTCCTCGCCGAAGGACGCCTCGTGGATCAGCAGGTCGGCATCGCTGGCGGCCTCGGTGGTCGCAGCCGTGGGCCGGGTGTCGCCGGTGTAGACGATTCGCCGTCCGGGACGGGGCTCTCCCACGACCTGTTCGGGGTCGACGACGGTGCCGTCGTCGAGTTCGACTGGGTTCCCCTCGTGGAGCTTCGAGAACAGCGGTCCCGCCGGAACACCGAGTTCCTCCGCGCGCTCGCGATCGAATCGTCCCTTCCGGTCGTCCTCGACGAGTGCGTAACCGACTGATCGAGTTCGGTGGTCGGTCTCGAAAGCTCGTACCTCGTACTCGTCCTCACGGAGCGCGACCCCGCCCGGCTGTACCTCGTGGACCCGGATGGGATAGCCGGGGCGCGCGCCGGTGACGCCGACGAGGTTTTCGACTGCCGATTTGGTACCCGGGGGTGTGTGGATGGCCAGCGCCTCCTCGCGATCGTTGAAATCGAGGGTCTGGCAGAGCCCCGGGAGTCCGAGCACGTGATCGCCGTGGAGATGGCTCAAGAAGACGTGTGAGACCGAGAAGCCGGTGCCAAAGCGCATCATCTGGCGCTGGGTGCCCTCGCCGCAGTCGAAGAGAAGGCGCTCGCCCTCGCGGCGAACCATGAGGGCGCTCGTGTTGCGCCGGGTCGTCGGGACTGCGCCACCCGTCCCGAGAAACGTCACCTGCATACCTCGCCTCGCCGGTCCGCCGGGATAGCCGCTTCGAAACCCCCACGGATGCGGTTGCAGTCGGCGCGCGCTCGCGCTCGTATGAGCGAAGCGAATCGAGCGCGAACACTGCGCGAGGGATGAGTGAGTGACGTGAGCGGAGCGAGCGGAACGAGCGAATCGGTTGGGGAGGTACGTGGGCTGTGCGGTGCAGTAGTGGAAGACGATCGTCCGCGCGAACGGGGCGAGGTTCGACCGACGGGAGAACCTCGAAAGCGAACGGCGAACGCAGTGAGCCGTGAGCAGTGAGCGGGGTTCGCCGTGAGCGAGGCGAAGCCGAGCGAGCGGGAGTTTTTAGTCCAGGTTTTTGGTCGGGGGTTGAGCGCGCGAGTGAAACGAGCGCGCGATGCCCCCGTCTAAAAAAGTGGGTGGATTTTTGTTCTCCAGTCGAAACATAGGGGTATGAGTACCGTTCGCGAACGCGCCGCCGAGAACGCGACCGAGATCACGTCATCGCTGATCGTCGGGCTCGGGCTGCTCGCACTGTTCACTGGCTGGTCGCCGATCCCGTTCTGGGTCATCTTCGCCGTCGGCTTCGCTGTCGTCGTGCCGACCGTTGCCAGACTCGCCGGCGAGGAGGAGCGATCGGACGAACGAAACGACCGAGACGGCCAATGGAAGGACAGCGAGCGTCACTACGAGGAACCATCGGCAGGGACCGAGACTGAGGATGCACTCGAAACGCTGCGCGAGCGCTACGCTCGGGGTGATCTCACCGACGACCAGTTCGAGCGCAAACTCGACGCGCTGCTCGAAACCGACAGTCCGGAGAACGCCGCCGACTGGCGGCATCGTGAGCGCGAGCGAATCGAAGAGGAATCGTAGGCTATCCGGCGGCGATCTCGGCGAGCCAGCCCGCGCGCTGGGCGATACGACGGACGGTTTCGAGGCGCGACTCGCCCCGGATCGGCGTGTTGAGCGACTGGCGAACCAGCCAGCCGAGCGATTTCCCGTCGAGTCGCCACCAGCGCACGTCCGCACGGCCGAGCAGGTAGGACTTCTCGATGTAGTCGGGGAGCGACTCGACGTAGGTGTGCTCGATGAGCAGTTCCGGCACGTACTGGATGTGATGCTCTTGTGCGATGCGCTCGGCGAGTTCCGACTCCTCGTGGCCCCAGCCGAACGTCTCCTCGTCGAAGCCACCGACGGAATCGAGGACTTCCTTCCGGATCGCCATGTTACAGCCCGGCAGCATGTCGGTGGATGTGGTGTCGTCGCCCTGATCGTACCAGGGGAGTTCGAGATCGGTGAAGCGTGCGTCGTCGGGCTGGCGAACCCGACCGGCGACGGCGGGGTAAGCGTCGAGCGCGACGCTCGCTGTCCGGAGATAGCCCGCACAGGGGATCGAATCGTCGTCGAGGAAGACGAGTTTGTCGCCGCGTGCACGCTCGATACCGACGTTGCGCGCGTGGGCCGCTCCCTCGTCGCGGCGGACAAGCAGCTCGTAGTCGTCGAACGGATCGCGTGCGAGTCGCTCGACGGGGTCGATCGTCGCCCCCTCGGGCAGCGTCGTCGGGATGATGACGCTCACCTCGACCATTACTGGCCGGTCGGGAAGCCGCGGGAAAGCCCTTCCGAGTCGCCTCGCCCGACGATGAGAGATACTGTCGCGGAGGGGACAGTCAGCAACACTTAATGTATCGGCTGGCGTTCATAGTGGCAATGGCCGGACAGGTCGTCCCGGCGGTGCCGATGGTGCTTTCGGCTATCCTGTGGTTCGTCGTTCTCCTCTCGGTCTGTTCCGTGGCGTACTGGACGTATCTGATGATCGTCGGGCGGCGCTACGAGTCGCCACCGGTCGAGCACGATCCGTCGGCGGTTCAGGTGCGACTGTTGAGCGTCGACTCCGCGCGCATCGTTCAGGAGAGCGTCGACGCGATCCCGGATTCGATCACCGACCGTCACGTCATCGCCGAGGAGCCGATGGAGATCGCCGGCGCGACCGTCCACGTCGTTCCCGATGCCTTCGAATGCGAGGCGATCCGAAAGGGGCGCGCGCTCGAATGGGCGCGCCGCAACATCCCCTGCGAGCGCGAGTACGTGCTCTATCTCGACGAGGACAGCATCATGACCGACTTCACGGGGGTGCCCGACGCCGACGTCGTGCAGTATCGCGAGCGCCCGCGGCGCAGCGGTTCGTGGCTCACCTATCTCGCCGAGATCTTCCGTCTCGGCTTTCAGGTCGAACAGCGCGCCTTCCCGTCGCTCTCCGTCCCGCTGTACGCGTGGGGCGGCGGCATCGCCATCAGAAACGAGCTCGAAGAGCACGTCACGTGGGAGACCTCGACGATGATCGAGGACACTACCTTCGTCTGGAACGCGGCCGCCGAAGGGAGCCTCGATTTCGCGCTCGCAACCCCCAAGTTCGACACGCAGGCACCGCCGACGATCCGTGCGATGATCAGCCAGCGCAGTCGCTGGCTCGCCGGCTCCCAACAGGAGAGCGGGCTGCTCGCGCCGGCCTATCGCCTGCTCACCACCGTTCGAAATCTCGCGTGGGCGCTCTCGCCGGCGGTCCCCTTCCTCACTCTCGTTCCGCTGTTCGTTCCCGGCACCGTCGCGTTCGAGACGGCGTTTCAGATCGTCTCGGTGGGTGTGTTCAGTTTCGTGCTCGTCTGGTCGGTGCTCGGCGTGCGCTACTACGACGAGTCGTGGCTCGTCGGGCTGGCGCTGTTCGTCCTCTCACCGATCGTCAGCCTGCTGCACTCGCTCGGTGCGTTCGTCGGGCTCGTCTCGCCGCCGACGGATTTCTCGGTGACGCGGAAGGTGAAACCGGAGCTCGTCGAGCGCACGGAGGCCGAGCGCGAGGCCGAGGGCGACTGACGACCCGACCATCGGGATAACATAATGTTTAACAGAACCGCCGGCGACCGCCAAACCGATAGATGGATCGTCGGACTTTCCTCCGGACGGCCGGGCTGGTCGGCATCGCCGGCGCGAGCGGCTGCTCGCTGCCGTTCGACTCCTCGCCGCTACCGAACGGGAGCGACGGCAACGGCTCGGGCGAGACGCCCGAGCTGACGCCGACGCCCGAACCGCCGGATACCCGTTCGGGAGCGGCGTTGACGGGTGTCTATGCCGGTGGCGACGGACTCGTGGCGAACCTCGACAACTACAGCAGCTGGCTCGGCCAGAAGCCGGCGGTCGCGCTCGTCTTCGTCGATGCGTTCGGGCCGACCAGCGCGAAACAGGGGTTCGTCGACGGCGCGCTGACGAACGTCTGGAAGGCGGGCCACGTGCCGCTGATCTCGTGGCAGCCGTTCGAGCCGCAGAAAAACCGGACCAGCGAGACGATCGAGCGGGAGATCGCGAACGGCGAGTACGACGACCAGATCGACGAGTGGGCCAGCCTGCTCGACAGCTGGGCGCACCCGCGCGGCGGCAACACCCGCGGCCGGCGGTTCTACTTCCGGCCGGCCCACGAGATGAACGGCAACTGGTTCCCGTGGAGCGCGGTCGATGCGACCCGCGTCGAGGCGACTGCCGTCCCGGAAACGGACGACGGGGATGGTGAGGACCCGACGGCCGGCATCCCCGATGACTACGTCGGGATGTGGCGGCAGCTCCACAAGCGGTTCTCCGAGACCGGACTCGACGAGTCGAACATCCAGTGGATCTGGTCGCCGAACGCCGACGAGATCGGCGGCATCCGCGCCGAGCGCTACTATCCCGGCGACGAGTACGTCGACTGGGTGGGGCTCGACGGGTTCAACTTCGGCGGGAGCCAGCAGTATTCGACCGGGCAGTCGAACTGGCGCTCGCCCGCTGAGCTGTTCGATCCGATGTTGAACCGAATGCGCGAGCTGACCGACAAACCGGTGGCGCTCACGGAGTTCGCCTCCTCGTCGATCCCGAGCTCAGGCAACGGCCACCAGCCACAGAAGAAGGCGCAGTGGATCGACGACGCCTACTCCTACGTCTCGGAGAACGACATCAAGATGACCTGCTGGTTCAACGTCGACAAGACGGGCCAGGACGAGACCGACTGGGCGGTGTTCGGCGGCTCGCGCGGCACCGATCAGGCCAGCGTCGGCGGCGAGCAGTATTCGTCCTACCAGAACTACAAGCAGACGCTCTCGGCCGACAAATATCTCGCCGCGCTCCCGGACTACCCCCCACTACTGACCGACGACGAGTTCGCCGGCAAGTTCTAAACGCCGCGAAAGGTCGTGTCGTCGATCGGCGGGGTGGTGGGTTCGTGATCGGCAAGCGCTTCGCGATAGCTCGGATAGCACGCGTAGCCGTCGATGCTATCGGTACCGTTTCGCCCGCCGAACACCGCCCAATCGGTCTCCTTGTCCTCGTTGAACCAGCTGTACAGCTGCACGCGCCCGTCGAAATAGTCGATCGCCGCGCACAGCCAGTCGGCCTTCCGTTCGGGGTCGTGACCGTCGGCCGTCAGCGACGAACAGCCGACCTCCGGAACGCAGAGCGGTTTATCGAACTGTCGGAGCCGTGTGAACATATCGTCGAACACCACCGCCGGCACGCTCCAGTCCGACCATTCACGACTGTCCCCCCAGTTGAACCCATCCACCCCCACCCAGTCGACGTACTCGTCACCGGGATAGCAGGCCTCGGCAGCGTGCTCGCCGACATCGGCGTGGTTGACACACCAGACCCACTGGCAGTGGTCGGCGTCGATCTCGCTGGCGAGCGCGTCGTGGACGTGTCGCCACATCTCGACGTAGTCGTCGGGCGTCGACTCGCCGACCGTCGGACTCCACGGATACCAGTCGCCGTTCATCTCGTGGGCGAGTCGGAGGTAGAGCCGACGGTCGTCGGCGGTTCCCCACTCCCCGTCGGGACCGGCCAGCCAGTCGGCCAGCCGGCCCGCCCAGTCGTCGAGATAGGCGTCGAAATCGCCGGCAGCGATCCGGCTGGCGATGTCGGGTTCGGTTTCGGCGGCGAGATACGGCTCCCAGGTGAGCAGCGGTACGCGCCCGGCGTTCCGGATGCGAGGAAGGAGACGCTCGAACAGGTGGTCGATCGCATCGCGTTGCCAGGGTGTGAACAGCGTCTGGACGGCGTGGCGCGTCCCGAGCCACTGCTCCATCGCATCGGCAACAGCCGTCCGCTCGGGATCGACGTAAACGCCCGACAGCGGAGGATTCATCGTCGGTCACCCCGGCGGGACGGTCGGCATCGGCCACGGGACGGACGCTCGCCGGCCATATCGTCGTGTTTTTATTTGCGGCACGCATGAAGCTGCTGATTACACTCGGCCATCGCGTCGAGAAACAAATGAACACAGCCTATCGGAACAGCGTCTTCGTGGTCGTGCTACTCGCAGCGACGGCACTCGCGCCCGGTATCGCCGTCGGCATCGTCTCGCAACCGATCGACGGTGACGTATCCGCACAGCAGAACGCGACCGACGCGAGCGCGAACGCGTCGGTAACGCTGACGAACCAGACGCGCACCGGACGATCGGTGTTCGTCGACCGGGCGACGCTCCCCGAGGGCGGGTTCGTCGTGCTGTCGGAGGCCGGCGAGAACGGCAGTATCGTCGGCGTGAGTCTCCCGCTTTCGGCCGGCACGCACGAAGGAAAGGTGACGTTGCGCGGCGCTCCCGGGAACGACCTGAACCGGACGCGTCTCGGCACGAACACCACGCTCGTCGCCACGCTCCACCGGGATTCGAACGACAACGGTCGCTTCGACGGGCTGCTCACGCCGGACGCCGACGAACCGTACGGCAATGGCTCCACGCCGGCGCGCGACCGCGCGACCGTCACGGTGGCCACCAGCGATCGCCCGGCGAACGCCTCGGTGACGCTGTCGAATCGGACGTCCGATGGAACGACGGTCACCGTCGATCGGGCGACACTCCCCGACGGCGGCTACGTCACCGTTCACGACGAGGAGTACAACGGCTCGAACGCAACCGAGACGCTGATCGGCGCGACCGGCTATCTCGACGCCGGCAGCTACGAGAACGTCACCGTGGGAGTTGCTGGCGAGAACGACTCCGCACCGGTCGATTCCGGGCGCATCAGCGTGGTCATCCACGAGGACACCGACGGCGACCGTGCGTTCCAGTACATGCCGTCGGACGGCGTCGAGGATCAGCCGGCGCGCGCGAACGGATCGCCGGTGGCCGATGCGGCATCGCTCACCGTCGAACGCCCATCGACGCCCACGCCGACCGCGACGGCAACCAGTTCGCCGACCGAGACGGACACAGCCACCACGGCGACGGCGGAGCCCACAGCGACGGACACGCCCACGGCGACGCCACCGCAGGAACCGGCCGACGAGAGCACACCCTATGGCGGCGAGAGCAGCGGTCGTGAGGGGATCCTCGACAACCCGCTCTTCCCGGTCATCATCGGGGTGTTCGCGCTGTTCGCCGTTCTCACGGTCGTCACGCGGTAGCGCCGGACCGACCGATTCATCTTTCTCGCGGGCGAACCGCCGGCAATGGACGGGCCGCTGTGGACCGACGAACACGCACCGGCGCTCGCGGAGCTCCCCCAGCCGGCCGTTCGCGAGTCGCTCGATCGGGCCGTCGCCGAGCCGCTGAACCTGATCCTGCACGGGCCGCCAGGAGCCGGCAAGACGGCCGCCGTGCGCGCGCTCGCCGACGAACTCCACACCGATCCCGACAATGATCTCGTCGAGCTCAACGTCGCCGACTTCTTCGGACGGACGAAAAAGGAGGTGAGCGAGGACCCGCGGTTCTCATCGTTCATCACCGCGAAACGCCGGCGGAACTCCTCGAAGGCCGATCTCATCAAACACGTCCTCTCGGAGTCGGCGAGCTACGCACCCGTCTCCGGCGAATACAAGACGATCCTGCTCGACAACGCCGAGGCCATCCGCGAGGACTTCCAGCAGGCGCTCCGGCGAGTGATGGAGCGCCACCACGAGACGACGCAGTTCGTCGTCACGACGCGCCAGCCCTCGAAGCTCATCCCGCCGATCCGCTCGCGCTGTTTCTCCATCGCCGTACGCGCGCCGACGGCCGACGAGATCGTGAGTGTACTCGAACACATCGTCGCCGAAGAAGACGTCGAGCACGACGCCGACGGACTGGAGTACGTCGCGAACTACGCCGACGGTGATCTCCGACAGGCGATCTTGGGTGCACAGACGACCGCGGAAGCGGAGGGCGAGATCACGATGGACGCGGCCTACGAAGCGCTCGGGAGCGTCGGCGACGACGATCGCGTCGAGGGGATGATCACCGCGGCCGAGCGCGGCGAGTTTCAGGACGCCAGAACAACCCTCGACGACCTGCTCGTCGAGGAGGGGCTGAGCGGCGGGGAGCTGCTCGACGACGTGCTCCGCGTCGCGCGCTCGCGGTCGGTCGGCCCGCCGCCGGCCGAACTCCACCGGCTCGCCGGCGAGATCGACGTGGAGCTCGCCGAGGGGACGAGCGACCGACTCCATCTCTCGCATCTGCTCGCCGAGCTCGGCCGATAATCAGCCAAGCACCGCGATGTGGCGAACGAGCGAACGGTGGACGCGCCGCTCGAAGCTGTCTTCGACGCTCCAGCCCGCAGCGCGCGCCTCGGCGATCCAGGAGCGATCGCCGACGATCACGGCGCGCGCGGCGATCCGTTTCGCCTCGACGAGTGCACCCGAAACGACCGAATCGAGCTCGCCCTCGATCTTCGACTGGCGACCGTAGGGCGCGTCGAAGATCACGGCGTCGGCCGCGTCGTCGCGGAGGGGGAGGCGTGTCGCGTCGGCCCGTGCGGTGGCGAATTCGTGCTCGTCGAGGTAGTGATCGAGGTTCGTCGCCGCGCCGCGGACCATCTTCGACTGGGCGTCGAACCCCAGCACGCGAGCGCCGACGAGCCCCGCCTCGACGAGCACGCCGCCGGTGCCACACATCGGATCCACGATCGTCGCTCCGGGATGTGCGCCGGCGATGTTCGCGAGTGCGCGCGCGAGCAGCGGGCTCATCGATCCCGGCTGGAAGAACGGTTTTTTCGTCGGTACGCGCGCCCCGAACCCGCGTTCGCTCTCGGCGGCGAGCCAGCCCAGTATGCAGGAATCGTCGGCGAGCAGCGCCCGCAGTTCGTGGTCTGGATCGTCGAGATCGACGGTGTAGCCGCGATCGGTGAGCACGCCACCGAGGCGGCGTTCGGCGAGCTGGGTGTCGACGTCGGCGGTTCGGCGCACGTCGCGGGCGCGGACCGCGACCGTCCCTTCGCGATCGAGTTCGGCGTCGGCGAGTTCCTCGCGGGCGCTCTCGACGGTTCCGTCGGTGCGCGCGAGAACCCGGCTCGCCCGGAGCGTGAACGCGAGGCTGGAGAGGCGCTCGGGATCGATCTCGTCGGCGAGCGCGAGACCCGACGCGAGCGGCTCGACCCCGTTCGCAGCGCTCGCGGCCTCGCGGGCGGCGAAGGGGTCGTCCTCGCCGCCGAGTTCGAGGGCGTACACCCCCGTTCGTTCGGGGCTGCGGACATGTCGCTGTCGGTCGCCACACGGAGCACTCACTTTACGTACGTGTCAACCGAGAGCATCAACCTTTATAAGTCTTAAATACGAGTTTTAAGACGAGTCATGTCTGCCCAGGACCCGAAGGAGACCATCAACATCGAAAACGTCGTCGCGTCGACGGGTATCGGTCAGGAGCTCGATCTCCAGAGCGTGGCGATGGACTTGGAGGGTGCCGACTACGATCCCGAGCAGTTCCCCGGGCTGGTCTACCGCACCCAGGAGCCGAAATCCGCCGCCCTGATCTTCCGCTCGGGCAAGATCGTCTGCACGGGGGCGAAAAGCACCGCCGACGTCCACGAGAGCCTGGAGATCGTCTTCGACAAGCTCCGCGATCTCGAGATCCGCGTGGAGGAAGACCCCGAGATCGTCGTCCAGAACATCGTCACGAGCGCCGATCTCCAGAAGACGCTCAACCTGAACGCGATCGCGATCGGGCTGGGCCTCGAAAACATCGAGTACGAACCCGAGCAGTTCCCCGGACTCGTCTACCGCCTCGACGATCCCGAAGTGGTCGCGCTGCTGTTCGGTTCGGGCAAACTCGTCATCACGGGCGGCAAGGAGCCGGCCGACGCCGAACACGCCGTCGACAAGATCACCGATCGCCTCGACGAGCTCGGACTGCTCGACGGGTAGCTACTCCCGAAACGCCGGATCGATTATCTCGGCGACGGCGACCACGTTCGTCCCGCCACACTCCGGACAGCGCTCGCCGACGACCAGCGACCCACAGTCCGCACAGGCACGGCGCTCGCGGTCGCTACGCTCGGATTCCGATTCCCGCCTGAGATCGTCGGCCGTCACCATATGTGAACGTTTCGCACGCGAGGAGAATACTGTTTCGGCCAAAACTGCACGAGCCGCGTCGCGAAAGGGCAGACACAAATCGTGTCGGGGCGAACGGTCGGTATGACCGCGAGCGTTCTCGCACAGGTCAGCCCGGCGGCGGGCGGCCCGCTCGCCTACGCGGGCACCTTCCTGCTCGCCGCGGGCGTCTACTCGCTGACCGCCCACATCGCCGCGCGGAACGTGCTCGGCGACGTCCCGATCAAGCGGGCGCTGCTGGTTGGACCGGCTCCGGCGGCCATCTCACTGTTGCTTCAGCAGTACGGCCCGCTGGCGTTCGTGTTCGCCGTCGCCGTCGATTTCGTGCTCATCCGCTACGTCTATCGGATCAAGGCCCGGACGACGGCGCTGGTCACGTTCATCCACATCGTCGTCAGCATCCTCGTCCTGTTCGTCGTGTTGAGCGCCTACCGGCTCGCCGGCACGGCACCGGTTTAGTCGACGAGGCGTTCGATCTCGGTCACCAGCACGTCGCTCGCGCCGAGGGTCTTCGCCTCGTTGATCGTCTCGAAGACATCGTGCTCGTCGACGACCGCATGGATAGCGACGCTCTCCTCGCCGGCGACGTCCATCACCGTCGGCCCGCCGAGCCCGGGGATCACGTCCCGGATCTCGTCGAGTCGCTCTTCGGGCGCGTTCATCATCACGTAGCGCTTGCCCTCGGCCGAGAGCACCGAGCTGAGCGCCGTCTCGACCTCCTGGAGCTTCGGATCGTCGGCCGCATCCGCGCGGGCGAACAGTCGGGCCGAACTCGACAGGACCTCCTCGATGATGTCGAGCCCGTTGACACGGAGGGTCGTCCCCGTCGAGGTGATGTCGATGATCGCGTCGGCCATCTCGACGTGGGGTGTGAGCTCGGTCGCGCCCGAGACCTCGACGACACCGGGATCGATCCCGCGGTCGGCGAAGAACTCGCGGGCGATGTTCGGGAACTCCGTCGCGACTGTCTTGTCGGCGAGATCCGAGACCGATTCCAGGGAGCCGTCCTTGGGCGCGGCGAGCACGAGCCGGCAGTGTCCGAAGCCGAGATCGAGGCGTTCGTCGAGCTCGACGCCGGCCTCGCGGACCTGATCGAGTCCCGTGACGCCCGCGTCGGCCGCGCCGTCGGCGACGTATTCGGGCACGTCCGCGGCACGGACGAACAGGACCGTGACGTCGGGATCCACGGTCGAGGCGTACAGCTGGCGCTCGGCCCCGTTCTCGATGTGGAGGCCGGCGCGTTCGAGCAGACTTACGGTCGGGTCGTGCAGGCGACCCTTGCTGGGCACGGCGAGGCGCATACCGGCCTCGGGTGATCGGCGATCAACTGCCTTTCGTTACCGGTGCGATAGAGTGATGCGTTCGCTGGCCCGAGAAACGGCGTGAACCGAGCGACCGACGTGCTCGTGATCGGCGGCGGCGCGACCGGGACCGGCATCGCCCGCGATCTGGCGCTGCGCGGCGTCGACGTCACGCTCTGTGAACGGGGCGGACTCGCCGCCGGAACGACGGGCCGTTCGCACGGCGTGCTCCACAGCGGGGCGCGCTACGCCGACTTCGATCCTGACGGCGCGCGCGAGTGCATCGCCGAGAACCGGATTCTGAAGGATATCGCCGGCGCGTGCATCGACGATACGGGTGGGCTGTTCGTGCAGCTCGACGGCGACGATCCGGACTATTTCGACGAGAAGCTCGCCGGCTGTCGCGAGCAGGGTATCGATGCCACGGTGCTGTCGGGTGCGGACGCACGCGAAGCGGTGCCCGAGCTCTCGGAACGGACCGAGCGCGTCATCCGAGTCCCCGATGGCGTGATCTACCCCTCGCGACTCGTCGCGGCCACGGCCGCGAGCGCCCGCGAGCACGGCGCGCGGATACTGCCGGACACGCCCGTCACTGACCTCCTGTGCGAGGACGGCGCGGTCGTCGGTGCGCGCATCGGCGGTGACGGCGGAGAGGAGGAGATCTATGCCGATCACGTCGTCAACGCCGCCGGTGCGTGGGCCGAGGAACTCGCGGCACAGGCCGGCGTCGAGGTGACGATGCGACCGATCTCGGGCGTGATGGTCGCCGTCGATCACGCGGGGATCGAGCCGGTACTCAACCGCTGTCGCCCGCCGAGCGACGGCGATATCGTCGTTCCCCACGGCTCGCAGGCAGTGCTCGGCACCACGAGCGTCGAAGTCGACGATCCAGACGACTACGACACCGACCGCGAGGAGATCGACCGGATGGTGAGCGAGTGCGCCGCGATGGTGCCCGCCCTCGAAGAGGACGAAATCTCGCGAGCGTACTGGGGCGTCAGGCCGCTGTACGCACCGGACGAGGCCGAACGTGGTGAATCACGCTCGATCTCGCGCGGGTTCTTCCTGCTCGATCACTCGCGCGACGGCGTCGACGGGTTCACCAGTATCGTCGGCGGCAAGCTCACAACCCACCGACGGATGGCCGAAGCCGTCACCGATCAGATCGCCGACGAGCTCGGCGTTTCGGGCGCGTGTCGCACGGACGAGGAGCGACTGCCCGGCCACGACGATCCCGAGAAACTCGACGCACTCGTCGTCGAGTTCGGCGCGGACTCGCCGGCCGATCGCGACGTCACCGGCGCGTGATTGTCGGAGCGAACCCGTAGATTCACGCCGCCGGACGTGAAATTCCCTGTATGACGACGCTCGAAATCACCGGTGGGCAGGTTCTCAAACCCGATATGACCGTCGAGCACGGCGACGTGCTCGTCGATCGGGAGGCGGGCGAAATCCTGGCCGTCGGTGATGTCCCTGCTGGCGACGAGACGCTCGACGCGACCGACGGGCTCGTGATGCCGGGCCTCGTCAACGCCCACACTCACCTCGCGATGGCGCTGCTGCGTGGCTACGCCGACGACAAGCCGCTCGACAGCTGGCTGCGCGAGGACGTCTGGCCGATCGAGGGCGTGCTCGAACCCGACGACGTTCGCGCAGGGGCCGCACTCGGCGCGCTCGAAAGCATCGAGGCGGGCACGACGGCGCTCTGTGACATGTACTTCGACGTGCCCGCGGTCGTCGACGCCGTCGAGCAGGCCGGCCTGCGCGCACGCGTCGGCCACGGTGTCGTCACCGTCGGGAAGGACGGCGACGAGGCCAGCGCGGATTTCGAGGAGGGGCTCGCGGTCGCGCGCGAGCAGGACGGGGCAGCCGACGGGCGCGTCTCGACGGCGTTCATGCCCCACAGCCTCACGACCGTCGACGGCGCAGAGCTCGACGAGTTCGTCCCGAAAGCCCGCGACGCGGACGTCCCGATCCACATCCACGCGAACGAGACGCGCGATGAAGTTACACCCATCGTCGACGAACACGGCGAGCGCCCGCTCGAATACGCCGCCTTCCACGGTTTGCTCAACGAGACCGACTTCATCGCCCACGGCACCCATCTCGACGCGACCGAGATCGACCTGCTCGCCGAAGCCGGGGCAGGCGTCGTCCACTGTCCGGCCTCGAACATGAAGCTCGCGAGCGGCATCGCGCCCGTCCAGGAGCTGCTCGATGCGGGCGCGACAGTCGGATTGGGCACCGACGGCGCGGCCTCGAACAACGATCTCGACGTGTTCGACGAGCTGCGCGACGCGGCGATGGTCGGCAAGCTCGCGGCCGACGATGCGAGCGCCGTCGATGCGGCCGCGGCGGTCGGGATGGCGACGGCGGGCAGCGCCGACGTGCTCGGCTTCGACAGCGGGCGACTCGCGGAAGGGAAAAAGGCCGACATCGCCGTGCTCGACCTCGATAGCGCACATCTGACGCCCCAGCACGACCTCGTCAGCCACCTTGCCTACGCGGCCTCCGGAGCGGACGTGCGCCATACCATCTGTGACGGCGACGTGCTGATGCGCGACCGTGAGGTGCTCACGCTCGACGCCGAGCAGGTACGAGAAGAGGCCGAAGAACGCGCTGCGGCCGCCGTCGAGCGGGCAAACGAACGATAAGGAAACGGATTCGCTTTCGATTCACGGACACCGATCGGTGAACGGGGAAGGGTTCAATACGCGTTGTGCAGTGAGTGTCGAAAATGCCCGACGAACAGCAAGGGTACGTTAGTTTCGACGAAATCATCGCATACCTCCGCAGCAACGGGGAATCATCTCCGGCAGACATCAGCGAAAGCAGACGGCGGGAAAACGTGGTACGTCTCCAGTGCAGAGCGTTGCAAGAGTGTGGGCTCGTCGTACAGGTCACACACGGAATATACACGCTCTCCGAACGTGGCCACCGATACGCGGACGATGAAATCGAACTTCCACGTGAGGATGGGGAGATCGACATCGAGGGGCTCAGAACGGAGCGACCACAGGCACGTCGTGGATCGCGTATTACCGATTTCAGCGAAATCGACGCCGAGACGATAAAGCGGTTCAACTACGCGTTCTACAGCAACTCTCGCGACAGATACGGGTTGGTGAACTGTTCGTCCGAAACGACCGAACGACGGATCTCGAACGTCAAGGATTTCCAGTTAGACCGCGTGATGCGGGAGTTCCCCACCGACGAACCGCTCTCCCAGCAGTGTGCCCACTGGGTCCGCGCGATCAGTGGCAAACACTTCTTTCCCGATGCGAACCACCGAACGGCGATGGGGAGCTTGGCGGCGCTACTGCAGCTGAACGGTATCGATATCCCACCTGCGTGGCCGGGAAGACATATCGACAGAACGGTTCTCAAATCCAAATTCGTGCGAAATTTCGTCGTGGATGTCCGATTCGACAACCTCTGGCGGCGTGACGAGCAGTATATCCTCTGGCATCGTCATTTCACGGCTCTGTTCCACGATTCCAAAGAACGCCAGTCTCACCGGATATCGACACAACGTCTCAAGGAATCGCTCGAAAACGCCAGAAAGACGGTTCGGCGGTAGTTACTGCCCGGTGTCGTCGGCATCGACGCATCCCATTTTGAGATACGCCATGCGATTGTTCTGGACGTCTTCTTTCATCAGCTCAAGCGCCCTCTCGCTCATGGGCACTCTACGGACCCGATCGATAATGAAACCATCGGTCAGCCATCCCGACCGAGCACTCGTGCCCCGACAGCCGCCAGTCCCGCAAGCGCCGCGAACACGCCGAATCCCGGCCCGTCCGTACTGCTCGTTCCCGTTGCATTCGTTCGATTCGCCCCACCCGTCGTCGCGGCCTCGTTCCTGGCGTTCGCCGCGGAAACGAGTCGATGGACGCCGCCACCGAGATCGCCGCCCGCAGTCAGCGCGTAGAGCTCGCCGGCACCGTCGCGACCGATGGCGATGAGATGGGCGTTCAGCTCGCCGTTGTTCGCCCCGGCGATGCGGAGCTTTTCGAACGACCGCAGCCCATCCTGGCTCGGATCGGCGACGAACAGCGATCCCTGTGGCTTGCCGGCGCGAATGCTGTAATCGCCGAAGATGTACTGGCCGTCGAGCGCGTCGACGCCGCCCTTCGAGATGTAGCCACCGATGACCGAGCTGCCGATCGGCTCGTCGTCGCGAGTGTGCGGATACTCGATGATGGGGCCGACGAGCCGCTCGCCGCCGCGGACGTCCCCCGGCGTCTCGGTCGGACAGGAATCGATGTCGCCGTTCGGGCTGAAACAGTGGGTGCCCTCGCGGACGTTCCAGCCGTAGTTCTTCCCCCTCTCGACGACGTTGACCTCCTCGTAACGGTCCTGGCCGACGTCGGCCACGTAGAGATCGCCGTCGGAAAATCCCATCCGCCACGGGTTGCGCAGCCCCCACGCGAAGTGTTCGTCCAGACCCTCCTTGCCCACCAGCGGGTTGTCGTCGGGGATGCCGTAGGGTTTGTCGCCGGTTCGGCTGTCGACGTCGATACGGAGCATGCTGCCGAGGAAGTTCTCCGTCACGTCCTGGCCGTTGCCGCCGTCGAGCGCACCGTACCAGTCCTGGACGTGGCCGGTGCCGGCGTCGTGGGCCGCGCCGCCGTCGCCGAAGGAGACGTAGAGATAGCCGTCGGGACCGAACGTGACCGCGCCACCGTTGTGGTTGCTCTGGGGTTCGGGCACTTCGATCAGTCGGCGCTCGGTACCGGGACGACCGCTGCTCAGGTCGTCGGTGGCCCGAAACTCCGACAGCACCGCCGTGTGCGAGTAGGGTTCCGGCGTGGCGTCGGTCGGTGGCGCGCTGTATCGCAGGTAGAACTTCCCGTTTTCCTGGAAGTTCAGATGGAAGGCGAGTCCGAGCAGCCCCTGTTCGCCCTCGACGGGCGTCGTGCGGTCGCTGATGTCGATGAACGGGTTCCCCTGCGCGTTCGAGTCGACCGTGTACAGCTGGCCGGTACGTTCGAGGACGAACCGCCGGTCGCCGCCCGGTTCGGGGGCGAAGTCGATCGGTTGCTCGAAGCCGTCGGCGACGGTTTCGAGGCCGATCGCCGGCCCACGCGGGACGGGTGGGGTCTGCTGTTGCTGGGGCGTCGCGCGCGCACGGCCGCCCGCGACGAGCGGGACGGCGGCACCGGCGAGTCCCAGAAATCGACGGCGTGGAACGGGGCGGTCGGTCGGGTCGGCTGTGTCGTCCATCGTTGCTGTCGTCGGATGAGAACGTCCGGGTGGCTAAAGTCCTGCCGACAGGCCGCCGGCTGCCATCGTCTTCGGTAGCGTTTTGAGCGCGCTGGCCCTTCCCCGGACATGACCACCGAACCGATCACCGAGCGTCTCGACGATCCCGCGAGCGCCCGCGAGTCGGGCCGCCAGAAGATCGACTGGGCGCGCCAACACATGCCGATCTGCGCCGCGCTGCGCGAGGAGTTCGTGGAGACACAGCCGCTCGCCGGCCAGCGACTCGGGATGGCGATGCACGTCGAAGCGACCACCGCAGTGCTGACCGAAACGCTCGCGGCCGCCGGCGCGGAGGTCGCGATCACGGGCTGTAACCCGCTCTCGACCCACGACGACGTGAGCGCGGCGCTCGACGCCCAGGAGGGAATCACCTCCTACGCCGAGCGCGACGTCGATGACGAGGGCTACTACGACGCCATCGAGGCGGTCATCGCCCACGAACCGACCATCACTGTCGACGACGGGATGGACATGGTCGCGGCGATCCACGACGACCACCCCGAACTGATCGACTCGATTCTGGGTGGCTGCGAGGAGACCACCACGGGGGTCCACCGCCTGCGCGCGATGGACGACGACGATGCGCTCGACTACCCCGTCTTCGCGGTCAACGACACGCCGATGAAGCGGCTGTTCGACAACGTTCACGGTACAGGCGAGTCCTCGCTCGCGGCGATCGCCATGACGACCAACCTCTCGTGGGCGGGGAAGACCGTCGTCGTCGCTGGCTACGGCTTCTGCGGTCGCGGCGTGGCGAAGAAGGCCGCCGGCCAGAACGCGAACGTCGTCGTCTGCGAGGTCGACCCCCGGCGGGCGCTCGAAGCCCACATGGAAGGGTACGAGGTGCTCCCGATGGCCGAGGCCGCCGCCGAAGGGGACGTCTTCATCACGACGACCGGCAACCGGGACGTGCTCACCGAAGAACACTTCGAGCGGATGAAAGACGGCGCGCTGCTGGCGAACGCCGGCCACTTCGACGTCGAGATCGATCTCGATGCGCTCGGGGAGCTGGCCGAATCGACTCGCGAGGCCCGCCCCGGCGTGCGCGAGTACGAACTCAGTGGTGGCAAACGCCTGAACGTGCTCGCGGAGGGCCGACTCGTCAACCTCGCCGCCCCCATCGCGCTCGGCCACCCGGTCGAGGTGATGGATCAGTCCTTCGGCGTGCAGGCCGTCTGCGTGCGGGAGTTCACCGAAGAAGAGTACGAACCCGGCGTCCACGAGGTGCCCGACGCGCTCGACAGGGAGGTCGCCGAGATCAAACTCGACGCCGAGGGGCTCGCGATCGACGAGCTCACCGAGACGCAGACCGAGTACATGGGCAGCTGGGATCACGGAACGTAAGCTCAGTCGCTAGCGATGAGTTTCTCCGGCGACGGGATCTCCTCGGTCGGTCTATTCAGTACGTCGAGCACCTCGTCGGCCTGAAACTCGCGATATCGTTGCTGACCGGTCGTCTCCCGGAGCACACCTTCGGTTTCCAGCCGATCGACAGCGCTGTTGGCCGCCGGATACGACATGTCGATCAGTGTGGCAGCTCCGGAGACGGTAACAACCGGCTCGGTGAAGACGGTGTCCGCGAGCTGGCGGACGGACGGGGGAGCATCCCGAAACCGTGTCCGGTACTCCTCGCGCAATCCGAGAAGGAGCTTCGCACGACTGAACGCCTCGTCGGCCTGTTCTTTGATTCCCTGGAGGAAGAACGCCAGCCATGCGTCCCAGTCGCCGTTCTCGCTGACGGCCAGCAGGCGGTCGGTGTATTCGTCCCGGTTGCGACGGATGTACGAACTGAGATAGAACAGCGGATGGACGAGGATGTCCGACGCGATCAGCATGAGCACGATCAACAGCCGCCCGACGCGGCCGTTACCGTCTACGAACGGGTGGATCGTTTCGAGCTGATAGTGGAGGACGGCGATATCGACGAGGTCGGGATAGCGGCCGGCGGACTGCATGTACTGCTCGAAGTCGTCCATCTTCGACACCGCGACATCGGGCTTCGGCGGCACGAAACGGATGCGACGACCGATACCGTTCGTCTCCTCCTCGATCCAAACGTGCTGTGAACGGAACGCACCGGGGTGTGGGTCGTCGGTTCGATCGGATTCCATCAGCGAACGGTGAAGCGATTTGAGGAGCGTGATCGAGAGCGTCTCGCGCGTGCGTCCCTCACACGTCAGTCGAGTAGTTGCGTCGCGAAGCGCCTCCGCGTAGTTCCTCGCTTCACGAACGTCCTTCGAGTCGGAGCCCTGCCGATACATGTCCGAGACCGTGACCTGCGTACCCTCGACCTGTGAGGACTGTTCGGCCTCTTTGTAGACGAAGAGACCGAACACGGTGTCCGGATCGTCGATCTCGCTCCAGAGCCCGTCCAGCCGGCCGAGCGAGTGCATCGCACGACCGTGGATCGACACGAGTTCCGCCGAGAGAGTGAGGTCCGGTGGGAGATCGTCCGGGAGATAGAACTTCGATGCGGGGAGCGACGCACCCGAATCGGCCGGGAGATATTCGCCCGGAACGGGTTCATCCACGAGATGGCCGTCTTTCATTAGCGACGCAAAGGTCGATCTTAGTAAAAGTATATCGAATATACTTTATTTAGACTGGCGATCAGCCGTCTCGGTAAACGAACGCCGAACGAGTGTTGGTCAGCAGCAGATCACGATCGAGAGTCGACAAACAACGGTGTTTTGACCGATGACCGCGAATCCGAGAAATAGATGTCACACGCAAAGGGCGACCGGCGCGAGCGCGAGCTCGTCAACCGCCTCGACGCCGCGGGCTTTGCGGTGATGCGCGCGCCAGCCAGCGGCAGCGCCACCGAGCGCGAACTGCCGGATGCGCTCGCCGGCAACGGCGAGACGTTCTACGCCATCGAGGCGAAATCCTCGTCGGGTGATCCGATCTACCTCACCGGCGAGGAGGTCGAGGCGCTCGTCTTCTTCTCCCAGAACTTCGGCGCGAAACCCCGTATTGGAGTACGGTTCGACCGCGAGGACTGGTATTTCTTCCACCCGAGCGAGTGCTACACCACCGACGGCGGCAACTACCGCGTCAAAAAGGAGACGGCGCTCGAATCGGGGACGGATTTCGACGAGCTCACCGGCGACTCCTCGCGCACGCGCCTCGACGACTACGACGGCTGAAGGCGATGCGTCGTGCGGTTGTCTGACGCGGAGTTAAGTATCACCCGGCAATTGTCCCGAATGGGCGCGCCACCGGTTCACTCCCCATCCTCCCCACTCGCGCGCCCCGAGGTCCCCGCCTCGGCGGCCCTCCCCTCCCCTTTCGTTGCATCGTCCGAAAGCGACGCATCGGTACCGTGGATCGTTGCGCGAACGCTTGCCACCGCGTCGGGATCGGCGATGAGCGCGAGACGATCACCCGGTTCGATCGCCGTCCGTGGAAGCGGGATCGTCAACGACTCGCCGGCCCGCCCGTGAGCGTAGATCCGCGCCGCATCGGGCACGTCGAGGGTGACGACGCGCTCGCCGACGACGGGCGAGTCCTCGGGCACGGTGAGCGAGGCCGCCGAGAGCCGTTCGGTGATGTCCGCGAGCACGCTGAAATCCCCGCCGAGGAGCGCCGTCTTCGCCCCGGCCGCGCCGAGCTGTTCGGGATAGATGATCTCGTCGACACCCTCGCTGTACTCGCGGTAGACCGCCGCCGAGAACTCCTCGCTGATGCGCAACACCGTCCGACAGCCGTGGTCGTTGGCGACGGCACAGACCGCGAAGTTGGTCTCGGGATCGCCGGTGAGCCCGCCGACGGCATCGGCCGCATCGAGATCGGCCTCGGCCAACACCGCCGTCGCGGAGCCGTCGCCCTCGACGACCGTGAATCCGCTCTCGCGGGCGCTCTCGACCTTCGCCGGGTCGTTCTCGACAACGACCACCTCGTGACCCTCCGTGGCGAGGAGGTCGGCCGTGCGGGTACCGACACGCCCATACCCAACGATAACACATCTCATGGCCTGCCGTAGAACGCCCGGGATGAAAACCCTATCTCCTCTCGTTTCGGCGCGCGTTCGGACGGAGCCGACGACGGCCATGAGGGGAGGGGGGTCGTGCCGGTTGGTGCATCGCTACGGGCGCGCATGTTCCTGATCAAAGGCTATGTGCCGACCCCGATTACGGGCGATCGATGACACGGATCGCCATCACCGGTGCGGCGGGCAACGTCGGACGAACACTGTTGAAGGGGTTCGACGATCACGACGTGACGCCACTCACCTACGACGACGAGGACGACATCGACGGGATCGTCTGCGACGTGACCGATCGCGAGGCGTTCACCGAGGCGCTCGCCGGCCAGGACGTCCTCGTCCATCTCGCGGGCAACGCCTCGGCGTACGCCGACTGGGACGACGTACGAGAAGTCAACATCGACGGCGTCTACAACGCCTACGAGGCTGCCGTCGCCAACGGGCTCGATCGCGTGGTCTACGCGAGCTCGAACCACGCGGTCAACATGGCCGATGTCGTCGATCCGGGCGAGCCCGAAACGATGCGGCCGGACGCGCCGCCGGTCTTCTCGGACACCGACGCACGACCCGACTCCTACTACGGGATCACGAAGGTCGCCGGCGAGGCCATCGGTAACTACTACGCCGCCCGCCACGATATCGAGGTGGTCCACGCACGCATCGGCTGGCTGATGGATCGCGAGGAGCTACGGGACACCCAGGAGAACCCCGACCACGAGTATCCCGAGGCGTACGCCCGCTTCGCCCGCGCGATGTGGCTCAGTCATCGTGACTGTCGCGACTTTCTGGAACGAGCGGCCACGGCCGAACTCGCCGAGAGTCCGGTCGCCGGCCACGGCGTCTCCCGAAACGACGAGCGCTATCTCTCGTTGACCGAAACACAGCGCGCGCTCGGCTACCGACCGCGGGACAACGCTGACGAGGCGCTCGAAAACTGACGGCTCGCGCACTACGGCCTCGGTCGTGGTTCAGTCGAACAGTTCCGCGACGAGCAGGTCGGCGATGCGTTCGTTGGTCGCCGAGCTGTAGTGGCCGCCCTCGCCGCGCTGGACGTAGAGCGACTCGACGGCTTCCGGATCGTCGGCCTCCTCGAAGTGGCGTGGGATGTCGATGGTCTCCAGGATCGGGTAGCGCTCGTCGAGCCGATCGAGCAGATCGCCGTAGATGGGGCCGTGGGTCGCCTCGTAGGCTGCATAGCGCAACTGACCGGCTATCGCGAACACCGGCGTAAACTCCTCCTGGTCGGCGTAGTCGACGAACTCGCCGACGATCGCCTCGAACAGGTCGGCCTTCCGGTCGTAGAGCTCCTCGTGGTAGCGAACCCGTGGCTGTTCGAGCCTGACTCCCGAGCGCGTCTTCGCACGGGCGGTGTCGATACCGGGTAGCGAGACGCCGAGTCGCCCTTCGACGTCCTCCAGACCGGCAGCGGCGAGATAGCGGAGCTGTTCCGGCGGGGCGAGCAGGTCGGTCGCGTACGGGAACCGTGCGAGATGCGGTTTGAACCAGTGGTCGTAGTGGTAGTCGTGCGAACGGAGGAACTCGGCGTGGTCTTCGAGGTCGAGCAGGTCCTCCCGTTCGGTGATCGGCGTCTCGACGCTCTCCAGCGAGCCGTCGTCGAGCCGGTAGCGCGGCTTCACCGCGAGCACGTTGCCGAACTCCTGATAGTGTTTCCAGACGCTCAGAATCCGGGCGATCGACGACGCCGTGACGAGGACGATCACGTAGTCGGTCGGGTCCTCCGGATACTGTCGTTGCAGCCGCATGAGCGCCTGATCGAGGCCATAGTTGCCGCCGCCGTAGTTGCCGACGTGCGTATCGAGCTTTTCGGCGAGATGGTGCTGGAAGGTCTCGTCGTCGTCGACCTCTCGACAGAAACAGTACGAATCCCCGTAGGTCGAGATCGAGATGTCGGTACTCTCATCGCGGTCGGCGGCCGGACAGACCCGACTGCCGTACTCGTCGGTCGAATACTCGACGACGGTACGGACCTCCTCGCCCGGGAGATGATCGCCGGTGTCCTTCTGTTTCGTTTGCTCGGGCTGGGGACACCAGCCGAGTTCCGCATCGAAGCTGGAGAGCTTTTCGAGCAGCGCCCGGTCGATCTCCGGGAACTCCTCTAGAACGACCGTCGGCATGCTGTTCAATCCCTCACCGTATCGCCGCAACAGTCGGCGCGAAAGGAGTTCCAGACCGACCGCGCTCCCTGCCGCAGCGCCGAGCGTCGCCCACGATCGCGTTCGTCGCCCGTCGGTCTCGACCATCACTCGACAACTGGCGGCACGGTGCTGATATACGTTGTGCTGAACGCACTCACCGGTAGTCGTATTCGTCGGCGCATGGTCCCGAAACGCCTCTCGCGTCTTTCTCGACGGAAATTCGAGGTCTGGTACGACTGAAGGGAGCACTATCCATAGCTATTTTCCGGATTTCGCCGATAGCGGGACCGGCGAGCGGAACAGATATTTGACAGCCCATCACGACCGGTCGAACATGGCCTTCGCCGAGCAAACGATCGCCGAATTCCTCGACGACGTCGCAGCACGCGCAGTCACGCCGAGCGGCGGTGCAGTCGCTGCCGTTGGCGGTGCATTCGGTGCAGCGCTCTGCGAGATGGTGTGTATCCATACGATCGAGAAAGACGACGGCGATGTGGGGGCCGGGCTCTCGACCGTTCGTACTGAACTCGAAACACGCCGGGCACACCTGCTGGAGCTCGCGGACGAGGATTCGACCGCCGTCGACGAGCTGCAGGCCGCGTTCGCGGCGTCGACCGACGAGGGGCGTGCCGAACTGATCGACGAGAGATCGCGCCGTGCTGCCGACGTGCCGCTGGATATCGCCGAAGCCTGTCTCGACGTACTCGATCACGCCAAAGCGGTGACGGCGAAGGGGAATCGAAACGCGCTGGCCGACGCCGGAACCGGTGCCTTCCTCGCTCACGCGGCGCTGAAAGCGGCGGTGTTCACCGTCCGGGCCAATCTCGAACTGATCGAGGAGCCGGCTGTCGGCGAGGAGATCGAGGGGCGTGTGGCCGAGATCGACGGGCGGGGCGACGAAGCGTTGGCACAGGTGCGAGCGAACATCGAGGACGCGATCTGATCGGGCAGCGCTCACGAACGACTCTCGGAACCGGGCCGCGGAGCCGACGATGACGCGAACCGTCGACACGAGTCCGGCGTCGGGGCTAGAAAACGCCGATCCGTCCGGCTCGCAGCACGCTGCCGAACCAGTTCGGGGGTACTGCGAGGTGGCTGGCCGTCGTAGGCGGGCGCATGAGCGCGATCGTGGGCGATCTCGAAACGGATCGACAGCCGCCGATGACGATCCCGCTGGCACATTTCGTCGTTGGCTTCTGCTTTCTCCTGCTCGGCGGTCTGCTCGGGCTCGTGGACACGGTTGCTGGCGGAGTCGGGCTGACGCAGCTCTCGCACCTCCATCTGCTCTTCGTCGGGTGGATCTGTCTCACCATCATGGGCGCGATGACGCAGTTCGTGCCGGTCTGGTCGGGCGTCGAACTCCATTCGCGCCGACTCGCGCTCGCGCAGCTGTGGCTGCTCACTCCCGGACTCGTCGGGTTCGTCACGGCGCTGCTCGCGGGGAGCCTCGATTGGCTCCCGCTGTTCGGATCGGTCATGCTCGTCGGCTTCTGGCTGTTCGTCTACAACGTCGGCCGGACGCTGCTGTGCGCTCGTCCGTTCGACGTGACCGAGCGCCATTTCGCGTTCGCGCTCGGAACGTTCCTCCTGCTGACGATATTTGGCGTGCTGCTGGCGATCGATTTCACCCAGCCACTGTTCGGATCGGCGCTCCCGCGTGAGCAGGTTCTCATGGCGCACGCCACGCTCGCGGTCTTCGGCGCGGTGCTCGCGACGGTGCTCGGCGCGCTCTATCAGCTGGGAACGATGTTCACGCAGACCTCGCTGCACGGCATCGATCGCCCGCTCAAACGGTTCGAGGAGATCGCCTATCCCACCGGCGTACTGGCACTCGCCGCTGGCCGCCTCGTGGCGAACGGAGCTCTCGCCCGTATCGGTGGGCTGCTCGTCGTCGCGAGCGTCCTCGCCATCGGTGTGATCCTCGTCAGGCGGCTCTTCGAAACGCGGGTTCCGTGGACGCCGATGCTGTCGCGGTACGCCGTCGTGGCCGTTGCGATGCTGCTCTGGGCGCTGGTGACAGCGCCAGCGTGGTTCGACGATCCGCTCGCCCGCGCGACGCTGTTCGGCACCGAGAGCGCTCACCTGCTCGCGTTCGGCGTCATCGGATTCGTGGTGCTCGGCACGCTCTATCACGTCGTCCCGTTCATCGTCTGGGTACATCGCTACAGCGACCGGCTCGGCTACGAGACGGTGCCAATGATCGACGATCTCTACGACGCGCGCGTCGCCACCGCCGATCTCGTCGCGCTCGTTGTCGGTACTGGGCTGCTCGTCGTCGGCGAGCGATTCGCCGTTCCGGATGCCGTGTTCGCCGTCGGTGGTATCGCCGCACTCGTCGGATTCGCTCTCTTCGTCGGGAACATGGTGCTGGTCGTTCGCGATCACAGCCCACAGGGACTCGGGCGTATCCTCATTCCGGCGTCACGTGAATCACGTGCCGTCGACTCCCGGCCCGAAGAGCGCTGATCCAGCCTCTCTTTCCCCCGCCACCTCTTCACCCGATCATGTTCGGAGTGGAAGCGATGACAATGGAGCAATGATATAGAAGACGAAGATCGATGACAACGACTGAATCCGAACCCATGACCGAACCTGAACCCGAACACGTACGCCTCGACGAACTGGATGGAGCACCGCACGCGGTGGTGTTCGAGCACGACGCGCCGCGTACCATCCGTCTCACGCTCGAAGCCGACCAGCAACT
>NZ_AOMC01000125.1 GCF_000336695.1 Halococcus morrhuae DSM 1307
AGATGTGTATAAGAGACAGGTACTCGTGTTCGCCCCGCAGGAAACCGATTGATTCCAAAGAATCGCAGTCGATAGCCAGCGGCGACATCGAACCGGACACCGTCCAGGGTCCATGAAGACCGACGTTGCTTCCGGACGGTCGAACGCTCGTCGTCGATCTCAGAACGGTGGCTGTGCCCCGCCGACCGATCCCGGCTGACGTCTCGATCCGGCCGTCGCGCTTCCGCCCGCTTCGTCGATCCGCCCGGTGTCGCGATAGCGCGCGTCGAGTTCGTCGAGACGGTCGTTGATGGCCGTGCTCCGCTGATGCATCGGATGGACGCGAACGCGCACGCGATCGTACTCGTGGCGGTCGGTCAGGCCGTTCCACGCGCGAAACGAGCCGATGGTGAGCGTGTGGCTCTGCGGGCAGAACGGTGTCGTCGGGGTGAACTCCGCACGGAGCGTCGAAGGACCGTCGGCCTCCTTGGCGTAGCGGTAGCCCGCAGCCGGATGGCGATCGTCGAGATTGAGCCGTGCGAGGTTGTAGCCGAACGTCATGTCGTAGACGCCGCGCTCGTCGAACAGCCGTTTCGTGAGCCGGTGGAAGGCCGTGTGGCGGTCGTCGGTCAGAACGTCGTGACCGTCGAGAAACGGGCCAGGTCCCGGAAGGTTCTCCGGAACGAACTCGTGATAGCGATCGAAGAGGGTATCGTCCGCCCTGGAAAACGGCGATGGGAACTCGGGCATGGTCGTGTATCGAACCCGAGAAACGGTAACTGCTGTCCCGAACCCGTTCGCGGCCACCGGAATTTTCGACGGGATGAAAACGGAATCGACGACCGATGCGAAGATGTTCGCAACAGCGTATTCCGGTCGTTGTGACCGAGTACCAGTATGGCCGATCGCTCCGAGGCCGTAGGCGTCGCCTGCGATGGGTGGGACTACTCCGGCTGTGAGGGGACGAAATACTGTCCGCCACGCTGCCCACGGTTCGTCGATAACGACGGGACGGCACTGCTGGTCAGACCGTACGAGCCGGGCCATCGGGACGCACTGGTGCGGATGTACGGGGCGATCGATGCGGACAGCAGAACGCTCGGGCTGCCACCGGAGTCGCGTAACGGGATCGAGGACTGGCTCGACCACCTCACGTCGAACGGGTGGAATCTCGTCGCGCTCGCCGATGACGACGTGATCGGCCATATCGCGGCCGCACCGCTGGACGACGAGGAGCCACATATCGTCGTGTTCGTCCACCACGCTCACCAGAATCGGGGCATCGGCACCGAACTGATTCGACAGCTCATCGCCCACGCCGACGACAGGGATCACGGCGCGCTCGTACTGACCGTCGCCGCGGAGAACGAACGAGCCAGAACCGTCTACGACAACATCGGCTTCGACGTGAGCGATCGGCTGGCAACGGAGATCACGATGCGGCTCTCGATCGAAGAATCGATCGCGAAACGGGTTCGGCTCCCGCCGGCGGAGCGGCCGTGATCGCCAATCATCGCCGAACATCATCGGGAAAGGAACGTTTGCATCGTGGCTCGCGTGTGGAACCATGGCCGAGCAATCGAACTGGTCTCGCGTCGGTGAGCAGCCCCGTGATGCGGTCGATCGTGAATGGGAAGTTTTCGTTCGGAGTGAGACGACCGATCCACTGCAGCACGTCGGGAGCGTGTCCGCGCCCACGATCGAGGCTGCTCGGACGCAGGCAACGGCGCTGTTCGGCCGGTACGCGACCGATCTGTGGCTCTGTCCAGCGGCCGACGTGCGGCGATATTCCAGAACAACGATCGACGAACGGGCCGTGTCGATCGATCCCGCGAAAGAACGCGACGAGCGAGGCCATAGCGCATGATCTCGATCAGCAAACTCCTCTGTGGTCTCGACGCGGAGGGTGACGGCCTCCGCTACGACGCTGCCGGCGAATCCGCGAAACCACAGATCACCGACCACAAACAACGACGGCCGGTCGTCGTCTGGAACCTCACCAAACAGTGCAATCTCTCCTGCTCACACTGTTACGCGGCCGCCGACACCGAAACCGCCGACGGCGAACTCACTACCGAGGAGGGCAGGCGCGTGCTCGACGATCTCGCCGACTACGGCGTCCCGGTCGTGTTGTTCTCCGGTGGCGAACCGCTCGTCCGTGACGATCTGCCCGAACTGATCGAGTACGCGGACGCGAGCGGCATCCGTCCCGTGCTCTCGACGAACGGCACGCTCGTCACCCCTGATATCGCACGGGAGCTGCGCGAGGCGGGCCTGAAGTATGCGGGCATCTCGGTCGACGGATTGCCCGAACGGAACGACGCGTTCCGGGGACGGGACGGTGCGTTCGATGCGGCCGTTCGTGGGATCAGGGCGTGTCTCGACGCCGGCCTCAAGACCGGGCTCCGATACACGATCACCGAGCGGAACGCAGCGGATCTCCCCGCTGTCGTTGCACTCCTCCACGACGAGGGCGTCGATCGGTTCTGTTTCTACCATCTCGATTACGGTGGTCGCGGTGCGGGGATCGTCGACGCCGATCTTTCGCCGGAAGAGAAACGGGCTGCCGTGAAGCAGCTGTGTGACCTTACACGACGATATCACGACCACGACGACGAGATCGAGACGTTGCTCGTGGGCAACTACGCCGATGCCGCCTATCTCGTCGAATACGCGCGCGAGCATCTGAGTGAGGCCAGAGCCGAACGGATAGACGATTATCTCCGCCGAAACGGGGGCGATCCGACCGGCGAACGTGTCGCCGACATCGACTATCAGGGCAACGTCCATCTCACACAGTTCTGGCAGAACTACAGCCTCGGCAACGTCCGCGATCGCCCGTTCAGCGCTCTCTGGGACGACGAGTCGAACCCACTCCTGAGAGCGTTGCGCAGCCGAGAGCAGCGACTGTCAGGACGGTGTGCTGACTGTCAATATCAGAATATCTGTCGAGGAGCATCACGACTCCGGGCGCTTGCGGTGCACGACGATCCGTTCGCCCCCGACCCCCAGTGTTATCTCAGGGAGGACGAAATCGCGCCGACAGTGTGATTCCCCCCGCCTCTCTGACGGTATGACGATCAGGATACCGTCGAGAAACGCGGATTCGACGCCAGAGATCATCTCAGTATCGTCACTCGTTCGATAGCGTGTCCGGATCGAACAGCTCCAGCGCCGTCCGCACATCGGAGCGATCCGTCGACGACGCGTTTCGAAGCGACTGTGTCGGCGGAGCCAGCAACTCGTCGACGAGCGCGTCCGCCATGTCGACGACGATGGCCCGTTGGGCATCGGTGAGGGTTCCGTGCTGGTCCAGTTTCGTGAGGGCGGTCCGGAGCTCCCGCTGCTCGATCCGGTCCGCGTGGGCGTGCAGCCGCTCGATGGCGCGCTCTCGTGACACATTCGGATCGGCCGATCGCTGCGAAACGCGATTCGGACGATCACGACCACCGTTTTCGGTGCTCTGGGTCATCGATCACGCTCGTCAGGCAGTGAACTGCTGGTCGGGCGGTGCTTCGTCGTACTCGTCGGGTATGTACGCACAGAGCGGATCGCTCGCCAGTGGATCACCCGTGTACGCGTACGCTCGCGAACGACTCCCGCCGCAGACGTACCGGTACTCGCACGCGCCACATTTCCCCCGGAGTGCGTCGGGATCGCGGAGACGCCGGAACGATGCCGACTCGCGATAGACGTCGACGACGTCCTCGTGTTTGACGTTCCCCGCCGCCTGCGGCAGGAAGCCCGAGGGGTACAGCTCGCCAGTGTGGCTGACGAACGCGAACCCGTTCCCGGCGGTGATCCCCATTCGCCGGCCGATGCCGTCCGGGGCCGGCGATCGGGTCGCGTGGTCGGCGCGACCGCGTTCGATCGCGACCCGTCGGTAGTGGGGTGCCTCGGTCGTCTTGATCCCAAACGGTGCGTCGTCGCCGACGGTACACAGCCACTCCATGACCCGTTCCGCACAGTCGGGCGAGATCGGATCGAGAACGCGTCCCCGCCCGACCGGGACGAGGAAGAACACCGACCAGAGCACGGCACCGAGCTCCGCAACGCGATCCCGAATGGCCGGTAGTTCGGCGACGGTGTCCGCGCAGACGGTGGTGTTGATCTGTATCGGGACGCCGGCAGCACGGGCGTCGCGTGCTGCCCGCAGCGTTTGCTCGAAACTGCCCCGTTCCTGACGGAACTCGTCGTGAGCCGCGGCCGAGCCGCCATCGATGCTCAGCGCCATCCGGCGTAGGCCCGCGTCGGCCAGCGCCTGGATTCGGTCGGCGGTGAGCGACGTCGTCCCGCTCGGCGTGAGCGTCATCCGCAGCCCGTTGTCCGTCCCGTAGTCGACGAGCTCGACGGTGTCGTCGCGAGCCAGCGGATCGCCACCGGACAGCACGACGAGCTGTCCGTCGCCGAAAATACGGATGTCGTCCAGCAACTGCTTGCCCTCGGCCGTCGTGAGTTCGTCCGGATGTCGCTGGGGCTGCGCGTTCGCCCGACAATGTTTGCAGGCGAGGGCACACGCCTGCGTGACCTCCCAGATGAGGACGAACGGGCGCTGGCTGGTGTCGATCGCCCATGGGTCGGTCGCCATCGATCAGACGTGGACGCGGGTGACGTGGCCGCCACAGCCACACTGTTCGACGTAGCTCCATTCGATCTCGTCGCCGTATTCGTCGGCGAGCGCGTCGAAGAGATATTCCTGCGGATGGCCGTGGTCGCCGTGCGTGACGAGGTTGACGTGGTTGCCCGGGACCGTGTGTTCGATCGCGTCGAGCGCCTGCTCGACGACCAGCTCCCTGTCGTCGGCGTGGCGCGGTTTTTCGAGGTTCGCCGACCAGGAGTTGTCGTGCAGACGGTCGGTGATCGGTTCGGCATCGTTGTGGGACACGCTCGCCATATCCTGTCTTGGGCTCCGGAACGGGAAAGCAACCTCCCGAACGTGTTCGGCGTATCGGCAGCGGAGAACGCGATCTTCGAGGCGATCAGGCCTGACGACGATTGCGTGAACATCTTCGGGGAACTGTTCGAGGGTATCCGGTCCGTCGATTCACTCATGCCCGCCGTGGACGAGTACGTGACCGATACCGAAGCGCCGCCGGACCGAGCGAGGGAGACGATGGACGCCCGTGATCTCCCGCCGCCACAGCCGCTCCAGAACACCCTCGAACGACTCGTCGCAATGGACGACGAAACCGTGTTGGTGCAGGTGAACGACCGTGCTCCACAGCATCTGTACCCGAGACTCACCGACCGTGGCTACGAGTACGAGACGATCGAGGCGGATCCCGGCGTCGTCACCGTCATCTGGATGGCGGACCCCTGAATCGGTCGTGATTGCTCCGACGCGCAGATGCTGAAAACGGGCTGCGCCGGAGTGTCTACTTCTTCGGCAGCGTCGCGACGAACTCGTTCTCGCCACGCTCCTCGACTTCGTATCTCTCGGCGTCGAAGTCGGCGATTTCGGCCTGCATCTCGTAAAATAGCGGCTTCGGATCGTGGTCGTTGACCAGCGTCAGCGCCTCGCCGCTCTCCAGATTGCCGAACGCGTCGTGGACTTTCGGATGGCGTTTCGGGGCCGGGATATCACGGAGATCGAGTGTGTCCGACATGCACGTACTCGTATTTCTCGGGGACCCCAAACCGTTTTCCCGAAGGTGTTCGGTCAGGCCTTCGTGATCGACACGCGCCACTCGTCGCCGGCACGTTCGGTCTCGTGGGCGTAGCCCTGCCGTGCGAGAACGGCGTAGAGCGGTTCTGGCTCGAAGCTGTTGACGAGCACGAGCGTCTCGCCGCCGTCGAGTTCGTCGAGCGCCGCCATGATCTCGCCAAACGGTTCGCCGTCGATCGTTCGGACATCGAGCTCGCGCGTGCCGTCCGCCGTCGGTCCGGTTGGCATGGACGTTCTCAACTACCGATAGGAATAGCCGTTCCGCCGATGATGTTCGTTCCCACGCACGTCGTCCCGTGGTCGAACATATTCGGGAACACTGATTGGGGTCCGGGCCGAAGACGTTCCACTGTCGACGATGCCACGAGCCAATCTCACGCTCACGATCCCCGAACACATCTGGATCGGGGAGATATCGCGCACACACCCGGCAGCGACCGTTCGCATCCTCGCGGCGCTCGCCGGCGACGACGCCGGCGTCGGCCTCGCCGAGATCACGAGCGAGAACCTCCCCTCGATCCTGGACGACATCGCGGCGAGCGAATCCGTCGTCGAACTCGATATCCTCCGTCAGCAGAGCGATGAGGCACTGATCCAGTTCGAGACGACGACGCCGCTGTTGCTGTTCCCGATCCAGGACTCGGGCGTCCCGCTGGAGATGCCGTTCACCATCGAGGAGGGGGAAGCCATCTGGGAGGTCACCGCACCGCAGCGACGGCTCTCGGAGCTCGGCACGCAGTTCGAACAGTTCGGGATCCCGTTCACCGTCAACGAGATCCACCGCCACATCGAGCCGACACAGCTCCTCACCGACACGCAGCTCGAACTCGTCCGCGCGGCCATCGAAGAGGGCTACTACGATACGCCGCGACGCTGCTCGCTGACCGATCTCGCTGCGGAATCGGATTTGGCGAAATCGACGTGCAGCGAAACGCTCCATCGGGCCGAGGAGAAAATCATCAAACAGTTCGTCGAGAACCTCCCCGATTCGACGCCGGCGGAGCGACCATGAGATGGGATGGCCACGCGTCCACCGACGGTGGCGAGCAGCCGTCGGCGTGAGAGCACCGCTACCCACGACGAATGAGCACGTTCAAACCGCCCGTGACCGATCGACCGATCGAACACGAGACGATATCCAGATGGGGGACAAAGATGGGGCGTGATCCGTTCGCCGCCGACCATCCACAGCTACAGGTCGTCTTCGATGCCCTCGACGACCCCGAATGCCGCACCATCATCAAGCGGATGGAGGAGCCGATGACCGCCAAGGAGCTCTCGAAGGACTGTGACGTGCCGCTCTCGACGACCTACCGGAAGCTCGAACGGCTCGCCGACGCCTCGTTGATCGAGGAGCAAACCGAGGTCAGAGCCAGCGGTCGACACACGGCACGGTACGCACTCGATTTCGAGGCGATACATATCGATCTCGAAGAGGATCGATCGCTGGAACTGACGATCGAGCAGCCCGAACAGACGCCGGAGAAGCAGCTCTCGGAGCTCTGGGCGGAGGTACGAAAGAAATGAGCGCACTCGTCGCGACCGCAGTGACCGTTCTCAAGGTGTTGAGTCTCTCGCTCGGCGGGCTGATAACGTATTTCGCGTACAAGGCCTACCGGCGAACCGAATCACCTGCCCTTCGCGCACTCACGATCGGCTTCGCCGTGATCACGCTCGGCGCGTTCGTGGCCGGCATCGTCGACCAGATCGTCCCGGTCGACCAGAGCCACGCGCTCCTCGTCGAGAGCGCGTTCACCGCGGGCGGGTTCGCGATCATCCTGTATTCGCTCTACGTCGACTGAGTGTGAGCGCGCGGATGAGGGGAGAGGAGAAGATGGGGGAGGGTGGGGAACGAAGCGTATTGGACGACGATTCTGCCGTTTCGGATCGGTGGCGGATCCCACGAGCTTGCTGCTGGCGAACGTGTTCGGGAGATATCGGCGAATGAGAATCGTCCCGGCTCATATTGAAGTGGCCGTCGAAGCACCGACGTAGCATGGACGTCACCCGAAAGACGCTCGCGAAGATCCTCGTCGTGGTGTTCGTGGCCAACCTCGTCGTCATGGGCGCTGGCGCGCTCTACTCGTATCAGAACGCCCCGCCAATCCCACAGGAGGTGGTCGGCCCGGACGGCCAAACGATCGCCACCGACGAACGGATCCAGGCCGGCAAGGCCACGTTTCAGTCGAACGGCCTGATGAACCACGGGTCGATCCTCGGCAACGGAGCCTATTTCGGCGAGGATTTCACCGCCGATGCGCTCGATCTCAAGACCCAGTATATGCAGGAATACTACGCGAACGAGCGCCGCGGCCAGTCCTACCGCTCCCTGCCTGACGCCCGACAGGCGGCCATCGACAGCCGAGTGACGAACGAACTCGACACGGACTACGACGGCGGCCCGGTCGAATACTCCGCCGCCGAACTGTTCGCCCACCGGCAGATCCGCGAGGAGTACGTCGACCGCTACGCGAACGGTGCGCGCGAGCGCGGCGTGCCGGCCGGGATGATCGAAAACCCGGAGGATGCACGGCGGTTCGCCGACTTCGCGCTCTGGACCGCGTGGGTCTCCCACACCGACCGGCCCGGTGCGGACTACTCCTACACGAACAACTGGCCGTACAACCCCGTCGCAGGCAACGTGCCCGCCGGCCCGACGGTCGTCTGGAGCGCCGTCGCGATGGTGCTGCTCATCGCGGGCGCGGGCATCGGCGTCTGGCTCTACCACTCGATCGAACTCGCCGAACCCGAGATCGCCGGCATCGATATCCCCGACCCGCGCGAGGTCGATCTCCTGCCGAGCCAGCGCGCCGCGACGCGATATATCCCCATCGCCGCGTTGCTGTTCGTGGTGCAGGTGCTCTTCGGCGCGCTGCTCGCGCACTACTACGTCGAACGCGACGGCTTCTTCGGGCTCGGCGAACTCCTCGGGATCGACATCCTCCAGTGGCTCCCCTTCGCCATCTCGAAAACGTATCACCTCGACCTCGCCATCCTCTGGGTCGCCACGCTCTGGATCGGTGCCGGCCTCTTCCTGCCCGGCCTGCTCACCGGCCACGAACCCGATCACCAGCGCACGCTCGTCAACGTGCTGCTGGGCGCGCTCGTCGTCGTGGTCGTCGGCGGGTTCGTGGGCGTCTGGCTCGGCTTCAAGGGCGTTATCGGCACCGACAACCCGCTCTGGTGGATCCTCGGCAACGAAGGGCTGGAGTACGTCGAGGTCGGGCGGCTCTGGCAGTTCGGCTTGCTCCTCGGGTTCGTCCTCTGGACGATCCTGCTCTATCGCGGGTTCAAGCCCATGCTCGACCGCGAATCGCGCTACGGGCTCGCCCACATGATCATCTACGCCGGCGGTTCGATCGGCCTGCTGTTCGTCGCCGGCGTGCTCTACACGCCACAGACGAACATGGTGATGACGGAGTTCTGGCGCTGGTGGGTCGTCCACATGTGGGTCGAGGGCTCCTTCGAGTTCTTCATCGTCGCCGTCATCGGCATCACGCTCGTCTCGATGGGGCTCCTGGAGAAGCGCTCGGCGGAGAAGGCCGTCATGCTCCAGGCGCTGTTCGTGATGGGCTCGGGCGTCATCGGTGCCTCACACCACTACTGGTGGGTCGGCCTGCCCGACGTCTGGATCCCGTTCGGCTCGATCTTCTCGACGCTCGAACTCATCCCACTGATCCTCATCCTCTTCGAGGCACTCGGGCAGTATCGCGCACTCGCGACGAGCGACGAATCGTTCGCCTACCGATTGCCCTTCATGTTCATCATCGCCTCTGGCGCGTGGAACTTCCTCGGCGCTGGCGTGCTGGGATTCTTCATCAATCTCCCGATGATCAACTACTACGAGCACGGCACCTACATGACGGTGGCCCATGCCCACGCGGCGATGTTCGGGGCCTTTGGCTTCCTCGCGCTCGGGATGGCGGTGTATATGCTCCGGCTCACCGTCGATCCCGACCGGTGGAACGAGCGCCGGCTCCGGTGGGCGTTCTGGCTCTGGAACACCGGCCTCGCCATCATGGTGCTCATCTCGCTGTTGCCGATCGGCTTCCTCCAGCTCGAAACGGCGTTCACGCAGGGCTACGACGCCGCGCGCTCGCTGGCCTTCTACAACGGCGATCTCGTCCAACTGCTGTTCTGGGCGCGCTTCCCCGGCGACACGCTGTTGATCCTCGGGACGATCGTCTTCGCCTACGACGTGATCCGCAAGCGGTTCGTCCTGCGGGAGACGTCGACCCCCGACGAAACTCCCGGCGGAACGATCCCCGATCGGATTCTCGCCGAGGACGACGACTGAAACCGGGATAGTCCTCTTCCCCCCCCCCCTACCGAGTGGTCGTCGCGATCACGAGCGGTGAACGAGGGGTGGAAGGAGAATCGAGATTGTGAATGCTCACGGCATGTGATGAGTAGGATAAAACACGTCCCTAGATCCCATGCGTGCTGTTTTTGATGCCGAAGTGGGCGAACACGAACAGGCTCGCGAGGAGCCAGCATCCGATTATCGTTCCCGTAATCGCGTTCAAGATGATCTCCCCGGCGACAACAGTCGCTACAGCAGCCGCAACGCCAAGGATCGTGAGCCACTTGTAAAATCGCGCAAAGTTCCGTTTCGTCAGATATCGGTCTCTGGAGTCGGGCCCGTCGGTGGCCATGATACGCCCGAATGATAGCTGTGGGAACATGGTTCTGTGGGCGGTCGACCATTCGGGAGTCAATGTTGCTCCCGAACGGCCGTTCTCGTCGGATCGAAGTGCGTGAAGATCGGCGTTCGGAAGCACACTACAGCGAGTGGACGTTCGTGTTATGGATTCTCGACGGTTCCGTCCGACAGTATACATCGGCGCGTGAAACGAGAGTCATCGGCGGCGAACCGATCCGTCCCCGGTTCCGAAGCGGTCTCCAACTGATAGATGTCCTCGATAGCAAACGATACGACAGCAGTCGAGCTGACGGACGGCCAGATGGCAACGCTCCGGCTACTGATCGACTGCTACCGTGAACGCGACACCGCGGTCAAAGTGGGGACCGTGGTCGGGAGAGCCGAGCGAGATTCCACCACGGTTCGCAGTCAACTGCGGAACCTCAAAGCGCTGCAGCTCGTCAGGGGGATTTCGGGCCCCAAGGGAGGCTACAAGCCGACCGGGGACGCGTACGGAGTGCTCGATCGGCAGACGATGGACGACGTCGCGGCCGTCCCTCTCAGCCGGAACGGCGAACAGATCGAACACGTGAACGTCGAGGAGATCGATCTGTTCAGCGTCCGCCATCCGGAGCGCTGTCTCGCCGAGGTCCGTGTTCAGGGGCCAGTACGGGACGTTCGGGACGGCGATACCGTCACCGTCGGTCCAACGCCACAGTCGCACCTTACCATCGTGGGGCGGATCGACGACGTCGTCGATGGTGACGGTGTTCTGGTGATCGATGTCGAGAGAATGGACGCGCCTGCCGACGGTCGGGAGAAACGGTCCCGACCGACTGCGCGGGAGCGACGAGAGTGATCGCCGTTCGCTCGCCACTCACAGGTCCTTGCCGCCGTTGACGTCGATCACCTCGCCGGTGATGAACGACGACTTTTCGCTCGCGAGGAAGCCAACGACCTCGGCGACTTCCTCGACCGTACCGAGCCGTCCGAGCGGCGTGTCCTCCGTGATGTCCTCTTGCAACCGGTCGGGGACGCTATCGAGCATGCTGGTGGCGATGAAGCCAGGTGCGACGCAGTTGGCCGTCGAGCCCTCGTTCGCCAGCTCCAACGCCAGCGTCTTCGTGAACCCGAAGATCCCGCTTTTCGCCGTCGCGTAGTTGGCCTGCCCCATGTTGCCGCCCTTGCCGACGATGCTCGAAATGTTGATCAGGCGGCCCTCGTCGGCTGCTGCGATGTCGTCGTAGAACGCCTGCGTACTGTGAAAGGCTCCATCGAGATGGATGTCGAGGACGGTATCCCACTGCTCGTGGCTCATCTCCGAAAAGAGGACGTCCTGGTTGATCCCTGCGTTGTTGACCACCACGTCCGCCCTGCCGAACGCCTCCTGAGTCGCCTCCTGCATCGCCGTCACTTCCTCCCGATCGGTGACGTCCGCCTGGACCGCGATCGCGCGACCGGCGGTCGATTCGATCCGATCGACGACCTCGTTGGCGGCCGATTCCGACCGGCGGTAGTTGACCACCACGTTCGCGCCCTGCTTGCCGAAGCATTCGGCGATGCCGCGGCCGATCCCCCGTGACGAACCGGTCACCACACACGTCCGATCATCCATATGGTAGTATCAGCAACGCATTCGGTATGAAGATTGGGTCGGGACGGACACAAGCGTCCAGGTGATACCGACACGGTTCTCGCTGCCCGTCAGTCGGGCGAGACACCCGGTTCGAGCCATCGCTCCTCGCCACATCGTCTGCATCGCCAGACCATTCGCGGTGGGTGTGTGCGAGAGGACAGTCCAAACCGGTCCTCGATCGTCGTCCCCTCCGGCTGGAAGGAATGGTGATGCAGCCGGCAGATCGTTTCGGAGACGTCCGCACCGGGGAGTGAGAGTCGCCCGCGGAGCGATTCTGCACGAACCACGGTCAGTTCCAGAGCGATATAGAGCAACAGACAGATGACAGCCATACCGAGCGCCACCGTGTTCACCCCATCTCCGACGAGAAGGGCGATCACACCCACGAATCCAGCCAGAATTCCCACCGTCGTCTGGCCGATCGCTATGAGTGTGTAGTATGGGTCCGCTACCACGAGTCGAGGCGTGTTTTCCACGATCCGGAATCGGAAATGGCCTTTGTTCTTCATGTTTATGTCAGTTATGCGTGGTCAGTGTGATCGTGATCGTTCGTCGTCGAGAGCTGGGAAGCGGCCATCGCTGAGTGTATCGTTTGATCCCCTATCAGCGTAATAAATATAACTACAATCGTCGAGCACAGCGGCCACAGTCCGAACGGGACAGTCGATTCCATCGCAGCATCGATGCGACGGATGGTAATCATGCGGGCCATCCGCGTCGTTCTTTAAGTGGTTCTGGCGATAAGGTGAAGATACGAGAGAGACCCGTCGTGTTCTGGGTCGACGATCGTTCGACACGGACGCATCTTTCAACTCGCAGCAGCTACTACCGTCCGAACCATGCCCAACGGTGGAACCGCTCCACGGCCGACGTCCCAATCTGATCGGGAAGAGATCGGTCGGTTGAGTCGCCGTCCCGGCGATAGTACCGTCTCGCGTGCCGATCTCCAGCGCGACGAAACCACCCGCCGCTGGGGGCTGGTCACGCCCAGCGCGACACGCATTGGACGTCCAGAGTCGCCCGACGGCGATCTCAGTGAGAACGTCCGCCGCCTCCACGAAGAGCGCCACCCCGCGATGGAAGGCTACAGTCGACGTGCTCACCGGCTCGAAAAGCTTCGCCTCACCCACGCACTCTGTGGCAGCCTCGGGCTGACGCCGTGGCAACGTGACCGCGCCATCGGCACGATGATCGATCTCGATCTCACCGCTTTCGGCAGCCAGCGCGCCATCCCGAAGGTCGCACTCGTCGTGATCCGCCACGTCGTCGATCGCGAGCGCGAACACCATCTCGGACTCCACGACGAGGAGTGGATCGCCGAAC
>NZ_AOMC01000126.1 GCF_000336695.1 Halococcus morrhuae DSM 1307
GAGATCGCGTTGATGTGTGCGGTGTACAACATTAAGGAGGCCGCAAAACAGGAAATTCCACTTCCGTCATGCGATTAAACACGGCCGGTCTAATAGACTACCTCGAGACAGGCACGGAAGGTGTCCGGAAAAAGGACGGTCGAACGTGGCCCGTAGCGTCGTTGTGGTCGAGACGCACGGGATAGTAGTGGTGAGAACCGAATACGATACACACTGCCGAGTGGGAGGACGGTGAAGCTGGTTGCCGTGGGGTCACACCGTCGCCGAACACCAGCGTCAAGCGAGCAGCGAACGAAGTGCAGGCCGATGCCGATCGAAGATCTCCCACGGATCGGACTGGGAACCTACTCCGAGAACGACCAACCACAGTGGACCGACAACGTGCGAACGGCGCTCGATGTCGGCTATCGGGCGATCGATACGGCTCATGCCTACGGCAACGAACAGTGCGTCGGCGAGGGGATCGCCTCGTCGTCGGTCGACCGTGAGGACGTCTTCGTCGCGACCAAGACCGTCCACGTCGATCTCCCATCGAGTACGGACGACGTGGAGGCGGCGATCGACGGCTGTCTCGACCGGCTCGGCGTCGAGTACGTCGATTTGCTCTATGTTCACTGGCCGTCGGGAGAGTACGACCACGAGGCGATTTTGCCCGCCTTCGATGAGGCCTACAACGCGGGGAAGGTCCGCCATGTCGGCCTGTCGAATTTCACGCCTGAACTGCTCGATGAGGCGCGTGACGTACTCGACGCTCCGCTTGCCGCCCACCAGGTAGAGATGCATCCACTGCGACCTCAAGAAGAACTGCTCGCGGACGCCCAGCGCCACGGCTACTGGCTGGTGGCATACTCACCGCTCGCTCAGGGGAGAGTTTTCGAGGTGCCCACAATCGAGGCGGTCGCGGACAAACACGACGCGACGCCGGCACAGGTGTCGATTGCGTGGCTGCTCGCCAAGGACAACGTCGCCGTGATCCCGAAGGCGAGCAGCGAAGAGCACATGCGGGACAACCTCGCTGCCGGAGAGGTGGCGTTGGACGAAGAGGACATCGCACGGATCGACGCCATCGAGCGGCGCGAGCGTTGCATCGATCCCGGCCACGCGCCCTGGAACTAGGCACGGACTCGAAGAAAGAGAGAGAGAGAGTACGTTTCGTGTGCTATCGTTCTCAACCGTCCCTTGCAGGCGGAGACAGCGGTTGTCGGCGATGTCCTCGATTAACAGGGAAACAGACGAAGCTCACGAAGTAAGGTTTTAAGTACCAGTGTGCGTATTAAGTGACAGAGCATGCCAGGACCGTTCACTGATATTACGGATACTATTTTCTCGAACAAAGAAGTCCTGAACGAAAGCTATCAACCAGAAGCGATTTTGAAGCGAGAGCAAGAAATCGAGGAATATCGCTACGCACTGCAAGACGTTCTCTTTGGTCGCGATCCCGAGAATGTCATGTTGTATGGAAAAGCTGGGCTCGGAAAGACAGCTGTGACGACGTACATGATGGATGCCCTCAACGATGAGGTGCAGTCACGAGATGAAGCAGATGATCTCCATATCCACAACGTGAACTGCAACAGCAAGACACTCTTTATGATTATCCGCGTGCTTGTGAATAAGCTTCTTCCACAGGATGCAAGTCAGTTTCCAAAGCGGGGGCTCGGAACGGGTGATGCCTTCGAAGAGCTCTATCAACAACTCGATCGTGTCGGTGGAACCCACCTGTTCGTTTTTGATGAGATCGACCACCTTGATGAGGTCGACACGTTGTTGTATGAACTACCACGGGCTCGATCAAACGGGCATCTGACCGATGCAAGAGTCGGCATCATTGGGATCAGTAACAACTACACGTTCCGAAAAACCCTCTCCCCAAAGGTGAAAGACACACTAATGGAAAACGAGATCTCGTTCAGTCCTTATGATGCAACAGAACTCAAAGCAATCCTCAAAGACCGTGCAGAGCAAGCGTTTGTCGAAGACGGATGGGAGCAATCCGCGGTTGGAATGGCATCAGCGATTTCGGCACAAGATATGGGGAATGCTCGCCAGGCGATCGATTTGCTTCGTGTCGGGGGAGAGGTTGCCGAACGAGCAGGCGATAGCTGTGTGATTGATGACCATATCGAGACTGCTCGTGAACTCGTCCAACGTGGACGACTCGCCAATCGAATACGAGACCAGACGGATCATTCGCAGTATGTCCTAGAGACGATTGCACGCCTCGAGAAACGTGATGATACTCCGGCGCGTTCCAAAGAAATTCGAGAGACGTATGAACAGGTTGCAGAATCCTGGGCAACGACGCCACTGACATCGCTGAAGAGTATACAGGATCATCTCGCGGATCTCCACATGTTGGGATTTCTGCAACGCGACAAGCGAAATCAAGGACGGAGTGGTGGGCAGTACTTCGAGTATCAACTCGACCTTGATCCAGAACTAGTCATTGAGACGCGCGAGAAGATAGAAGGATAGCACACGAAACGTACTCTCTTTTCGTCTTCCTAGTCTCCGCTTTCCACCTTGCCGATTGAGCTCAATAGCACACGAAATGTACTCTCCACTGATTTTCTGATATCCGCCACGTTCCGTGTTGATTAGCCTCGATAGCACACGAAACGTACTCTCTTTGTGTCGATCAACGTGATACAGACCTGCAATACTCTGTGCTGGAAAGCACACGAAATGTACTCTCTCTTTTCGTCTTCCTGATCTCCGCTACCGTCCGGGCCGATGAGCTCGATAGCACACGAAACGTACTCTCTTTGGTGGTTCTCTATCCAGTAGTAATCCTCATCGTCAGTCCCGGTACGGGCCATCCTCACGCGATTCAGTCCGTCGACGACGGACGTTCTCGAACGTACCGTGGAGTCGATTCTGGATACAGCCGTGGAGCCGCTTGCTTTGCAAGTTCGCCCGATTAGCGAGGAAGATAGCCATCAGGCGAGTGTCGAGGGAGAGTCTATCCGCGGCGAAGAGAGTTCAACGACGTCATCGTACAGCTGGAGGGCATGCTTCAAAAGTCCAAGTTCAGTATTGATCGCCTTCCACGTCGTGATCACGTTGCGACGGTCACGAAGCTCCGTAGCCGAGAGCTCTTCGGTAGCGAGCTGCTCTCGGAACGCACCAAGCGAATCGACCTCGTAGTTCGTCGCCAGCTCTTCCTGGTCTTCCGTCAGCTCTGTGAGTTGACTTTCCAGTTCGTCGCGCGAATGGGACGTGATCAGGTCCGTTACCTCGTCGAAGAGCATCCGCACGGGGTTCAGATCGTAGGCTTTCGTCCCGTCGACGGTCGTTTCAGTGACCCAGTCATCACTCTGCAGTTGCTGAAGTTCATCATCAGCCGTCGTGCGTGAGACGTCTGCTCGGTCTGCGATCGCCTGTACCGGTGTCGGTTCGTCCAGCAGCTCTGCGACGTGCCGGACACGCTCGCGCCCGCTCATACTCTCTGTCCACGACCCCGGATTTGGGTCAGCCATCATGCTGCTCTTGCACCGCGTGGTGGAAATGATTTCCCTCGTTCAGATATTCAGACCGAAGTTGCGGTTCCCTGAGAGTGTACTGAGAACACTCCGGAGGACCGGTCTGTCTACCTATCGCTACAAGACAATAGGTGATGAATGCTTCCTATCCGTTCGTGCGGATAGACTTACGCCGGGCGAAACCGTAGGCGAATGCATGTCAGATAGAGAACGCGCGAAAACGGGCGAATACGTCGAGACGGTCACGCCTGATCGAGTTCTCGACGCTGTAGCGAGCCACCCCGATCCCACGGTGACAGCGCGGGAGGTCGGCGAGGCGATCGGCTGCTCGACAGACGCCGCTCGCAAGAAGCTCAATCAGCTCCATGAAAGCGGTGATATCAAGCGCAAGAAAGTCGGCGGGCGTTCCATCGTCTGGTGGCTCGACGAAAGCGCGTTCGCGCGGGAACTGAGTCGCAAGTCGATCGCGAACCAGCATGGTGAGGATCACTTCGCCGAAAACCCCGGATGGGCCGACGATCTCCCCGATCTCGGAGAGAACGCATGATCACCGACAGCTGCACCGTCACCGAACAGGCTGATCGGCCGGATTGCTGAGCATCGCTTGGTCCTCGATATCGATCTCGGCGTGTTCGGAAGTTCGAGAAACGGCGGACGAAGATGCAACGGCAAGAGACGCAAGCGAGCAACAGGGCCATGAATTGGGTCACTCC
>NZ_AOMC01000127.1 GCF_000336695.1 Halococcus morrhuae DSM 1307
CGATCGATACAGGCATCGAGAAATTCCCAGTGGGTTCGTGCGCCCCCGAGTTCGGGATCGCGCCCGAGTGCTCGCCGGACGGCCGTGTACGCGAACCCGACGGCACCGTCGGCATCACCCGCGGATAGCTCCTCGCGGGCCGCCCTGAGCAGCGCTCTGAGTCCTTCGCGTGGGTCGTCGACGGTGCCGGTCGATTCGCCCACCAACGTCGACGATGGTGCGTCTTCGGTGTCGCTTTCGGTGATACCGAGCCAGCGCCGGAGCACCGAAAAGAGGGCGCCGAGCACGAACACGAGCCCGAGCCCGAGCAACAGCTGATAGCTGATCGGCAGCGCCCTGAAAGCGGCCACGAACTGTGCGACGACGCCGGTCGCTTCGGCCGGCACCGTCAGCTCGATGCTCGTACGACGACGCGACGATTCGAGGTTCGTCTCCCCACCCTCGAAGGTCGCGCCGATCGTCGCCGTCGTAGTGCCCGTCTGGTCGGCGAAGACGCCTTCGGGCACCGTGACGTTGGCGTCGTAGCTACCGTTCTCGTCGGTCGTCACGGGTGTCGTCGAGTTGTTCAGCCCGACGGCGACCGTCCGGTTTGGGACGGGCGTTCCGTTGGCGGTGAGGCGACCCGCGACGTGGACGACCGGCCCGCCGACGGCCGAGCCATTGACCGACTCCTGGGTGGCGTTGAGCGAGAGCTGCGTCGGCGTCTGCGTGACCGTCACCGGAACGGTGGTGTTCGTCCTGGCGATCGATCTGTTTTCGAGGGGCATGGAGACGCGAACGCGCTGGCGACCGGGCGCAACGTCGGCCGGCAGCCCGTTAGCCATCCGGAACCGCCCCGCCGACCCCGTCCGAACGCGGCTGCCATCGGAGAGGTTGAACTCCCGGCCGTCGATCGAGACGGCGACCGGCACGGAGCCGACGCCGCTGTCGTTGACGGCGACGCGGCCGGTGACCGACAGCAGTTCGTCGAAGCCAACCGATTGGGGCGTCGTCTCTGCCTGGAGCGTCGGCGTCACCTGGCGAACGTCGATAGGGACGGCGGTCCGATTGCTCCGATAGATCGACTGCGTCGACGGTCGATAGCGCACCGTCAGCCGGCGTGTATCGAGCGGTAGCACCGCCGGGCGATAGGTGATGACGTACTGGCCGGACTCGTCGGTGGTGGTCCGTCGGAGACGGTCGTCACCTTCCAGCACGACGGTCCGGTTTGCAAGCGGCGTGCCGTTGGCCGTTCTGAGGCGGCCGCTCACGACGAGCGAGTCGTTGAAGGCGATCCGATTGTCGGCCGTCGAAGACGTGATCGTCGTGTTCTTGAACTGCTCGACGCTGACCGAGTCGGCGGTCGCGGAGACGTTTTCGGTGGTCGCGTTGGTCGTGTTTATCGCCGCCGAGAAGTTCTGTGTCGTCCCGTTGTCGATCGTACGGTAATCCTCGGTCAGACGAGTGCCGGTCTCGTTGATCTGCTGAGAGAGTCGTTGGGCACGACGGGCAAGCCGGCGGGCACGTTCGGTTTGGCCGTTTGCCCGCGCAGTGCGATACTTGTCGACGGTCCGGCGAAAGCGCTGGACGTCGTTTGCGTAGGATGTTTGATTTTCTCTGGCCTCTTGGAATTCGTCGGTCTTGTTCGTCTCGGCGTCGGAACTGCGGGTGACGTTGACGTATTTGCCGAGCCAGTCGGGGTAGTCCTTCGATTCGTTACAGGCGTCGTAGTTACCGACCTCTAACCCCTCCGAACAGTCGACGAGCGTCTCGCCGAGGCGATCGGAGAGCGAGCCCTGGAGTTCGGAGACGTTGCCCTCGTCGTCGGCCGACTGTGGGTCCTCGTGGACGACGGAGCTGTTGTTGGTCGGTTGGGCGGCCTGTAGTGATCGGTCGGTCGTGCTCGCGTCGGCGGGCGCTACACCGGCCGGAACCAGTCCGACGGTCACGAGCATCGCCGCCAGACAGACCACCACGACGGTGCCGAAACGAGGCGCAGAGACCACATCGAGTTCTCTCCACGGCCGGGTAAAACTGCTTTCCTTCCCAGCACACGCTGTGGCGGCTGTCGGAGAGAGTGGTTCACGCGGACCGCCGACATCGAGAGCAGTCGTTGCGATGGCTGGATACGCGGAGGTCGTCGCGTCGACGAGCGAGGGTTCTCATCAAATTGCTCGCTGGACGGTCGGGCGACAACCGACATGGCTAAGTTGCATGACTTGTAAAGATGACACGGATCACACTATGAGTGCAAGCAAGCGCATCCCCGTTTCCGAAGAGCACTGGGAGGAACTCGGCGACCTGAAGGGGGCAGGTCAATCGTGGGACGACGTGATCGGTGATCTGGTCAAGCACTACAAGAGAGCGCGTCTGTTCCGCGAGGTTCACGAAGCGCGCGAGAGCGACGAATTTCGCTCGCTGGATGAAGTCATTCCGCCGGAAGACACCAAGGACGAGTGAATGGGGTACGAGGTTTTGCTGGGCGATCAACCCCGAGAGTACCTCTCCGAGCTTGATGAGAAGAGTCATCGAATCGTCCGCGAGAACCTGCTCAAGCTGACGAATGAGCCGTATCCTCGACCCGGCGCGGGCAGCGGCGACCGTGAGAAAATCCCGTTCGAGGGCGAAGAAGTGTATCGAATGCACATCGGGCGGACCCACACTGCGATCTACGATGTGATCGAAGCGGAGGACGTCGTCGAGATATATCGGCTGCTGCCGATAGACGAAGCTCACAAGCGTTACGGTGACTGATTTCGCTCATCTCTAGCCCGTTCCGTACCCATCCACCTGCGAAAGCCCGCGCAGCGAAGCGAGCAAGACCGTGGAGGTGGGTGAGGATGTTCGGGGGTGTTCTGGCCGCTCCTCCGGAGCGGAATTCTTCGGCGGTGGGTCGTAGTTATCAACCACGAGAAGGGGCGAAATATGGAACAACCGCGAGCGGACGACCGTAACGGTCATCATGCGGGTCGTCGTCGCGCAAACAACGGCCCACATGAAGATCGCACTCTGTCCCCATCTCTCCCTTGAGCATTATCGCGGCGGCGAGAAGTGGACGGCAACGCTCGCGAACCGGCTGGCTGCGGATGGCTTCGAGGTCGCGGTCCGGGCGCTCCCCTACACGCCACGGGACGAACGGCGCGTGGCGGCCGACGACGTCCTCGACGAGGCGGTGTCCTATCGCGAGCGCTGGCACCACGATCTCTCGGCGTTCGACAGTGCCTATCTGTTCTATCATCCCTTCGCACGCTCGTTTTTCACCGGCGAGACGCGGGCGATCGCGGGCATCCACTCGTGGGTCTATCTCACGAACCGGCTGTACGAACCCCACTACGGCGTCGTCCCGACGGCGGCGAAACTGCTCTATCGTGCGCTCGGCGGGCACGCCTTCGATCGCTTCGATGCGGTCCATACGGTGACCGACAGCTACACCTCCCCGCATCCGAACACCCACTACATCCCGAACTTCGTCGACACCTCGCTGTTCGAACCGGTCGACGGCGAGCGTGGGGAGCCCTTCACCGTGCTCGTGACGGCAGCACAGTTGCGCTCGAAAGGCTGGGATCGCACGCAGGCGGTCGCGGCCACGCTGTCGGACGAGCTACGCGTGGTGACGACCGGCGACAGCGACCATCCCGCGATCGAGGGGCTTGGCTTTCTCGATGAAGAGGAGCTGGCGGACGCCTACGCGAACGCCCACGCCGTCTTGCATCCGACCCGCATCGATGCCGACAGTCTGGTGCTCAAAGAAGCGCTGGCCGCGGGCACGCCGGTCGTGACGACGCCGCTGCGTACCCATCCCCCGGACGGCGACGCCGTCTTGCATGGCTCGACGGTTGGGGATCTGGTCGCGCGACTCAGAACGCTCCAGTGGGAGTGGGCCCACGACGGCGGCTACGAGCGGCGCTGTCGGCGGGCGCGTGCGATTGGGGAACGATCGAGTGTCGACATGGTGTATCCACAGCTCAAAGCGCTGCTGACAACCCCGGAGCGAGTCGATGGCTAGTCGGCTCGGCCGCGTTGGACGGCGCTTGCTGCCCGACGTGATCGCGACGCCGCTTGCGCGATCGCTGGGTCGGTATGCGGTGGTGCCGTGGTACGTCGTCGTGCTCGCGGCGGTGTTGGGTGTCGGCTTTGCGGCCTACACCATTGCGCTGTACAAGGGCTACTGGCTGACAGGGGCTGATTTCGGTACGTACGTCCATATGTTCGCGACGACGGTCGACGGCGAGGGCTGGCTCCAGCAGGGCAAATACGTCGCCGGTCATCCAGGTGGCTCCTACTGGGGCGGTCATTTCACGCTCACGCTGTTGGTGTTCGTCCCGCTGTACGCGCTCGTCAAATCGCCGGTGACACTCCTCCTCTGGAAGGCGTTTTTCCTTGCGGCGAGCATCCCGCTGGTCTGGATCGTCGCGAACGATCATCTCGACGATCGGCGGCTGACCGGCTTTCTGACCGCCTCCTATGCGTTCAATCCCTTCCTCTGGTCGGCGTGGATCTACGACTTTCAAGAACACATTCTCCTGCCGGTGTTGGTGTTGGTGGCCTATCACTGGTATACGACCGAACGCTATCGACTGTTCGTGCTGGCGTTTGCACTCGTCGTGGTGACAAACGAGCTGATGGTGCTCATCGGCGGGGGCTTTCTGGTGGGGCTTGCGGTGAGCGCCTACCGTGACGGACGGCTGTCGCGCGAGCGCTGGGTGTTCGTCGGGGCGGGCCTGGTCACTATTGGTGCGAAAGTGCTCTCGGCGGCGGTCATCGGTCGCTTCAGTCGTGTCTCGGGGATCCGTGAGGCGGCGATCGCCACGCCACTACAGCCCTTCGTCGAGGGCGGGCGGGCAACGACCGGGCAGCTGCTCGGACTGTTGCTCGCACGCCCCGAGCTCATCATCGAGTCGCTCGGGACCGGTTTCTTTACGAAGCTGCTGTATTTCGCGCTCTTTCTCGCGCCGGTACTGTATCTCGCACTGGTCGATACGAGCACGCTCGGGGCGCTGGCCCCGTTCATGGGCTTTGCGTGGTTGCTCAGCGGGACGGAGGCGTTCTACACCTTCAGCGGCCACTACCCGCTCTATCTGTTGCCCTTCGTCTACATCGGCGCGAGTCGCGTGCTGGGACGGCTGTCGCCGTCGTTGCCCGCGGGGCGCGTGCTGACGACGTTTTTCGTCGTGGTACTCCTGACGAGTGCCGGGGCCGGCGCACAGACGATCGCCGAGGAGGGTGCCGTGCCAGAAACGGGTGAGCATACGGAGACCCTGTCGACGGCGATCGAGACGGTGCCGGCAAACGCCTCGCTCGTGACCCAGAACACGATCTACCCCCACGTCGCGACGCGGTCGAATGCAACCTTCATCCCGAACCCCTCGCTGTTCGGGCTCTATCAGGAGCGGTATGGGACGCCCAAGCCAGAATACGTCCTCTTCGATACGCGCCTGGAGACGCGGGCGTTCGACTGGTCACAGCCCGTGCGGGATGCGTATTTCCCGCTTGAGGAGTACGGTGTCTATCGCTATCAGGACGGGATCTGGGTGTTGAAGCGCGGCTATAACGGCTCGGCAGTGGGGATTACGGAGTCGGGGGCGGACGAGAGGGTGGTCTTCGAGGCTTCAGAGTTCGTCGCAAGCGATGGGCAGGTCGAGGACGGACGGCTTGTCTCTGTTGGAGGAGAGAACGGCAGTAACGTCTGGCACGGACCGTACACGGCGCTGCCGGCGGGCAACTACACTGCAACCGTCCGCGTGTCGGCGCAAGGGAGCGGGACGAACGGGTCGGCGGCGGCCGTCGATGTGGCGGTCGGCGAGGGCCCGCGGACGGTAGCGCGGCAGTCGGTGCCGGCGGGACAGGGGATGCAGGAAGTGACGGTGCCGTTCACGCTCGAAGAGGCGCGTAACGGGATCGAGTTCCGTGGGTTCCGGACCGGTGACGGGCCGATCGCGCTCGAATCGGTCGTTGTGGAGTCAAGGGCGAACGGGACGACAGCAGGCAGAAGAGGGGCTGTGAGGGCCGGATAGTGCTGTTGTTGTCCGGCTGTCCCTGAGAGAGTAGGCATGAGCAAGGCGGGTGCCTCGGGATCGTACGGAAATCGAAGATTTCCGTGATGACGAGACGCTTCGCGTCTCGAACCACTTGACCCCGAGGCGGTTCACTTTCGGCGTGTTTCGACAGGCTATAATCCGGCGTCAGATCGGTCAGTACTGTTGCTCCCTGAGAAATTCGAGCAAAGCGTCGATGTCCTCCGGCGAGGCCGACGATTGGCCGAACATGCTCTTGAATCGGTGATCCAGCCCGCCGCCTTCGATGAACTCCTGAGCGTCCGTGAGCTGGGCTTGGAGTGCGTCTTCGTCTCCTCGATGAAGATGCGATGCCACGGTCGGAAAGTCGACGTGAGGGACGGCAGCGAGGACGTCAGCCAGATCGGTTTTGCGGGCGCTGTGGAGCTTGGCAGCGACCAAGATTTCACCGTCGGCGACAGAAGCGGTGGTTGACCGTGTTCCTCCGGAGATGGTCGTCTCGGAGCTGTGATCGCGAAGGTGATCGAATGACCACTCGGCCTCGGTCTGTCGACATCCTAGACCGTTCACCAATAGATCGACGCCGATCGGGTGTGGTAGCCCTTCGGTCCGCTCGAAGAGTTGGATTTCGCGGTCGTACGTGGTTTCTTCTGGTGGCACTTCGAGTTCGTTCTTTCGTTCGAAATCGTGTTCTTCCAAGAACGCCACCACGGCATCCGTATCTGCGGGTGCGATAACGAGATCCAGATCGGTCGAAAAGCGGGTCTCGAACTGCGAGACGGCGTATCCCCCGACGAGGACGAAGTCGATGGTGGAGCGCTCGAGGTCTGCGAGCACGTCGATGAGGGCCTCGCTCCGTTCTTCTTGGCTCATGGCGAGGCTGGCGTCGCGTGGTAGTCAGCTTCGGTTTCGACGTCGTCGTACATGCGATCGAGGATGTCCAGTGCCGACTCGAAGGTCGCGTAGTGCTCTCGCGCGAACGCAACAGTTTCCGAGCGGGAGATGACCGGCTGCCCATCAACCATCTCCGCATCGATCTGTGCACGCGGTTCGAGGACGATCTGCAGCGGCCCAGAAATCTCGTCGGCTGGCTGACGCTGCTGAGCAGTCGGAATCCCGAACCGTTCGAAGAAGCGCTTCCACTCTTCGAGATCCGTCTCGCGAATGGCAATGAATAGCGGGTAATCCGTCTCATCACGTGCGACCTGATAGCCGCCCCGAGTCCAGACGTAAACGGCGTCGATAGCGGTGTAGGCGAACTCCATGCCGGCAAACTGGGGGAGGACGTACGCCTCCGAGATGGTGGGTGGAGAGATAGATGCTGCGGCCGCGAGGAAGGCGAGAGCTGCCTCTCGGACGGTGTCGTCAACGACAGACAACCCACCATCGTATCGGACGTAACCTGCGTCTTCGAGCCGGTTCACGGTCCGACGAATCGTCTCGCGGTTCTCGTCGATCTTGCGAGCCACGCCCGAGATTGGGTCGCCCGGCTCGATGGCGAGGAGCGTCTTGAGCTCTGCTTCACCGCACTGTTCGAACATCGTATGATTGCACAGAAGTATGCAATAGTAAAATATTTGTCGCTGTCGGATGATCTGCTGTATCAACCATCCGGCTTCCCGAAGAGGCAAAAGACGATTGTGACCCCAGTAGCACCCCCTGCAGCCGTCTTTACAGTTCCTCTTCGATTGCGTCAGTGTCGATTTCGGGGCAAGCGGCTACCTTGGTTCAAAACCGACATCATGTCTACGATGTGGTCGATCTCGCCGAAGAGTATGCAGGTCAGGCTCCCTCTGCCGGTCCCTGAGTCTTTGCGTGGCTGTCCCATCACTCTGGAAAACAACGCCAGTTGGTGGGAACGAATTTGGTCATGGCTGCTCAAACGGCTGTATGGATGGGAACAACCCTCCATCGGACGAACAGTACCAAGCCTCACTCGATCGGATCGACCGACTCGTGTCGGCATTTGCCGACGGTCAGCAGTTCGAACGCCTCACAAACCACCAGCAACGTGAAGCAGAGTTTGCTATCGAAATGTTTCACGAGTTGTTGTATGGCTACGAGTACGTCCCACTCGATGATCCCGACGAGCACAGCCTCGAAGCGGTGTGTCGAGAGCTCTACCCCGCAAAGATCAGTGCCGAAGCTGACCACTTCGAAACGGTCGCACCGGTGATCGGGGCTTTTCTCCGATTTCTCGATGCTCGCGGTGCTATCGAGAACGGAGATCGGTTGGCGACGCACGTCGAATCGCTTGACGATGCCATCGTCGATGCCGCAGCTGATCCCGCCAACTGGGGAATGGCGAAGTCGATGGTCATGAGTGGCGACCTCGATGACGCCACGCAGCTCGATATCGCCGCTGATGTCGCGGCGTCATCCGAACTCCCCGAAGCGCCACTCGATCCGCCGGAGTGGGAACCGACTGAGAGTCTCGACCCGGACAAAGGCCTGCCATCGGCAGAAGTCGACCGACTCGAAGAGATCATCAACTCGTTGTCGCCGGAGTCCGATGCCGTCCTCGCTTCACTCGCAGCGGCGACCGACGACGTACAGGGCGATGTCAATCCTGATGTCGCACTCGAACGTGCCGGTGTTGCCCCCGAAGAGTACGATGCTGTCGTCGAAGAGATCGTCACGAGAATGGACGAAGAAGGGAGCGAGCTGATCCCAAGTCCGGGTGACACGGACGATCCATCGGTTCTCGACCCGGACACTGCACGAGAGTTTCTCGAACTGGAGGGACAGCTGCTCCTGTACGCCAACGACCGCTTCGATGTGGTGCCGGGCATCGACAGCTACGAGGCGTTCAAGCGACTGTCGACCGACGAGATACAGCCGATTCATGACACGCTCTATCGGGAAGAAAACGCGGTCGAGGTGATCGAAGAGTTCGGCAGAGAGAACCCCGCCGGCCTCTCACCGGCCCACCTCGAAACGATCGACTCATGGCTGAACTACGAGGCGGGGCAGTTTTTCATCGTCGAGCATCTCGACGACGGAACTGTGTTTCTCGACCCGGACGAACCGCGAGCGTACAAGGTCACGGGCGTCTACGACAGCTATGCGGCGGTGCTACCCGAAGAGGCGCTTCCGGTGGCGGTGACATCGGTCGTGTTGCTCCCGTACGACGGACAGATCGTGACAAACGGCATGGAAGAGTTCGATATGCTTGCGGGGATGGCGATGCAGATGATCAAAGACGATCCGGAAACCGCCTATGAAGAAGCAAAACATCGGTTCGGAATCGCCGAAACGCTCCCGCCGGCGGACGAACCGACCCGGAGTGACGCCGAACGCCTCCGCTTCTATACGAAAAACCAGGACAACCGCGAGCGGTTCGCCGACGAGATCGAGACTCTCAAGGACGAAACCGATGAGCTGGCACGGATCTATCACGAGCAACTCGGCAAAGCAAACGCTCGACGATTGGGCCGGGAGTTTCGCGACCTCGGGCTCGAAGAAGCATACGTAGCCATCTACGACGGGCAGGTCGTCACGACGGCACCGACCGAACCACAGCTCGAAGAGACGCTCTCTGGTATCATGCCCGACGAAACGGTCGATCATCCCTACATCTATCACTACGATCCTTGATTCGCCCAGAATGACCGTGGAAAACAAATAAAGCACTCCAAGCACGAACAGATACGGCATGTCTGACAACTACCTTGTCGAACTCAAAGACTCGGTCTTCCGTGCGACACCGCTTACCGAGGACGAATTCGATGACGATCTCCGTATCGAGTTCCCTTCGGAGGACCACGCAGAAGCGTGGCTGTCCGAGAAAAACAGCTTGCACTCAAAGATGGGAACCCTAACGCTCCACACAGCTCACCCGAACGACAACTCCAACGTGGACTCGTACGTGGTGTTCCAGCCCGTACACAAGGTATGGGTGCCGGATTCGGACGCATAGTGACTATACAAGCAGGCCTCCGGCAGCTATCGTCAGCGAGGCCGGGGCGCGTTTTCGTACTTGATCATCTTCTCGGGCTTGTCAGAGATCGTCTCGTAGATGCGTTGGAGAGTCTCTTCGGCCTCCAGTAGGTTGTGTTCGTCGAGGAATTCCCGACCGTCATCGCTCACGCCATAGAATTTCCAGGGATAGCCCTGCCGGCGTTCGTCGTCGGGAAGCGCGGCTTCCTCAACGATGCCAGCGTCGATCAGTTTCTGGATGTGCTTGTAGACGGTGGCGTCGCTGATGCTCGGGTTCAACTGCTCGAGTTCGTACATCGACGGCAGTTGGTCGGGGTGCTGGAGGATGTTGTTGAGCAGCGTGAATCGCGTCTGTTGGGTGACGAAGTGGACGAGTTCACGCGCCTCCGTGCCTTCAGCAGCCCCCACGTCGGTACTCATACGAGCATCTACGCGCCGGCACGGGAAGTAATTTACCTTTGAGTAAACCACTCTAAAGTGAAACAGAGTATGATTGACCCCGTAGTTTACTCGAGACCGAGTTCGAGTTGGAGCGCACTGTCGATCTCACGCATGACGGAAGCCGGAAGCCGCCCGGCGACGAACTCGATTCGTTCGGAGATATCGACCGTCCGAAGCTGGTCGAGACGCACCGACGAATCCGCGTTGAAATCGCTCTCGTCAGCGTTCACCAGCACCTCGAAGGGGTAGCCACGATGGGCGGTTGTTGCAGGGGCGACGACCGTGGTGTGGGAATTTCGGTTGCCGACATCGTTCTGAACAACGACACTCGGGCGTGTCTTACGGATTTCGTGACCACGTGTCGGATCCAGTTCGACGATGACGATATCACCACGCCGCACCGCCGGCACATCGTCACTCATCGGTGTCGGGATCGTAGCCTTCGACACCAGGAGCCGGTCCGAGCGAGTCCCACGCTTCATCGGACGCATGCTCCCAATCGCGGGTAATGTCGCCGGCAGACTCGCTCGCGTCGCGGTAGGCCGCTGCAAGCGTCTCTTCGTCCGGCCGATCGGTTTCGACCGCAACGACGGCAACCGTGACGCGCTTGTTTGCATACTCGGTGCCGAGATACAGCCGGCCTCGGTCGTCGGCTTCTTTGGTGCGAATATCGTCTGATTCGACGTTCATTCCTACTGCCCACTATTGCCCACAGAGAGTTAACTCCATCCCACTATTGCCCACAGTCACACTTCGTATAGTTCCGTGATCTCTGTCCAGCACTCACAACATTGGTTCGGTTGCCACGCAACAGTTTGAGCTAGCATATTTACGCGAGTACATTATATTATCCGGGTAACAGGCGCAAGACCCCTCCCTCAAGGAGCGCAGGGTCGTCCGATTTATCGGACGCACAAGCGAGTAGGGAGGGGATACGCGCCGTAAGCTTGGTTACATTCCCGGCGGTAATTGCCGGGTCGGATATTCACCTGACCAAAACACTTACTAGCGGACAGATACATGGTTATGTATGGCGAAAAAGGTTGTCACGCGCACCCAGCGCGCTCGCATCTGCAACCTCTCGCAGGTGCGTGACGACCTCGATTCGCTCGGGTTTGCCGCCAGCAAGCTCTGGAACGTGGCCCGCTGGACAGCGGGCCGCGTTTGGGATGCTTGCGGCCAGATTCCCGGTGCTGGCGACCTCAAATCGTACCTCAAAGGTAGTGAACGCTATGTGGATTTACACAGCCAATCCAGTCAGCGAGTTCTCGAAGAACTCGATGAGGCGTTCACCGGATGGTTTGGCCACCGCGACAACGGGAACCAGAAAGCGAACCCGCCCGGCTACCGCAAACACAACGAACAACACCCACGCTCGACGGTCACGTTCAAGCAGAAAGGCTTCAAACACGACGCCGACAACGGCCGAATTCGCCTCTCGAAAGGACGGAATCTCAAAGAAAGCCGCTCTGACTTCGTACTCTGCGAGTACGATGTCATCGGTCCACGTGGAACGACCGTCGAGAACGTCAAACAGGTGCGTGCCGTCTACGAACACGGCGTCTGGCGCTTGCATATCGTCTGTGACGTTGCAATCGAGGCCTCCGACACACCCGGCAACGGAGTTGCCGGGGTTGACCTCGGTATCTGCAACGTCGCTGCCGTCTCGTTCGGTGACGAATCCCTGTTGTATCCCGGTGGCGCGTTCAAGGAGGACGAATACTACTTCCTCAAGAAGCGGGCCAGATGTGATGAGAGTCAGTACCTCACAAAGCTCGTCGGTTGACTGCTTCTGAGTGTGAATTCGGTGGAGAAATCGGTGCCGAGTAACTGCTGAGGAGGGTTGT
>NZ_AOMC01000128.1 GCF_000336695.1 Halococcus morrhuae DSM 1307
GGTCCTCTGTGAGTTCACTGGCTGCTTGGTTGGCCTCCATCAATCCACCAAGCAGCCCGTTCACCTAACCCGCTTTGTGAGGTACTGAGAGTACGTCGCGCGAAGCGCGACGACTCGACCAACGGCGAACCGACCGCCGTACGCACTTCTTCCATACCCTCTCGAAAGACATCATCGAGGAATGTGTCGGGCGAGAGGTCGGGACGTTGATCATCGGGGACCTCGGCGGCATCCGCGAAGATACTGAGACCGGCGAGGCCGTCAATTGGGGTACACACGGCAACCTCGATCTACACGGCTGGCCGTTCGACCGCTTGTGGAAGATACTCAAGTACAAAGGCGAAATCAAAGGTATCGACGTGGTTCGCAAGAGCGAGCGGGACACGTCGAGGACGTGTGCCGTGTGCGGCCACGAAGATGAGAGTCAGCGCAAAGAGCGTGGGTTGTACGTTTGTGAGAAATGCGGAACCGTGGCGAATGCCGATTGTGGTGGCGCGGAGAATATTCGGCAGAGAGCAGAAGTACCTCCGAATCCGAGCGCTCCGCGCTCGGATAGGAGTAACGGCTGGTTGGCACAGCCAGCGGTTCGCCTGTTCGACCGTAGCGAGGGCCGTTTTGCCCCGCGAGAACAGGTCGCTCAAACGAACCGCGAACCCTAATATCCCAAACGCGGTCGGGAATCCCCGTCCTCAGCGAGCGCCCGAATGGGCGCGAGCAGGGCGGGGAGGATGTCAATGTATATGGGCGAGCACGATACAGAGTCAGCTGGCGGTATTCCAGCGAACGGAGTGCCGTCAGACAAGGCTGTTCGTCAAGAACGCGAACAGTGGGATGAAGGGAAGACGGTCAAAGAACGCATCTACGAGACCACCCTCACGCTGCGCGAACCCACTCCCGTTTCCGTCGTTGCCGACCGAGCCGAGTGCACACCTGCATCCGCCCGACGACACCTCCGTTGGTTTGCCGAGATCGGTATCGTCGAGCCAGTCGGTGAGGGACAGCCCGCGCAGTTTCAGCGCAGTAAGGCGGTGGCGTAGAACGGTTCTCAGAGCGTGATGATTGGAGTGGCGATATCGTTGTCTCGTTCGTGGTTCGTGCGTGCAACTGCGAGCCGAAGACACAGCGCCAAAACTGCGTGTACATGTCCGTCTGTCTAATACGGGGGTACTGTCCACCCCACGGGGGTGCGTCCGACAAGAGGGATCGGAGATCATCGTTATACAGCGAGGGAGACCGATGACCGCGAACGTGACGCCACGAGCCTCTGCGTCACTAGATAGAAGCCCAACATGAGTAACAAATCCGGCGCAGAGCGAAGAAAACCAGCAAAAAGTGGTTCAGCGATTGACCTTTGGCCGTTTACGGCGGAGAAGGTGACCGGAGATTCGGCGACGAATCTCTATGGTACTGAATAGCATCCGCTGAGACAACACCTATGCGAGTTCGATCCATTAGATCCAGTCATGGCAGCAGTCTCGCGAATCAGGCTGTATCCAGTCAAATCATTGTCCGGTGTCGACGTCGATAGCGTACCAATCCGTGACTCGGGGCGACTGCAACACGATCGAGAGTATGCCCTGTTCAGCGAGGACGGCACCTACGTCAATGGACGACAGAACAAACTGGTCCATCAGATCAACACCACAGTCGACCTCGCGGCGAATGCAATCGACTTCGCAATCCACGATACGGACCGGACGTTTGCCTGCGACCTCGATGGCATCGACAGTAATCCCGAACTGGAGGCATGGTTGACGGATTTCTTTGACGAGCCGATCACCGTCGAACGGGCCGCACAAACGAACTTCACGGATAGCGCAGGCGGTATCGCCCCGATCCGGATCACCGCCACGGGCCCGACACTCGTCGGTGAGGAAACGATGGCCGAAGTCGCATCCTGGTACGACGACCTCGATGCTGACGGGATTTTCCGGCGACTGCGGACCAACATCGCAATCGATGGTGTCGAACCGTTCTGGGAAGACAAACTCTACTCGGACACACCGGCGACACGTCGCGATCCCGGCACTGGCGTGGAGTTTACGGTTGGCGACGTGACCCACTATGGAGTGATGTGCAAGCCACGCTGTGTCGTCCCCTCTCGGGATCCGGAGACCGGCGAACAGAAGCTGAATTTCACGAAGAAATTCATGGAGCAACGAAAGGAGCGATTCCCCGAGTGGGCTGACGCGGAGACGCTGGGAACGAACATGGACCGCGAGAATGCAGACGATTACTACTATTTGACCGTCGTCACACGGCTGCCGTCACGCGAGGCCGGCAAGGAGATCGCCGTCGGTGACGAGATCTCGATCGAGGGGGAAATTCCTCTCTTGGAGACGCATTAGTCCGTCCTGCGTTTGCCTGTTTCATCCGGACGACGACTTCACCATCGACGTGCCTAGCTGTCGGTGGCGCTGTCGGGTTCGAGGACGAGTTTGCCACGAGCGTGGTCGCTTTCGAGCTCCTCGTGGGCGGCAGTTGCATCCGCGAGCGGGTAGCACTCCGCAATCGTTGGCGTGACGGCTCCGTCATCGATCAGTGTGGCGATCTCGGAGAGCGTGTCACCGTCGGCTTCAACACCGACTTGCTGGCTGTCGACGCCGTGGGCGTCGAGTTGCTCCTCGGGTGGGGCATCGAGCAAGGGCGTGATGGTCCCGCCCGCACGCAGGAGCGAGAGCGAGCGTTCGCCCGTTTTGCCACCGATCGCATCGAGCACGAGATCGACTGGCTCGTCGATCGCGTCGTCGAACTGGGTGGTCTCGTAGTCGATGGCCTGGTCGACACCGAGATCGGTGAGGAACGGTTGGTTGTAGCCGGCAGCGGTCCCGATGACGGTCGCACCGTGCTGTAGCGCAAGCTGCACGGCGATGTGGCCGACACCGCCGGCGGCCGCATGGATCAGCACGCGGTCGTCGTCCTGTAGGTCGCCCTGTTCGAAGAGCGCTTCCCAGGCTGTCAGCGCAACCATGGGGACGCCTGCGGCTGTGGGGGGATCGATGGTAGCCGGTTTTGCAGCGACGTCTGTCGCAGGCACCGTCGCGTACTCCGCGTAGGCGTTGCCAGCATCCGGAAAGCGAGCGAGACTGTAGACGTCGTCATCAATTTTGAAGTCGGTTACTGCGTCGCCAACGGCGGCGACGGTACCCGAAAGGTCCCAGCCAGGGATCCAGGGCAGTGGATACTCGATCTGTCCGTAGCGGCCGGCGGTGTCGACTGGGTTCAGGCCTGCTCCGCGAACGCGCACGAGGAGTTCGTCAACGGCGGGGTCCGGCCGCTCAACGGATTCATAGCGAAGCATGCTTGGGTCGCCATAGTCGTGGACACGGATCGCCTGCATTGCTTCGGACATGTGTTTCGGTGGGCGATACGGTTCGACTCCTGATATTTCTATTGGAAGATGTTGTGTTTCCTACGGTTGGTGAGTCGAAATGGTAATTCTGATTTATTTTCGACGAGTCGAAATCAGTGTTCAAATCACGTACTGTCGTGGTGACAGCTGCTCATGACCTGAATTGGTTCTCGCTATCAGCACTCATCGACAAGTGTAGCAAAGCCGAGAGAGGGATTCGAACCCCCGACGAGCTCCTTACAAGGGAGCTGCTCTGGCCAGCCTGAGCTATCTCGGCCCACTCTCTGTGGGTGATTGTCAAAGATAGTTGCCACCATGAGATTATCTTCGATGGACCATGAACAGTCTTATTTCCTGAGCTATTGCTTCGTCATGAAGATGGTGATTGGCAATGAGTGAATCTACACACATCCAGACCGAACTTTCAGATGAAGAATACGATCACTTCAAATCGCTCGCCGACGAGCGAGGACTCTCACTCACTGCCGCACTCCGAGAAGCGGCCGAAGTATGGATGGAGCAACAACAGATCGATCCGGATGATCCGCTGTTCGATATTCTCGACCAGCTCGATCAGGAACCAATGCCGGAGAAACCACGCACGAATGCCGCCAGAGAAGATGATTTGATTGATGACTGGGAAGGGGCGACAGCCGGGATTCGGTGCAGTGAAAATTCCGGCCGCGAGGAGTAAATGGTTCGTTCGATCGATACTGAAGTTATATTATTGAGAGTTCGACCGATGCGGGGCTCTGAAGGAGCGTGAGCGGCCCTAACGGAAAGAAGAGCAACCCACTACTCCGTCAAGCATCCGTTCTAGGCCATCCGTTCTAGGCTAACTCTGAGATAGCCGAAGAACGCCAGTTGTTAGCGCTCTGAGAAGCCGGTGGAGAGTGAATGGAACTCCCACCGGATACGGTGATAGAGGAGCGGTTAGTGGAAACGTTTCCGAACA
>NZ_AOMC01000129.1 GCF_000336695.1 Halococcus morrhuae DSM 1307
CGCGACGTTCTTCGGCAGGAGGTGTTGCTGATCTTGGTCGTATCGGATAAAGTTAGACGTCACGGATGGATCCTTACGCTATACAGGAGTTTCCGCTAGATAAAATCTACGTCATGTGAACTCAGAATCCGTAGAATCTGATTTCCTTGCCGATGTTTCTTGGACAGGCTCTGAGAACCCCAACCATCTCAGACGGCCCTTTTCCTCGGCCTTGATATCTGTGAGATAATCAACTGCACCGATTATGCCGAGCATTCCCCAGCCGAGCCCACGCAGTCGAGGGGATGATCGCTGCTCCTTTTTCGCTTCTCGATAGACGTACAGACCGATAAGCATCCAGAAAAATAGAAACAGCACTCCAGTATTGAGGATTGTTCCACCGGATACGCCCAACCATTCCATGCTTGTCATTAGCCTGCTGTGACATTAAATCCCCTAGGTGTGGTTTGCTTATGTTCGCTGATGAGGGTGAATATCCAACCCCTGTCAGCAGCCACATGACAATTGACAGACTGTCAGTAGCCCCACCTCATTCAATGCAAAATCCCCTTGTCAGCAAGAGCGGCCTATCGGGAGTAGCGTGCTGATCACGCCGAGCCACCTCCCATCAACGATCAACCATCTATTGACGGGAGCCATCGAAACCAATTTCTGCGTCATACGACAGTAAGACCCCATGCCATCCTATCCTGACCTGTCAGGTTATCACCGACCGTACCGTTTTGAGTATCCGATTCGGTGGCTGCAGGTCGGTGGTACTGTTCTGACTGTCCTCTCTCTCGGTGTGTTTCTCGGCCTCGCGGCGGTACTCCGTGGTGGCGAGGTCGCTATTGTGGTTGGCCCGTCTAGTGTCCTTGCGTTCGTGGTCGCCATTCCAGTAACGCTCGTGACTCATGAAACAATCCATGGAGCGCTCATGCGCCTACTCGGCTATCGGGTTACGTTCGGCGTCGCCTGGTCAATGCCGGGGGTATACGCGGCTGCGTTCGGCCAGCCCATTACACGTCGAGACAATATACTCATCGCAGGTGCACCATTGATCGTTATTACTGCATTTGGGGTAGCAGTTCTCCCGGTCATGAGCGAGACATTGCTCGTAGCCGTCCTCGTTGCGCTCGTCACCAACGCGGCGGGCGCGGTCGGCGATATGTATGCACTCTATCGACTCGCTCGGATGCCTCGCGAGACGATGTTGTACGATGTGAGCATTGGAGAAATGTTGATCTACGAACCGTCAGCAGTCAGTGTATCCTCTCATACCGAATAGCTTCGAAGGACTGACTCTATGGGATCGATCTCAAGGATGCAAGATAAGCGTGAATCAGCCCAGTTGAAAGGAGAATGGCTATCGATGGGCTGCCCAGAAAGGATAATGACCCAGAAAAGTTATGAAGATGACGCAGGACAGCGAACGTTATGGCTGGAGATCGTCACAAAGAGATCGTCCGCCATCTCAGCGAAGACGATCTCGATCGGCTGCTCGACGAGACTGACGATGACAAAATAAGCAAGCGGCTGACGTTCGTTAAGCGACTCTACAAAGGCGCAACGCTTGAGGACGCTGCCGACGACGTCGGCAGGTCCTCTGCAACCGCGACTCGCTGGGTACGACGATGGAACAAAGGTGGACTCGGTCTCCTCACTCCGAACTTCGGGGGCGGAAGGCCCCCGAAGCTCGATGAAGACGAACAAGACGAACTCCTCGAACGGCTTCGTGACGGCCAGCCATGGAAATCACATGCTCTGTTGATCGCCGGTTCCGTCCGGCGATTCTACCGCTGAGTTCAGGGGAATTGGACGCCTTCTTGCGGTATGGAACGTTTGC
>NZ_AOMC01000130.1 GCF_000336695.1 Halococcus morrhuae DSM 1307
AGATCGATCCACGCTCGAATCGGCCGCGTTCGCGTGGCTGGCGTCCGTTCGGCGCGCGCCCCGTGGCCGCTCATAGCCGGACGACCCGCAGTCCGGCCGCTTCCCAGCTATCCCTGTCGAGCAGTCCCTTCGCATCCACGACGACGTTCCCCGCGAGCTGCGCCGCAACGTCCTCCGGATCGAGCGCGGCGTACTCGTCGTGGTCGGTCGCGACGACAATCGCGTTGGCCCCCGCGAGCGCCTCGTCGAAGGGCGCGAGCGCGAACCGCTGATCGGTGACGTACGGATCGTGCAGGCGGACGTCGACACCCGCCGTGCCCGCTCCCCCGGCTCCCGCAACCTGCGTCCGGGCCTGGAGTACCTCGGCGAGGCGCAGCCCGGGACTCTCGCGCGCGTCGGCGACGTTGCCCTTGTAGGCGACGCCGAGGATCGCCACCGACGACTCCGCCAGCGAGTCGAGTTCGTCGTCGAGCAGGTCGGTGACGTACTCGGCCATCCCGTCGTTGATCTCACGGGCCCGCTCGATGAGGTCGAGGTTCTCCGAGCTCTGGCCCAAAAAGAGCGGATCGATGGGGATGCAGTGGCCGCCCACGCCGGGGCCGGGCTGGTGGAGATCGACGCGCGGATGGTGGTTCGCCAGCGAAATCGCCTCGCGCGCGTCGAGCTCGTAGTCGGCCGCGATCATCGCCAGTTCGTTCGCCAGGGCGATGTTCACGTCGCGATACGTGTTCTGGATGAGCTTGACGAACTCGGCGAGCGTCGGGTTCGCCGTCGTCCGGAGGCCACCCTCGACGAACGAGCCGTAGAGCGCCGCCGCACGCTTGACCGACCGCTCGTCGATGCCGCCGACCGCGCGGTCGTTCGCACGCAGCTCCGCGATGACGTTGCCCGGCAGCACGGTCTCGGGCGAGTACGCGAGCGAGAACTCGCCGACCGAGTGCCCGGAGCGTTCGAGGATCGGCGCGATCGTTTCGACCGTGGTCCCCGGCGGGACGGTGGATTCGAGGATCACCGTATCGCCCGCGCGGAGCACCTCGGCGACCGTCCCGGCAGCGCTCTCGACGTACGCGAGATCGGCCCGATCGCCGTCGAGCGGCGTCGGCACGCAGATGAGATGGTAGTCTGACGCCGGCACGTCGTGAGAAACCGACAGCCTGTCCGCGAGCGCGTCTGTGACGAATTCGTCGAGCCCCGGTTCGTCGACGGGCACCTCGCCACGGTCGAGTCGATCGACCAGCTCCGTATCGACGTCGTAGCCCGTGACGTCGTGGCCGCTGTCGGCGAGCATCGCCGCCGTCGGCAGGCCGATGTAGCCGAGTCCGTGCACGCAGACCGAGCTCATCCGTGCACCTCCCCGACGGAGGCGGCGGAGCCGATCCCCGCGATATCCAGAATGCGGTCGGCGCTGTGGCCGTCGCCGAAGGGGTTCTCCCAGCCGTTCTGCTGGGAGAGTGCCTCGTGCGCCCCGGCGACGACGCCGTCGGCATCGACGCCGACGATGCGGTTCGCACCCACGTCGACCGTCTCCGGCCGTTCGGTGTTGTCGCGAAGGGTGACGCAGGGCGTGCCGAGAATACAGGTCTCCTCCTGGACGCCGCCGGAATCGGTGAGCACCAGTTTCGCCGTGCTTTCGAGCCGGAGGAAATCCAGGAAATCCTGTGCGTCGATCGGCGTGATTTCGTCGGGCATCGCGAGATCGAACGCCGCGAGGCGCTCTTTTGCTCGCGGATGAACCGGATAGACGACGTCGAGATCGGCATCGCGGGCGAACCGGGCCACGCCGTCGAGCAGGCTCGAAAAGCGCTCGCGGTCGTCGACGTTCTCGGCGCGATGGGCAGTCAGGAGACAGAAACCGCCGGCGTCGAGATCGAGCTCGCCGAGGACATCGCTCTTTGCGGCCGCGAGATCGCGATAGCCCATCACCGCATCGACGATCGTGTTGCCGGTCACGTGGAT
>NZ_AOMC01000131.1 GCF_000336695.1 Halococcus morrhuae DSM 1307
CTCCGCAGGCCGGCCTCGACGTGGCCGACCTCGCAGTCGAGCTTGCTCGCCGCGATCGCCCCCGCGAGCACGGAGTTCGTATCGCCCTGGACGAGCACCAGTTCGGGCTGCTCGTCGAGCAACACCGTCTCGATCTCGCGGATCATCGCGCCGGTCTGTTCGCTCTGGGAGCCGGAGCCGACGCCGAGGTTGTGGTCGGGCGCGGGCAGTTCGAGCTGGTCGAAGAAGACGGTGTCCAGCTCCTCGGAGTAGTGCTGGCCGGTGTGGACGACGCTGTAGGCGATCTCTCGTTCCTCACAGGCGTCGATGACGGGCGCGAGCTTGATGATCTCCGGGCGCGTGCCGAGCACGATCGTCACGGTCGTCCCGTCGGTCATCGACGTCCCTCCCCGTTCGGTGCGCCCAAACCGCAGGGCGACCCACCGATCGTGGGCACGTCGCTCACAGCACCGCCCCTCTCTCTGACGGTGGCCATGCATAAAGCGGCGGCATCATTACCCCTCCTTCTCCAGCAAGCTTATCAAACCTGTCGAAACCGACCGGCGTCGTTCCGGCTCGGACGCACGTTCCGCTCAGGCCGACGACGCGCGCTGATCGAGATAGGTCGCCAACGCGTACGCCATCGCCGCCTCACACCACCGCATCAGCGTGACGCGCCTGGTGAACAGGCGCTCGCGCCGGAACCGGAACTTCCCGTCGCCGGCGTACAGCGTGCCGAGCACCCAGTCGATGATCCGCTCGGCGGCTGCGAACTCGCCGGCGCGACTGAAGACGATGATCCCCTGCGCGGCGGCGTTGATGTCCCGCGGATAGCTGTTCGATTCGTCCCAGTTCGGCGCGCCGTCGTCCGCGAACAGCTCCTCGCGGTAGAACGCGAGCGCGTCGTCGAGCACGCCGGCGTATCTGTCGGCACCGGTGAGCTCGCGGTGGCGCAGCAGCGACTCGATGATGAACCCGTTGTGATGGTTGTCCATCGACAGATGCGACGCCGAGGGCGGATCACGGTACATCCAGCCGCCCTCCGGTCGCTGGCACGAGACGACGTAATCGAGCAGTTTCTCGCCGCGTTCGCGATGCTCGCCGCCGAAGCGCGCGCCGAGTTCGAGCAGCGTCACGCCGCCGAGCGCGACCGCGTTCAGCGTGTAGTGCTCCGACGACCACGTCGGAACGTACTTCATCCGCGCACCATCCTCGATCTCCTCGTATTCGAGGTCCTCGTCGATGAAGTCGGCGACCGAACGCACGGTCTCGGCGTAGTCGACGTCGCCCGTATCGAGCCCGGCGTCGTGGGCCGCGAGCAGCGCTCGCACCGCATATGCCGTCGAAACCATGTCGGGATACGAGGGAAGTCCCTTGATGTCGAGATGCTGAATCTCGTGGCGATGGGCACCACAGAACCCCGCATAGCCCGGCGTGCGCTCTTCGACGAGCCACTCGGCGAGGTCGTGCGCCTCACGCCCGTAGTCGACACCATTTCCCTCGCCGAGATCCAACTCGTGGGCCGCGAGGTTCGCCATCGTGAACATGGCCGTTCCCTTGTAGTTGCGGCGCTGCTCGACGAGAAAGAGCGGTCGCACGTTGACCGGCGCGCGCTTGATCGTCTCCTGAACCGCGATGTTCACCCACTTGTTGTCGACGGGGAGCGCCTGCAACAGCCGGCTGCTCATCCCGTCACCGTAGTCCCACCCGGTGTAGTCGCGCTCGCGGGCGTAGCCCAGCGTCTTCCCGAGCAGTTCGCCCGTGAGTCCCGTCGGTCGACGTTGCGATGCTGTCATCATCCGATCGCAGTCGGTCGAGACAAATCCGTTCGTCGAAAGCCGATCGAAACGGCGAGTCGGTTAGCGCCCGCGCCGCGTCGCGAGCAGCGCCGCGCCGAGCAGTGCGACGACGGCCACCGCGATACCGAAGCCGGGACCGCTCGAACTGCTGCCACTCCCGTTGCCCGAGCCGTTCCCGCTGGCGTTGCCCGAGCTGTTGCCACCGGCATCGCCACCGTTCCCGGCATTCGTGCTCGCGCCACCACTCGCGTTGGCGCTGCCGTTGTCGCCGCTACTGCCGGCCGCGGCGGTCGATTCGGTGAACTGCTGACCGGTGATGGTGATGCTGTCGTCCTGTGCGCTGGTCGTGCTGTCGTTGTCGAGACTGACGACCGAGCCGTCGTCGATCCGCGTGACGACGTACTGCCCTTGCTGGAGGTCGCTAGTGTCGATCGTCGCCGAGCCGTTCGCGGCGGTCTCGAACTGGTTCGCCGTTCGTCCGGGGCTGCCGTTCTCGACCGCGCGGAGCTGATAGCCGGTGCTCGCGTCGCCCTGGTCGAAGTAGAGCCGTGCGCCCTGGTCGTACTCGCTGCCCGACTGGACGCGTCCGTCGGCGTCGACGGTGGTGACGTAGCCGGTCGCGTTCGCCGGCTGACCGTTGTTCGTCACGACCGCGTCCTCGTTCGGATCGAACGTACCGTTCAGCCGTTCGGACTGGCTGCTCCCGCTGGTCTCGTAGTAGGCAACCGCCATGAGCTGCTGACTCTCGTTGACGTTGCCGTTGAGATTGACGGTGTAGTTGCGCTCGTTGTACAGCGCGACGATGGGCTGGCTACTGCCGACCAGCTGCCCGCGCGAGCCGTTGTCGGCCACGGTAAATATCCCGACGTAGCCGGCGTTCGGAACGACCCCGGAGACGTTCACCGACTGGTTCGCGCTGAACTGCGAGGCGCTCTGGTTCGCGAACGACAGCGAGGCGCTCTCGATACGATAATCGTCGGTCACCGGGCCGTCGGTCGTCCCCGACGGCGTCGTCGTCGAGACGCCGACCGAGTAGCTGCCGTCGCTCGTTGGCGTCGTCACGTTCGCGACGTTGGCGATGATGCGATCGTCGGCGCTCACCGACACCGGCTGCTGGAAGGTGAGTGTGATCTGTCCGTCCGAGGTCGAGACGTTCGCAGGGTCGACCGTCCGCTGACCGCTCGAACTGGCGACGGTGACCGAGACCGACCCGACGCTGACGTTCTCGACACTGCCGTCGAAACTGCCGCTCGCCCCGAAGTCGACCGTCATCGATTTCATCCCGTCCTGTGTGATGGCATCGCTCCCCTGAGCGACGACCGAGACGGGGAAATCGGTCGCGCTCGTCCCCGGCGAGTGCGGGTATGGGGCCGCCGTATCGGAATTAAGCGCCGCCGCCGACCCGCCGAAGGCGATACCGCCGACGAGTGCCGAAACGAGCACTACGGTGATCATGAATGCGCTGCGTCGTACCGTCGTCATGGCTGTGAGTCCCTCATTGGTTGGTCTCCGAGAGCCGCCTCTGACCGAGGCAACGGCCGATAGCAGCCGTTTCGGTCACGGTTCGGCTCTCTCCGTTGGCGTAACTGTCAGCCCCATCATACTCATTTCTATCGGTTCGTATCCACATACCGTGACCGATCGATATCCGTCCGCATGCCGCGCCGGAACCGTCATTTTGACTGAATAGTCGAAAAAGACGTACACCGCAGCGACCGATTCAGCGGTTGCGTCGCGTCACGAGCAGCGCCGCGCCGAGCAGCGCGACGACGGCCACCGCGATGCCGAAGCCGGGACCGCTCGAACTGGTGTCGGTGCCCGAGCCATTGCCACTGGCGTTGGCCGAGCCGTTTCCACTGGCGTTGCCGCCGGCGGTTGCGGTGTCACCCTCGCCGCTGCTGGCGGTCGCGGTGGCACCGGTATCGGTCGCGGCACCATCACCCGCGTTTGTCGTGTTCGCCTGTGTGGTCGCCTGCTGGCCGGTGATGAGGATGCTGTCGTCCTGTGCGCTGGTCGTGCTGTCGTTGTCGAGGCTCACGAGCGAGTCGTCGTCGATCCGCGTGATCGCGTACTGCCCTTCCGAGAGATCGCTCGTGTCGAGGATCGTCGTGTCGTTCGCGCCCGTCTGGAACTGTGTCGCGGCGGAGCCGAGTTCGCCGTCCTCGACCGACCGTACCTGGTAGTTCGTGTCCGGTTCGCCCTGCGGGAAGTAGAGTCGTGCACCCTGTGCGTACTCGCCGCCGGCCTCGACTCGCCCGTCGACGTCGAGCGTCGAGACGTTCGCGGTCGCGTTCACGAGCGTGCCGTTGGTCCGCAGCCGTTCGTCGTCGCTCGGATCGAACGTCTGGTTCTCGCGAAGGCTCGCCGAGCGACCGTTCGTCTCGCTGTACGCGACGGCCATCAGCTGCTGGCTCTCCGTGACGTTACCGCTCACGTCGATGCTGTACTGCTGGCTCGACGTTGCCGTGGCGACGTCCGTCGAACCGATGAGTTCGCCGGGCGAGCCGTTCGAGGCCGTGGTGAACAGCCCGACGTAGCCGCCGCCCGGCACCGATGCCGAGACGTTGATCGACTGCTGATCGCTGAACTGCGAGAGGTTCTGGTTGTTCATCGACAGCTCCGGCGCGGTCGTCGAGTAGGAGACCGACGTCGGTCCGTCGGTGCTCCCCGATGCGGTGGCGAACGTCGCGTTGACCGAATGGCTACCCGGTCGATCCGGCGTCGTGAAGTTCCCCACCTTGACCGCGACCTCCGCCCCGGTGTTCGGGCTATCGGAGGCGAACTGCGGCTGGACCGGCCGCGGAAGCGTGATGGTAACCTCGTCGCCGGCCTGATTCGGGGAGACACTGATGTTCGCGACGTCGACGATGTCGGTGTTGTTCTCGGCGATCTCGATGCGCTGGCCGCCACGCACCGCGATGAACACGTCGTCGTCGGTCACGTTGGCGACGTCGGCATTCGGCCCTGCATCGAGCGTGATCTCCTTGATGCCGTTCTCGGCGACCGAATCGCCCGGTCTGACGACGTAGACGAACGTCCCGAGCGTGTCGGAGCTGGGCGTCAGCGGATAGGTCGCGCCCGCGCCGGGATCGAGCGCCGCCGCCGTTCCGCCGAGGGCGACGCCGCCGACGGCCGCCGAGAGCAATACCACCAGTACCATTCCCGCAGTTCGTATCCGTGTCATGATTGTCGTCCAATAACGTCGAGCGTATCGATTCAACTGGCGCGGCCCGATCGTATATGAGTAACGGCTTCGCCCGACCGGTGTCGCGGCGGGCGGACCGACGTGTTTAGGAGCATCGAGTTCCTCGCCGGAAGCAAGACTGAATGAACTATCTGTTTTTCACGAACACTCCTGCGCACGTCCATCTCTACAAACACGCCGTCGCGGCCCTCGAACGTCGCGGTCACGACGTGTTGATTCTCGGTCGTGACTACGGCTGTACGAAGGAGCTACTCGACTATCACGATCTCCCCTACCGGCTCTACGGACGGCTGGCGACGAAAAAGCGGTCGCTGTTCTACCAGCTCCCGCGTCACTATCTCTCGATTCTCCGCCAGACGTGGCGATACTCACCCGACCGCATCTTCGGAATGGGCGCGTACGCAGCCCACGCAGGCGCGCTCTCGCGCACGCCGGTGACGCTGATCCTCGACTCGGAGCCGACCTCGATCGACCACACCGTCTCGCGGCCGTTCGCCGACGCCATCCTCACGCCGGACGCCTTCGGCAAGGACCTCGGGGCGAACCACTATCGCTTTCGCGGGTTCAAGGAGTGTGCCTACCTCCATCCCGACGTGTTCACCCCTCGCGACGACATCCGCGAGCAGCTCGGCGTCGGCCCCGACGAGAAATACGTCATCTGCCGGTTCAACGCCTTCGGATCGCATCACGACGTCAGCCAGTCGGGCATCGGTCCCGCCGAGCGGCGCACGCTGATCGAACGCCTCGGCGACGACGCGACCGTCTTCGTCTCCGACGAGAGCGGCACGATGGAGTTCGATGGAATCGACGCCCGGCCGTACGATCTCCATCCCGGGCTGTTGCACGACGCACTCAGCGAAGCCCACCTCCTGGTCGCCGACACACAGACGATGGTCACCGAGGCCGCGCTGCTCGGGACGCCCGCCATCCGGTCGAACTCCTTCGTCGGCGAGGAGGACATGGGCAACTTCATCGAGCTCGAAAACGAGGGGCTGATCTTCAACATCGCCTCCTTCACCGAGGCGATCGAGCATGCGGAATCGCTGATCGACGACGATAGCCTCACGGAGACATGGGCCGCCAAACGCGACGCCTTCATGGCCGACAAGGTGAATCTCACCGACGTCATCGTCGAACTCGCCACCAGCCCGAACGGGGCCGCCGGGGTCAAGGGCCTCTCGCACGGCAGTCCGCCGCGACGGACCGACCCGCCGACACCCGAGCGTTAGAACCGATCGATGGCCTGACTCACCAGCTGATAGCCGCTTTTCGCGACGTCCATCGCTACCCCACCCGACTCGGCGACGTAGTAGGGCGTCAGCTCGCCCCCGAACTTCGATTTGTACCGGCAGAGCTGTTCGGTGTTCGCGCCGACGAGATCGTACTCGTGGACGGAGTCGATCGGCGGATCGTCGGCGATATCGTTGATGATGCGCCAGTGGAGGAGGCTGTTGATGCTGACGTTCTCGTGGGTCGCGCGCGTGCCACCGAGCCAGTAGTACGCCGCATCGTTCGAGAACAGCGTGATGACCCCGCCCAGGTGCTCGCCGTCGGCACGGGCGACGTAGACGCGACAGCGATCGCCGAGTTCCTCGATGACGTCACGCACGTACGGCCACTCCGGGCCGAACGATTCGGACTGTTCGGCGTAGCGCTCGGCAGTCTCTCGAAAGACGCGCTCACCGCCAGCGATTCCGGCCGTCTCGATCTCGATATCGAGCTCCATGCCCGAGCGGATCTCCCGGCGAAGGCTCCGGCTGAACGAGTCGATGAGTTCGTCGGGATCGTCGGCCGCGAGGCGGTAGGTGAAGGCCGGTTCGACCGACAGCCCGTTCCAGCGGTACGGGCGCGGGTCGGTGTAGTCGGGCGGGCAGAGAATACGGACGAGCGTTCGTGGCGAGTCGGCATCGAGCGCCTCCAGGAGTTCCTCGGTGAACTCGCGGTTGACCTTCTCGCGCTTTCGATGCTTCGGGCTGGTCGGCATCACGAGCGGTCCCAGACTCGGGACGGCCATGCCCGGCGGTGGCGAGGAGACGATCCGCAGCCCGCCGACGTGGCGGACGAACAGCGGCACCATCGCCACCAGCTGCTCGCCGCGATAGCCGCCGAAGAGATGGCAGTCGCCGGGTGCGTGGCGGTCGAGGACGGACAGCGCCTCGGGGGTGTGGAAGACCTCGAAGCCGCGCTTGGGAAGCGCCCCCGCCCACGTGTCGCGATCGAGCCGCTCGATCCTCATTGGTCGAGCGGGCGTGCGCTGGCGTTCATCATTCGGTATCTATTACGCCCCGGCAGCCGAATAAAGGAGTTGTCCTTTGTTCGTCTTCGGCGGAACACGACCGCTACCGTCCGCTGTGGCAACTGGTGAGTGAGACGAAACGAGCGGGACGGGGTGGGTCGCGTCCGGATCCGAGTGGGGGTGCGGGTTGCGGCGGGACGAGCGCTGTGTGCCGGCTGCGACGAGAAAAGCGTCACGTACCGGCGTTTACAGGAAGGCATCGGCGCCTGATAAGCCCCTCGTTTCTATCGCCGATCGCGGAGCGCCGGGAACTCATCACGCACGCTCACCACGCGTTCGGGATCGATGTCGGCGGTGACGATCGTCGGTTCGTCAGCGGCGTTGCCATCCGTGCCCGCTTGCGCCGAAATTGCACCCCAGGGATCGTAGATCGCCGAGCGCCCACAGAGTGCGGTCTCGCCGAACACGCCGGAACCGTTGCAGGCTGCCACGAACAGCTGGTTCTCGATCGCCCGCGCCCGCGGGAGGAGTTTCCAGTGATCGACGCGCGGATACGGCCACGCGCTCGGGACGAGAATCAGGGTCGCCCCCGCATCGACGAACTCGCGATACAGTTCGGGAAAGCGCAGGTCGTAGCAGGTCGTGGTGCCGATCGTGAACCCGTCGAATTCGGTCAGTCCGAGCGACTGGCCGGGGACGAGCAGTTCGGCCTCCTGCGACTCGTAGCCGAAGAGGTGGTGTTTGCGGTAGATCGCTCGCTGTTCGCCGTCGCGGTCGAAGAACACCGACGTGTTCGCCAGCCCGCTCTCGCTCGGCGTCTCGAACCCGTCACGCGTGCTTGCCGCAAGGTCCTCGACGATCGAGCCGGCGAGCACGCCGACGTCGTGGGTTCGCGCCGCGTCCGCGATCCGCTCGAGCGTCGGCCCGGCGAGCGACTCGGCCGCCCGCTCGTACTCGTCGAACGCGAAGTAGCCGACGGAGAATATCTCGGGGAGACAGACGAGATCCGCACCATCGTCCGCGGCCGTGGCGATGGCCGCGAGCGCGCGTTCGACGTTCGCCTCGATCGCACCGGGTTCGATGTCGTGTTGACAGCAGGCGAGGCGCATCTACGGCTCGGCCGCCGTATCCGCGCGGATGGCGGCTTCGAGGTTGTCGAGCTCGTCGTCGAGGTTGCGTTTGAAAAAGCCCTCGACGCCCGGCATCTTCCCCTCGACGGTGAAGCGGTTGCGCAGGCGGGTGCCGTCGTCGACGGTTTCGAGGTCGTGTTCACCGACGACTCGAAGGACGCGCGAGCGCCCGACGAACTCCACGTGGGTTGGCGGGTCGCGTTCGGTGTCCTCGGTCTCGACGGCGATCGTGCGGTCGACGAACGGGATCGGCAGGGCGATATGCCAGGTGGCATGGGTCTCGTCGTGGATATCGAACGAGTCGACGACGCTGATCGCCTCGGCACGCTTGCCCGGATCGGCGATGAAGGCCCAGACCTGTTCGGGCGGGACGGCGAGCTCGAACGTACGTTCGACCCGGACTGTCATATCATCAGTAGGAGTTCAGTCGGTAAAAATCCGCCGACCCGGACGACCCGAACGCACTCGCCCACTTACCCGGGGGTGACGCGCCACGTGGTCGATTTCGCACGGCTCCACTTCTCGATGTCGATCTCCTCGGATTCCTCGTCGAGCCGCGGCAGCCGGACGCCGACCTGTTTGGCGCTCAACCCGAGCTGGTCGGCGATGTTCTTCGAGCGGAAGTAGCGCTCGCCACGCGCAACGCTGTCGTGGAGATACGCGAGGATCCGCCGATCCTCATCGGAAAAATCGGTCATTACGACCACTACGGTCGTGAGACTCTTAACGCTTTGTGGCAGCCGCTCACCCCGACAGCTGTATCGCCATGATCGCGATCGCGCCGGCGATCGAGGCCGCGGCGAACCCCCAGGCAGCGGTGAGTTGGGTTTCGAGCAGTCCACCGACGAGCGCGGCGAGCGCGCCGACGAGCGCGAGGACGACGAACAACACGGCGAAGCCGACGCCGCGGTCGGTCCCGACGGATGTGGCCATGCCGGCGCTATCACCGGCGGGGACTTAGTTCGTTCCATCACGGCGGGCGCTGTAGCGGCTCACACCCGAATCACAGCGGCCGATCGACAACCTATTTCCTCCGACCACAAAGGCATACCCGATCGAATGAATCGTACGCGCGCCGTCGTCCTCGTGTTCGTCGTTCTCGCCGCGATCGGCGGCGTGGCCGTCCTCACCGTCGATCGTCCGTCGGTCGCGGGAACCGAGAGCCGTTTTTCGGGTGTGAACGACTCGACGACGCTCGTCACGACCGAACTCCGCGTCACGAACCCGAACCCGATCCCGATCGAGCTCGGCAACACGACGGTGACCCACTCGATACGGATGAACGGCATCGAGATGGGCACCGGGAGCCGTGACGACATCCGGGCCGCACCGGGCACGTCGACGGTGAACTTCACGACCGCCATCGACAATCGGAACATTCCGACGTGGTGGGCGAGCCACGTCGAACGCGGCGAGCGCACGCGGGTCGTCACGGGAGCGGCCGTCGACGTGCCGGTGTTCGGGACAGCGCGCGTGAGCGAGAACCGAACGCTGACGACCGACATCACCGGCGCGCTGAACACGAGCGAGCCACGGCCGATCAACGCGAGCCTCCCGTTCGTCGACGATCCCGTCCTCGTCGTCGAGCGCACGTCGGCGACGTGGGGGAACGTGACGCGCGCAAGAACGCCGCTCGATATCGCGCTTCGGGTACGGAACCCGACCGAGATCCCGATTCCCGTCGCTCGCATCGACTACACACTCACGATGAACGGGATCACCGTCGGCAACGGCACGACGGGCGAGAGAACGGTACTCTCGCCCGGCAGCGAGCAAACGATCACGGCGAGGGCGGCCATCCGCAACGACGAGCTCGACGACTGGTGGGTCAGCCACATCGAGCGCGACCAGCGGACCGATCTGGGGGTGTCGCTCACCGCCGTGCTCGAACTCCCTGGCAACCGAACGGTCGAACTGCCGCTCGACGATCTCGGCACGAACACCACCATCGACACCGACGTGTTCGACACGGGGAACGGGTCGGACGGCTCGACGAGTTCGATTCGGCTGACGCGCTGAGGATGCTCCTGACCGACAGGATATTACCCCGGCTGTTCCGTCGTTGGGTATGGATGTCCGTCTGCTCGAAGCGACAGAGGATCCGGAGCGAGTGATCTGTACCGCCGCGCGCAGCGACTATTCGTCGGGCTTCGTCGGTGAACAGTCGTTCGCGGAGACGATGAGCACCGTCGACGGGGAGACGACCGAGGAGAAAAAGCGCACGCTCATCGGCCGCCTGCTCGATCACGGCCACTTCGGCCCGTTCGAGCATCCCCAAGCCACGTTCGGCGTCAAGGGGATCAGCCGCTCGTGTATGGCCCAGCTCACCCGCCATCGCCACGTCTCCTTCGACGTCCAGTCGATGCGCTACGTCTCCTTCGACGAGGTCGATCCCGCTGACGTACGCGAGGGCGCGATGGTCGTCACACCGCCGTCGGCGACCGATCCCGACTGGGTGGGGCGCAATCAGAGCGGCGGTGCGGTCGACGACGAGGTGGTCGAAAAACGCGAGCGGATCTTCCGCGAATCGGTCACGGAATCGGTCGAATCGTATCAGAAGCTGCTCGATACGGGGATGCCCCCGGAGGACGCCCGGTTCGTGCTGCCGATCGGCACCGAGGTGAACATGGTGCTGTCGATGAACGTCAGGATGCTGATGCACGTCGCGGACATGCGCGCCGCCGCCGACAGCCAGTGGGAGATCCGCCATCTCACCGAATCCATCCTCGATCACGCCGCGGAGTGGTGTCCGCTGACGTTCGCCCACTACGACGAGCAGATGAAGGGGCGCAAGAACCGGCTCGCGCCCTAAGTCGTTCGGACGGTCGTGGTCATAGCGTTTTTATATGATGGTCCGGTCATCTACGATGGATGAAGCGGCTGTCGGTGCTCGGCCTCGTCGCCGCGATAGTGCTCGGAGCAGTTTTGCTCCCCGCCGTAGCGATCGGCGACGCACAGGCCGCCCCGTCGAACGGCTCCGACACCGCGACGTCGTTCAACGACGCACGGTTCGTCGTCACGGTCTACGAGAACGGCTCTGCGCGCTGGACCCAGCGCTACAACCAACCGCTCACCAACGAGAGTCAGACCAGTCGTTTCCGCGCCTATGCGAACCGGTTCGGCAGCGAAGAAACGCCGTTGTACACTGATTTCAGGGAACGAGCGACGACGCTCACCGCGGACGGCTCGAACGCGACGGGGCGGTCGATGGATGCGCGCGGGTTCAGGCGTGACACGCGCGTGAGTTCGCAGCCGCGGACGACGGGCGTCGTCGAGATGTCGTTCCTCTGGACGAACTTCACGTCCACCGAGGGGAGCCACACCGTCGGCGAGAGCTTCGAAAGCGGGCTCTATCTCTCCAAGGGGATGTCACTCGAGTTCCGTGCCGGGCCGAACCTCGAAGTCGACTGGGAATCGGTCGAACCGGCAGCCGACGCCTCGACCAACGGCTCGGCGAACACGACCGATTCGCTGACGTACTTCGGGCCGGCGCAGTTCGCGAGCGGACAGCCCCACGTCGTCTTCACCGAGGAATCGGCGCTGGCGGCCGACGAGGGTTCGTCGTCCGAACTGCCGCTCCTGTGGGGTGCTGGCATACTCATCGTCGTCCTCGTCGGCGGCGTGATCGCCTGGCGATCGGGCATCGCCGGGACGAGCGACGAGCCGCCCGATTCCGGAGCGGCCGCCGAAGCCGATACCGACGACGAGCCCGAAAGCGAGGACGAACCTGCGGCGACGACCGCACCGCCCGAACCGGCCGTGAGCGCCGCCGACATGAAGACCGATGCCGACCGGATCGCCGAGCTGCTCGACGCGAACGGCGGGCGGATGCAGCAGGGCGATATCGTCGAGCAGACCGACTGGTCGAAATCGAAGGTGAGCACGCTGCTCTCCGAGATGGCCGAGGAGGACCGAGTGAGCAAACTCCGCGTCGGTCGTGAGAACATCGTCAGCCTCGACGGCCACGAGCCCGACATCACCGGCTCGCCGTTCGAGGACGGGTAGGCTCAAAGCGCAACGGTTAAACCCGATTCGTCGCTACAAACGAGTGCAGCCACAGAGGTGTGCTCTGGTGGTGTAGTCCGGCCAATCATATCACCCTCTCACGGTGATGACCAGGGTTCGAATCCCTGCCGGAGCATTCTGCGACGAACACGAGTGAGGAGCCGATGCGACGCGGATTCGAGCACGCGAGTCGCAGCGCGCGGGTGCGACCGTCTCGCGCCAGTTCGAATCCCTGCCGGAGCATTNCCTCGCGCCATCAGAGATGTGTATAAGAGACAGACGATATCCTGCGCGAGCAGGGGACCGAGCCGAAGTTCAGCGGCGAGCTGCTCGACGAGGACGACGACGGCACGTTCGTCTGTGCCGGCTGCGGCACCGAACTGTTCTCCTCGGACACCAAGTTCGAATCCAAGACCGGCTGGCCGAGCTTCTCGGACGCCGCCGACGAGAACATCGAATTCCAGCGCGACACCAGTCACGGGATGGAGCGCACCGAAGTGGTCTGTGCGACCTGCGGCGGCCATCTCGGTCACGTCTTCGACGACGGTCCGGAACCGACTGGCAAGCGCTACTGCATCAACTCGGCGGCGCTCGGCTTCGACGAAGAGGACGCCTAACTACGCCGACCGTGCGGACACGTACCGCTATATAGATTTCATAGTAGAGTATTTATCCTCCCTGTGGCTACCGACAGACGATGCAGGGAACGCCTGTGAGTCGGCGTACGGTACTGGCTGGCGGGGCCGGGCTGTGCGCGGGGCTCGCTGGCTGTATCAGCACGAGCGCGACGCCGCCGGACAGTGCCAGCGGGAACGACTCCGAGGGGGGTGGGGCGGGCGATGTCCCGACCCTCCAGGCCGGCGGCTCCTCGACGGTGTACCCGATCGTCGACAGGGCGGCCTCCTTCTGGGGAACGAACGCGGCCCCGCCCGATGGAAAATACTGGAAGCCGAAGAAATACGGCATCGAGACCGAGGAACGGCTCGCCGACTACTGGGCCGAGATGTATGGGTTCGACGCGACCGAGACAGATTCGCCACCGATCGCGATAAGCGTCAGTCTCAGCCACTCGGGCACCGGCCTCGAAAAGCTGCGCAACGACCGGCTCGATATCGGCAATTCGAGCGCGCCGGTGAAAGCCGAATTTCCCGATCTCGCACAGAAGAAGCTCTCGAACTATGTAGATCACGTCGTCGGCGTCGATGCCCAGCCGATCGTCGTCAGTCAGGCGATCGTGGACGCCGGCGTCAGCGAGATCTCGGCCGAGACGCTGAAGGCCATCTACAAGGGTGAGATCACCGACTGGACGGGTGTGCCGGGCTACTCCGGCCCAAATACTGAGATTCAGGTCGTCGGGCGCGCGGAGGGATCGGGCACCGACACCGCCTTCCGCAACAACCTCTTCGGCGACCCGAACGCCGCGATCCCCGGCGTCGACATCCGGAAGGGTGAGAACCAGCAGGTGAAACAGATCGTCACCAACTCCGAGAACGCCCTCGCGTACATGGCGCTCGCGTTCGTCGACGATTCGGTGCCGGCCATCGCGCTCACCTTCCAGGGGACGAAGTACGTGCCCGGTGAAAATCTCGCCGAGGGCGGCTATCCGCTCGCGCGCGATCTGCACTGTTACACCTACGACGGCACCTCGAAGAAGGAGGCCGCGCTGCTCCGGATGCTCGTGAGCGAGTACGGCCAGCAGTCGTTCGTGACGGCCGTGGGCTACTCCGCACTGCCGCCGAAACGCCGGAAGAAACAGCGACGAAAACTCCCAGACACCCAACGATGAGCGTCGAACGCGGGCTCGTCGGCCGATTGGGTGTGGGTGACAGCCCCGTCGGCGTGCTGCTCGGCGTCACGCTGCTGGCGGTCGCGCTGACCTTCTTCCTCGCGCCCGGGCTGGTGATCTACCCGCTCGCGGCGTTCGCGCTGGTCGTCGTCTACGGGATCTTCAGGGAGCAAGGGACGACCGCCCGCGTGCTCGCGCTCGCGGCGACGATCGTGACGGTGCTCGTGCTCGGACTGATCACGATCTATCTGGTGGCGCAGTCGATCCCGGCCTTCCGGATCATGGGTATCGACATTCTGACGAAGACGGGCGGCAAACTCTGGAATCCGAGTTCGGCGATCTATTCGCTCGTGCCGATGATGTGGGGAACGCTCGTCACGACGCTCATCGCCACCGCCGTCGCCGCCCCGCTCGGCGTCGCCGGCGCGGTGTTCATCGCCGAGATGGCCCCCGACTGGGCGCGCGGCCTGCTCAAACCCGCCGTCGAGGCGCTCGCGGGCATTCCTTCCATTGTGTACGGCTTCATCGGCTTCGTCGTCCTCAACCCGTTCATGGCCGAGCAGTTCTCGCTGCCGACGTTCGGCAGCCTGTTCGTCGTCGGCGTCGTCATCGGCGCGATGGCGCTTCCGACTGTGGTCTCGGTCGCCGAGGACGCCATCGCGAGCGTGCCCGGCCCGATGAAGGACGGCTCGCTCGCACTCGGCGCGACCGACTGGCAGACGACGACCGCCGTGACGCTGCCGGCGGCCTTTTCGGGCGTCTCGGCGGCCGTCCTGCTGGGCATCGGTCGCGCCGTGGGTGAGACGATGGCCGCGACGGTGATCCTCGCGCACGCGCAGGTGCTTCCCGACCCGCTCTACGACGTGTTCGGCAACACCGAAACGCTCACGAGCCTCATCGCGAGCCAGTACGGCATCGCCAGCGGCTCGCAGATGAGCGCGCTGTTCGCCGCCGGCGTCGTTCTTTTCATTACTGTGCTCGGCCTGAGCATCGGCTCGCAGTACGTCGAGCGGCGGATGGAACGAACGCTCGGGGGCGGCGACACATGAGCACGGACACGGGCGTGGCGAGCGCACTCGACCGGGGGAGCACCGGCCCGCTGCGGTACGCCGGCGGGGCGGTCGTCGCGATCGGTGCCATCGTGCTCGTCGCGAGCCTGCTCGCGTTCGTCCAGGTCGTCCCCACCACGGTCGCGGGCGCGTCGCTGTTCGACGTGCTCGCGCTCGCGCTCGTCGCGGCGGCGTGCTGTCTGATCGCGGTCGTCGTCGCCGCCAAACTGGGCGTGCTCGACACCGCGCCGGACCACACCGCCGGCACGTCGCTCGCGGCCGTCTTCGGTCTCGTCGGGCTCGTCGTCGGCGGACTCGTGGCCGCACAGACGCTCGGTTTCAGTACTCTCTGGCCGATCGGTGCGCTCGCTGGCGCGGCACTCGGGATCGTGCTGGCGATCGTTCCCCAAGAGGATAGCGCGCTCGCGGCGACCGGTGGTGGGTTCGCGCTTCTGGTCGGCGGGGTCATTCTGACGGACGTCATCGGTCCGAACTGGCGATGGCAGCCGGAGGGGCTGTCAGCCGCGTTCACGCCGGAGACGACACTGCCGATACTGCTCGGCGTCACCGGCCTGCTGCTCGCGTGGGTCGGCGCGCAGGCGGCCGCCGGCTTCGGCACGCAGGGGAAGGCGCGCGGCGCGTCGCTGCTCGTGAGCGCGAACGCGGCTGGCATGATCGCGCTGCTGGTCGTCCTCATCTCCTTCATCGCCGTGCGCGGCTGGGGACCGATGACCGAGGGCATCCGTTTCGGGTTGTTCTGGGAGCCGGTGACGTGGTTTCAACCACCCGGCTTGGACGAATACGTCGTCATCAGCGCTCCCCTGCTCTGGTTCCACTGGCCGTTCGTGATGGAGGGGTTCGCGATCACGAACGCGATCAACGGCGTCGCGCCGGCGATCGTCGGCACCGTCTGGCTGGTCGTCGGCGCGGTGTCGGTCGCCATCCCGCTCGGGGTGGGAACTGCCGTCTTCCTGACCGAGTACGCCGAACAGGGGCGGCTGACCTCGATCGTCGAGATCGCCACGAACGGGCTCTGGAGTACGCCGAGCATCGTCTACGGGCTCTTCGGGCTCGCCTTCCTGGTGCCGCGCATCGGCAACGGGAGCAGCCTGCTGTCGGGCATGCTGGTGCTCAGTTTCATGCTGCTTCCGCTCGTGATCATCACGAGCCGCGAGGCGCTGCTCAACGTGCCCGATCAGTACCGCGACGCGAGCGCCGCCCTCGGGGTGAGTCGCTGGCAGACGATCAAGAGCGTCGTCCTGCCGGCGGCGATGCCCGGCGTCGTGACCGGCGCGATCCTCGGTGTGGGTCGCATCGCCGGCGAGACCGCGCCCATCCTGCTCGTTCTCACCGGCGAGCCGTTCCCCGAGACCGGACCCGATCTCCTGAACTTCGGGGCGGCGTTCACCTCGTCGTTCCCGTTCGTCGAACTATCGTTTCTCAACACTGACGCACTGCTCCAGCCGGCGACCGCGCTCCCCTATCAGCTGTTCGCAACCATCACCGCCGGCGTCGGCGACGTCGGCGAGGGGTTCTCATGGGGGACGGCGCTCGTTCTCCTGCTGGTGGTTTTCGCCTTCTACGCGGTCGGCATCGCCTCGCGGCGCTACTTCGACACCAAACTCCAATCATGAGCACGATCCAACAGGACCGAGACCGGACCGTCGGCGAAAGCGACGAGCGCATCGAACCGGAGTGGACGAACTACGACTTCGACAACGGGACGAAGTTCGCCGTCGACGACCTCGACGTCTTCTACGGCGACGAACAGGCACTCGAAGGGATCGACCTCGACATTCCCGAAGAGAGCGTCACGGCACTCATCGGCCCCTCGGGCTGTGGGAAATCGACGTTCCTCAGATGCCTGAACCGGATGAACGATCGCATCAAGGCCGCGCGCGTCGAGGGGAGCGTCGCGCTNTTCCTCAGATGCCTGAACCGGATGAACGATCGCATCAAGGCCGCGCGCGTCGAGGGGAGCGTCGCGCTCGACAGCCAGGAGATCTACGGCGACGACGTCGATCTCGTCGAGCTCAGAAAGCGCGTCGGGATGGTGTTCCAGCAGCCGAACCCGTTCCCCAAATCCATCCGGAAGAACGTCTCCTACGGCCCGCGCAAACACGGCGACATCGAGACCGGGCTGCTTGCACGGCTGTTCGGCGACAACGCCGGCGACGAGGATGCCCTCGTCGAACGCGCGCTCAGACAGGCCGCCCTCTGGGACGAGGTCGACGACCGTCTGGACGACAACGCGCTCGGACTCTCGGGCGGCCAACAACAGCGCCTCTGCATCGCGCGCTGTCTCGCCGTCGATCCGGAAGTCATCCTGATGGACGAGCCGGCAAGCGCGCTCGATCCGATCGCGACCGCGAAGATCGAGGACCTCATCGAAGACCTCGCCGAGGACTACACCGTGGTCGTCGTCACCCACAACATGCAGCAAGCCGCCCGCATCTCCGATCAGACCGCCGTCTTCCTCACCGGTGGCGAGCTCGTCGAGTACGGCGACACCAACGAAATCTTCGAGAACCCCGAGAGCCAGCGCGTCGAGGACTATATTACTGGTAAGTTCGGCTGATCCCAAGAACCCTTTTGCGTCCGTCGCCGCAAGGAGAGCCGACGGACCGAACCGATGAGTGAGCCACGCGAGGAGACCAAAAGCATCTGCCCGCTCTGTGCGGTCGGCTGTAGCGTCCGCTACGACAAGGCCACGGGCCGGGCGCGCGGCTGGCCGGGCGCACCCGTCAACGAGGGTGGCGAGCTCTGTCCGAAAGGGATCGCCGCTTTCGACGTGTTCGACGACGCGGAGCGCCTCACCCATCCCCTGATGCGACGGAACGGTGACCTCGAACCCGTCTCCTGGAACGAGGCGTACGACCGCATCGAGCGCGAGTTCGGGGAGATCGTCGCCGACCACGGCCCGGACGCGCTGGCCTTTCTCGGCGCGCCACACTGTACGAACGAGGAGAACTACCTCTTCGGGAAGCTCGCGCGGAGCCTCGGCACGAACAACGTCGACAACCGGGCACGGCTCTGCCACGATTCGACCATGTCGGCGATGGAAGAGCGCCTCGGTTCCGGCGGGATGACGAACTCGCTCGCCGATCTCGCCGAGGCCGGGGCGTTTCTGGTGATCGGCTCGAACCCAGCCGACCAGCAGCCGGTCGCGTTCGACTCGTACGTCCGGCCCGCGGTCAACGCGGGCGCACAGCTGATCCACGTCGATCCGCGTGCGAACGCGACGACCCGTCTCGCCGACACGCATGTCGCGCCACGACCGGGCACGGACGCGCTTGTGGTCGCGCTACTCGTGAAGACGATCCTGGACGAGGGGCTGGTCGACGAGGAGTTCGTCGCCGATCGGACTGAAGGATTCGCGGCGTTTGCCGCATCGGTCGACGAGATGGATACGGAGACGCTCGCGAGGCGCGCCGGCGTCGATCCGACGGCAATTCAGGAAGCTGCCCGTGCGTTCGGCGAGGCCGAGCGGGCAGCCGTCGTCGCGGGCACCGGGGTGGAGGGCGATGGTCCCGACGACAGCGCCACCGCCGACGCGCTGTTGAACCTCCTCCTGCTCACCGGGAACCTCGGCAAGCGCGGCGCGGGCATGAACCTCTTCCGCGGGCTCAACAACGAGCAGGGGGCCTGTGACGCCGGCGCGCTCCCCCACCGATTGCCGGGCGGTCGTCCCGTCACCGATCCGGCGGCGCGCGCGCAGGTGGCCGACGTCTGGGGGTTCGAACCGCCCGCTGAGCCGGGACCGACGGAGCTCGATCTCGTGCGCGAGTTCGGTGCGGGGATCCAGGCTGCGTTCGTCCTCGGCGAGAACCCCGCCGTGACGAAACTCGACAGGCAGGGTGTCGCACGCGGCCTCCGGTCGCTCGAATTTCTGGTGGTGCAGGACGTCACCCACACCGAGACGACCGCCCACGCCGACGTCGTCCTGCCGGCGGCCGTCTGGTCGGAGAAAGCCGGGACGGTGACGAATCTCGACCGGCAGGTCCAGCGAATGCGCGTGCTCGAATCGCCACCGGGTTCGGCGCGCAGCGATCTCGAAATCCTGTGTGCACTCGGCGAGCGCCTCGTCGGGGACGGGTTCGAGTACGATGGTCCACAGGAGGTGTTCGACGAACTCGCCGCCGTAAACCCGCAGTACGCGGGCATGAGCTACGAAGGGATCGGCATGAGTAGCCAGCGCTGGCCGTTCCCCGACGGCGCGGACGAGGGAACCGACATCCTTCATCGGGAGGAGTTCATGACTGGCGAGCGCCGCGCGCCGTTCGTCACGATCCCCACCGCCGAGCCCGCCGACGAGGGCACCGAGGAGGAGAACGAACTCGTGTTGCTCACCGGCTCGCGCAGCGGCGACATCGCCATGACGACGATGGGGAGCGAGGTGGGGACACACGACGACACCCTCGCCATCCATCCCGTGGACGCCGACGCGCGCGGCGTGGCCGACGGCGATCGGGTCGTCGTCGAGAGTCAGGATGGGCGCGTCGAACTCGTCGCCGAGCGGAGCCAGGGCGTTCGACGGGGCATCGTCTTCGTCAACGCGGGCGTCGCCGATCCGCTGCTCGGTGCCGGACGAACGCGCGTCCGAATCTCATAACCATAGTGGTAAGACGCTGGTTTTGCCGCCAGACAAACACAATAATTGCCGAAACGTGGCTGTTAGTGTGTGTCTACCAAAGACGCGAACAAGAACCGGTGGTTGATCGCGGCATCGGCCGTCGCGATCCACGTATCGATCGGAAGCATCTACGCGTACAGCATCTACCAGATACCGCTGAACGAGGCGCAGGGATGGAGCACGGGAAGCGTGACGACCGCCTTCTCGATCGCCATCTTCGTCCTCGGGATCACGGCCGCCTTCCTCGGGAGCTACGTCGAGAAGTACGGCCCACGAGCGTCCGGGCTGGCCGCGGCTGTCCTCTACGGGCTCGGAATGGTCGGCTCCGGCGCGAGCGTACTCCTCGGGAGCCTCCCGCTGTTTCTCGTCACGTTCGGCGTCGTCGGCGGGATGGGGCTCGGCCTCGGCTACATCTCCCCGATCGGGACGCTCGTCGAATGGTTCCCCGATCGCCGCGGGATGGCGACCGGACTTGCGGTGATGGGCTTCGGTGCGGGCGCGCTGCTCACCGGTCCGCTCGGCAACTTCCTCATCCAGGGCTACGGCGTCGCGACGACCTTCTTCGCCCTCGGCGTGCTCTATTTCGTGTTGATGACCGCGGGCGCGAGCTATCTCGCCAAACCGCCCGACGGCTGGCTGCCGGCAGGGATGGAGGACACGCCGGAGAACCAGGAGGAAGCGAGAAGCGCGCTGTCGGGGCTCACCAACCTCACCGCCACGGAAGCGCGCACGTCGCTTCGCTTCTGGATGGTCTGGCTCATCATCTTCATCAACGTCTCGGCGGGGATCATGCTACTCGCCTTCGCCTCGCCGATGCTTCAGCAGATCGCCGGCGCGAACGCGACGACCGCGGCGTTCATCACCGGCTACATCGGCATCTTCAACGGCGGCGGCCGCATCGTCTGGGCCACCCTGTCGGACTACATCGGCCGGACGACGACCTACGCGGCGTTTTTCGTCATCCAGATCGTCGCCTTCTTCGTGATGCCACAGGTCGCGGGCGTCTGGCTGCTCGCGGGACTGATCTTCCTCGTCATCACCTGTTACGGCGGCGGCTTTTCCTGTTTGCCAGCATATCTCAGCGATCTCTTCGGCACTGCGGAGGTCAGCGCGATCCACGGCTACGCACTCACGGCGTGGGGGTTCGCCGGCGTCGCCGGCCCACAGCTCGCCTCAACGATCCTCGAATCGACCGGGAGCTACACGAGCGCGCTGTACGTCATGAACGGTGCCCTCGTCGTCGGGCTCGTCACGGTCGGCGTCCTCCGCTGGCGGATCGGCAAGCTCCAGAGCGCGAGCCGGACGCCGAGCGCCACGGAGGCGGCGACCGACTGACGATCGATATCGCTTCGGATCGTCCGACCCAGCGTGCCGAAACGCCGAAGCGCCTGCGCTCGAAGATATCGTATCGATCCACAGGATACGTCAGCGCGGCGCGGCGCGCTCGTCCTCGCTGGCGGCCGCTCGACGCGCTTCGGCGAGCGTGACAAAGTCCTCGCAGCACTCGCCGGTGTGCCGATGGTACGCCGGGTCGCCGAGCGACTCGCGGGGCTTGACGAACTCGTCGTCAGCTGTCGGGCCGACCAGACGACGGCCATCGAGCGTGCGCTCTCGGGGATGGAGTTTCACTGTGTCGCTGACCCCGACCCCGACTGCGGGCCGCTCGTCGGCGTCCGGACCGGGCTGCGCGCGCTCGATACCGACTACGCAGCCGTCGTGGCGGCCGACATGCCATTCGTCGATCCCGAATTCGTCTCCTCTCTGTTCACGCGCGCGGCGGGCCACGACGCGGCCGTGCCGCGACACGAGGGGTGGCTCCAGCCGACACAGGCGATCTATCGTACCGACGCGACGGCCGATGCCTGCGCGGCGGCGCTCTCGCGTGGCGAGCGCGAACTGCGTGCGGCGCTCGACGCGCTCGATCACGTCGTCGTGACGGAGAGCGAGATCCGAGAACACGCCGACCCGCGGACGTTCACGAACCTCAACACGCGTCGGGAGTTCGCCGCCGCCGAGCGCGTGCTCGGAACGGGCGACTGCTCGTGAAAATCACCGACCCTCACTCTACGCGCCGACGTACTCCTCGTTGACTTCCCAGCCACCGTCGCCGTCGCGGATCATGTATTCGCCGTAGTAGGGGACTCTGTTGTCGACGACCTCACGGAAGGTCGTGCGGATTTCGTCCCGGCTCATCTCGCCCATCGGACGAAGGTCGTCGTTGCGGTTCAGACAGCCTTTGAGATAGCCCTCGTGGGTCACCCGAACTCGATGGCAGTTCGCACAGAACGTCTCGTTCTCGACGGGATCGACGATCTCGACCATCCCGCCGTCGACCCAGTAGCGCCGCCGGTCGTGCATCTCGCGGTGTTCGATCCGGTCGGCACGCTCGTCGAGCCACTCGTGGACGCGCGCAATATCGATCGCCCACTCGGGATGGCCGGCGATCTCGGGCATGTATTCGATGAGCTGGAGTCTGAGCCCCGAGTTGTCGCCGACGTGCTCGACCATCTCGGGGATGAACTCCGCTGTGCCATCGAAGACGACCATGTTGAGCTTCACCGGGTCGAGCCCGGCGTCGAGTGCCGCCTCGACACCTTCGAGGACCTTATCGTACGCGCCGGCTTTCGTGATCTCGGCGAACGCTTCCCGATCGAGGGCGTCCTGTGAGACGTTCACTCTATCGAGTCCCGCCGCACGGAGTTCCTCGGCACGACCCGGGAGGAAGGTGCCGTTGGTGGTGAGCGAGGTCTCCATCCCGTCCGGCGTGCGCCGGATGATCTCCGCCAGGTCTTGGCGGAGCATCGGCTCGCCGCCGGTAAATTTCACCTTCTCGACGCCGAACTCGCGGACGACCTCCAGAAATCGCACCACGTCGTCGGTACCCATTTCGTTGTCGGCCGGCTCCATCGGTCCGCGCGTGTCGCCGAGCCCCTCGTTGTGACAGTAGACGCAGTCGAAGTTGCAGCGGTCGGTCAGCGAGACCCGTACCCCCGAGACCTCGCGGCCGAATCCGTCGACGAGCATACCAACCCGTTCGTTCGTGAACGGTTAAAACTGCGCGCCGTTTGCGGGCTCGTGTAATCGCATATGGTTACAAAAGTAGAGGTTCGAAACGACACGTGCGGTCGCGAGCAACCGGACGCTCAGTCGAGCGTCGCGAGCGAGCGAATCCTCGTCGAGATGGTGCCGAGCGTCGTCCAGCCATCAACTTCGCGGGCGAGCAGCCGTCCCTCGTTGGTGCCGGCGAGCACGCGCCCGTCGTGGACCGTCCACGCGAGGACGACTTCGGTCGGTGCGCCCGGATACGGGACGTTGCCGAGCGAATCGCCCCCGTCGGTCGATTCGAACAGCGCCGCGGCGGCACCGCGCGAGCCCTCCCAGTTCGGCGGTGCCCCGCTCGCCGCGGCGGCGTACAGCCGTCCGTCCGCCGCGATCGTCTCCCGAAAGTATCGTTGATCGACGTCCGTATCGAGTCGCGTCCAGGACCGGCCAGCATCGTGGGTTCGATAGCAGCCGTCACCACAGGAAGCGACGTAGTCGTCGGGCCCGACGACGAGCACATGGTGGACATCATCGTGGACCCCTGTTCGTCGCTCGGTCCACGTCTCGCCGCGGTCCTCGCTCACGTGGACGCCGCCGACCTCGACGCCGGCGACCAGCCGGTCGGGCGCGTCGGGGTGGACGCCGAGGCTGCGAAGGTGGGCCTCATTGCGATGGCGCGGCGTGTGCCACTCGTCGCGGCTGGGCAGTTCCTGAAACCCATCGAGTTCGCGCCACGTCGCCCCGTCGGTCGAGACGTACAGATGGGCAGGATGCGTCCCCGCGTACAGACGCTCGCCGTCGGGACTCGCGACGACCGAGAACACCTCCTCGCGCGGCACGTCGAGATCCGTCCACGATCGCCCATCCGCCGATCGATAGAGCCCGTTTCTCGTCGCGGCGAAGGCGACACCGTCGAAAACCCGAACACGGAGCGCATCGTCCGCGTCGAGCACTCGTTCGGTTTCGTCGAGCGTTCCCGCCGCGGAGCGAACGACGCCGTCGTCGGTACCGATGAGCAGCGTCATGGCGGTGCTACGTACCCGACGGTGGTAAAGCGAGCGGCCGTACGAATTAGCGGACGATTACATGTCGCTCAAGGAGTGTGCCGCGCGCTGCACCGACGTGATCGACTCGATCCAGCGCGCCGAGATCGCCTTCTTGACGATGCGCGCGCCGAGTCCGCCGAAGGTGTTGATCGGGATACCGATGACGTCGTGGGCGACGGCCGCATCGCCGATCGAGACGACGGTTCCTTTGTTCATGTACGCCCAGTGCTCGCGATCGCGGCCCGCGACGGCCCGTGCGACGTTCTCGCCGATGTGTTCGCCCTCCTCCCAGGCAGCCTCGGCGGTCGGCGGCGGCACGTCCGCGAGGTCGTCGTCGACGATCGTCTCCCAGATCGCCTCCTCGGTGAGCGGTCCCTCCTCGTTATCCTGGTGGACCAGCGCCGAGTCGCCGAGCGCGAACACGCGATCGTCGCTCGTTTCGAGAGTCGCGTCGGTGTAGAGTCGGTTGTGATCCTTGTCGATGTCGGCAGTTTCGAGCGCGTCCTGTCCGGTGACGCCGCCAGTCCAGATCAGCACGTCGTACTCCATCGGGTCACGCTCGTCGAAGGCGATCGTCTCGTCCTCGACGGCCGTTATCGCGGTCCGGGTGTCGATCTCGACGTCGTGGGCTTCGAGCTGGTTCCGGATCGCACCCTGAAACTCGTGGTCGTGGCCGGGGAAGACGTCCGCCGAGTGCTCAACGAGATCGATCTCCATCGACGCGTCGTGCTCGTCGGCCCACGATGCCACCTCGCCGGCGACCTGAATGCCCGTGAGACCGCCACCGCCGACGACGATCCGTGCGGGATCACTCCGCGAGGCCCCGCGCGTGGCGTCGACGAGATGCTCGTTGATTGCCAGCGCGTCGCCGAGACTCTTGACCGTGAGCGCGTGTGCTTCGAGCCCGTCGACGCCGTGGAAAGCGGTTCGACTTCCGAGTCCGACGACAGCGTAGTCGTAGTCGATATCGTCGCGATCGGCGAGTTCGACGACACGATCGTCGACGTCGATACCCGTCACGGTCGCCTGCACGAACCGGGTGTCGTCGTTTTTGATCGCTCCGACCGGGATCGTGACCGACTCGCGCGCGTCGGGCGTCTGGATACATCGGTGGACCTCGTGAAGCAGGAGATGATAGTCCTCCTCGGCGATCCAGACCAGTTCGTCCTCGTCGCCGAGTTCGTCTTCGAGGCTGCGGATCGCCGCACAGCCGCCGTAGCCCGCACCGAGGACGACGATGCGGTCGGTCATTGCGTTCCGAAAGTCCACGAACCGTTCGTCGCGCCGTCCGTCTGCCGTGCGTCATCCGTTGGCCGTTCGCCATCCGTCGGTCGTGCGGCGTCGCTATCCATGCCCAGTCGTTTTCGGCAGTCCAGTAAACAGTAGGGCTTGAATCGGCAGGCTCAGTCGTCGACGGCGGGCGCTCCCGACGGGGCGCTGTCGCCGCTCGCCCAGACACCGTCGTCGAGATCGATGGCGTCGTTCCATTTCGCCGCGAGCGTCGAGACCGCGAGATCGCCGGTGACGTTGTTGAGGGTCGCCACGCGCCCGAGCACCGGATCGACGGCCGCGACGAAGCCGACGATGGTGAGGGGGAGGCCGGCCTGCTGAAGCACGACGGTGAGCATGATCAGCCCCGCGCCGGGGACGCCCGCGGTGCCGATGCTGATCAGCACAGTAACGAGGAGGATGGCGACCTGTTCGCCGAGACCGAGCGACTGGCCGACGACGTTCGCGGCGAACACGACGGTGACGGCCTGGCGGATCGCCGCGCCGTCCATGTTGGCCGTCGAGCCCAGCGGGAGCGAGAACCCATATATACTCTCGTCGATCTTGAGGTTCTCCTCGGCGTCGCTCATCGTCACCGGCAGCGTCGCGCTCGACGAACGGATGGTGAACGCCGTCACCATTGCGTTGCGCGCGCCCTGGAGGAACGAGCTCGGGGATCTGCCGACGAGTCCGGAGACGATGACGAGCAGATAGGTGAACGCGATGTGGATGGCGATCGCGAGCGTGACGACGGCGACCAGCGAGCCGAGCGCGACGATCGCGCCGACGTCCTTGCCGGCGAGCTCGGCCGCGACGAGCGCGAACACGCCGAGGACGCCGAACTCCATGACACCCCAGACGATCGTGAACATCGCCTCCATGCCGGCCTCGGCGAGCGAGAAGAACGTCTCGACGCCCTCGCGTACCGTCTCGTCGTCGGTGCGATCGCGGACGAGCGCCAGCGCGATGGCGAAGACGATGACGAAGAAGATGATCGCGAGCAGATCGCCGCTGGCCAGCGCGCTGATGGGGTTCTCCGGGACGATCCCGAGAACGACCTCGCGCAAGCCCGGCGGCTGTGCGGAGTCGCTGCTCCCGCCCGTGAGCATCACGCCGGTTCCTGGATCGAGCAGGTTCGCCACCCCCAGTCCGATGATCCCGGCGATCGTCGTCGTCAGCGCGTAGAGCCCGACGACGACCCCACCGACGCGACCCATCCTGGCCGGTGAGAGCCGTCGCACGCCGGACAGCAGACTGAAGGCGACGATCGGGACGACGATCATCCCGAGTAGCCGCAAGAAGAGATCGCCGATCGGCGCGAGCGCTGCCGCCGGCGGGCCGACGGTGAACGCGACGACGACCCCGAGGACGAACGCGGCGGCGAGTCGATAGACGATCGGGACGGAGCGATACCGATTCCACACGCTGACGACCGAACCACCGAGAGCAGACATCGGCAGGGGTTGTGCGTCGAGAAAGCTATGGCTGTCGGCTTCGCGCATATTTTCGCACCGATCGGGCGTCGGTATCGATCGCTCCACCGACACGTATTGGCGCGCTCGATCGAGGCGCAAGCATGGACGTCGCCCGTGAACGACGATCCGATCGCGACGTTCCGCGGACGCGTCTATCGCGCGGAGCAAGGGCGATCACGGCCACCGATTCGGCCGCAGACGCGACGCGTCGGTGCGCTTTTGTGGACGGTGGGAGTGGATTCGAACATGGACAGCGAGAACTTCTTCGAGGAGATGCCGTTCACGAACCTCCTCGGCATCGAGGTGACAGAGGCCGACGACGGCCACGCCGAGGGCCACGTCGAAATGAGCGAGGAGTTGTCCTGGAACACGAACCGGACGATGGCCCACGGCGGCGTGACGTTCACGCTCGCCGACACGGTCGGCGGCGCGGCGCTGGTCTCGCTGCTCGATCAACCCGTGCCGACGATCGACATGCGCATCGACTACCTCGAAGCGGGCACCGGCGATCTCTCCGCCACCGCCGACGTCGTGCGCGAGGGCGGGGCCATCGGCGTCGTCGACATCGAGGTCCACACCGACGACGGAACGCCGATCGCCGACGTGCGCGGTATCTACAAGACCGACTGAGCGGGCGCGAAACCACGCGAGTTATCCGCATGCCCGGCGAGAAGCCGCCATGTCGACCGATGACGACCACGAGGCGTACATGGAGCGGGCGTTCGAACTCGCGCGCGAGGCTGGCGAGCGCGGCGACGGCCCCTACGGCTCGCTGCTCGTTCTCGACGGCGAGATCGTCATGGAGGCGAACAACCACGAGAACACCGACGACGACATCGCTGCCCACCCGGAGCTCGCGCTCGCCCGGCGCGGCGCGAGCGAACTCACATCGGAGGAGTGCGAGCGCACGGTCATGTACACGAGCACCGAGCCCTGCCCGATGTGTTCCGGCGGGATGGCGATCGCCGGCCTCGGCGGCGTCGTCTACAGCGTCGCCGCGGCCCGTGCCGCCGAGGAGTTCGACGGCGATGCAGCCATGATCCCCTGTGGCGAGGTCTTCGAGAGTTTCGATCACGACGCCGAAGTCGTTCGCGGCGTCCGCGAGGACGACGGACTCGACGTCCACCGCGAGTATCGTTCGGTCTGAGTGCGGTCAGTAAAGCAGAGAGTGCCAGCCAGCGCTCAGGAATCGACGCTCGAATCGCGGAGGTTGTCGGCGTTTTCGGGAAGGCGGACGCGTGCGTTCGGATGTTGGTCAGCACCCTCGACGAGTTCGTGCTGTTCACGTAGATCTTCGAGTCTGGACTTCACGGTCTCGGGGTCGGCCCGGCCGACGATGCCGGCGACTTCGATCAGGAGCTGTTCGGGCACGCCACCGCCGTTCGCTCCGAGCTCGGCCCCGTTCTCGTCATCGAGATCGAGATTCGTGAGGAAGCTGACGTACTCGCGGAGATCGATCTCGCCGCCGAGTGCGTCGTGCCAGCTCGCCGGATAGACGCTGACGCGATCGTCGCCGACGCGGTAGAAGGCGTCGGTGCGGTACTCGCCGTCGGTGAGCCGGTCGTCGACCGCGTCCAAGACGCCCTCCATGTCGTGGCTGTGGCCGTGGTCGGTGCCCGCCATCGCCTCGGTGTACGCTTCGAGGGTTGCCCACGCGATGCCGGGACGCTCGTGGGAATGGTACTGTTCGATGAGCGTGAGGAACTCGTCGACGAGCAGCGACCCGCCGCGGTCGTCGGCTTCGGCGACGATTCGCTCGTTGATCTCGGTCACGTCAGCCATTGGGGAGACACGCCGTTAGCGTTGTCGCCCACCGCTCGGCGACAAACCGATATGCCCGCTCTCACAACGGTCGTCCACATGCAGAGAAACGAATTTCCTCGCGGCGTGAGGCGATGAGCGACTACAAACCGCTGTCGGACTACGGCATCATCGGCAACCTGGAGACCTGTGCGCTCGTCGGCCGCGACGGCGCGATCGACTGGTGCTGTCTCCCCCGGCTCAACTCGTCGAGCGTCTTCGCGGCCCTCCTCGACGACGAAATCGGCGGCCGGTTCGCCATCCATCCGGACGGCGAGTACGAGGCCGAACAACAGTACATGGAGCGGACGAACGTGCTCCAGACGACCTTCCACACGGAGTCTGGCACCGCGCGCGTTACGGACTTCATGCCGCTGTCGCCCGACAACGACGGTAACCAGCCGAAGGTACGCGGTATCTACCGAAACGTGACCTGCACCGAGGGCAGCGTCGATCTCGCCGTCGAATTCGATCCGCGCTTCGACTACGCCCGCGCCGACTCGCGCGTCGAATCGATCAGCGACGGCATCGTCGCGACGGGTGACGCCAGACGACTCACGCTGTCGAGCCCGCTCGACCTCGACTGCGACGATAGTGCGGCCGACGGCACGCTCTCGCTGTCCGAGTACGACAGCGAGTGGTTCGTCCTCGAATACGGGACGCGCGCCCCGACCGGCGACGACTCGTGTGAGCACCTGCTCGACAACACGGTCGAATTCTGGCGCGACTGGGCACACGACTGCCCCGACGGGGAGGACTGTCCGTTCGCCGACTACGGCCACGACATGGTCGTTCGCTCCGATCTGACGCTCAAACTGCTCACCTACCAGGGCACCGGTGGGATCACCGCCGCGCCGACGACGTCGCTCCCGGAGGTCGTCGGCGGGGTACGCAACTGGGACTACCGCTACAACTGGCTCCGCGACGGGGCGTTCACCGTGCGCGCGTTCGGCAACCTCGGCGACACCGAGGAGGCCGTGGACTATCTCGACGACTTCCTCGAACTCGGCCAGTCGGTCGATCCGGCCGATCTCCAGCCGATCTACGGTCTCCAGCACGGCTCGACCTACGAAGAGCAAGAACTCGACCACCTCGAAGGCTATCGCGGCTCCGCACCCGTCCGCATCGGTAACGGCGCGGCCGACCAGCTCCAGCTCGGCATCTACGGCGAGCTCGTGCTGGCGATCAACCAGCTCTCCTGGTCGGATCGCTCGATCGCCGGTGACGACTGGGAGGCCGTCCGCGACATCGTCGACTACGTCTGCGAGGTCTGGGAGCGCCCCGACGCGGGCATCTGGGAGATGCGCAGCGGGCCGAAACAGTTCGTCCACTCGAAGGCGATGTGCTGGGTCTGTCTCTTATACACATC
>NZ_AOMC01000132.1 GCF_000336695.1 Halococcus morrhuae DSM 1307
AGATCGACGCGAGCCTCCTCCTCATCCCGCTGTCGGGCTTCCTCCCGTTCGACGATCCGCGCATCCAGGGGACGATCGAGCGCATCATCGACCGCTTGGCGACCGACGAGGGGTTGGTCTACCGCTACGAACACGACGAGATGCCGGGTGACGAGGGCGCGTTCGTGCTCTGTTCGTTCTGGCTCGTCGACTGCCTCGCGCGCATGGGTCACGTCGATCGCGCCCGTGAAATCTTCGAGACCCTCACGGAACACTTCAGCCCACACGGTCTCGTCTCGGAGGAGATCGATCCCGAAACGGGCGACCTGCTCGGCAACTACCCGCAGGCGTTCAGTCACATCGGCTTCGTCAACAGCGCACTGTTCCTCCACGAAGCCGAGACCGGCACCGAGATCCAGCCGTTCGGCCCCCGATCGGTGTAACCACGATCAGCATATCCTCGATCATCAGTGTCCGTCGGTGGTCGTCGCGTCGGCGTGGTCGTCAGCGGTCGTCGTCCGCATCGTCGGCCTCAGCCCCACTTTCGGTGCTGGAGACGTCGGATTCGGTCCACCGGTCGTCGGGATCGACCGGTGCGAGCGCGTGATCGAGTTCCTCGTCGCTGTACTCCCGGTCTTCGAGGTCGAGTGCCCGGCGACGCCACCGCTCGCCGACGGCCGTCTCGCCGTTCGGGCCGACGCGAGCCCCGTGGACGGTGAAGTAGCGCCCGCCGCGATCCATCTTCTTCCCGTCGTAGGTGTGCTGGTCGAAGATCACGTCGTGTTTCCCGCCGGGTTCGAGATCGCCGACCGGGAAATCGTATTTCGGCTCGCGACCCTCCTCTCGGGCGGCGGCCCGCTCCGCGGCGACCTGCTCGAAGTAGCCGTTGGCGTAGGTCGCCTCCCGCGTCGAGGGCGCACGGGCGGCCGCCAGCGCGGCGTGAATCCCACAGAGGCGGCCCTCCCAGCTGTCGGTGTCCCAGAACTCGGTCGCCAGCTCCTCGTAGCGCTCGATGAGCAGGACGATCTCCTCGCCCGCGCGCAGATCCTCGACGACGTAGAGCGCGAGGCGATCCCAGAGGTTCCACGCGTGGCCCGACCGCGTGAGTTCCCACGCCGCCCAGGCCGCACACTCCTCGTCCGAGCGTCGCACGGCCTTCTGGAGCAGGCTCGACACGTCGTAGCGGTTGTAGCCGCCCTTGGTTCCGTTCTCGTCGAGCTCCTCGCCGAAGTCGTCGGTCATCGGCTCGCCGTCCTCGACCGCGCCGCCGCCGAGGGTCGCCTGTTTGTCCTCGCTCATGGAGACAGCAATCCATCCGCGTACATGTGATTGACCATCTTCAGACGGAAGGAGGGCGGGACGGATAGGGGCCTACCGAAGAACGAAGGCGTCAGTCGCCGGACTACTCGATCCAGACCGTTTTGCGGTTGACGAACTCCTTGATGCCGGCCTCGGAGAGTTCGCGGCCGTAGCCGGAGTTCTTGACGCCGCCGAACGGAACGCGGGGGTCGGATTTCGTGAGCTGGTTGATGTAGGTACAGCCGGCGTCGATGCGGCGGGCGACGCGCTGGCCGCGCTCGCGGTCCTCGGTCCAGATGCTCGCGCCGAGGCCGAACTCGGTGTCGTTGGCCTTCGCGATGGCCGCCTCCTCATCGCTCACCGAGTAGACCGACGCGACCGGGCCGAACAGTTCCTCGCTGTCCGCCGGACAGCCCTCGGGCACGTCGGTGAGGATGGTCGGCGGGTAGAAGGGACCGTCCCGATCGAGCGGCTCGCCGCCGGTGACGACGGTCGCGCCAGCATCGACGCTTGCCTCGACCTGGTCGTGGAGGTCGTCCATCAGGTGCTCCTGGGCCTGCGGGCCGAGGTCGGTGTCCTCCTCCATTGGGTCACCGACGGTGAGCGCCTCGCACTCCTCGACGAACCGATCGAGGAACTCGTCGTAGACGTCCTCGTGGACGATGAACCGCTTGGCGGCGATACACGACTGGCCGCCGTTCTGGTTGCGCGCCCACGCGCCGGTTTCGGCGGCCGCGTCGATATCGGCGTCGTCGAGCACGACGAACGGATCGCTCCCGCCGAGTTCCAGTACTGTTTTCTTCAGGTTCTCGCCGGCGGTCGAGGCGACGGCGCGGCCGGCCGGCCCGCTGCCGGTGAGCGTCGCCGCACGCACGCGATCGTCGGCAAGCACGTCGTCGATCTTCTCCGAACCGGCCAGCAGCGTCTGGAACGCACCATCGGGGAGGCCAGCTTTGTCGAAGACCTCCTCGATGGCGAGCGCACAGCCAGGAACGTTCGAGGCGTGTTTGAGCAGGCCGACGTTGCCCGCGACGAGATACGGCACCGCGAAGCGCATCGCCTGCCAGAACGGGAAGTTCCAGGGCATCACGGCGAGTACGGGCCCCATCGGGTCGTAGACGGTCTTGACGGTCGTGCCGGGCGGGCTGGGATGGGTCTCGGGGTCGAGATACTCGCTCGCGTGTTGGGCGTAGTGGTCACAGAGCCACTGGCATTTCTGGATCTCCGAGTGCGCCTGCGAGATCGGTTTGCCCATCTCCTCGGTCATCAGCTCGGCGTACTCGCGCTCGTTGTCGCGGAGCACGTCGCCGGCGGCCTCGATGAGCTCCTCGCGTTCGCGGAGGGACACCTCGCGCCACTCCGTGAAGGTGTCCTCGGCGCGCGCGAGTGCGTCGTCGATGTCGCTCGCACTGTCCTCCTCGTACGAATCGACGACTTCGCCGGTTGCCGGGTTGACCGTCTCCATGTCCTACCGACTCGTCGTGTTCGTGATTAACGTTGTGGCTGGCCATGTCATGCCCGGCGGCCGCCGATCACGTTCGGGTGGTCGATCGTCTCGTTCGACGTCGATCCGTCGAGGATGCTGTTCTGGAGGGCATTCGAGAGCCCACGGCGCAGCCGTTCGGAGGCCGCCTGCGTGGAGATGTCGAACTCCGACGCGAGATCGCCCATCGTGATGCGGCGCGGAACGTCGAAATAACCCTTATCGACGGCCGCGGCGAGCAGTTCGGTCTGTGGAGCCGTGAGATCGTGGGCGTCCTCGGGTGCGTCGTCCGTGCATTTCAGTCCGGTGAGTTCGAACGAACAGCCCCGTGCCTGGCAGTGGTCGTGGTACTCCGAGAACGCCTCCCGATCGGGATAGCGCATCCGCATCCACATGCCGGTATGGCTGAGCGTTCCGTCGAGCAACACGCCGCCGAGATCCGTCCACGCCCAGTAGGTCGTCGTCGCGGCCGGCAGGCGGATCTGATACAGTTTCCGTCCGTCGACACGGTCGCTCAACGGCTGCACGTCGTGGATCATCGATGCCTCGCCGAGTCCAGTTTCGAGCGCCCCGAAATCGTTGCCGTCGGCCCAGAACGTCACCGAGAGCGTCTCGGGATCACACGCGGTCATCCCCTCGATGACGAGCTCCATGTCGGGCACGCCGCCGAGGACGCCCTCGAATCTCGGCAGGCGGACCGTGAACTCCGCGACGAGACTCATTGCCCCCTATCGCGATCCGGCGGCTGCCGGCACGGCCGACGGCTGTGCCGTCGTGGCGTTCGTCCGCTCGCCGCGTCGCTCGGCGAATTCAGTTTGACGCGTCTCATATCAACCATAGTTGTTTTTCTATTGAAAATCTATCCGCTGGCGATACGGATAAAGCTGGCTCTCGACCGCATTCTTGCTCCAGCGGGCGAACGATCGTGTGGATCTCGATCGCGCCGTCAGAAGATGAGGAGGAAGACGAGATAGGAGCCAAGAGCCGACACCGTCGGCGTGAGCAGCCACATCGTGACGATGCGACCGGTGGCCGCCGCGTCGAAGAGATCGTCGGTCGGCAGTTCTTCGGGCTCTTCCTCGCCGATCTTCGGTACGCCCTCGCTCGGTGCGGCGGCCGGCGACGACCCCGTCGGGGCCTCGGCGGTGGCGAGATCGCCAACGGTCGGACCGGCCGGCGGTCCGCCATCGTCGCCCCCTTCAGCGGCGAGTGCGCTCACCGAGAAGTCCGGTCTGCCCTCACCCTCGATCGCCGAACCGGCGGCGTCGGTGAGCGTCACGGATCGGCTCGATCGACCCCAGCCGAGACCGATGATGCAGGAGGTCATGCTCACCGCGAGGCTTGCCGGGATGCCCAGATTCGAGAGGATCGTGATGATCGTCGCGGCGACGAGCGAGACGAGGATCGCCGCCAGAATCGGCAGATCGGTGATGCCGTCGCCGACCGTATCGAGCGTACGCCGGGCGATGGTGAACGCGCCGATCGCCATCGCGCCCACGGCGATGAGGACACCCTGTTCGACGGTGATGGCGTTGCTCCCGATCAGCGGCGCGACCGCGTTGGCGACGTTCGACGCACCGGCGGAGAAGGCGTTGTAGCAGGCGACCAGCAGGACGACGGCGGCCCCGACGAGATCGCGGGTGGTCGCCCCCTCCTGAAGCACCGGTCGGGGGATCGTTCCGGAACGGTCGAGCCTGAGCAGGCCGTTTTCGAGCCGTCCGAATGAGATGCGGGCGTTGAGATGCGGGTAGATATAGCGACCGATGACGACGCCCGCCCAGAAGGCGACCAGCGGGGCGACGATCCACGCCGAGACGATGCCGAACATCACGGTCTCGTTGAGCGAGTCGGTCACGACGCCGAGGCCGACGATCGCGCCGACGGCGGTCATCGAGGTCGAGGCGGGGACGCCGAACAGATTCGAGATGAGCAGCGAGAGCCCGGTGAAAAAGAGCACGACGACGCTCGCGACGAGCGTGAACTGGCTCGACGGGACGATCTCGCCGCCCATCGTCGTCACGACCTCGCGGCCGACCGTCCAGCCGCCGAGGAGCGCGAATCCGGTGAACAGGACGGCAGCGAGCGTCTTGCCGGTGATCCGACTCCCCACGGCCGGGCCGAACGCCACGCCAGTCGAGGAGCCACCGATGTTGTAACCAACGAACACCGCCACGGCGATGCCGACGAGCAGCAATACTGATACCATCGACTGCTCCCTCGAAGCCCGTGACAAAACGCGTTTCGCCTCCGTGTGTCGATATGGCAGGCGGCCACGCCATGGCAGGCGACCGCGCCAGTCATGAACCGGCGATCGAGGCCCGCAGGCGGTCGTTGACAGTCGTGCGCGGTATGCACAACTCCTTTAGCCGTCGTTCGCCTACGTTCGCCATGCCCGATGCAATGGTCGAGTATCTCCACTCCGATATGGAGTGCGAGGGGTTGCTCGAATGTTTCCACGGTCTCACGGATCTCGACCGCGAGTGTTTCGCGGTCGTCGTCGGGAGCGACGCGGCGCTGACGGTCGACGACGTCGCCGCCGAGGTCGACCGCGAGCGATCGACGGTCTATCGCTCGCTCCAGCGGCTGCTGACGGCGGGGTTCGTCCGGAAGGAGCAGATCAACTACGAGCAGGGCGGCTACTACCACGTCTTTCGCCCGGCCGACCCCGACGCCATCGCCGACGAGATGCAGCGCATGCTGAACGACTGGTACGCGAAGATGGGCCAGCTCATCGGCGAATTCCGCGAGAAATACGACGTCGCCGACCCGGAGGCGACACCCGCCGAAGGCTGAGGAGCGATGGGGTTTCGAGACGCGGACCAGAACCGGCTTTTCGCTGTAGCACCTTCAACAACCATGCCACACGGCACCGAACGCGGTCTCTCCCGGCGCGCGTTCGTGAAGGCCGCCGTCGCGATCGGCGGCTCGGCGGCACTGTCGGCCTGTCTCGCCCGCGAGAGCAGTCCCGATCTCCCACAGGGCCCCGACGACCTCTCGACGCTGCCGTCGCGCCAGCACGCCTGGAACGAGTTCCTCGCGCTCGGCGACAACGACAACCACCTCGGCCCGCGCCACCGCGTACTGCTGTATCTCCGCTACGGCGAAGAGGGAGCACCGACGCGAGACGATCGTCGGCGGACCGAACGGGCGCTGCAGGCGCTCGAACGGGCCTATCCCCACTCCCACGACGGCCTGCTGTTCACGGTGAGCTACTCGCCGGCGTATTTCGCCCGCTTCGACGAGTCGCTGCCTGAATCGGTGGATCTCCAGCAGCCGAAAGCGCTCACACCGTTCGAGGACCCCGAACTCGACCGGCCGGACGCGGTCGCCCATCTCGCGAGCGATCACGGGCAGGTCGTCCTCGGTGCAGAGGAAGCCCTGCTTGGCGACACCGAGAAACTGAACGGTGTCGATATCGACGCCTCACTCACGGGAGTGTTCGAGCGGATCGACCGGCGGACGGGGTTCGTCGGCGACGGCCTGCCCGCCGACAACCAGGACGTGCAGGGAATCCCCGATTCGGAACCAGTTCCCGACGACTCGCCGATGTATATGGGCTTCAAATCGGGGTTCGACAAGAACCAGGCGACCGAGGACGGGGTGACGATCGATGCCGGCCCGTTCGCGGGCGGAACGACCCAGCAGATATCGACGATCAAACTCCATCTCGATCAGTGGTACGACCAGGACAGCCGCTCGCAGCGCGTCGGCAAGATGTTCTGTCCCGCCCACGCCGAATCGGGCGCTGTCGAGGGCGTCGGCGACAATTTGGGGAATTCGAGCAGGATGGACGACTGTCCACCCGCCGAGAAATCCGCCCGCGAATCGGGGCTGGTCGGCCACTCGCAGAAGGCCGCCCGTGCGCGCGAGAACGACCGCCCGATCATCCTCCGGCGCGATTTCGATTCGACCGACGGTGAGGAGGCGACGCTGCACTTCCTCTCGCTCCAGCAGACGATCGCCGATTTCACCGACACGCGCGAGTCGATGACCAGCACCGATCTCGCCGAGGAGTCCGCGCTCGGCCGGAAGAACAACAACGGCATCCTCCAGTACATGAGCGTGACGCGCCGCGGCAACTACCTCCTCCCGCCGCGCGGGCTACGGGCGCTACCTGCCGCCGTGCCGCGACAGTGATCGCCGCATCGTCGATATATCGACAGTATCGCACCCATCGTGCGAGCCATCGAGCGCGATTTCGACTGCTGAACCAGAACACACTCGAAGCGAGCAGTCCTAAAGGAAGCAATGGATAGACGAGCGTTTCTCCGGGTCGGCACGGCCGCGAGCGCGGCGGGTGCCGGCCTTCTCGCTGGCTGTTCCGGGCTATTCTCCGTCCAGACGGGATATCGAGAGCAGATGCCGCCGCTGCCCGAAAACCGCCCCGCGGCCGTCTACTACCCCTCGCATATCGAGGGGATGGAGATGGTAGGCGTCAAGACGATCGACGGGAACGGAGCGAACGCGACAAGCGCAACGAACGGGACGGATTCCGACGGGACGAACAGCTCGAACGGTTCAGGAGGCGGCTCGGGGACGTCCGGAGGCTATCGGTGTGCGCTCACGTACAGCTACCCCCACCGGTTCTGGACCGTCACCGGCACGGAGACCGAGAAGATCCCGATCGAGGACAACGACTCGCTCCATCTGATGGTGAGCGTCTGGGATCCAGCGACGGGCGTCTTCCCGCTGGATACGAACCCGACGATAACGGTCTCGCAGAACGGAGACTCGGTGACGACGCTCTCGCCGTGGACGATGCTCTCGCAGAACATGGGCTTTCACACGGGCGACAACCTCTCGCTACCCGGTGCCGGTGATTACACTGTCACGGTCGACGTGCCGCCGACGTCCGTCCGGCGAACCGGCTCCTTCGAGGGGCGGTTCGACAGTCAGCGATCCGTCGAGTTCTCGTTCACGTTCGATCCGGGGACGGTGAACGATATCATGCTCGATCGGCTCGGCGAGAAGGCCGGCACACGCGGTGCGGTCGAACCGATGGAGATGAAGAAGATGCCGCTCGCGCTCGCGCCGAAGACGGGCGAACTTCCCGGCCGCCCGCTCGGAACGGTCCGAACCGGCGACGCCGTCTTCGATGTGCGGGCGCTCGACGACGCCTCCCGATTCGGCGGAACCGAAAAAACGTATCTCGCCGTCTCGGCACGGACGCCGCACAACCGGTACGTCCTGCCGGCGATGTCGCTGTCCGCGACGGTGACACGAGGCAACGAGACGGTTTTCGACGGCGCGCTCCAGGCAACGCTCGATCCGGAGCTGAACTACCACTACGGAGCCGGCGTCGAGAGCATCGAGTCCGGTGACGAGATCGATATCGTGGTCGATGCACCGCCGCAGGTCGCCCGCCACGAGGGCTACGAGACCGCTTTCCTAAAGATGCCGTCGCGAACGCTCACCGTCGGCGACGGATCGGGTGGGCAGTAGCGATCGTCGGGCCGCTTGAATCCGCCGAGACATCGCTTTCGATCGATCGGGAGGAGGGGGAGTCGCCACGAACGGTGATGGGCCGGCGTCCGGTTTCACGGTTCGCCATGTCTCACCGCCTGTCGGTCGATGTCGGATTCGATACGGGCAGTCGGATGCGTGCATTTCGTCTACTTATCAGATACCCATGGGTACGTTCAATGAATGAACCAGAAGCTCCTATCCACCCGCAACTGTACAGCGAATCGAACAACCCGAACGGTGGGTTGCAAACCCTACATGACACGACCAACAGAACTCGCAGGTGGGCTACTCGACGGTACTGGACGGCGAACGTTCCTCAAGTCGGCCATCGGCGCAGCGGCGACTGCCACCGCCATTCCAGCGGTGAGTACGATCGCAGCCGCACATTTCCCCGAAGAACTCGCTATCGACATCGATCCGGAACACGAGCAGAGTCGGATCGATCCAAGCCAGAACGAACAGGTCTCGGTCGCAGTCCATCACACCACGTTCGAGGACGAGGACGGCAAGACCGTCGCATTCGACCCGACCGAACGGGCGGTGAGATATCGATTCGGCACACAGGAACGCCTCGCGAGCGGTGGTGGTGCCCGACCAGTCGACGAGGGCAATGTGAGAGACGTCAACGGCGACGGACACGACGACCTCGTACTGACGTTCCCGATCGCCGGAACGGGCTTTTCCGGTGGCGAAACGAGCGCCACGCTGTTCTGGGAGCGGAATAGGTCGGGTCAACACGGCTACGCCGGGACGGACACGATCACCGTCGCTGACGACATTGCCGTCAGCGATATCGATATCCTGAACGACGCACTCACGTTCGAACACCTGCAGGCGGCGTTCTACCACGACTTCCTCGATAATCATACCGAGGGCGAGGTCGAACGCTCCGCAGTCGCCAACTACTTCGCACGGCCCACGTTGCAGTACTCGGTCTACCAGCAGATTCAGGAGATTCACGATCACAAGCACGCACATGTCGAAGCACTTTCCGAGGCAGTCACCGATCTCGGCGGGACGCCCGTCGAGCCGGCCGAATACGAGTTCCCGTACGACTCGATTGAGGAGTTCGTCGCGCTGGCTGACCGCCTCGAAACCGTGGGGGTGTCGGCCTACGCCGGTGTCGCACCCACGATCGACAGTACGGAACTCCTGAAGACGGCACTGTCGATCCATAGCGTGACGGCCAGCCACCGGACGTACTTCCAGCTCCTGCATCTCCAGCGACCTGCACCCGACGCGTTCGACCCCGCCCGTTCGATGGAGCAGGTCCTGCCGATCGTACGCCAGTATATGTCCAATCACTAACTGGGGGATAGTCTCCTCGTCACAATTTTTCGAAATCCGAGCCGCGATAGCCGATTATTCGTCTGCGGCGTCCTCCAGCAGTCGATCGGTCAACCGCATGAACCGATCGACCATGCGTGCCGGCGACGAGGGGCTGACCTCCCGTAGCAGTCGCGCCGTCTCGGTCGGGCGAACGAGCGCGAGCGTGACGTGGTTGCGCTCGTCGCGCTCCTTCACGACGACGTCCTGCTCGACGAGATGATCGAGATGCCATTCGAGCGTGCTGCGGGCGATGTCGAGTTCGTCGGCGAGCGGCTGTGGCCGTGTCGGCCCTCGATCACAGAGTAACGCAACGATGTCGCCGGCGGTCTCGCGGCGCAGCAGCGAGAGCGCGCCGCGACGCCACGCGTCGCACTCGGGCGGGTAGTAGTGGGTACGGCCGTAGCGCTGCTCGTCGGTCACCGCCCCTGCCGAGCAGAGTCGCTTGAGGTGGTACTGGACCTGTCCGGGCGCGAGGTCGAGCACGCGCACGAGTTCGTTGAAATGGATGCCGGGCGACGTGTGGATGCGCCGCGCGACGCGCTTACGAGTCCCGTTCATACGTGTTCACCTCCGGTCGTGCCATCGTGCGTGCGTAGTAGACCGCGGCGAGCAGCAGAACGGCCATGACGCCGTCGAGCGTGTGCTCGATGAGGTGGTGCAGCTCCATCGAGAGCATCCCGTCCATCGCCAGTCCACCGACGAGCGTGCGCCCGACCAGCGTGCCGAGTGCCATCGTGATCAACAGATACGAACGCGAGCGCCGCTGTGCCAGCGCGACGATGCCGAGCCCGAGAACGACCAGCGAGACGACCGCCGTGACGGCGAGGACGGTCGGCAGCGCCACGTCGCCGATCGGCGTGGAGCTGTGATCGATGCCGAGGTGGAGAACGGCATGCGGGAGCGTCATCGCGCGCCATCATCCCCGTTCGATGCAGAACTCTCCCCACGTTTTCGACGGCGAGGGTCGATTCCGCGGAGACGCCGTCGATTCATTGCTACTGTTTGGGAACACGTCAGAATAATCGTTCTGGTGCGCGCGTCGAATCGTCACTCACGAAACGACCGGTCGCGAGATGATCCACAGCGAGAGTACCGTGTAGCCGACCATCAACACCACGAGCGGGAGATGGGCTCGCCTGGCTCGCGAGAGGGTTTCGTAGCGTGCGACCGCCACTGCGTGGGCGGCCACGACGGCGATGACGTGACCGGCGACGATCAACAGCACCTGCGATCCCCAGAAGACGGGCACCGACAGCCAACCGAGCAGATCGAGCGGTTCGATGGGTGCGACGACGAGCGACCACGCGACGGCCACGAGCCGGCCGAGTCGCTCGACGACGAACGGGTAGTTGTGGGCGACCTCGTAGGCCGCGGCGATCGGCACCACCGTCGGCGCGAACGCGACGGCCGTTCCCCGCCAGCCGCCACTCTCGCTGACGGCCTCCATCACCACGCTGACGCCGACGAACGCCGCGACGAACCCCGTCAGTCCGAGAACGTAGATGAACACGCTCGTCCCGGGACCGGTCGAGAGCAGGTTGCGGAGCCCGAACAGCAGGCCCTGGAACTCCGGCGTGTTCGTGAATCCGTCGAAGCTCACCGTGTAGACCGTGGCGACGACGAACGCGACGAGCCCGAACCGCTCGACGGGGTACGTACAGCCGGTCCACGGCGGCCGGAAAACGACTCGGTAGCCGTCGTCCGTCGTGACGAACCCCACGGGGGCGACCCGTCCGAACAGTCGGTAGAGCACTTCTAGGGCATCGGCGCGGCGAAACCACTCCCGACCGAAGGCGACCGCGCCGAGAACCATCACTGCGGCGTAGCCGGCGATGACGGCGGCCGTCGCCGCCGGCGAGCGTGGGACGATGGTGAGATTCTCGAGGATACCGATACCGACGACGAATCCGAGGAGTGCGGGCCAGGAGCCGAGCCACGACGGATAGGAGCCGAGCGCAGCGATCTCGTCGCCTTCGATCCGTGTCAGCCCGTCGTAGAGCATCCGCCACGGCGACAGCACGCGCCACGGGCTCCCGACGAGGATCGAGAGCAGGCCGATGCCCTTGAACCAGACGGCCCAGACGAACACCGTCGCGACGTTCTCGGCGGCGATCTGTGGGCCGGTGAAGCCACGGACGATCGTGACGAGAAATCCGGCGAAGAAGACCGCTCGCGCACCGTATCGCACGATCGTCGCAACGTGTTTCGGGAGCACGAACGCAGGCCACGTTCGCCCCTTCTCGGATCGCTCGCCCGTGATCGCGAGCCAGGCTGCCGTGGCAGCGACCGTGACCGCAGCACCGCCGAACAGGAGGGAGAGCGGGATCGGCGCGGTGAAGCGCGAGCTCTGGACCTGATGTGCGCTCGCGACGCCGACGAACGTCGTGAGGCCGAGAAGAAAAGTGAACAGTCCCCGGCGCTCGTTCATGCCCCGGATCGCCCGAGCGCGGCAAAGAAGCCGTTGATACGCCCCGTTGGTACGGTTCTCGAATCGCCCGGCCCGACGCGAGGGCTTATTCCCGACGGGTCGATACCGACCGCATGCAGACGCGGACCGTCGTGGCGGTCGTCCTTCTCGTCTCGGTGCTCGCCGGAACGGCGTTCGTCGGCTACAGCAGCCTCGCCGGATCCAGCGGCACGCTCGACGAACGATGGGTGAGCAACACGTCGACATCGATCCTCGGCAACCACCACGCTCCCGCCGCCGGGAAAATCGACGGCGAGGGGATGGTGTTCGCACCGGTCAGCGGAAGCGGGAACGGCAGTAGCTGCCGACTCGTCGCGATGACCGCCGACGGCGCGACGCCGCAGTGGCGCTACCGTGTCCCGGCGGCCAACTGCACGATCCACTCGGTCGCCGATCCGACGCTCGCCGATTTCGACGACGACGGGACGAAGGAAGTCGTTGCCACCACGACCGAAGATCTCGTCACCGCACTCGATCCCCAAACCGGCGAGCAGGAGTTTACGTACAACCTCACCGACTACGGTTACACCCAGCCCCTCGTCGCGGACGTGACCGGCGACGGGGCGAACGAGACCGTCGTCGTCGACTTCCGCGGGACGGCGTTCGTCCTCCGGCCGAACGGCAGCGCGGTCTGGACCGAGAAACTCGACGCGAAGACGGAGGCCCAGCCCGCAGTCGCCGACTTCACGGGCGACAACGAGAGCGAGATCGCCGTCGGGGCGGGCCAGAAAGTCGTGCTCCTCGACCGGAACGGGACGGTCAGATGGAATCGGACGCAGCCGTTCGACAGTTCGATCACCTGGATGACGACCGGGCAGGCCGACGAGGACGCGGCGATCGAAATCGTCGCCGCGACGTTCGGCGGGCGGGTCGTCGCGATCGACGGCGAGCGCGGGACGGTCGAGTGGCAAAAGGAGTTCGGCGATCTCGCAGCGGTCCACGCCTTCGGGGACGGTGACGGCGATAGTGCTGCCGAAGTCTACGCGACCGCCAAAGACGGCAAACTCAGGAGTCTCGACGCGAGCGACGGTACCGTCGAGTGGACGACCCAGCTCACCGCCGAGGACGTGCCGATGACGCCCCCGCCGGGCATGGGCGACGTCGACGGCGACGGCGAGCCCGAGATAGTGGCCGTGACGAACGACGGGATCGTCTCGGTCGTCGACCCGAAATCCGGCGACGTCCGCGCGTCGTACGAGCGCAACGTGCCGATCTACGTCCATCCGACGATCGCGAACACCGACGGCGATCGAGCGGCGGAGCTGTACGCGGTCTACGGCGACGGCCGCGTCGTCGCACTCTCGTACACCGAGTCGTGACGAGAGCCACGACGCGATGCGGATCGACCAGCCAGAGCAGTCGGTAGCGGCTCTCGATCCTCGCTAACGGACGGTTTTCCAGAGCGAACACAACGACTATCCGACCGCTCGCCCACCCATCGGCATGACCGACTACACGACCGTCTCGATCCCGAAGGATCTCGCCGACCGAGTCGAGGAGACGATCGAGGGGACGAGCTTTCAGAGCACCTCCGATCTCGTGCGCTTTCTCCTCCGCAGCATCGTCATCCAACACCAGAAACAGGGCGAACTCACCGAGGCCCAGTTCGACGAGATCGCCGAGCAGCTCCGCGATCTGGGCTATCTGGGCTAGTCGAGCGACTCCGTCGGCGGTTCGGCAGCCACGAGGTCGAGTGACCGCTCGATGCCGTCGCGCGAGAAGACCGCGATATCGCCCCGTTCCCACGGCGGGACCGCGACGAACACGATGCCGTGGAGATCGTCGGTTCGTGCGAGAGCGAGCCGTCCCCGTGGATGTGAGACGAATCGTCCCTGGGTCTGGCCCGCGGGCGTGCCGAGATCCATCCCGAACACCGCTGACACCGACTGGCCCGCGTCCGGGAAGTAGAAGTGGGTGAACACCGGTGTCTCGGGCGGTAGCGACTCCGCGAACTCGCCGGCCGGCGTCGTCGCGAGCGCGATCGTTGCCTCCTCGGGTTCGGCCTCGCGGGCGAGATCGAGCAGCGCTTCCACGAGTCCAGCGGTCGCGTACACCGCAGGTCGACCGGTCGCGTCGTGAGCGGCAGACATGGGTCCAGTCGTCTCAGTTCGCGAGGAACAGCCTGGCGGTTTTCAGGTAGAGCGACGGTGCGCGGCGGCGCGAGCCCGACAGCGCCGCGCCGAGCGCCGGGTTCGCGTGTTCGTGGACGCCCGCACCGTGGCCCACGAGCACGCGCTCGGGGGTGAAATCCTCGAACGACTGTCGCGGCGGGAGCAGTCGCAGCGCCGGATGGACACCCAGTCGCTCGCTGTCGGTACGCATGTACTCGGCCGTCCCGAACGTCTCAGAGACGACGAGCGTGCCGTCCTCCTCGTGGTAGAGCGCGCCCTCCTGCCACAGCGGCGTGGCGACCATCCGAAGACGGTAGCCCGTCTCGCCGAGAGTACCATCGAAGCGCTCAATCGGCGCGTCGATCTCGTCGGCGACGCCGTCCATCCAGGACGGGACGAACACCGAAGCGTCGTGGCGCTCGGCGAATGCGGCGGCGTCGCGTTTGTGGCGATCCAACAGAACGACGACGCCCCCGACGTCACCGAACTCGGCGAGCAGGTCGTCGATCCCCGCGGCGTCGACGGGATCGACCAGCCAGACGCCCTCGTCGGTCGCGAGCGCGTGGCTCGCGCGCTGCATCCGCTCGTCGGGGTAGGCGAGCCAGCCGACGCCGCCATCGAAGCGGTCGATCGCTTCGTACTCCGCCGAGCCAGAACCCTTCATCGGCATACCCATCCCTCGGGGCGGCGGCGGATGAGCGCATCGGTGGCGGATATTTATACTCGGCGACCGTTCGGGATGCATGATTTCGGCGCTGCGCTGGCTCGCCCTCGAAGTCAAGGATATCGATCACGCGAGCGCGTTCTACCGCGAACGGCTTGCCCTCGATACCGTGCGGGAGAGCGAGAGCGAGGTCGTCCTCTCGGCCGGCGAGACCGACCTCGTGCTCCGCCGGCCGTCGGCCATCCCTCGCGGGGGACTCCACACCCACTACGCGCTCTCGATCCCCGCGAGCGAGTACGACGACTGGTACGAGCAGCTTGCGGGGTCGTTCGATCTCGACGAACATACTTTCGGCAGCGCGCGCTCGCTGTATTTCTACGATCCCGACGGGAACTGTGTCGAACTCGGCGAGTCGGATGGGGAGGAGTCCGGCGTACATGGGATGTTCGAGGTCGTCCTCGAAGTCGAGGAGCTCGCCCGCGCCGAGTCGTTCTACACCGATCTCGGGATGGAGATCGTCGATCAGGGGAGCGAGCGCCGCCGGACGCGGCTCGCGGCCGACGGGTTCGCCCTCGAACTCTGGGAACCCCACCTGGGACTGGCCGACGCCCGTGGCGGCGTCCACGTCGATCTCGGTGTCGCCGTCGGAGACCCGAAAGCGACGCTCGACGCCGTGGTGGAGTCGGTGCGATCGGTCGAACGGCTCGACGACGGGATTAGGGTTCGCGATCCCGACGGCCACTTCGTGACGTTCGTCGAGGGCTAGTCGAGTCGATCGGTATCGATGTGGACGCCCGGTGGCGTCACCAGGAGGAACTTCCGGAAGTGGATCAGTTCGCCGTCCATCTCGCGGACGTCGCTCGCGAAGCCGCTCGCGAGGCGGTTCAGATCGCCCTCGACGGCGAGGACGAGCACCGCGTCGTCGGCGATTTCGGCGATCCACTCCTCGCTCGGCGTCCGCCCGTCGAGCACGCCGAGAACGACGCGATGGGTGCGCTCGCCGGTCTCGTCCTCGATTTCGTTTTCGACGGTCTGGAGGTCGAGATCGAACTCGCTCATGGCCGACTCTCATCGCGCCGGGAGAAAAATCCTCGTTTTAGGGCGCGAACGGTCAGGACATCGATCGTCACGGACGAATCCCAGTTGGGCGACCGACGAATCAGTCGAGAAAGGACTCCAATCGTGCCCGATAGTAGCCGTAGCCGATCAGCAGCAGTCCGATAGCCACGAACGTGTACTGGATGAACCACGCCAGCCCGTCGAGCAGCCAAGCACCGACGAGCACGACCGCCAGCCCGCCGACCAGAAACGCGACCCACGTGTTGCTCTGCTCCGCCATTGTCCTTCGATCACCACAATCGAGGAATCAACCTTTGCATTGTCGGTCGTCGCGTTGGCGTCGTGAGGTGGATCTCGATCCAAGAACGCAGGCTGAGTTGCTGTTCGATGAACGGCGCATCTCACAGAAAGCATATACCACACCGAAGGATAGATCGCGCTATGGGTCTGGAAAAGCTGGTGCAACGAGGCTCACTGTACGGGTTCGGAGCCGGAGCAGTAACGACAGGTGTCATTGTGCTCGTCGCCAGCCTGTTCGATGTTGCACTCGGTGCTGTCGTGCTCGTGTTGGTCGCCATTGCGATGTTGGCGCTCGTCTTGTTGCTCGGGGCTCCCGGCATCGGTCCGGGTCCGGCGGTCGGCGAAATGCAATCCAGTACCGGTGGCGAATCCGGCGGGATGCAGATGCCGAGTCCGGTAGAGGCGGGTGGCGCGTCGAGAAACCCCGCCGCGATGGCAGCGGTCGTGCCAGCAACGCGGTTGGAGTACGTGATGTACTTCACCGGGTTCGGTGTGGCCGCTGTCGTCGCGCTCGTCGTTCTCCTCGGCTGAAATCCCGTAGCATCGGAGAACGATCTCGGAGCGGTGATCGATGATTCGTTCTGCTTGTTGCGGCGCAAACACCTCAGCGATTCGCTGTTCCGTTATCAGTCGTCGCCCGTGCTCGCAGCCCTCGCGTCGGCCGTCTCCGTCGACTGCCGCGAGAAGTACGTCGCGAGCGCCGGACCGGTGACGTTGTGCCAGACGCTAAACAGCGCGGGCGGGAGCGCCGCGAGCGGGCTGAAGTAGGCCGTCGCGAGCGCGACCGCGAGCCCGCTGTTCTGGAGGGCGACCTCGAAAGTACACGCCCGCACCCGGTCGGGCGACATCCCGCTCGCACGGCCGACGCCGTAGCCCGCGGCGAGCCCGATGGCGTTGTGGGCGACGACAGCGACCAACACCACCGCACCCGCGGTCAGGATGTTCTCGACGTTCGCGCCGACGACCGCCGCGACGATGGCGACGATGGCGACGACGCTGATCGCCGGGAAGACGTTGAGCCCGGCCGCGGCGAGACGCGGTGCGTAGCGATCGAGGGCCAGACGGAGCACGAAGCCCGCGATCACTGGGATAAGGACGACCTGAACGATGGAGGTGAACATCTCGGCGAACGTCACCTGGAGCTGCTCGCCCGCGAGCGCGACGACCCACGTGGGCATCACGATCGGGGCGGCGAGCGTCGTCACGGTCGTGATCGCCACCGAGAGCGCGACGTCACCCTTGCCGAGATAGGTCATCACGTTCGAGGCCGTGCCACCCGGCGCGGCACCCAGGAGCACCACGCCGATCGCGAGCGCCGGCGGCAGCGAGAGCGCGATGGTGAGACCCCACGCGGCGAGCGGCATCACGATCCACTGGGTGAGCGCGCCGATGGCCACATCGCGCGGGCGCTCGACGATGCGCTTGAAGTCGGCAGGCCGCAGCGTCAGTCCCATCCCGAGCATGATGATGCCGAGCAACGGCGTGATGTACGGCGAAATCCAGGTGAACGTCTCCGGAGTGAGGAGCGCCGCCCCCGAAAACAACAGCACCCACACCACGAAGTAGGTGCTCGCGACGTTACCGATCCGTTCGAGCGTGTCGAGCGCGCTCACGCCGATCCTCCACCGGTTCGCGACGGTCGACCGCCATGCGGAAACATACCGCCACCGTCCGCCACAGCGGCGCAAAAACCTTCGGACGTGACCCGTTCGGTGTCGGTCGGTCGCGCGCGAGCAGCGATCGGCCGATTTGCCGTCCGATCGAGTGCGATCGTGGGCCGATCGCGCCACCTGCTTCGTCGCTGGTGATTGTATGATATAAGGAACTATCGAGGGAACAAGGCCGTCGATGGCTGTCGATTCGTCGATTTCACCGGGTGAATCCGCCCGAACGGAAATTCCGGAGCGATAGGTTTATCCGTGGGATGGACATCCGACCGAGTACAATGTCCCACAACGACACGGACACGGAGGATTCGTCGGTGACCCCGGCGGATCGAGTTCTTCCAGGGCACCCTGGGAGAGACGACTGAAGTAGATACAGTTCGAGTTTTCGACACGACTCTGCGCGACGGTGAGCAGTCGCCACGCACCTCGTTCAGCTACGACGACAAGCGGGAGATCGCGACCGTGCTGGACGAGATGGGGACGCATGTCATCGAGGCGGGCTTCCCGGTGAACTCCGACGCGGAGTTCGAGGCCGTCAGCGACATCGCCGAGAGTACGGGTGTAACGACCTGCGGGCTGGCACGCGTCGTCGAGAAGGACGTGGAGGCGGCGCTCGATTCGGGCGTCGAGATGGTCCACGTCTTCGCCTCGACGAGCGACGTCCAGCTCGAAGACGCGATGCACGCCAGTCGCGCGGAGATGAAGGAACGATCGGTGAACGCCGTCGAGCGGGCAAAAGAGGCGGGCGTCGAGGTGATGTTCTCGCCGATGGACGCCACGCGGACCGACGAGGAGTATCTCGTCGATGTCGTCGAGGCGACCGCCGCGGCGGGAGCCGACTGGATCAACATCCCCGACACCTGCGGGGTGGCGACGCCCTCCCGGTTCGGCGAGCTCGTCGCCCGGGTCTGTGAGGTCGCCGACGCGCGGGTTGACGTCCACACCCACGACGACTTCGGGCTGGCGAGCGCGAACGCGCTCGCTGGCTTCGAGAACGGCGCGGCGCAGGCCCAGGTGAGCGTCAACGGCATCGGCGAGCGCGCCGGAAACGCCGCCTACGAGGAGGTCGTGATGAGCGCCGAATCGCTCTACGGCGTGGAGTCGGGGATCGACACGACCCGCATCACCGAACTCTCTCGACTGGTCGAGCGCGCGAGCGAGATCGAGACTCCCGGCAACAAGCCGGTGGTCGGGCAGAACGCCTTCAGCCACGAGTCGGGCATTCACGCGGCCGGCGTGATCGAGAACTCCGACACGTTCGAGCCGGGTGTGATGACCCCCGAGATGGTCGGCGCGCAGCGCGAGCTCGTCCTCGGCAAACACACCGGGACGCACTCGGTGCGCGAGCGGCTGCACGAGGCCGGCTTCGACCCGACCGACGACGAGGTACGCGAGTGTACCCGGCGGGTGAAGGAGTTCGGCGCGGAGAAAGAGCGCGTGACGATGAGCGTGCTCGAACGGTTCGCCCGCGAGGTCGGCATCGAGCAGATCGGCAAGACGGAGGTCAACGCCTGAGCATGACCCCGTCGCACGCCTCCACCCACCAGCCACGGGTAGCGCCCGAACCCCGCGTTCGGGGCAACGTTTGCACGGCGCGCAAAGGTTATAACCGATCCCCTGGTGGGGACGACAACGATGACGCGACCGACCACCGCCCGAGGGACGCGAACTCGGAGCGGCGCACTCGGCGCGCGCGGCCGCATTATTGTAGGGGTTTAGCCCCTACAGAGCCACTTCCTTCGACCCCGACGCGTTTCGCACGGCGAACAGCACGCGCGACAGCCGACGACACACCGATGACCACACGAGAACCAGCACCGACCACACGCGACAGCCGAGCGGCATCGACGACGAACGACGGAGGCGACCGATGAGCGAGGGCCAGCAGACCCCACAGACGGGCGAGCCCGAGGACGCCGAACCGGAGACGGTCGAGGCGACCGAAGCCAGCGAGCGCCCCGTGACCAGCGGTGCGGAGTCGGTGGCGCGGGCGCTCGAACGGACGGGCGTCGAGACGCTGTTCGGCGTCCAGGGCGGGGCCATCATGCCGGTCTACGACGCGCTGTACGACTCGCCGCTCGACCACGTGACGATGGCACACGAACAGGGTGCGGCCCACGCGGCCGACGCCTTCGGCATCGTCTCGGGCGAGCCGGGCATCTGTCTGGCGACCTCCGGGCCGGGCGCGACGAATCTCGTGACCGGGCTCGCGGACGCCTCGATGGACTCCGACCCATTGGTGGCGCTCACCGGCCAGGTCCCCTCCGCAATGGTCGGGACCGACGCCTTCCAGGAGACCGACACCACCGGTGTTACGAACCCGGTGACGAAGGAGAACTACTTCGCCGGCGACGTCGACTCGGTCGGCGACACGGTCGGCGAGGCGTTCGCGCTCGCGGATGCCGGCCGACAGGGCCCCACACTGGTCGATCTCCCGAAGGACATCACGACCGGGCCGACCGAGAGCGAGCCGGCTGCAGGAACAGCGCCCGAGACGTACGACCCGCCCGAGCGGGCCGACGACGAGGCGGTCGAAACGGCCGCCAGCGTGCTCGCGCACGCCGATAAACCCGTGATCCTCGCGGGCGGCGGTGTCATCAAGGGCGAGGCCTGTGACGAACTCAGGGAATTCGCCACCGAGTACGGAATCCCGGTGGTGACGACGATGCCCGCGGTAGGCGCGTTCCCCGAGGGCCACGACCTCGCGATGGAGATGGCGGGGATGCACGGCACGGGCTACGCGAACATGGCCATCACGCACTGTGATGCCATGTTCGCGGTTGGAACGCGATTCGACGACCGCCTGACGGGTGGCGTCGAGACGTTCGCTCCGGGGGCCGAGATCATCCACGCCGACATCGACGCGGCGGAGATCTCGAAGAACATCGCGGCCGACTACCCACTCCTGGGTGAGGCGAGCGTCGTCATCGAGCAGGTGCACGAGGCGATGGCCGACGAGCGCGCGGCGGACATGGCGGCCACCGGCGAGCGCTTCCAGGAATGGGTCGAGCAGTGCCAGCAGTGGCAGACCGACTACCCGATGGACTACCCGATGGACGAAGATGGGCCGCTGAAACCGCAGTTCGTCGTCGAAACCGTGGACACGGCGACCGACGACGACACCATCGTCACCACGGGCGTCGGCCAGCACCAGATGTGGGCGGTCCAGTACTGGACGTACACCGAGCCGCGGACGTGGGTGTCGTCCCACGGGCTGGGCACGATGGGCTACGGGCTGCCGTCGGCCATCGGCGCGCGATTCGCCGCGGACGACGACCAGTCGGTGGTCTGTTTCGACGGCGACGGGTCGTTCCTGATGACGCTGCAGGAGCTGGCGGTCGCCGTCCGCGAGGACCTCGACATCACCGTGTTCATCCTCAACAACGAGGCCGTCGGCATGGTGCGCCAGTGGCAGGACAGCTTCCACGGTGGCCGGCGGATGGCCTCGGAGTACCCCTGGGTGCCCGATTTCGCCGCGCTCGCCGAGGCGTTCGGCGCGCGCGGGTTCCGGATGGAGGGCCACGACGAGGTTGCCGACGTCGTCGAGGACGCGCTGGCCTACGACGGCCCGTCGGTCGTCGACGCGTTCATCGACCCGACCGAGGACGTCTATCCGATGGTTCCCAGTGGCGGATCGAACGGCCAGTTCGTGCTGGCGGAGGAGCAGCTATGACCGAGGGTCTCCAGGGACCGGCCCCCGAGGAGCGTCCCCAGCCGTCGGGGCGGCGCAACGCGCAGGGCATCCGGATCGATCCCGAGATGGAGGCCGTGCACGACCCGCGGCGCACGACGTTATCGGCGCTCGTCCAGAACGAGCCGGGCGTGCTGGCGAAGATCTCGGGACTGGTCTCGCGTCGGCAGTTCAACATCGAATCCTTGACCGTCGGCACGACGACCAACCCCGAAACCTCGCGCGTGACGCTGGTCATCGAGGAGCCCGAACCGGGCATTCGCCAGGTCGAAAAGCAACTCGAAAAGCTCGTCAACGTCATCTCGGTGCGCGAGCTCGGCGACGACGCCATCCGCCGTGAGCTGGTGGTGTTGAAGGTCCACGGCGAGGAGCCGGACAAGGTCAACGCCATCACCGACATGTACGGCGGCGAGACGCTCGATGCCGGGCCGCGCACCATCACGGTGCAGATCACCGGCGACGAGCAGAAGATCGACGACGCGATCGACGCTTTCCGACAGTTCGGTATCCGCGAGCTCGCCAGAACCGGTCAGACGGCGCTCGCGCGCGGTGAGGAGTGGACGACACACGCGGAAGAGGAGCGGTACGAACGAACGCAGGTACGACAATGACAGAACACGCAACGATCTACTACGACGACGACGCAGACAGCACCGCACTCGAAGGCAAAACTGTAGCCGTCATGGGCTACGGCTCACAGGGTCACGCCCACGCGCAGAACCTCGCCGACAGCGGGGTCGACGTGGTCGTTGGCCTCCGAGAGAATTCGAGCTCGCGCGACGCCGTCCGCGAGGACGGTCTCGACGTGGCGACGCCCGTGGAGGCCGCCGCACGCGCGGACGTCGTCTCGATGCTCGTTCCCGATACTGTGCAGCCCGCAGTATACGATGACATCGCCGACGAACTCGACGCCGGCGACACACTCCAGTTCGCCCACGGGTTCAACATCCACTTCGGGCAGATCGAGCCGGCCGACGACGTGGACGTGACGATGGTCGCGCCGAAGGGCCCGGGCCACATCGTCCGCCGGGACTACGAGCGCGGCGAGGGAACTCCCGGACTGCTCGCGGTCTACCAGGACGCGACGGGCGAGGCAGCCGACGAAGCGCTCGCGTACGCGCAGGGGATCGGCTGTACCCGTGCGGGCGTCGTCGAGACCAGTTTCCGCGAGGAGACCGAGACCGACCTGTTCGGCGAGCAGGCGGTGCTTTGCGGTGGCGTGACGAGCCTGATCAAGCAGGCCTACGAGACGCTCGTCGATGCCGGCTACAGTCCGGAGATGGCCTACTTCGAGTGTCTCAACGAGATGAAACTGATCGTCGATCTGATGTACGAGGGCGGGCTCGGCGACATGTGGGACTCGGTCTCCGATACGGCCGAGTTCGGTGGTCTCACCAAGGGCGACGTCGTGGTCGACGAGCACGCCCGCGAGAACATGGAGGAAGTCCTCGACGACGTTCAATCGGGGGCGTTCGCCCGCGAGTGGATCGCGGAGAACCAGGCCAACCGACCCGCATACCGCCAGCTGCGACAGGCCGAGAAGGATCACGAGATCGAGGAGGTTGGCGAGCGCCTGCGTGACCTGTTCGCGTGGGCCGAGGAGTCCGAATCGAACGAGGAACGAAACGAAACCGAACGAGTGCAAGCAGATGACTGATACACGACACGAACGAGCGACGACGATGAGCACGGTCGATCACACCCATCCCGACACCGGACGACCGTTCGGCGACGCCGTGGTCTACCAGCGTGGGCCGGCCGTCGCGGCCGACGGCGGTGAGAGAACCAACGGCTGTCTCTTATACACATCTCTGATG
>NZ_AOMC01000133.1 GCF_000336695.1 Halococcus morrhuae DSM 1307
CGCGCCATCAGAGATGTGTATAAGAGACAGGCACGGAAGGCCGCGACGACGCCCGATGAGCGAGCGCACGCTCTACGACAAGGTCTGGGACGAACACAGCGTCACCAAGCTGCCCACGGGCCAGACCCAGCTGTTCGTGGGCCTGCACCTCATCCACGAGGTGACGAGTCCGCAGGCGTTCGGCATGCTCGGCGAGCGCGACATGGAGGTCGCCTATCCTGACCTGACCCACGCGACGGTCGACCACATCGTACCGACGGCGGATCAGTCGCGGCCGTTCGCCGACGACGCCGCCGAGGAGATGATGAGCGAGCTGGAGACGAACGTCCGCGACTCCGGGATCGAGTTCGACGATCCCACCAGCGGCGACCAGGGTATCGTCCACGTCATCGGCCCGGAGCAGGGACTCACCGAGCCCGGGACGACGATCGTCTGTGGCGATTCGCACACCTCGACCCACGGAGCCTTCGGCGCGCTCGCGTTCGGTATCGGCACCTCGCAAATTCGCGACGTGCTCGCGACCCAGACGGTGGCGATGGAGAAGAAGAAGGTCCGGAAGATCGAGGTGACGGGCGAGCTCGATAGTCATGTGGGTGCGAAGGACGTCATCCTCACGATCATCCGGAAGCTCGGCGTCGACGGCGGCGTCGGCTACGTCTACGAGTACGCCGGCGAGGCGATCGAGTCACTCGACATGGAGGGACGGATGAGCATCTGCAACATGTCGATCGAGGGTGGCGCGCGAGCGGGCTACGTCAACCCCGACGAGACCACCTACGAGTGGCTCCGCGAGACGGACGCCTTCCGTGACGACCCCGAGAAGTTCGAGGCGCACAAGGAGTACTGGGAGTCGATCACCTCGGACGCGGACGCCGAGTACGACGACGTCGTCACGATCGACGGCGACGAGATCGAACCCGTCGTGACGTGGGGGACGACGCCGGGCCAGGGGATCGGTGTGACCGAAGCGATCCCCGAACCCGACGCGCTCCCCGCGGACAAACAGGAGACTGCACGGGGCTCCCAGGAGCACATGCGCGTCGAGCCCGGCGAGACGATGCAGGGCTACGACATCGACGTGGCGTTCCTGGGTTCGTGTACGAACGCCCGACTGCCCGATCTCCGGGCCGCCGCCGACGTCGTCGACGGGCGGGAAGTCGATTCGAGCGTTCGCGCGATGGTCGTCCCGGGCAGCCAGCGCGTCAAAGAGGCCGCCGAGGCGGAGGGGCTCGACGAGACGTTCCGCGAGGCGGGCTTCGAGTGGCGCGGTGCGGGCTGTTCGATGTGTCTCGGGATGAACGAGGATCAGTTGGAGGGCGATCAGGCCTGTGCCTCCTCGTCGAACCGGAACTTCGTCGGGCGACAGGGCTCGAAAGAGGGCAGAACCGTCCTCATGAGCCCGGTGATGGTCGCCGCGGCGGCGATCACGGGCGAGGTCACCGACGTACGCGAACTGCCGGAGGTGGCGGTCCAATGACCGAGGAGGTCGTCGAGACCGTCGAACGCGTCACCGGTACCGGTATCCCAGTTCGAGGCAACGACATCGATACCGATCAGGTGATCCCGGCGCGGTTCATGAAGGTGATCACCTTCGACGGGCTCGGCGAGTTCGCCTTCTTCGACCAGCGGTTCGACGACGAGGACAACGAGAAGGACCATCCGATGAACGAGGAGCGGTTCCGCGACGCCTCGGTGATGGTCGTCAACGCCAACTTCGGCTGTGGCTCCTCGCGCGAGCACGCCCCCCAGGCACTCATGCGCTGGGGGATCGACGCACTCATCGGCGAGAGCTTCGCCGAGATCTTCGCCGGCAACTGTCTCGCGCTCGGGATCCCGACCGTGACCGCCGACCACGAGACGGTCTCGGAAATTCAGGCGTGGACCGAAGCGAACCCCGACAGCGACATCGAGATCGACGTGGCCGACGAGACGGTGCGCTACGGCGATCACGAGGCCACCGTCACCGTCGACGAAGCCCAGCGTCGGGCGCTCGTCGACGGCGTCTGGGACACGACTGCACTGATGCGATCGAATTCAGGATCGGTCGCCGAGACGGCCGCCGCACTCCCCTATCTCGATGACTGAAGAGATCGCCGTGATCCCGGGCGACGGCATCGGGCAGGAGGTCGTCCCGGTCGCGGTGTCGGTGCTCGACGAGGTCGGCGAGTTCGCGTTCACCGAGTACGATGCCGGCGATCGAGTTCGGGAGGAAACCGGCGAGCCGCTGCCCGAGGAGACGAAACGGGCGGCCGAGACGAGCGACGCGACGCTGTTCGGCGCGGCCGGCGAGAGCGCGGCGGACGTGATCTTACCCCTCCGAAGCGCGGTCGGCTCGTTCGCGAACGTCCGTCCCGCGAGAGCGTACCCCGGTATCGACGCGCTCCATCCCGACGCCGACCTGGTGTTCGTCCGCGAGAACACCGAAGGCGTCTACGCGGGCATCGAGAGCGATCTCACCGACGAGGTGCGGACGCTGACCCGCGTGATCACCGAACCCGCCTCGCGACGGATCGCCGAGTTCGGGTTCGACCTGTCTCTTATACACATCTCTGATGGCGCGAGG
>NZ_AOMC01000134.1 GCF_000336695.1 Halococcus morrhuae DSM 1307
AAGAGACAGGTCCACGGCAGCGCGCCGGACATCGCCGGCAAGGGGATCGCCAACCCGATCGCGACGGTGCTGAGCGCCGCGATGTGCTGTGAGTTCTTGGAGAGAGCTGACGAGGCAGAGCGGATCCGGACGGCGGTGATGGAGGTTCTCGCCGACGGCCCGCACACGCCGGATCTCGGTGGCGAAGCGACCACTGAGGAGATCGAAAGTGCACTGCTAGCACGGCTCTGACCACCGAGGTTAAACCGTTCGCGCTCGCACGACGAACCCATGCCCGAGATAGCACTCGACGAGGAGACGATCGAGCGCCTCGACCGACTCCGCGTCGACGAGGAATCCTACGACGAGGTCGTGTCCGAACTCATCAACATCTACGAGACCGAAGAACGGACGCTCTTTCGCGGCGGTAGCCCCTAGTTGCGCGCGGCAGCACGGATCTCGTCCCATTTGCCCTGTTCTTCGAGATGGGTCTGTAACTGCTCGGCGTAGCGGTCGGCAAGACGCTCGGCCGCCGCGAGCTGTTCGTCGTGATCGTCGCCACCGCCGCCGAACAGTCCACTGATCGAGTCGAGAATGCCACCGCCCGAATCGTCGCTTGCGGCCATCGGGGTCCGCGCATCGATGTCGTCGAGTTCGTCCATCACGTGCGGGAGTTTCTCCGTGTCGGCGACGAGTGCGGCCGATTCACTTTCGGGGTTCTCGATGTCGAACTCGACGGCCGTCATGATGAGCCCCCACTGCTGGCGGCTGAACTGCGAGCTCTCGACTGTATCGGTGAACTCCTGATCGACGGTCATCCGGTCGCCGACGATGCGATCCTGCCATGCACGCGTGCTCATGAGTGTGATTGCGCGGGCGGTGGTATCAGGCTTTCCGCGCCACGGCGGTGTCGCGAGGGAGTGCTACCGTGCCCGCTCGACGGCGTCGAGCGCGGCGGGGTTCTCGATGGAGTCCATGTCGCCGAGTTCCTCACCCCGGTAGACTGAGGCGATGGCCCGGCGGATGATCTTCCCCGACTGGGTCTTCGGGAACTCGTCGACGAACAGCACCTCGCGGGGTTTGAACGGCTTGCCGAGCTCCGCGCCGACCTGCTCGCGGAGCTCCTCGCGCAGCGCGTCCGATGGCTCCGCATGATCTTCGAGAACGACGTAGGCGACCACCGCCGTGCCCGTCGTGTCGTCGGGGACGCCGACCGCGGCGGCCTGATTGGCGTCGTCGTGTTCGATGACGGCGGCCTCGACCTCGGCGGGACCGACCTTCCGGCCGGCGACGTTGAGCGCGTCGTCGGCGCGGCCGTGGAGGAACCAGAGCCCGTCCTCGTCCTTCTGGGCCCAGTCGCCGTGGTTCCAGAGCGGTGGGTCTTCAAAGGTCGACCAGTATTCGTCGAGATAGCGGTCGTCGCCGCTCCAGAGCGATTTCGTCATCGAGGGACACGAATCGCGGGCGACGAGATAGCCGCGTTCGTTCTCGTCGGCGACGCTCTCGCCGTCCTCGTTCACGATGTCGATGTTCATGCCGAGCCCGGGGCCGCCGAGCGTACAGGGTTTGAGCGGCTGAATCGGCATCGGCATCAGGAAGCAGCCACAGATCTCCGTGCCGCCGGAGATGTTGATGATCGGCGTCTCGCCGTTGCCGACGTTCTCGTGGAACCAGTTCCAGGACTCGGGATCCCAGGGCTCACCGGTCGAGCCGAGCAGCCTGAGGCTGGAGAGATCGTGCCCGTCGATCCAGTCGTCGCCCTGCTTGCGCAGCGCGCGGATGGCCGTCGGCGAGATGCCGAACTGCGTGACGTCGTGGTCGTCGATCATCCGCCAGAATCGATCGGGTTCGGGGTGGTCGGGCGCGCCCTCGTACATCACCACCGTCCCACCGAAGGCGTGGTTGCCGATGAGCGTCCACGGCCCCATCATCCAGCCGATATCCGACACCCAGAAGAACCGATCGTCGTCCTGCTGGTCGAAGCCGAAGTGGATCTCCTTCGCGCACTGCATGAGGATGCCCGCGTGCGTGTGGACGATCCCCTTCGGCGTCCCCGTCGTCCCCGAGGAGTAGAGCAGTATCGACTCCTGTGAAGCGTCGAGTTCCTTGGTATCGTACTCGGCGGACTGGCTCGCGACCGCCTCGTCCCACGTCTCGTCGCGTGCGTCGTTCCAGGGCGCTTCCCCGCTGCCCGCCGGCGTGCGCCCGAGTCGATCGAAGACGACGGTGTGCTCGACGTGGCCCGCCGTGTCGATGGCGTCGTCGGCCGCCTCCTTCAGATGGACCTCGCTGCCGCGGCGATAGAACCCGTCGCCGGTGAACAACACCGTGGGTTCGGCGTCCGCGAGCCGCGTGGCGGTCGCGTCGACGCCGAAGCCGGAGAAGATCGGGACGGCGATCGCGCCGACCTTGAAACAGCCGTACAGGATCGAGATCACCTCGGGCACCATCGGCATGTACAGCCCGACGGTGTCGCCGGTCTCGATGCCGCGCTCTTCGAGGGCGTTCGCGACGCGGTTCGCCTGGGCGTGTAGCTCGCCGAAACTGATCTCCCGAACTTCGCCCGGTTCGCCCTCCCAGAGACAGGCCGTCTTCTCGCGCGTATCGCCCTCGGCGTACCGGTCGAGCGTGTTGTGGGCGACGTTTATCGTCCCGCCGGGATACCACTCCGAGAACTGTGGCCCGTCGGAATCGTCGCGAACGCGGTCGTACCCCTCGTCGAACTCGATGCCGAGGTAGTCGACGAGTTCGTCCCAGAACCAGTCGATGCCCGACTGCTCGACGCCGTCGACCGCGCCGCAGGTCCGTGCGATCAGCTCGTCGTAGTCGTCGATGTCGTACTCCTGCATGAACGCCCGGACGTTCGTCGATTCGACGAACTCCTCGGACGGTTCGTGGACGATCTCGTCGGTACCGGGAGCGGCTGTCATCGTGGTGTGGCTATTTCTGCGGATTCCACAAGAATCTTTGCGCCCCGTTTCTCCCGTCGTGCTCGTCGTGACCCACTCCTAAGCGACCCTTTTTATGGCCACCGCGGCTATCGTTCGTATGTACGTCCGGAACGCGAGAAACCGCGAGGAGGTCTGGCTTCTGGACCATATCGAGGCGATGGCTCTCGACGCCGCCGCCTTCCGCTCACGCGATTACGTCATCGCCATCGACGAGTCCGGAAACGAGAAGGTCGGCTTCGGTCGGATACGGATCCATCGTGCCGACGAACGCGTCTGCGAACTCACCGGGATCGGCGTTCTGGAGGGCTGGCGCGGCCAGGGCGTCGGCGCACACGTCATCGAGCGCCTCGTCGACCGCGCGAGCGACGAGGGGTTCGCGACGGTCTATTCGCTCACCGATCAGCCACGCTATCTCGATCGGTTCGGCTTCGACAGGATCGATCGCGAGGAGCTCCCAGCGAAGATCGAAACGCGACTCGACGAGAAACGCGACGGCAGCGTCCCCGACGCCGTCCCGCTCGCGCTCGCCACCGACGAGTTCTCGATGCCAGAAGCTCTGCGCGAGCGGTTCAAACACGCCAGCCCCGTGGGGGAGGGCGACGGCGAACCCGAGGAGACGCCCGAGGATTTCGGCATCGACAGCGAGAACGCGACCTACAAGTACGACACCGGGTAGGCCGTCAAAGGTTAAGGGCGTTCGACGCGCAGCGAAGTCATGTTCGATCCTGACGATCTCGCCGACATCCGCTCGGCGAAGGAGGAGTGGGAGGACGAGACGCTCGGGCCGACGCTCGATCGCTTCGGCGAACGCAAGGAGACCTTCACTACCGACACCGACGGCCACGAAGTCGATCGTCTCTACACACCCGACGACGTCGGCGAGCGCGGGTACGATGACGAGTTCGGCTTCCCGGGCGAGGAGCCCTACACCCGTGGTGTCTATCCGACGATGTATCGCGGCCGACTCTGGACGATGCGCCAGTACGCGGGCATGGGCACCGCCGAGGAGACCAACGAGCGCTACCGCTATCTCATCGACGAGGGCCAGACGGGGCTCTCGATGGCGTTCGATCTCCCGACGCAGATGGGCTACGATTCGGACGACGGGATGGCCGCCGGCGAGGTCGGGAAGTCGGGCGTTGCCATCGATTCGATCCACGACATGGAGACGGTCTTCGACGGCATCTCGCTCGACGACGTCTCGACGAGCATGACGATCAACGCGCCGGCGTCGATCCTGCTGGCGATGTACATCGCCGTCGGCGACCGCCAGGGCGTCGATCGCGAGCAGCTCAGGGGAACGATCCAGAACGACGTACTGAAGGAGTACGTCGCGCGCAACACCTACATCTACCCGCCCGAGCCGTCCATGCGAATTATCACCGACATCTTCGAGTTCTGTGCGGCGGAGGTGCCGAACTTCAACACGATCTCGATCTCGGGCTATCACATCCGCGAGGCCGGCTCCTCCGCCGCACAGGAGATCGCCTTCACGCTCGGCGACGGCATCGAGTACGTCGAGCGCGCGCTCGATGCCGGCCTCGCGGTCGACGAGTTCGCCCCGCAGCTCTCCTTTTTCTTCGCCTCGTACAACAACATCTTCGAGGAGGTCGCCAAGTTCCGGGCCGCCCGCCGGATGTGGGCCAAGATCATGGAGGAACGCTTCGACGCCGACGATCCGGACTCGAAGAAGCTCAAGTTCCACACCCAGACCGCGGGCTCGACGCTGACCGCCCAGCAGATCGATAACAACATCGTCCGTGTCGCCTATCAGGCGCTCGCCGGCGTTCTCGGCGGCACCCAGAGCCTCCACACGAACGGAAAGGACGAAGCGCTCGCCCTTCCCACCGAGGAGAGCGTCCGCACGGCGCTGCGCACCCAGCAGATCCTCGCCCACGAGTCGGGCGCGGCCGACACGATCGACCCGCTCGCGGGCAGCTACTACGTCGAGAACCTCACCGACGAGCTGGAGCAGGAGGCGTTCGACATCCTCGATTCGGTCGACGATCGGGGCGGGATGCTCCAGGCGATCGAGGACCAGTGGGTCCAGCGCGAGGTTCAAGATGTGGCCTTCGAGCGCCAGCGCGAGATCGACGAGGGCGAGCGCGTCATCGTCGGCGTCAACGAGTACGAGGTCGACGAGGAGGCGGAAGTCGACATCGAGGAAGTCACCGAGGAGGACCAGCGCCGCCAGCGCGAGCGCCTCCAGGACGTCAAAGATGAGCGCGACGACGGGCCAGTTGAGGACGCGCTCGCGGCGCTGCACGACGCGGCCGAGGGCGACGACAACCTGATGCCGTACATCATCGACGCGGTGAAGGCCGAGGCCACCACCGGCGAGATCGCCGACGCGATGCGCGACGTCTTCGGCGAGCACCAGGGCGGGGCCGCGCTGTGAACTTCGACCACGCCGGCATCGCCACCGACGACGCCGACGACCTCGCCGAACTGTACGCCGACCTGTTCGACACACCGGTCGTCCACGAGGAACGTTTCGACGGGATGGACGTTCGCTTTCTCGACTGCGGCGACGGTTACTTCGAGCTGCTCGAACCCCGCGAGGAGGGCACCATCGCGCGCTATCTCGACCGGAACGGGCCGGGCATCCACCATCTCGCGCTCGCGACCGGCGACATCGGGAGTGCACTCGATCGGATGGACGAACGGGGCGTCGAGCTCATCGACGAGGAGCCACGACCGGGCGCGTGGGGTCACGACGTCGCTTTCCTCCATCCGAAGTCGACTGGTGGTATACTCGTCGAGCTGGTCGAACACTAATCGCCAGCGAGCGTATCGAAGATCCGCTCCTCGTTTTCGTCGATGGTCGAGAGATGGCCCTGTCCTGAATAGATGTGGGCTTCGGCGGTCGGGATCGCTTCGGTGTAGTGGATACCCATCGACAGCGGGACGATCCGGTCGGCCTTGCCGTACCACAGTGAGGTCGGCACGTCGATCGCTCCGAGATCGAACCCCCACTCGCGGGCGGGTACGGCGAGGTCGGTGACGAGCAGGCCGGAGCCGTGATGCGCCGTCGCTTCCAGACTGCTTTCGAGCAGTACCCGTCCCATCTCGCCGCGCCAGCGCTCGCCGTCCACGTCGGCGGTTTCCTCGGCCTGTGCAGCGAGATATCCCTCTGGATCGCGTCGCGCCGCCCGACCGTCGGCCCAGAGCGAGAGCGTCGCCAGCGGTCGGGCGTGTTCGGCCAGCAGGAAGGGGAGACGATCGCCGAAACCGACCGATCCGAGCGGTGCGAGCCCGCAGGCGATGGCTGCGCGATCGACGCGCGGGAGTGTCGCGGCGCAGGCGGCCGCGTAGGGGGCACCGCCGGAGACCCCGAGCACCGGGAACGAATCGAGTCCGAGGGCGTCGGCGAGATCGGCCACGTCGGCGGGCCAGTCGGCGACCGTCCGCTCGGGCAGTGGATCCGAGAGCCCGATGCCGGGGCGTTCGGGCGCGACGATCCGCAGCCCGCGCTCGCGGCCGATCCGATCGAACAGCGCGCCGAACACCCGCGAGTTCGGGAAGCCGTGGAAGACGACCACCGGATCGCCGGCCGGGTCGCCACAGTCTGCATAGCCGAGCACTCGCCCGTCCCGACAGTCGATGGTGTGTGGGGTGTCGCGGATCTCGCGGGCCACGTCGACCATCGTCGGCTCGGCGTCGTCGATCGGCTCGTCAGAACGACGTCCCGTGGAAAGGTGATCGGTGATCGTGGCGAGCGGGTTCTTCATGGGTTCACGTCGTACGAGCAACAGTTAATCGTTGTTCCCGAATTCATCCGGCGGGTCGGCGAACCACTGTGCTTCGAGAATCTCTTCGTCCTCTGCGGCGGAGGCCGAGCCCTCACCGCGGGCGACGAACATCACCGTGAGCATCGGATAGGACCGCTGCTCGTCGCGGTGTTCGATGGTCGTGATCCGCGCCGAGCGGATGTTCGTCACCGCACAGCGAACGACGGTTTCCTCTCGAACTTCGCGGATCGCCGTCGCTACGAGTGACCCGTCTCCTGCTTCGTGCCCACCGCCCGGCATCGTCCACGTCTCGGGTGCAGCGGGATGGCGAACGAGCAGTGTTCGATCCCGTCGATCGCGGACGAGCGCTCCGGCGTCGGCGAGCATCCCCGTTCGGTGGACGTGATCGAGACCATGCTCGTAGAAGTCGGGATCGTTCTCGACGGTCGTCTCGGTGACGTCGAACGCGCCGAAGCGCTCGTGCAGTCGGCCGAGTTCGGTATCGACCGCTCTGCGGGCATCGTCCTCGGTCGTCATCCGATCGATTTCGGTGTGTCCGGTTCGGCGGTCGGCTCAGTCCTCGGCGGGCGCTTCCATCGTCCGCGTGTCGAGGATGATCGTGTTGTCGGTATCGACCACGCCGTCGACCTTGCCCGTGATGGCGAGGCTCGATTTCGGTGTCGGGCCGACGGTGACGGTATCGCCCTCGTGGAAATCCCGGACGGAGCCCTGGATGTGGATCTCCGCGCGGCATTTCTCGGGGTGGTGGACGCTGTGGAGCTCGATTTCCTGTACGTTGGCGGTCTCGACGATATCGCCGTTGTGGCTGAGCGGGACGGATTCGGGCTCGTCCATCTCCTGGATGTCGAGCGCGCTGTAGGCGTTGGCCGTGGGCTTGTAGCCACCCTTCGGCCCCGGGACGCCCTCGACGAGCTGGAGCGCTTTCAGACTCTGCATCTGGTTGCGGATGGTGCCCGGATTCCGGTCGACCATGTCGGCGATGGCCTCGCCCTTGACCGCGCTCTCGCTCTCGCGATAGAGGTCGACGAGTTCCTGCAGGATCTTCTTCTGGCTATCGGTGAGTTCGATAGATGACATATCGTGTTATTCGTCACAGCGCACCTTAAACCCGACGGCTGCCGCTTCCCAGCCCGGACGAGCCGATCGTACCCCATCGCGGGAGCGCGTTCGCCTTCCGATACAAACTTGACCTCCCGCACACGCAGTTGACGCATGGATGGACATCGCGTACTCGTCACCGGCGGGGCGGGCTTCATCGGCTCGAACCTCGCGAACCACCTCGCGGCGGACAACGACGTCGTCGCCCTCGACGACGGCTATCTCGGCACGCCCGAGAACCTCGATGCCGCTGTCGAGTACGTCGAAGCGAGCGTGCTCGATGACGACCTCCCGACCGACGTCGACGTCGTCTTTCACCTCGCGGCGCTCTCGTCGGGCCCGATGCACGAGGACGACCCCCAGAAGGGCGCACGGGTCAACGTCGAGGGGTTCGTCAACACCGTCGAGCAGGCGCGGAGCGACGGCTGCGAGCAAGTGGTGTACGCCTCGACTTCCTCGATCTACGGCGATCGCACCGAGCCGTCGCCCGAGGCAATGGACGTGAAAGCCCGCACCGGCTACGAGGCCTCGAAGCTCGCCCGCGAGCGCTACGGCGAATACTTCGCCCACTACTACGACATGAATATGGCCGGCCTGCGCTTCTTCTCGGTCTACCAGGGCTACGGCGGGGCCGAAGAGCACAAAGGCGAGTTCGCCAACCTCATCGCGCAGTTCGCCGACGACATCGCCAACGGCGACTCGCCGGTGATCTACGGCGATGGCACACAGACGCGCGATTTCACCCACGTCGACGACATCGTTCGCGGGCTCGAACGCGCCGCCGAGGAACGACTGACCGGGATCTACAATCTCGGCACGGGCGAGAGCCACACGATCAACACGCTCGTCGATCGCCTCACCGACGAACTCGACTCGGCGATCGAACCGGAGTACATCGAGAACCCGATCCCCGAGCACGCCTACGTCCACGACACGATGGCGGACACCTCGAAGATGACGGAGGCGACCGGCTGGGAGCCCGCGATCGACTTCGAGGAGGGGCTCCGGCGCGTCTGCGCACAGTATCAGTAACCGATACAGCGATTTTTATATCGGCCCCTCGCAGCCCCAGCATGACGATTCGAACTATCGGCGTCCCGATGGACCTCGGTGCCGACCGGCGCGGCGTCGACATGGGCCCGTCGGCGATCCGCTACGCGGGACTGTCGGCAACGCTCGACGATATCGACCGCTCGACGGTCGACAGGGGCGACCTCACGGTGCCACACGCCGAGGAGCGCGATCCCGAGCGGGCGGCAACGAACGCCAAATACCTCCCCGAGGTCGAGGCGATCTGTACCCGGCTCGCCGACGAGGTCGACGACACACTCGCCGACGGCGCGCTCCCGCTCGTCCTCGGCGGCGATCACTCGATCGCGATCGGCACGCTCGCCGGGGCCGCCCGCGACGCGGAGATCGGCGCGGTCTGGTTCGACGCCCACAGCGACATCAACACGCCAGCAACTACCCCCTCGGGCAACGTCCACGGCATGCCGCTGGCGGCCGCGCTCGGCCTCGGCGAGTTCGCCGATACACCGTGGGCAAACGCCCCGAACCTCTCCGAAGAGAACGTCGCAATCGTCGGCCTGCGCAGCGTCGACGATCCCGAGCGCGAGCGCATCCGTGACAGCGACGTGACCGCCTACACGATGTCGGACATCGACGAACGCGGTGTCGTCGACGTCACCGAGGAAGCGCTCGCGGTCGCCACCGACGGCGTCGACGGGATCCACGTGAGCCTCGACATGGACTGGCTCGATCCCTCACACGCACCCGGCGTGGGCACCCCCGTCAGAGGTGGCGTCACCTACCGCGAGGCCCACTCGGCGATGGAACTGGTCGCCGACCACGACGACGCGCTGCGCTCGCTCGAAGTCGTCGAAGTGAACCCGATCCTGGATTCGCACAACGAGACCGCCGAGCTCGCCACCGAACTCGCCGCGAGCGCGCTCGGCAAGCGCGTGCTGTAACCCACCCCACTGCAGCCGCCACCACCACACATACCGCAATCACCATCTTCGCCACAACTACCACACTCACCGTGACCGCCACTCACCGGTGTCGCCGTCACCGTTAACCACCTGGCGACGAATCCATACGCATGAGCACGGCAGAGACCGCCGACGCGACGCCCGAAATCGAGGTCTCGGAAACCGCCGCCGAGCAGGCGCTTGATCTCCTCGACGGCGAGGGGATGGACACCGATATCGCCGGCCTCCGCCTGTTCGTCCAACAGGGTGGCTGCGCCGGTCTCTCCTACGGGATGCGCTTCGACGGCGAACCCGAACCCGACGACGAAGTGTACGAACACCACGAGCTCCGCGTGTTCGTCGACCCCGCGAGCATGAACTACATCGGCGGCAGCCAGCTCGACTTCGAGGGCGGCCTCCAGGGGGCCGGTTTCCACGTCGAAAACCCGAACGTCGTCAGCGAATGCGGCTGCGGGGAATCCTTCCGAACATAAACCACTTTTTTACTCGTCGGGTCGCCTCCCTGTGGTCGGCCACCACTCCTCGCAAAAACCTGGACTAAAAACTCCCGCTCGCGCCTGCGGCGCTCGCGGTGAACCACGCTCACTGCGTTCGCGCGGACACGATCGCTCCACACTGCAACCACCACCGCCACAGCACCGCAGAAGCCCTCGGCTCACTCGCTCCGCTCACGGCTCACTACGTTCGCCGTTCGCATGGCGGCGCGTCACTCCGTTCGCGCCGCTCGCCGCTCGTTCGCCTCGCCCTTCATCCACCAGGAGAGCATAGTCGTTCGAGAGAGCGAAGCTCTCTCGTTATGTCGTCAGAACGTGATACGTTCTGACTGCAAGTCGAGCTTTGCTCGACAATGACGAAAGACGCGAAGCGTCTTTCGAACCACTCTCCNATACGTTCTGACTGCAAGTCGAGCTTTGCTCGACAATGACGAAAGACGCGAAGCGTCTTTCGAACCACTCTCCTGAGCCTCGGCTCGCTTCACTCGCCGAGACGCCAGGACCGCACCGTACAGCCGCCGCTGGCGGCAGGGTGAGAAACGAACGAAGCGAAAGCAGCAGGCGAGTTAGAACAGCGCCGCAGCCGCGTCGACCGCCGGATCGGCGACGAGGTTGAACGCCGGGATCAGCAGCACCGTGACGACCGCGGCAGCGATGACGGCGGTGTAGAGACCGAGCGGGTAGCCCTCGATCGTGCGATCGCCGTTCGATTCCTCGAACCACATCGCGCGCACCACGCGCAGATAGTAGTACAGCGAGAGCACGCTGTTGACGATCGCGATGGCCGCGAGCCACCAGAAGCCCGCGCCGACGGCCGCGCCGAACAGGAAGTACTTCGAGAGGAACCCGCCGCCGAGCGGGATGCCGGCGAGGCTCAGCATGAACACCGACATCGCAGCGCAGGCGATCGGTGCCTGCGAGCCGAGCCCGTTGTAGTCGGCGAACGTCCGGCCGATGTCCCAGTGTTCAGCGAGTGCGATGAACAGGAAGGCCCCGGTGTTCATGAACCCGTAGACCAGCAGGTGGGTCATGCTCATGCCCAGTACGAGCGCATCCTGCCCGCCGCCGAGGGCGGCCAGTCCGATGAGCACGTAGCCTGCCTGACCGACCGAGGAGTACGCGAGCATCCGCTTGACGTTGTCCTGAGTCGCGGCGGCGAAGTTACCGAGCGTCATCGTGACGACCGCGAGCACCTGGAAGGCGAGCACCCAGTCGACGCTGGAGACGATGTCGAGCCCGAACGCGACGGTAAAGACGCGGAAGGCGACGACGAACCCGGCAGCCTTCGACGCCGAGGAGAGATACGCCGAGATCGGCCCCGGCGAACCCTCGTAGGCCTCCGGTGCCCAGAAGTGGAACGGGACGCTCGCGGTCTTGAACGCGAACCCGCCGAGCACCATCAGCACGCCGATGCCGAGCATGCCCGTGAGACCGCTGTTCTGGATGTTCGCGGCGACCGTCTCGAACAACAGCCCGCCGGTGACGCCGTAGATGAGACTGATGCCGTAGAGCAGGATCGCCGACGACAGCGCGCCGATGAGGAGATATTTCAGACTGGCCTCGACGCTACCGCGGTTGTCTTTCAGGAACGCGACGAGCGCGTAGGAGGGCAGCGAGAGCAGCTCGAAGCTCACGAAGACGAGCGCGAGACTACCGGCAGAGGCCATCATCGCCATCCCGGTCGTCGCGAGCATCACGAGCGCGTAGTATTCGGCCTGCTCGGTCTCGCCGGCGAGGTAGTCGTAGCTCGCGAGCGTAACGAGCGCCGCAACGCTCGTGAAGATGATCGTGAAGAACAGGCTCATCCCGTCGACGATGATCTGGCCGCCGTAGAGGGAGACGCCGCCGTTCGTTCCCGTCCCGGTGACGAGCAGTCCGACCGCCGCCGCGAGCGCCGCCAGCGTCCCCACGAGCGTCGTGCCCGCGAGCAGGTTCCGGTTCTTCGAGCGCGGGCTGATGCTATCGATGATCAGCAGTGTGATCGCCGTCAGACCGAGCAGGATGGCCGGTGCGGCCGCCGTCCAATCGGGAAGGGGAGCCATCTACAGCCCACCTCCCAGCATCGGCCCGACCGCATCGGTGATCATGTCGAAGAAGATGTTCGGCGCGGTGCCGAGCACGATGACGAGCACGACCAGCACCGCCAGTGGCACGATGTCGTGGACGGCCGCCCGCCCGACAGTGTAGTCGGTTTCGAGGCGGTATTCGCCGAACAGCGTCCGCTGCATCGCGTAGAGGAAGTAGCCCGCGACGATGACGATGCCGAACATCGCGACCGCCGTGAACACCATCGAGCCGGCGAAGTCGGCGGCGAACGAACCCTGGAAGATGAAGTATTCGCCCATGAAGCCGGCCATGAACGGCAGTCCCATGTAACCGAACGATCCGGCGACGAACATCCCAGTGGTGACGGGCATGCGATCGGCGAGCCCGGACATGTCGCCGACCATCCGCGTGTGCGTCGTGTTGTAGATGACGCCGACGCAGGCGAACAGCAGCCCCGAGAGCAGGCCGTGCGAGAGCATCTGGAAGGTCGCCCCGCCGAGGCCGTACTCGGTATAGGCGACCAGCCCGAGGATGACGAAGCCCATCGACGAGATCGACGAGTAGGCGACGATCCGCTTGAGATCCTGCTGGGCGAGCGCCAACATCGCGCCGTAGATGACCGAGACGACCGCCAACAGCGCGATGAACGGGGCGAAATCGGCCGCGACGTCCGGCAGCATCGTGAAGTTGAATCGCAGCAGTGCGTAGGTGCCCATCTTCAGGAGTGCGCCAGCCAGCATCACCGAGGCGGGCGTCGGGGCCTCGACGTGAGCGTCGGGCAGCCACGTGTGGACCGGCACGATCGGCACCTTGACCGCGAAGCCGGCGAACATGGCGACGAAGGCCACGCTCTTGATCGTCCCCGGCGCGATGCCGGCGAGCGAACCGAGCTCGCCGGCGCGGATCGCCTGCGTGATCGCCGGCATGTCGAGGGTCGACACCGAGTCGCCGAGCCCGAACACGAGCGCCATGAACCCGAGGAACATCACCAGCGTCGCGAGGTTGGTGTAGACGAAGAACTTCACCGCGGCGTACTTTCTTCTAGGACCGCCCCAGACGCCGATGAGCATGTACATCGGGACCAGCACGACCTCCCAGAAGACGAGCCACGCGAAGAAGTCGAGCGCGACGAACACGCCGAGCAGGCCCGCTTCGAGCAGCAGCATGAGCCCGTAGAACTGCGAGCGGCGCTCGTCGATCGGCGTCCACGCCGTCAGAATGGCGAGCGTCGTCAGCACCGTGGCGAGAACGACCAGCGGCATGCTGATGCCGTCGACGCCGACGTGCCAGTTGATCGCGTACGGTCCCAGCGAGATCCACTGGACCATCGTCTCGTAGGCCAGCTGTCCGCCTTCGAGGAAGGCGTTGCCCGAGCCGTCGAAGCCAAACCACATGACGAAACTCGTCACGAGCGGGAACAGGCTCGCGGTGAGCGCGCCGACCGGCGCGTACTCGTCGGGCAGGACGAACACCACGACCGCACCGATGAGACAGAACGCGAGCAGCAGTTCGATGATCATTCAGAACCACCCCCCGAGCAGGCCGAAGACCACCAGCAGCGCGACCAGCCCGAGCGAGAGCAGCGCCGCGTAGTTGGTGACGACCCCGGTCTGCACGCGCTTGATGCGACTGCCCGAGAACAGGCTCACGCTCGAAACGCCGTTGACGACGCCGTCGATGACTCCTTGGTCGAACGTGTCGGCCGCACGCGCGACCCGTGTGGTCGCGTCCGCCAGCCAGACTTGATACTCGTCTTGGTAGTAGTTGCTCATGAGTAGCGTTTTGATACTGCCGAGTCGGTCGGTGTGTCGCTCCGGGGAGGCACCGCTATAGAGGACGTACGCCAGCCCCGCACCGGCAAGCGCGAGCCCCAGCGAGACCACGGCGGGGATCAGTGGCGACAGCTCGGCCGCCTGATAGCCCGCGAACTCGGAGAGGAGTTCGCCGTAGTGTTCGGAGGTGACGCCCGTGATACCGTGTTCGAGCCACTTGTGGAGGAACTCGATGTTCGCACCTGTGAGCTCGGCCACCGGCACCATGTTGATGAAGCCGGCGACGACCGCGAGTGCCCCCAGCACGGCCAGCGGGAGCTTGACGTTCCAGCCGACGCCGTGGGGGTTCTTGGCCGTCTCGCTGCGCGGCTCGCCGTGGAAGGTCAGGAGGACCATCCGGAAGGTGTAGAACCCGGTGAACAGCACGGCGAGCAGCCCCATCGCGTACGCACCCAACAGAAGCGGATCGTTGAGGCCGTGGACGAGCGCCTCGTAGAGCACCTCGTCCTTCGACCAGAAGCCGGCGAACGGGAAGATGCCCGCGAGCGCGAGCGAACCGGCGAGGAAGGTCCAGTAGGTGACGGGCATTCTGTCCTTCAGCCCGCCCATATCCCACATGTCCTCGTTGTGATGCATCGCGATGATGACCGAGCCCGCACCGAGGAACAGCAGCGCCTTGAAGAAGGCGTGGGTCATCAGGTGGAAGGTCGCGGCGACGTAGCCACCGACGCCGAGCCCGAGCATCATGTACCCATATTGGGAGATCGTCGAGTAGGCGAGCACCTGCTTGATCTCGCGTTTGACGACCGCCATCGTCGCGGCGAACAGCGCGGTGAACCCACCGATGAACGCGATGATCGCGAGCACGGTCGGGAGCAGCGCGTAGAAGCCGTACATCCGCGCAACGAGGTAGACACCGGCGGCGACCATCGTCGCAGCGTGGATGAGCGCCGACACGGGCGTCGGACCCTCCATCGCGTCGGGTAGCCACGTGTGCAGCGGGAACTGGGCGGACTTGCCGATGACGCCGCCGAGCACGAGTAGCCCGAGGATCGCGAACCAGGTCTGGGGCTCAAAGCCGAAGGTGTTGACCGCGCCCACGTTGCCGGCGAGCGCCTCTTCGGCGAGTCTGACGAAGCTCTCCGAGCCGGCGTACGTCGCCGTCGAGAAGGTGACGAAGATCCCGACGACACCGACGAGGAAGAAGTAGTCGCCGAAGCGCGTCACCAGGAAGGCCTTCTTCGCGGCGCTCGGCGGTGCGTCGTCGCGGAACCAGAAACCGATGAGCAGCCACGAGCAGAGGCCGACCATCTCGAAGAACATGAACGCCATGAACAGGTTGTCGGCCAGAACGAAGCCGAGCATGCTCGCCGTGAACAGCCCAAGCCCGGCGTAGTAGCGCGGCAGGCCGGTCTCGCCCTCGTCGTTCATATATCCGAGACTGAATATGTGGACGAGGAAGGCCACGAGCGAGACGATGATGAGCATGAGCGCCGCGAGCGGGTCGACGAGAATGCCGAGATGGAGATCGAACGCTTCCGGCGAGACGAACGTGTAGAGCTCCTCGTTGTAGGTTTCGCCACCGGCCACCGTGAACGCCATCCAGATCGAGAGCACGAGCGAGCCGCCGGTGGCGAGAATGCCCGCGAGCGCGCCGCGTTTGGGCATGTATTTGCCCGCAAAGAGCGCGATGACGAACGAGGCAAAGGGCAGGAGCGCGATCGCCGGCGCGTAGTCGAATGCCACCATCGTTACCACCTCATTGTCGCTGCTTCAGTCACGTCCACGCCGCGGAAGTTGCGGTAGAGGACGAGGACGATGCCGATGCCGACCGCGACTTCCGCCGCGGCGAGTGCGATCGTGAACAAACTGAACACCTGTCCGGTGAGATTCCCGTGCTGGAACGAAAAGGCAACGAAGTTGATGTTGGCGGCGGTGAGCATGATCTCGACGCTCATCAGGAAGACGAGCGCGTTGCGGCGGGTGAGAATGCCGAACAGGCCGACGCAGAACAGCCCTGCCGACAGGAGGAGATAGTACTGGACGGGGACCATCAGCGACCGTCCTCCTCGACGTCACGGCCACCGTCGGCCCTGGCAGCGGTCTCGGTATCAGTATCGGTTTCGGATTCGTCGTCGGTGTCGCGATCGGGCGAGACGAACCGCAGCGCACCGGCGATATGACCGTTCTCCTCGGTCTTCGCGAGCATCACCGCGGCCGCGAGCGCCGCCACGAGCGCCAGATCAATGATCTCGAAAGCGATCAGAAAGCCCTCGCTGGGATACGCGCCGCCGTCGAGATTGAACAGCGCGTAGCCGATCGACGCCGTCACCGAGCCGCTGCCGGGAAAGCCCACGGGGGCGTCGAACGAGCTCGTCAGGAAGACGGCAGCGAAGACGACGAACAGCGCGACCGCGATGAGCCCGGGGAGGAGATGACTGCCGAGCCGTAGACGCGGACGGGTGGTCACGACACTGCCTCCTTCGGATCGTCAACCCGTGTCAGCATGACGGCGAAGGTGATGAGGATGAGCACTCCGCCGACGTAGACGAGTATCTGCATCGCGGCGAGAAACTCCGCGCTCATCATCACGTAGTGGATGGCGACGCTCAACAGCGTCACCCCGAGCATGAGCGCCGAGTGCCAGACGTCCTCCATGAGGACGACGCCGAAAGCACCCGCGATAGTGACGAGCGCGAACAGCGCAAACGCGGCCGTCTCGTACGGTAATGCTGCCATTGTGCCACCTCATATGGGATAGTGTTTGAAGGTTTCGAGACCCGCCCGTTAGCGGACGACGCCCGTACCGGTCTCAGCCGCAGGCAGCCGCTCTGAACGGGCCGAACGTTCGACGACGAACATGATCGTTACTCGTACTCCGCCCGATCGCGAACCCGAACGCTCTCGGCGTGGGCCTCCAGCCCCTCGGCCTCGGCGAGCGTCGTCACCGTATCGCCGAGCGCGTCGAGCGCGTCCGACGAGAGCCGCTGGACCGTCGTCGATCGCAGGAACGTCTCGACCGACAGCCCACCCGTGGTGCGCGCGTGGCCACCGGTCGGCAGCACGTGGTTCGGCCCGGCGGCGTAATCACCCGCCGCCACCGGACTGTACGGACCGAGGAAGACGCTGCCCGCATTGCTGATCCGGTCGAGCAGCGCCTCGTCGTCGTCGGCCTGAATCGAGAGGTGCTCGGCGGCGTACTCCTCGCAGAAAAGGACCGCTTCGGGCATCGAGCGGGCGACGAACACGCCGCTGGCATCGTTGTCAAGCGCTTCCCGGATGGTTTCCTCGCGCTCACGCCCCTCGACCTGTCGATCGACGGCCGCGACGATGTTCTCGGCGAGTTCCTCGTCGTCGGTGATTGCGACGACGGACGCCGCGGGATCGTGTTCGGCCTGTGCGACGAGATCGGCCGCGACGAACTCCGGCGTGGCGGAGTCGTCGGCGAGTACGCAGATCTCGCTCGGTCCCGCGAGGAAGTCGATGGCGCAGTCGTTTCTGACGGCGGCTTTGGCGGCCGTCACCCATCGGTTTCCGGGGCCGACGATTTTCTCGACCGGTGAGACCGTCTCGGTGCCGTAGGCGAGCGCGGCGATCGCCTGTGCACCCCCCACCTGGTGGATCGCGTCCGCGCCGGCGACGTGCAGCGCCGCGAGCGTCGCGGGGCTGAGCTCGTCGGCCGGCGGCGTCGCGACCGCCACCTGCTCGACGCCGGCGACGGTGGCCGGAATGACGGTCATCAGCGCGCTGGAGGGGTAGGCCGCGCCGCCACCGGGGACGTACGCGCCGACGCGCTCGATCGGTCGGTAGCGCCGTCCGAGTTCGCGGCCGTCGAATTCCGCCCGCCAGTCCTCGGGCAGCTGGCGCTCGTGAAAGTCTTCGATGTTGTCGGCAGCGGTCTCGATCGCCTCTCCGAGATCGTCGTCGATCTCGTCGTAGGCACGCTCGGCAGTGTCGGTCACGTCGATCGTGCCGACGGTCGTATCGTCGAACTCCTCGGCGTACTCGCGCAGCGCGACGTCGCCCTCCTCGCGCACGCGCTCGATGATGTCACCGACATCGTCGGCGATTGCGTCGATCCCGGCATCACGATAGAACAGCGCTCGCCGCCGGTCGGGCGGGAGATCCGCAACGGTGTTGACATCCATGCGAGCGACTCGGGGGCCGGTGCGAAAACGGTTTGTGGTCTCTCAGTCCTCGATCTCGACGAGACGGAGCTTCGATAGTACCGCCCGCACGAGGAGATAGCAGACCAGCGCGAACCCGAGCAGGGTCGTCGGCGCAGCGAGAACGCGCGCCGTGCGGTAGGGGAGGACGAGCCGCGAGAAGCCGAGGATCAGGAAGCTCACCAGGATCAGCCCGAAGGCGAGAAGCGAGAGTTTCACGAAACCGTTGCGATCCATTCGGGCAGCGATACGGTGGCTTTCGATATAAATGTGCGATCGTGCATGATCGGCAGATTTCGACCACCGTGTTGGAAGACGTCCACCGCTGGTCGGTGGTGGTGCGGTAGCGGTTCCTGGCGTCTGCGGTCGCAGTCCTGGTGTATGAAGGGCGAGTAGCGAGGGGTCTTCGGTCCCTTGTACCGTGCGAGCGGGCCATGCGCGGCGCGTAGCGCCGCAAGTTCGAGGCGGCGAATCCGCCTCGTACGCCCGCGAGCAGACGCCCGAAGGGCGCGAGGGCTTCGGCGGAGGCGGTGCTGTGCGGTTGCGGAAAGTGTCGCATCCGCGCGAACGCAGTGAGCGCGGTTCACCGCGAACGAGCCGAAGGCGAGTGAGCGGAAGTTTTTGGTCCAGATTTTTGGACGGGGTTCGAGGCGAGCGAACGAAGTGAGCGAGTCGAGGACTCCGTCTAAAAAGGTGGAATTGTCGCCCGGAACACTAACGGCCGGCCTCATCGCGGGCGGTGTGCCGTCTCGGCCGGTAAACCCTATGCCGGGCGGGTCGTCGGCGACCATCCTCGGCCGGCGTGTGCCGGCCTCGCAGTCGGTTGCGCATGGCGCAACCCGTGTCGCCGGTCGACACCGGCTCCACGTTCGGTCGTGCTACGCACGACCCATGTCGCACGCCGGGGTTCGCCGCGCGTCATCGCGTCCGTGTGGACGTACTCGGGCGAGGACTACGGCGTGCGGTCGCGATACGGACCACGAGTATAAACCATCCGTGACTCAGACGGCGTACTCCGATTCGCGGAGCTGGACGTAGCCGCCGTTGCGGTAACCGAACTTCGCTTTGCTGTATCGTGCGAGCACCGAAAGCCCGGCGCGACCGGAAAACGGCATCCGGAGCGCGCTGAGACGACCGTCGTCGAGCATCCGATCGACTGATCCGAAGGCATCGTCCCAATCGTGGGGTTCGAAGCCAGTGACGACGTCAGCCATCGAGACATTTCGGAGGATCTCGTCGCCGACCGCGCGCTTCCACTCGCGATTGTAGGCATCGAGCGCGCCCGCACCCGCCAGCGAACCGGCGATCTTGCCGGTGCGCACGGCCACGTGATCGCCGCCCTCGTGGAAGGCCGAGGTCGCGCCCATCGCGCCGCCGACGATGGCGATGTTCGCGCCGGTCGGCGAATCGATCGGGCGCGTCGAGGAGATCGGGTAGGTCTCGGTCCCGCCGCTCTTGCCCCGATCCTCGACCAGCGGAAAGTCGTCGAGATCGTAGTCGGGATATTCGGCGGCGAGCAGCCGTTCGACGTATTCTTTCCCCGATGGGACGGTCTCGTCGTCGGGGTCGAGCAGGCGATAGCGCTCGGGGTTTTGCACCTCGTCGATATCGAGCCCGATGGGCATCGTCAGCCCGACGCGCGCCACGTGGCCGTCGTTCGGGAACACCCACGGATAGGCCGTGTGGCCGGGCATCGATCCCCACCAGAACGTGAGGAGATCGTCGTCGAACAGTTCGGGTGGGAACTCCCGATACTCCTGGTAGGCGATGTGGTTCGCACGGTTCGAGGCGAGCTCCCCCAGCCGTTGCTCGGCGACGAACTCGGCGAGCACTCCACGGGTGATCGTCCGCTGTGGCCCGTCAGCGAGGATCAGATAGTCGGTCTCGATCTCGGTGCCGTCGCGCAGCGTGAGCGTGTGGGTTCCGCGGCGGTCGATAGCGACGTCCCTGACACTCGTGCCGACGCGATAGTCCGCGCCAGCGGTCTCGCAGCGCTCGCGCAGCCAGTCGTCGAATCGCGCACGATGGAAGGTGAAGCCGAAATCGGGATACGAACTGCCCATACCCGTATCCCGGATCGTGAGGCGCTCGGTGGGCCCGGCGAAGGTCGCTCCGTTCAGCTCGCGAAGGATCACGTCGTCGGGGATCGCTTCGGGAAGATCCATCAGATCGACCCAGTAGTCGAGCATCCCCGCAGCGTCGGTCGAGTCCGGTCCCAACTCCGCGCGGTCCTCGCGCGGGACGCCCTTTTCGAGCACGACTGTCTCGGCACCCTGTCGGGCCGCCGCCCGTCCGGCCGAGGTGCCTGCCGGACCGCCGCCGACGACCGCCACGTCAATCCGCTCCATACGGTTCCGGCCAGCGCCGCGAATAAAGGTCTCCCGCTCGGCGGTCGCCGCCCGACAGAGCGAACATTCGACGGGTGAAGTTAATGACAATGGCCGTCGAACCCCCGCCCATGATCCAAACGAGGGACGAGCGATGAGCGGCGACGAACCGGACATCGTAGTGCGCCAAGAGGGGGTTCACGGCATCGCGACCAGCGAGTACGCAGCGGCGCTGCGCGAACGCCTCCCCGAGTACGACGTCCGGCTGGCACGCACGCCTGCCGAGGAGCGAGAGCTCATTCCGTACGCACGCGTCGTCGCCGGCAAGACCATCGACGAGGACCTGCTCGATCGCGCCGAGAACCTCGAACTGCTCGCCTGTTCGTTCGCGGGCTACGGCCATCTCCCGATGGATGCCATCGAGGGCCACGGCGTGAGCGTGACGACCGCCTCCGGCGTGCACGGGCCGAACATCGCCGAGGACGTGCTCGGCCACCTGCTCACACTCACCCGCCGCCACCACGAGGGCTGGCGACGCCAGCAGAACCGGGAGTGGCGTGCCTACCCGACCCGCGAGTTCGCCGGCTCCACGGTGACGGTCGCGGGACTCGGTGCACTCGGCAGCGCCGTCGTCGAACGGCTGCAGGGGTTCGACGTCGACACGATCGGCATTCGCCATTCGCCCGAGAAGGGCGGTCCGACCGACGAGGTCGTGGGCCCCGATCGCCTCCACGAGGCGCTCGCCCGCACCGATCACCTCGTGCTCACGGTGCCGCTGACCGACGAGACCGAGGGGATGATCGGCGAGGCCGAGTTCACGACGCTGCCACCCGATGCGACGATCGTCAACGTCGCACGCGGGCCGGTCGTCGACACCACGGCACTCGTCTCGGCGGTGCGCTCGAACGACATCGGCGGGGCAGCCCTCGACGTGACCGATCCCGAACCGCTGCCTGAGGACCACCCGCTTTGGGGATTCGAGAACGTGCTGATCACACCGCACAACGCCGGCAACACACCGAAATACTACGAGCGACTCGCGGACATCCTCGCCGAAAATCTGCGACGAGTTGCCGACACCGGTGAGTACAATGGCCTGAAAAATCAGGTCGCGTAGTCGCTCAGACCCAGCCCTGTTCGACGAGTAGTTCGCCGTTCAGAACGCTCGCACCGGCCGCCCCGCGCAGGGTGTTGTGGGCGAGACAGTTGTACTGCACACCATTGGAGGTCTCGCGGAGACCACCGGCCGCGACGCCCATCCCGTCGCCGACCATCCGGTCGAGACGGGGCTGCGGACGATCCGGCTCCTCGAAGACCTCGATGAACTGGTCGGGCGAACTGTGCAGATCGAGCGACGGGGCCTCGCGCATGGCCGTTGCGGCGTCCTCCGCGGTGATCGCCTCGCTGGTTTCGGCCCAGACGTTTTCGAGGTGGCCGTCGAGCGTCGGTACGCGATTGCAGGAGGCGGCGACGTCGGCGTCGTGGTGGTCGAGCTCCGCGCCGTCGAAGTTCCCGAGGAGCTTGCGCGATTCGGTCTCGATCTTCTCCTCCTCGCCGCCGATGTGGGGCAGGACGTTGTCGATGATCTCCATCGAGGTCACGCCCGAATAACCGCCGCCGGAGACCGCCTGAAGCGTGGCGACGTGAGCGGTCTCCAGGCCGAACGTGTCGAGCGCCGCGAGCGTCGGCACCGCGGTGATCGTCGAGCAGTTCGGGTTCTTCACGAGTGCGCCGTCCCAGCCACGCTCGTCGCGCTGGACTTTGAGCAGGTCGAGGTGATCGTGGTTGAGCTCGGGGATCGTCAGGGGTACGTCGTCGGCCATCCGTGCGTTCGAGGAGTTCGACGAGACGACGTAGCCCGCCTCGCAGAGGTCGGGTTCGACGCGCTCGCCGACCGACGAGGGCAGCGACGAGAACAGCAGGTCGATGTCGTCGGGGATCGCCGCGGGGTCGGTCTCGCGGACGTCGAGATCGGCGACGTCGTCGGGGATCGGGGTTTCGATGCGCCACTTCGCGGCATCGCGGTAGGAGCGGCCCGCGCTGTCGTCGCTCGCCGTGAGACAGGCGATTTCGAACTCGGGGTGGGGATCGAGCAGTTGGATCAGTCGCTGTCCGACGGCACCGGTCGCACCGAGAACGCCAACGTGTGTCATTGCTCGGCGTAGGACAATGCCGATGAAAACTGTTCTGGTCGACGCAACGTCCGATTCAGGCGACTGCGCCCTGCTGCTTTCGCGAGACGTAGCCCGCGATGCGGTTGCGAACGCCCTTCGAGTCGACGTTCGTCAGCGCGGTGACGCTCTCCTTGTTGTGCTCGAAATCGGTCGAGAACGCTTCCGGATACTGTTCGAGCAGCAGATTGCCCGTCTTCTTGATGTAGGCCGGTTTGATCGCCATACCATTTCTTCTTCGCCCGGCCTATAAACGACGCGCTCTTGCTTTCATCCGTCCTCGGGGGCCCAGCCAGTGTGTTCGACGATCCGCTCCATCGCCGCGCGCTCGCGCGGACCACCACACGTCTCGACCACCTCGGCGAAGTAATCGAGTCGCTCGCGGAGTTCGTCGGTGTCGTAGGCCGGGACGTCGAGTCGCGACGCCGCGACGGTGGCCTCGATGACCGCGCCGTAGCCACGATTGGTCGTCGGCACGATCCGATCCTCGATAGCGGCCTCGATCGGCGTGAGCTCCCATTCCTCCCACTCCGTATCACCCGATTCGCCCTCGTCCACTGATTCGACCGCGACGCGCGCCCACGCGTTCGCCGCTGGATGGATTGGAGAATCACGTTCCTGAATCGTGAGCGCGCTCTCGGCGAACACCAGCGGATCGTGCAGGAACTGAACGACACCCTCCTCTTCCTCGTGGAAGTTTCGCCACGTCCGCGTGCGACCCCAGGTGCGTGCCGTGACCGGTTCGCCCGCGTGGAGACCGAGCGCCGCGAGATTCCACTTCCCGTTCGGGCCGAGCGTCGCCACCAGGGATTCGGTCACGCCACGAAGCTCGACGGGCCAATCAACCCCTTCCTGCGAATCGGTCATACTGTAAGTCCGTCTTCGAGCGCGATGAACAGTCCGGCAGCGACGAGATCGGCCGTCGTGCCGGGGTTCACTCCAGCGTCGACGAGCTCCTCGGCGAGCGCGTCGGGATCGGCGTCGCCGCGCAGCGCCGCCCGTGCGGCCTCGGTGACTCCGCGGGCGGTCGCCTCGTCGTGGCGCTTTGCGACGAAGGTGTCCGGTTCGCTCGCGAGTGCTTCGAGGAAGGCGCGGGCAGCGCGATCGGGAACGCTCCCCTCGCCACTCGTGATGCGCTCGGCGATCTCGAAGCTTCGCGAGAACCGCGAGACCCACTCGCGGGCCACACCGTCGCGCTCGACGCTCGCGGCGAGCACGTCCTCCAGGGTTAACTCGCGCGCTTCGAGCTCGGGAATCGCGTCCGCACCACGGCGCACGTCGAGCGCTTTCATCTCGTCCGGTGGGTCGCTGATGCCGACATCGACGTGCTCGAAGGCGCGATAGAAGCCGGCGGCGTCCGCGACGGTCGTCTCTCCGACGACCTCGGCCGCGTACTCGGGCGTCAGTTCGCCGGTCCCGCTCGCCCGGACGAGCGGGACGAGGAGGAGTAACGCGCCGAACTGCGTGTTGCCGCCGCGCTGGTCGGCCATTCCGTCGACCGCGCGCTCGAAGGACTCGCCGATCGGCTCGCCTGCAGCGGCCATCCGAAGGCCCTCGCTCGCACCGACCGCGCCAGTCATGAAGTGCTCGAATCGGAGGTCGGGGTATTCGCGATCGCGGTCGACGTTGCCGGGTTTCGGCGTGGCCGTCACTTCGAGCAGTAGTGCCAACTGGGCGTTTTCGGCTGGCGTCCTCATCGACCCGCCCCCGCAGCCGGCTCCGTCTCCGTCTCGAACCAGTCGTCGACCGCTTCGCGCACGCGCTGGAGGATCGCGGGCCGATCGCTCGGGCGACCGATGCTCACCGCGTCCGCACCGTATTCGAGATATTTCCGGGCGGTCTCACCATCGCGCACGCCGTTGTTGGCGATGACGAAGAGTTCGGTCGCGTCCGTGACGTCCTGAACCACGGACTCGGAGTCCATCGCGTCGACGTGGATCACGTCCGCTCCGGCACCGTCGATCCAGCGCGCGGTGTCGGCGAGCGAGACGCCGGGCACCTCCGCCCGGACCTTCACGCTCACCGTTGCCCCCGTGTCGGCGGCGGTCTCGACCTGCTCGCAGAGGCGGTGGGCGTCACGGAGCAGGGTCTCGCCACAGCCGACGGCGCAGAGTTCGTCCTGGCGGCAGTGGGCGTTGAGTTCGAGCATGGCGTCGTGTTCGCGACAGAGCTCGGCGGCCTCACGGATCGGTGCGCGCGACCCGCTGCGGACGTTGACGCCGGCGCGGAGCGGGGCGTCGTCGAGCGCATCGAGTTCACGCTCGATGAACGCCAGTGGGTCGTCGGGGAGGAATTCGTCGCGATCGCGCTCGGTCATCCGTCGGGCGGCCCGTCGCGACGATTCGTCGATGGCGATACCGCCGAGAAACGCCGCGCCGGCGTGGCTCTCGACGTTCCGCGCCCACGCGGCATCGGACTCGCCGCTCAGGCTCGCCAGCGCGAGTCGCGGTTCGAACATCAGGCTGCCTCCACGAGGGCGAGCGCGTCGGCAACCGCTTCCACGACGCGCATCGAATCCTCCCGATCGTCGATGCCGATATCGGTCGTAACCGTCGGGCGTCCCAGCTCGGTGGGATCGCGCTCGTCGACGACGAACGCATCGGCGAAGGGGTACGATTCGGCCATCCCTGCAGTGCTCGCCTCGGTATCCGTCGCTCGCATGAGCTTCGCCGCCGGTCCCGAGAAGAGATCGTCGCCGACGAACGGCGAGACGGCGACCACGGTGGTCTCGGCGAGCGCTGCGGGCACGCCGTCGAGCGCGAGCAGCGGCCCGATGCTCGTCACGGGGTTCGATGGGCCGATGATCACTGGCTCGGCGAGCGCATCGAGCACCTTCGCGGTCGGGTCGGCGCGCTCGGCACCCCGGAACTCGACGTCCTCGACGACTGGCTCGCCACCGTGGGCGACCCAGAACTCCTGGAAGTGCATCACTCCGCCCGGTGTGTGGATCATCGTCGCCACCGGGTCGTCGCTCATCGGCAGCAGCGAAACGTCGAGCGAGAAGGCGTCTGCGAGCCGGTTCGTGGTCTCGGTGAGCGAGTGGCCCTCGGAGAGGAGACTCGTTCGCAGGAGGTGCACAGCTCTATCGCGATCGCCGATGGTCATGAACTCGCCCACGCCCGAAAAGCGCCGCCAGCGCGCGAGTCGCGGGCCGTCGGTCTGGCGCTCGTCGGCGAGATATCGTGGGCCCCCCTCGAAACCCGCCCGCTCGGAGAGATCGCGGAGTTCGTCGTGGGTGGTCGTGCTGTCGCCATCGATGCCCCACCAGCGCTCGCGGTCGAGGACGTCACCGCGCTCGAACAGGACGGTATCGAGATCTGGACAGATCAGCAGTCCGCCGAGTTCGATATCGTCGCCAGTGTTGGCGATCACCGTGAGATCAGCGGGGTCGAAGACCTCCCTGGCTCCGGCCAGCAGTTTCGGCGTGCCGGTGCCCCCGGAGAGAAACGTCACCATACGCCGACTCCACGACGGGCGGAGTAAACGCTTGTGCTCACCGCAGCCGGCGGAATCTGTTGAAAAACAAACCAGCAGCGGTTGGCGCGCGCTTGCGCTCGCGTGCGAACGAAGTGAGCACCGAGCGCAAACACTGCGCGAGGGATGAGCGAGTGAGTGAAACGAACGAGCGAATCGGTTGGGGAGGTATGTGGGCTGTGCGGAGCGTTGTGGCCTCTCATTGTCGTCAGGAGTAGCAGTGGGAATATCGGGACGATGCTATGGAAAATCCATGCTGAGAGAGCCATCAATACGAGCAGGGCCGAAGTTTTTCACCGAACACGTCGAAGACGGAACCAATGAAGACGATCAAGGACAGCGTCCACGACCACATCGAGATCGCCGGCGTCGCGCAGGCCCTGCTCGACACCCCGGCCGTACAGCGCCTGCGCCACGTCCGCCAGCTCGGCACCGTCGATCTCGTCTATCCCTCGGCCAACCACACCCGGTTCGAGCACAGCCTGGGAGTCTATCACCTCGCCGATCGCGCCCTCTCACAGCTCGGCATCGAAGGCGTGCGAGCCGAACGCGTCCGCGCGGCCGCGATCCTCCACGACGTCGGGCACGGGCCCTACAGCCACAACCTGGAAGCATTGATCCACCGTCGGACGGGCAATTACCACGACGACGTGGGCGAACTCCTCGCCACTGGTGAGGTCGCCAACGTTCTCGCCACCCACGACCTCGATCCGGAACGCATCGCGGGCCTCGTAGCCGGCGAGGGCCGTCTCGGCCAACTGGTCTCGGGCGAACTCGACGTCGACCGGATGGACTACCTGGTGCGCGACGCCCTCCACACGGGCGTTCCCTACGGCACGATCGACCACGGCCGGCTCGTCCGCGAGCTCCGCTTTCTCGACGGCGAGCTCGTCCTCGCCGAGGGGAACGTCCAGACGGCCGAGGCGCTGCTGCTCGCCCGCGCGCTGATGAACCCCGTCGTCTACAGCCATCCCGTCGCGCGCATCGGCAAGGCGATGCTCCGGCGAGCGACCGAGCGCCTGCTCGACGACGAGTTGAGCGGGGCAGCACTTCGACAAATGGACGATCACGACCTGCTGGTGACGCTGCGAAACGACGAGCGCACGGAAGCGGACGCCGAACGGCTCGGCCGGCGCGATCTCTATAAGCGGGCAGTCTGGGCCGAGCTCCGCGACACGCCGGACGAACTCGTCGACGCCGATCACACGGCCATCCGCGAGTACGAACGCGAGATCGCCGAGCGCGCCTCGGTCGCCGCCGAGAGCGTGATCCTCGACGTGCCGGCGCGCCCGCGCATGACCGAATCCTCCTCGCGGGTCGTCGTGAGCGGCGAGATCCGCCCGCTCGGCCGGCAGTCGACGCTCGTCGAGGCGCTCAAAACGACTCAGCGCGACCAGTGGCGTTTCGGGATCTACGCACCGGCGGAGGCCACCGAGCAGGTCGGGACGGCGGCCGTCTCGGTGCTCGGGCTCGATATCGACGGTGCGCTCGTCTCGGACGTTCGGGATGGCATCAACACGACGCTCGATGATTTCGCCGCCGAGTGAACTGACCGAAACGGTATCGGCGATGGGAGTGCCTCGACGAGGGCGGACCCGGCTCTCGTCGGTCGGTATTTAACGTGGGCGAGGAACGCTTTTTGCCGGCGCGGTGCACTCGGAGGTATGCCACCACGTCCGAGCACGTTTTCCATCGTCGCGCGCGACCCGGAGCAGGACGCGATCGGCGTCGCCGTCCAGTCGAAGTTCGTCAGCGTCGGTTCGGTGGTTCCCTTCGCCAGCGCCGACGCGGGTGCGATCGCCACCCAGAGCTTCGCGAACGTCGCCTACGGTCCCGACGGGCTGGACCTGCTCCGCGAGGGGAAATCGGCAAGCGAGGTCGTCGAAACCCTCACCGACGGCGACGATCAGGCCCCCGAGCGCCAGATCGGCGTCGTCGGGCGAGACGGCTCGGTCGCGGCGTTCACCGGCGCGGACTGTTTCGAGTTCGCTGGCGACATCCAGGGCGAGAATTATACTGTTCAGGGCAACATCCTCGAAAACCGCGCGACGATCGAGGCGATGGCCGACACGTACGAGTCGACCGCGGGTGGCCTGCCCGAGCGACTCATCGCCGCGCTGCAGGCGGGCAACGAGGCCGGCGGGGACGCCCGCGGCGAGCAGTCGGCGGCGCTCTACATCGTGAAACCCGATGGTGGCTACGACGGGGCCAACGACCGCTGGGTCGACGTCCGCGTCGACGATCACGAGAGCCCGATCGACGAGCTCGAACGGGTCTTCCGCGTCTACGACGTGACGCTACTCGAACGCGAACCGCCCGACACGTTTCGGGAGTTGGACGGGGCCACCGCTGAAGCGGTCACGGAAGCGCTCGTCGAGACGGGATTTTCCGAGGAAGTATCGAGCGGGTTCGGCGAGGACGAACGCGCGGCGCTCGCCGAATTCCGGGGCGCAAACAACTTCGAGAACCACGATCTCGATACGCTGGAGGACGCGCTCGCCCGCGGGTGGGACGACGCGGAGGGCAGCGGCGAGACGCGACTGGTCAACGCGATCTGGCACGGGATCGCCGGGCGCGAGCGTGCCTGACGGGTGAAAGTTCTTGAGGGCGCGCCCCGTCGAGCCGGTATGCGTGACGAGGCGGAGATCCGCGAGCAGTACGAGTTCCTCATCGACGAGCTGGACGACGAGGAGATGAACCACGAGGGCGTCAGACAGATGTTTACCTACTATCGGCGCGCGCTCGGTTGGGCGCTCGAAGAGGAGCACATGTGACGGTCGGCCGATAAGGTTAAGTGTCACAGTCCACAGGATACGAGTGACGCTTCGCTTGGAGGGCCGAAGCGTCAGCGGGGACCAATTCAGGGCGGCGAGCGCCCAACGCGGGCTTTTCTCCCGCGTCGGGCGCTTTCCTTGATTCACGATCGACAGCCGCGGCCCCGGCTCGTCCGGCGGGCGATCAAACGGATGTTTGCAAGATGATAGCAGCGCGAAAATCACCCACGTTGTCCCGGTGCAACCGTTTCGGCAAGCGGACAGTTTCGATATACTTATACGATTCATCCACTTACCAGTAAGAGAGTACGATGCACGACCTGACAGGATTTCAGCGGGACCTTCTGTACGCCATTGTCGGCAAGGAAGAGCCACACGGGCTTGCGATCAAGGACGAACTCGAAGAGTACTACGAGACCGAAATCCATCACGGACGGCTGTATCCGAACCTCGACACGCTGGTCGACAAGGGGCTCGTCGAGAAAGGTCAGATAGACAGACGAACGAACTACTACAAGATCACTCGCCGCGGCCAGCGCGAGATCGATGCCCGTCGTGAGTGGGAAGACCAGTACGTCGATGTCTGAAAATATTGCACTAACCGAAACGAATTAGTTAAGACACCGGCCCGACGGTTTGGTTCATGGACCGGGATACCACAGCACCCCGTGTCAGCGAGCTACCGGGACCGCGCGCCCGCGAATGGGTCGAGCGCCAGCAGGACGTCGCTGCTCCGAGCACCTACGTCTACGAATTCGTCTGGGATCCGACCGCACCCGCCGAGGGACCGTTCTGTACCGATCCCGACGGCAACGTCTTCCTGGATTTCACCTGTCACGTCGGGGCGGCCCCGCTGGGCTACAACAACCCGAAGATCACCGAACCGATGGCCGAGTTCGACCTCGTCGACCCGCTGAAGACCGCGGGTCACGATTTCTACGTGGGGGCTGGTTCACCCGACGATCCCGATTTCCCCGGCCCGGCGGGGCTGATGAAGCGACTCACCGACCTGACGAGCGCGTACGACATGGACAAGGTGTTCCTCTCGAACTCGGGAGCCGAAGCGATCGAGAACGCCATCAAGATCTGCTACGACGGCGGTGGCTCCTACGGCATCACCTTCCAGGGCGCGTTCCACGGTCGGACGCTCGGCGCGCTCTCGCTCAACCGCTCGAAATCGGTCTATCGTCGGGAATATCCCGAGGTTTCGGGCATTCACGACGTGCCGTTCTGCAGTGATCGAACCTGTGAGGCCGGGGACTGTTCGTGTGGCTTTTTCACCGGCGAGGGATCACAGCTCCGCCGAATGCTGAGTGACGAGGGATCGGTCGCGCCCGAGGAGGTCGCCTATCTCGTCATGGAACCGATCCAGGGCGAGGGCGGCTATCGGTTCCCGAGCGACGCTTTCATGCAGGAGATCGCCGACGTCTGCGAGCAGTACGACATCACGCTGATCGCCGACGAGATCCAGGCCGGAATGGGCCGGACGGGTGAATGGTGGGGTGCCGATCACTACCCAATCGAACCCGACGTCATCACGGCCGCGAAGGGGCTCCGCGTCGGGGCGACGATCTCGCGCTCGGATGTCTTCCCCGAGGAGAAGGGTCGTATCTCCTCGACGTGGGGTGCCGGCGACATCATCGCCTCGATGCAGGGCGCGCTCACGATCGACGCGATCCAGGAGTACGATCTGATGGACAACGCCGTCGCGCGCGGCCGCCAGTTCAAGCAACATCTGCGCGACGCCGCCCCCGAATCGGTCGTCGACGTGCGCGGGAAGGGGCTGATGCTCGCCATCGAGTTCGACACCACCGACACCCGTGACGCAGTCCTCGAAAACGCCTTCCAGAGCGGACTGCTCACGCTCGCCTGTGGGAACAAGACGCTCAGGATTCTCCCGCCGCTCGACGTCACTGAGCGCGAGATCGACCTCGGTGCGCGCATGCTGCTCGACGCCATGGAGTGACGCCGCCGCGCGGCGGTGGTGCGGTCCCTGGCGGATGAAGGGCGAGGCACATGGTGTGAGCGTAGCGAACACCGCGACCGAAGGGAGCGTGCCGAGGGCTTCTGCGGTGCTGTGCGGTCGGCGGTCGGTTGTTGCGGTGCTGTGTTGAAGATCGTCCGCGCGAACGCAGTGAGCGCGGTTCACTGCGAGTGAGCGCGTAGCGCGAACGAGCAGAGGTTTTTAGTCCAGGTTTTTGGTCGGGGGTTGAGCGCGAGTGCAACGAGCGCGATGCCCCCGACCAAAAAAGTGGTTGTTAGTGATCGTCCTCGCGCCAGCGGTGTTCGCACTCCGTACAGACGAAGAACCGGGTTTCGGATTCGTCGGCCGAGCGGATCTGTTGCATATACCAGTAGGCTTCGTCGTTGCCACATTCCGAGCAGTGGACTTCGGTGGTGGGAAGCCCCCGGTTCTCGGCGTCGCTGACGTCGATGATTTCGGTCTCCTCTTGACCTTGTGTCGTCGTCATCGCCGCCTCCTTCGCATCGTCGCGCGGTTTGGTGTAGCCACAGTTGTCGCAGACCCACACGCCGTCGTCGGTCTTCATCATCGAGCCGCACTCGTCGCAGAACTCCATACCCGGTAGGTAGGCGTGCGGTCGAAGTTAAACGTCGGGATCGACCGCTGTCGGCCCGATCGGTTATTCGAAGTCGGGTTCGCGGTCCTCGACGAACGCCGTCATGCCCTCACGCTGGTCGTGCGTGCCGAAGAGACCGCTCCAGAGGCGGCGCTCGTAGGTCAGTCCCGCCGAGAGGTGGGATTCGTGGACCTGATTCAGCGACTCCTTGGCTGCCTGGAGGGCGTGTGCGGGCTTCGCCGCGAGCTCGGCGGCCATGTCGGCGACGTGATCGTCGAGAGCGTCGTCGGCGACGACCTCGCTGACGAGACCGATCTCGCGGGCCTCCGCTGCGTCGATGCGCTCGCCGAGGAAGATCAGTCGGCGGGCGCTCTCGTCGCCGATCAGTCGCGAAAGACGCTGCGTACCGCCCCAGCCGGGGACGATGCCCAGATCGATCTCGGTCTGGCCGAGGACGGCGCTCTCGGCAGCGACGCGCAGGTCGGCCGCGAGCGCGAGTTCGCAGCCGCCGCCGAAGGCGTAGCCGTTGACGGCGGCGATCACCGGGGCGGGAAACGTCTCGATCGTGTCGGTGACGCGATGGCCGAGTTCGGCGTACGCCTGCGCTTCGGCCACCGAGAGTTCCGCCATGTAGCCGATGTCCGCGCCCGCGACGAACGCGTCGTCACCGGCACCGGTGAGCACGAGTGCGCGGGCGTCGCGTGCCTCGTCGAGCGCCTCGGAGAGCGCGTCGAGCGTCTCGACGTTCATCGCGTTCAGCGCGTCCGGCCGGTCGATGGTGATGGTCGCTACGCCCTCGTTTCGGTCGAGATCGACGGTCTCCCACGTCATACCGCGACGACGGGCAGCGAGAGTATAATAGCTCGCCTCCGGGTGGCGAGGGAGTTATGCGCGCGGGTCGATACGAGTGATCATGGCGAGCGAGCCCGCGGACGGCGACGTGCACGTCTTCGAGCGTACCTTCACGCACGCGGACGTCGAACAGTTCGGCGAGGTGTCGGGCGACCGGCAGGCGATCCACACCGAGCCCGATTCGGAGGGCCGACTCGTCGTTCAAGGGTTGCTCACGGCGACGCTCCCGACCAAGATCGGGGGCGATCTCGGCGTGCTCGCGCGCTCGATGGAGTTCGAGTTCCTCGAACCGGTCTATACCGGCGAGTCGATCACGTGCGAGGTGACGACCGAGCACGTCGCAGAGCGCGAGGACAGATACGATATCGCCTGTGCGGTCGTCTGCCGCCGTGCGGGCGAGACGGTACTGAACGGTCGATTCGAGGGACTCGTCTGGAAGGCGGGTCAGTAGGCACAAGTACCCCCGTCGGCAACGTGTGGACATGGCAAACGTCGTCTTCGAACTGCTCGGCAATCTCGCCGAGCTGACGAACATCGTGACCGACGTCGCGCTCGGCGACCCGCTCTCGGCAGCACTGATACTGTCGAGCACCCTCATCTGGATCGTCGCGTTCGGGCTGTTCGCCTACCTCGCCATCGGGGGACTGCTCTCGGGGCTCACTCCCGACGGGTTCGGTCGCACACCGCCCCAGCAAGGTCGATAGCGCTCTCGACGTCGGGCCCGAGCGGCGAACCGATCACGATGCTGTCCGCATGTTCCAACACACCCGACAGCCGCTTCTCGACCCTATCCGGCGTGCCGGCCATACAGAACGCGTCGATCATCGGCTCGCTCACGCGCTCGAACGCGGCGTCGAACTCGCCGGCCGAGATCGCCTCGCCGATCGCGTCCGCGCGCTCGCCGTCGAGTCCGTGGCGCTCGACGACGGGCGGTGGCGCACCGGCGGCGATGAACGCCACCGGCGGGCGGGCAGCCTCACGTGCGGCGTCGCCGTCCTCGGCGATGCTCACGCTCGCGTACGCCGTGAAATCGAACTCTCCATACTCGTCGGGTCGCTCGCCGAGACCCTGCTCGACCTGGTCGGCCGCCCACGCGATGTCGTCGGGATGCGATCCGTTGAACAGCAGTCCGTCGGCGTGTTTGGCCGCCATTCGACACATGTGTGGCCCCTCGCCGCCGACGTAGACCGGGATCTCGCCGACCTCGTAGTTCAGGCCGGCGTCGTGTGCGCCGAACGTGCCGTCGTGATCGACGCGCTCGCCCCCCCAGAGATCTTGGGCGACTTTGAACGATTCGAGGACGGACCGGAGCCCGCGGTGCTCGCCGAGATCGAGATTCTCGAGCGTCGAGGGGTCGCCCGGCCCGACACCGAAGACCGCCCGGCCGTCCGAGAGCTCGTCGAGCGTCGCCACGCGCGAAGCGAGCGTCACCGGATGAGTCTCGTAGGGGTTCGTCACGCCCGGGCCGAGCCGGACGTTGTCGGTGCGATCGGCGAGCAGCGAGAGCGCTGCGAAGGGATCGCGGTTGTTGTAGTGATGGCTCGCGAAGATCGTGTCGAATCCCGCTTGAGCGGCGCGCTCGCCGAGATCGACGGTGCGCCGCGTGGGTCGCTCGGGCGTGAGTTCAATGCCCTGCATACGACCACCCCCGGAGCGCCTGGCGGACGAAATCACCCTCGACGGCGCGAAAGAGGTTGTCGCTGCCGTCGAACCCGTCCATGTCGAACCCGTCCACGACGGCGACGGGGTTCCCGCCCGCACCCTCGCCGAGCACGAGGTTCGCCGCCGCCGCGAGTTCGTCCACCACGGACTCGACCGTGACACCGAGTTCGCGGCCGTCGCGGTCGTGTTCGCCGCGCCAGTCGCGACTCGCCGGCAGTCCAGCCCAGCCGATGGCCACGCCGCGTTGGCCGTGTCGGAACGGTCGCCCGCAGGTGTCGGTGACGATCACCGGAACGCCGAGTTCATCGCTGAGCCGGCGCGCGCTCTCGCTCGGCCGTTTCGGCAGGAGGAGGATATCGTTGTCGGGGACGTTCGAGCGGTCGATGCCGGCGTTCACCGAGACGTGCCCGAACCGCGTCTCGGTGAGCAAGAACGGTTCGTCCATCAGGAGCTCGGTGCTCTCCTCCAGGACGGCCTGTGCGAACCGTGGGTCCTTCTCGTCGCCGGAGAGCTCGGCCAGTCGGTCGGCGATCTCGTGTGCGCGCGGGCCGGCCGGGAAGTCGGCGAGATCGCGCGCCCGGCCCTCGGCCTTCGAGACGACGGTGCTCGCCACGCAGACCACGTCGGGAGCGCCGTCGGCCCGCTCGGCGACGAGCGCGGCGAGATCGTCGCCGGCACTGATTTCGGGGAGATCCGTGACGGGTGAGACGTTCATACACGGCAATCGCCGGGTAGCCACTTCCGTACTTCGGGTCGTGCCAATACTGGCGAGCGATCGAATCGGATTCCTCCTCTCCGCACTATCTTGAAACGCCACGAGTAGCTACTGGTGGTATGGACGAACCTCGTGTCGCCTGTTTCCTCCGTGATCGTGGCAAGATACTCTTGATCAGGGATGGCGACGGAATCGACCCGAATATCGATCGGTTGAGCAGCCTCATCAACAACGCTGACGACGATCCTGACGAAGCCGCACACGCGGCGATTCGTGAACGGACAGTAGACGATGCGATCTCGCTCGTCCGTGCTGGCAAGCCATTCACCGTCGAAGTGGGTCAGGAAACACGTTGGCGGATCTATCCATATCTGTTCGACTGTGATTCGTGGGCTGTCGAGACGAACGACGAGACCACCGCCGAGTTCGCGTGGGTCTCGCCGGCCGAAATCCACCATCGCGAGACAGTCCCCGATCTCTGGAAAGCCTACGATCACGTCGCGCCAACGATCAAGACGATACGTGAGGACGGCGATCACGGCTCGACGTGGCTCTCGGTGCGCGCACTGGCGGTGCTCCGGGATCGCGCCAGCGTACTCGCAACGACAGACGGAGACGAGGCGGACGGCTGGGACGACCTCGCGGCGCTCGCACGCGATCTTCGGATGACCCGGCCGAGCATGACTGCCATCGAGAATCGCGTCGATCGAGCGATGGCGGAGGTAAACGCACGGACGCCGACAGCGGTCGAAGAGTCGGCGCGCCAGGGAATTCAGTGGGCGCTCGATGCCGATTCGCGGGCCGCCAGCGAAGCGGCAGCTCGGCTCTCGGGTACCGTCCTGACGCTCTCGCGATCGGGGACGGTGCTGGAGGCGCTTCGTGAGGCGACCGTCGAGCGAGTGATCGTCGCCGAGTCGCGGCCCGCACGCGAGGGTGTCGGCGTCGCCGAAACGCTCGCGAGTGACGATGGCTTTCGGGTGACGCTCGCGGTGGATGCGGCCGCTGCGCACGTCCTCGCCGAGCACGCCGTCGATAGCGTGCTCGTCGGGGCCGACACGATCCTCCCGGACGGGAGCGTCATGAACAAGGTCGGCACGCGTGCGGTCGCCATCGCCGCCGCCCGCGAAGAGGTTCCCGTCCACGCCGTCGCCGCGGGCGACAAGATCGCTACCGACGGCGACGCACGCTTCGAGCCGAGTGATCCCGAGGCCGTCTACGACGGTGACGCCGACATCGAAGTATTGAACCCGACGTTCGACCGCACGCCGGCCGACGTGATCACCGTTGTCACGGAGGACGGAGCGCTCAGCCCGACGATGATCGGTGAGTACGCAGAGCGGTTGGCCGGGCTGGCTGCATGGACCAACTGACGAAGATCACGGTGCGGATCTGGACTCGGATCAGGCGTCTTCGAGATACTGATCGAACCAGACATCGAGCAGGCCGACGAGCACCGTCGCGAAGCCCGTGTGGGCGCTCCAGATGGCCGCCTCGTGATCGACGGCCGGCAGTCCGTCGCCGCCGGTGACGCTGATGAGCACCGTGTCGGCATCGACGACGAGCACGCGCCCGCTCCGCTCGTCGTTGGGCGCATCGGTCGTCGCACGGAACGAGACGTCGTCGCCGAAGCGCTCGCGTACTCGGTCGCCGTCGACGACCGTCACCGCGACGCCACGCTCGCCTGCGGCCGTCAGCGCGTCGGTGACGGCGTCGTCGAACGTCCCTTCCTCGCGCGCGCCGAAGACGACGCGCTCGTCGGCGTCACCGATGAGCGTGACGACCCGATCGTCGATCGTCTCGGTTCCCTGGACCGTCCAGATGTCCTCTTGGGCCTCGCTCTCGTCGGCGCGCTCGCGGCGGGCGGATTCGAGGTAGTCGAACGCGCGATCCTCCTCCCTGTCGAGGCGCTCGCGGAGGCGCGTACGTGCCTCGTCGAGATCGACCGCGCGATACTGGATCGGGTTCGACTGTTGAATATCGACCAGGCCGCGCTCGGCGAGGTCCTCGGCCGCACCGTAGATCTGCGAACGCGGCACCTCGGTCGTCCGATCGACCTCGCGGACGGTGGCGGTGTCGAGACGCTGGAGTGCGATGAACACCTGTGCCTCGTAGCTCGACAGTCCGAGCCGCTTGAGCGCCGCGACCGCCTCGTCGTGATCGCTCACGTCAGCGCCTCCCATGCGACGAACACCGACGGCGTGACGAGCATCGCCGTGAGATAGGCGAAGAAGATCGAGAGCGCGACGACCAGCCCGAACTGGCCGAGGATCGGCGTGATCGCGAGCGCGAGCACGCCGATGCCCGTGGTGGTCGTGAGCATGCTCCCGGTGAGCGCGCCACCGGTCCCCCGCACCGTCTCTTCGAGTGCGGGGAACAGCTCCTCGTCGAGTTCGTGATATTCGTCGATGAACCGATGGACGAAGTGCGCCGAGTAGTCGACGCCGAGGCCGATGGCGATCGAGAGGATCGTCGCCGTCAGCGCGTTGAACGGGATACCGAGCAGTCGCATCGAACCCGCGAGCAGCGCGACAGAGACAACGATCGGCGCGAGGTTCACCAGACCCAACGACGGACGGCCTTCGATGACGTAGTAGACCGCGACGAGGAAGATCGCCGTGACGACCAGCGCGGCGACGAGACTCCGGATCGCCGAGGTCAGGATGGTGCCCGAAACGGCTTCGAGCACGAGCGTCTGGCCCGTGGCGGTCGCCGAGAACCGATACCGATCGGCGAGCGCCCGCGCATCGCGCGTGATCTCGTCGTTCGAGGCGTCGCTCTCGGTCGAATACACCACTTGAGCGCTGCGGTAATCCTCGGTGATGTACTGGAGCGCCTGCGCGCGGAACGGCGAGTCGAGCAGCGCGTCGTAGATCTCGCCGAGGTTGTCGTCGGGCACGCCGTCGTCGTCGGCGTCGTTGCGCGCGACCAGCTGGGCGAACTCGGGCGACTGTGCGGCGTAGTCGCCGATGACGTCGACGATGCTGTCGGCGTCGGCCGACCGGTTGCTCGCGACGAACGCGTCCGGCGGGTCGTCGTTCGCGCGCTGGATGGATTCGAGCGCGTAGTCGTCACGTAACGGTCCCTCGACGTAGATCGTCACCGAACTCCCCTGCGTCGTCGAGAAGCGATCCTCCAGGAAGTTCGTCGTATCGGTGACGGTGTAGGTACCGGGCGCGAACGGTTCGGGCAGGTCCTCGACGTAGCCCGGCAGCTCCTCGGGCGGCAGGAAGTCGTCCTGTGAGAACGAGGTGTCGACACCGGTCGCGTACGCCCCCGAGACGACCGTCAGAACGACCGTCAGTGCAAGTATCACGTAGGGCGCACGCCGTGCCGCGCCGACGCCGACCATCAGTATCCGCCCCAGGATCGAGCCCTCCTCGCCGAGCGGCGAGAGGCCGAACTCCGGGATCCCGTACTCGATGCGGAGCTGGTCGCCCCAGACCTTCGCCGCCGGCAGGAAGATCCCGAAGATCAGGAACGTGAAGACGATGCCGACGGCGGCGATGAGGCCGAACTGCCGGATCGGCCCGAGACCGCTGATGCCGTTGGCGGCAAAGCCCACGACCGTCGTGCCGGTGACGATGAAGAAGGCCACCAGCAGCTGGTCGGTCGCGGTCCGCATCGACTGGCTGATGCCGACGTCCTGGACGCGCTCCTCGCGATAGCGGTTGATCGCGTGGATGCCGAAGTCGATACCGACCGCGAGCAACAGCGGCGGCACGGCAATGAGTAGCTGTGAGAACGGCAGTCCCACGAGCCCGGTGAACCCGAACGTCCAGATGATCGCCATCACGAGCGCGAGCACGCCGAGCAGCAGATCGATCGGGTCGCGATAGGCGAAGACCAGGAAGACGAGGATCAACAGCGACGCCGCAGGGACGACGATGACGAGCGAGTCGAAGATGATGTTCGTGAACTCGTCGGAGATGATACCGCTCCCGAACACACGGATGTCGCTGTCGACGGAGTCGACGATCTCCTGTCCACGCGTCTGGATATCGAGCAGCGGGCTCGATCCACCAGTGCCGGCCGACGACGTCGACACCCCGCCCAGAACGTCGTGCTGGACGGTGCCGATCGTCGCCGAAGCCGACATCGACTGCCGGTCGAAGTCGTTGCTCACAAGTCCCGTGAAGCCGGGGCCGGCGGCGGCCGTCCGGATCGCGCTCTCGATCTCCGACTGCGTCGCGTCTTCGAGCGTGCGGATCTGTGCGTCGACGGTCGTCGCGTTCGGATCGATCGTCTGGGCGACGATGCCCGCGGCGCTCGACGCCGATACCACCCGCTGGCTCTCGTGGTCTTCGAGGCGCTGCTGGGCTTCGAGCATCGCCAGCAGTTCGTCCTTCGCGAGCACGTTCGATCCCGACTGGATGAGCTGCGTGCTCCCGTTGTCCTCTGAAAAGGACGGCGAGAACTCCTGATCGATATCGTCGAGAGCGGCCTGTGCGGGGCTGTCCTCGGTGAACTGGCTCGTCCCGGCGTCCGTCGAGATGTTCGCCAATCCGCCGGCGAAGACGATCGTGAGCAGGACGAACGCGATCACCACCGTCCGCGGCCGCTCGGTGATCCACTCGTCGATTCGGTCGATGTAGCGCTGGTAGTCGACCATCTACGACCGTCGCGACCAGACCCAGCCGATGCCGAACACGACGAGCAGCGCACCGAGCGCCCACATCACCGACAGCGACGAGAGGATGCCGCCGTCTTCGACTTCGACGAGTTCGATCGGCACTTCGTAGGTGTTCGAGAGCTTCGACTCGCCACCCGAATCGTACTGGAAGTCGACCGACAGCGGGTATTCGCCGGCGTTCGCGTCGCCGCCAGCGCTCGCTTCGAAGGCGATCTGCTGGGTCTCGTTCGGTTCCAGCCGAGAGATGTACGCCTCGTCGCTCGCGATCGACAGCGGGTCGTCGACGAACGCCTTCGCATTGACGTTGCTGACCGTGCTCTCACGGTTGTTGGTCACGTTGAGCGTCACCGTGTCGGAGCCACCGACATCGAGGCTCGCGTTCGCCCGCTCGACGATGAACGCGTCGCTCTGTGCCCCGATGTCGACCTGCGTGTCGAGCGTACCGCTCCGGCGCGTGTCGCCGTTCCGGTTGTCGTACTCGACGACGAACGAGAACTGCTGCCCGCCGGGTTCAGCGCTATCGGTCACCTCGACGGGGACCGAGAACGACGTCGATCCGTTCGCCGGCAGGCTACCGAGCGCGACCTCCGTCGACTGCGGTTTGACGTTCTGACTCTGGGAGATCAACTTGATGACCGCGTTCCCCGCGTCCTGCGGGCCGCGGTTCGTGATGGTGCCCGTGACGTTGCCCTCGTCGCCGACGCTGAGCGTGCTGGACGTGTTTCCGAGGGCGAACGACTGCTCGGACTGTGGCGTGATCCCGACCGTGAACGGTCCCGACCGCCCCGGATCGCCGTCGCTGTCCTTGTACGATATCGACGTCTGTAGCGGGTAGCTTCGGGTTTCGGATTGATTGCTCGCGGTCGCGTTGACCGTGACCGTGCGCTGGGCACCCGCGGGCCACTCGCCGATGAACTGCGTGGCGTTGGCCGTCCGCCCGAACAGGATATCGCCGGTCAGCGACTGCAGCGAGACGGTCGCCTCGGAGACGTTCTCGCCCTGATTTTCGAGCGTGACGCTCACGGGTCCCTCGTCGCCGACCTGCACGTCGGACGAGGAGGAGACCACCGCGAAGTCATCGCTTTCGGCATCGATGTCGACCCGTGCGTTGAGCGGCTTGCTCTGGAGCGGGTTTCCATCCGCGTCGTAATACTGGACGACGAACGAGACCTGGCGCGCGCCGGGTTCGGCGGTACTGTTGACGAGCACCGGATACTCGAACGCCTCCGATTCGTCGGGATCGAGCCCGCCGATGACGTACTGTGACTGCCGGGGAATGATGGCGCGACTCCCGTTCGGCGAGAGCGTGATCACCGCGTCGGTGGCCTGTTCGGGCCCATCGTTGGTGATCGTTCCCGAGATCGTGCCCTCCGATCCGGCCGCGAGATCGCCGTCGACGCTACTCAGGGTGAACTCCTGTTCGCTGGCGGGGCTGACGCCGAAGGTCAGCGGCGCGGACTGCGAGGCATTGCCGTCGTCATCGTCGTACGAGACCGTCGCCTGGACGGGGTAGTCGTCCGTGTCAGCTCCCTGCATCGCGCGCGCCGTCACCTCGACCGTTCGCGATTCGCCCTCGTCCCAGTCGCCGACGTACCGACTCGTCTCCGCCGACTGGCCGAAGACCAGATCGCTCGACTGCGACTGGAGGCTGACGACCGCGTCGGTCGCATCCTCGCCGGTGTTCTCGATCGTCACCGAGACGTTGCCCGTCCCGCCGACCGACACGTCGGCGGAGACTCCGGTGACGTTGAACTCGGCGTCCGGCGAGGCACCCGTGGCGCTGCCCGCAGCACCGCCGGCCGCTGCACCGCCTGGCGCACCGTTCGCGCCCGCTGCGCTCGGGGCACCCGCTGCCCCGGCCGCCCCGCTTGGGGCACCCCCGGCTGCTGCACCGCTCGGTGAACCACCCGCACCGCCGGCCGCCGCACGGGGCGCACCGCCAGCGGCCCCGTTCGGCGCGCTACCGGACGGTGCTGCACCCGCTCCGGGCGGTGCTGCACCGGCGGCTGCGCCACCCGGACGGCCCGCGGCCCCATCCGAACCACCGGAAGGCTGTCCGGCACCGGCCGGCGGGGCGCTCGCTCCACCGCTTCTCGACGGCCCGCCGGCACCACCGGATCCACTGGCTGGCGGCGTGGCGCTTCCGGCATCGCCCTGCGGTGCGCCACCCTCGCCAGCACCGCTGGACGGGGATTCGCCCTCACTCGGCGCTTCGCCGCCGTTATCCCCTGATGAAGTTTCTTCATCAGTTGGGGACTGCGTCGGTGATTCGGGTTTCGGGGGAGATTTCTCGCCCGAGTCGCCCGATTCGTCCGTCGTATCCGAAGTTTCGTTGTCGTTCGTGCTCTCGGGGTTTTCCGAGGTTGTCGTGTCCGTTTCGGTCGACGTTTCTGTCTCGGTACTGGTCGATGTCGTCGTATTCTCCGTGGTAGTCGTCGTGGTCGACTCTTCGGAAGAATTCGCCGTGGTTGCCGACGTCTCGTGGGAGCCCTCGTTGTTGGCCGCCATCACCGAGGTCGAACCCGTCCCTGGCGATTCAACGGTTGTGACTTCCGTCGGCTGTTCGACGGTCGTGTTGGATCCGTTGTTCGTGCTCTCGTTCGGCAAGACATCGCCCGTGAGGACGCCGACGACGCTACCCTGGATCGTGAGAAGAACGACGAGAACGGCGGCGAGCGCGGCCCGGTTCATTCACCACTCCTCCGCAGCGACCGCCTGCTCGTCGATTGCGGCCCATCGAGAAGGTCCGTCCCTCCTGTGTGTATTCTCCTACTGACGGCACTCATACTACGTCGATACACACAGCTAACAGTTATACGGCTTTCGGAATCCGCAACGCAGCGAGTGAAACGCGGCGTCAGAACGTCGAGATGTCGCCCTCGATGACGCGTTCGGTCAGCCCGGTGATGTCGGCGAGTTCGCGGTCGACGATCGTGCGGATCTCGTCATCGACGTCGCCGACGGCGATGCCCGCCTCGGTGCTCACGTGGATGTCGGCGACGTGTGGCTGGTCGACGGGGCGGCCGATCTGGCTCAGCAGTCTGACCCGGAGATCGCGGATGCCGGCCACGTCGTCGACGACGCGCTCGGCGATCTCCGTCGAGAGGAGGTTGTAGATCTTGCCGATGTGGTTGACCGGGTTCTTGCCCGAGGTGGCCTCCATACTCATCGAGCGGTTCGGCGTGATGAGCCCGTTCGCGCGGTTGCCCCGCCCGACGGAGCCGTCGTCACCCTGCTCGGCGGAGGTGCCGGTGGTCGTGAGATAGATCGAGCCCGCATCGTAGTCGTCGGCGGTGTTCACGTCGATCGAGACCGCCCGATCGGTGTACTCGCCCGCGAGCTCGGCGACGTATTCGCGGACTTCCTCGACTGCCGCCGCGTACTCCTCGACGTCTCCGATATACGTATCTACCATCGCGGCCGCCACGGTGATGTCGATTGCGTCGCCCTCGCGCTTGCCCATCACCTTCACGTCGGGGCCGAGCTCGGGATGCTCGGCGGCGTACTCGCCGGTGAGTCGTCGTTCGGCGTTCAGGACGATCTCCTCGGTTTCCGAGAGCGGCGCGTGACCCACGCCATAGCTCGTGTCGTTTGCCATCGCCACGCCGCCCTCGCCGAAGACGTCACGGAGGTCGCCGCTGCCCTCGCCGAGTTTGACGTCGATCACGATGTCGGTGCCGACGTCGAGTTCGGGGACGTGCGCTTCGAGATACTGGCGGGCCGCCCGGAGCGCGATCGGTTCGGTGGGGATCGTCGTCCCTTCGTACTCGCTGGTCGCGCGCCCGACGATGAGCAGGTAGATCGGTTCGACGACCTCGCCGCCGCCGAAGGCGGGGGCTGCGCTGCCGGCGACCAGCTGGGTCTCGTCGGTGTTGTAGTGGAGGATCCGTCCGACGCGATCGAGATAGGCCGCCGCGAGCGCCCGCGAGACGCTCTCGGCGATGCCGTCACACAGCGAGTCGGGATGGCCGATCCCCTTTCGCTCGACGATCTCGACCGGTTCGTCCTCGGCGGCCGGCCGATCGAGCGCCGCCACGCGGATGTTGCGTTCGGTCATGCCGTGGGTTCGCCGCCGCCCGGCCTATAACTTGCGGAAACCTTCGCGCGCCCGGAGATAACCAGTAGTTATTCGTTCGGCGGTCGGTCGTCCGTTTCGGCCGCGGACAGCAGTTCGAGATAGGAGGTCCGGATCTGCTCTCCCGGATCGCAGTCGAGCGCCGCCAAGAGGTCGCGCACGCCATCGCGCACGCGTTCGATCTCGTCTTCGGTTTCGGCCTCACCCTCGACCTCGACGAACGTGCCGAGCCCCGCCACCGAATCGAGCGCGACGGTGTAGTCCCGACAGCGAAATTTCTCGCGGGTCTTCTCGACGGTCGCGGCGGGAGTGAACCCGAGCGCGTCGAGGACGTTCGCCATCTCCTCGGCGCTTCCGATCGCCGTCTCGTGTTCGGCACGGGTCTTCGATTGGTCATCGACGAGCGGCCCCTTGTAGGTGAGTTGCGCTCCATCGTCCTCGCGGCGAATCCTGAGCGCCTCGTCGGTCTCGGGAAAGCTCCGATGTGGCGCGTCGTAGTACGTATCGACCTGCTTGACGGTGCCCACGGCGTCGGCATCGAGCGCCGATAGCCGCTCGCGGACCGGTTCGTGGGGGCTGGCGACCTTGCACTCGACTTCGTACACGGGGGCCGTTCGTCCGGGACGGAAACTACTCTTCGGCTTTCCAGTGGAGGTCGATGCTGATCGACTCGCGTTTGTCACCGAGCATCGGCTCCCGCTCACTCACCTCGATCTCGTACTCGACGGTGTCGCGCGGCGTGAGTGCGACCGACTTGTTGCCGGCGAGGACCGTCATCTCGGCGTCCCCGCGCAGCTCGTTCGCGAGCGATTCGAGCGCTTCGGCGGCCTCGTCGCGCGAGAGGGACTGACTCGCTTCGGTCGTGTCTGCCATACTCGACAGAGGACGTTCCGGTTCCTAAACCTGTCCCCTGCACGAACGGCGACGGCGTCGCTCGCTTGTAAGGCATGAGCAGCGCGATCCGTCGTCTGCAGGCGAACGTGAAGCAACGTTCTTAAACGTCGAACGGGAGTTGGGGAGGTATGAGCGACGAAGCAAGCGAACAGTCCGCATCGGACGCCGACGAGGAAGCCGCAAGCGGGATTCAGGAGGGTGATTTCGTCCGTCTCGCCTACACTGCCCGGTCGGTCGAGAACGACCAGCTCGTCGATACGACCGACGAGGAGGTCGCCGAGGAGGAGGGCGTCGACGACCAGCAACAGAGCTTCGAGCCGCGCGTCATCGCGGTCGGCGCGGGCCATCTCTTCGACACCGTCGAGGAGGATTTCACCGGCGGTGAAGCCGGCGATTCGGGCACCGTGACCGTCCCTGCCGACGAGGCCTTCGGCGAGTACGACGAGGACGAGGTTCGGACCGTGAGCGCCGACCGCATCCCCGAGGACGACCGCTATCCGGGCGGCCACGTCGACATCGACGGCGAGCACGGCCACGTCGAGACGATCATCGGCGGGCGCGCACGCGTGGACTTCAACCACCCGCTCGCCGGCCAGGACGTCGAGTACGACTACGAGGTGCTCGACACGGTCGACGACCGCCTCGAACAGGCCGACGGGATGCTCGGCATGTACTTCGACGCCGACTTCGACATGCGGATCGAGACCGACGAGGTCGAAGAAGAGCAGATGGTCGAGCCCGACGAGGACGAAGACGACGAGGAGAGCGAACCCGAGTTCGAGACCGAAATCGTCGAGAAGGAGACGCTCTACATCGAGCAGTCGCCCCAGCTCCAGTTTGACCAGCAGTGGATGATGGGCAAACAGCAGATCCTGGGCGATCTCATCGACCGGCTCGATCTCGACCGTGTGGTCGTCGAGGAGGTCATCGACGGCACTGGCGGGATGATGGGCGGCATGGGTGGCATGATGGGCGGTATGGGTGGCGGCGGTGGCGAGGCCGACCTGGATGCCATCGAAGAAGAGCTCGAGGATGCCGACGTGGACGTCGACGACATCACCGACGAACTCGACGAGGAATAACGACCCCACACCGGACCTTAAACGCGCTCGTACTGCCGATAGCCCCAGTCGCCGAGGTAGACGAGTCCGCCGAGAACGAGCAGCGCGACGACGAAACCGAATCCATTGATGACGGTCCCCGCGATGCCCGCGAGAACGATGACGACGCCGAACGCGACCGGGTAGAGCGGATGTTCGCGGATCGTATCGACCGCCGCCAGCACGAGCAACAGCCCGCTGAGAAAGCCGACGACGGCGAAGACGGGGTTGCCGAAGTCGCTGAGCGCGACCGTGACGACCAGCCCGACGAGCACGATCTGGGCGGCGAGGCGTCGGAGGTCGAACGCCGGCTCTGCGGTTGCCATTGCGGGCGCTGTCGGCCGGCCGTCGCATAAACGCTCCGCCGGAGACAGCCGCCGTCTCATTACGCGATATCGCGACTGGTGTCGACGGCGACCCGATCGGTCAGGGTGAGTTTGAGCGTCTCGGTGAGTGCACGCCCGCCGCGGAACTTCGGCACCGCGAGGCGGTTCTCGACCGTCGCGCCGGTCGTGTCGGTCGTGAGCCGGAAGATTACGTCCGCCAAGTGTTCGGTACTGTCGCGCAGGGGCGAGACGTCACGCCCGTCGAGGCAGTGCAACACGGCGAGGCTTCCAGTGTTGTTGAGGCGTCGACGCAGACCGGCCATGAACTCCAGAAACGCCGGGCGCTCGGCGCGCTCGATCGCCGAGTGTGAGTCGACGACGACCGTCGAACGCTCGGGGAGGTCGTCGAGGACGGTGAGCGCTTCGTCGATCGGCTCGTCAGAATCGACCGCCTGGATCGTCGGTTCGCCGGTATCCACGTTCGTTCGTTCGATATTCGCCGAGACGACCGCTGCGGGTCGCTCGAACGTGAGATAGAGTGTTTCGCGCGGCACCACGAACTCGGCGAGCAGGAGTTCGGCCTGGCTCGCCGGCGGGGCCGAAAGGGCGACGATGCTCCCCGCTGGAACCCCACCCCCGAGTCGGTTGTCGAGAACGTCGATGCCGGTCGGCAGGCGCGTTGACATTGGATTATCTTTCTGATGAGGCTGGATAAAGCTTGCCGGCGGACGGGGCGTGTCGGGGGATTCAAGACGAGTCGGTGCCCGGCTGTATGCAGTGACCCACGACCACGTCATCAGCGCCAAGAGCCTCTCACGGGCGGACATCGAGACGGTGCTCGATCGCGCGGCCGAGATCGATCGATCTCCGCCGGACCGGGATCGCCACGCCGACGATCTGCTCGCGCTCTGTTTTTTCGAGCCGAGCACGCGCACGCACATGAGTTTCGAGACGGCGATCAAGCGCTTGGGTGGGGATGCACTCGACATGGGGCCGGTCGAGTCCTCCAGCGCGACCAAAGGTGAGAGCCTCGCCGACACCGTGCGCGTCGTCGAGGGCTACGCCGACGCGCTCGTGCTGCGCCACCCCAGCGAGGGCGCGGCGCAGATGGCGAGCGAGTTCGTCGACATCCCGTTGATCAACGCGGGCGATGGGGCCGGCCAGCATCCGACCCAGACGCTGCTCGATCTCTACACGATGCGCGAGGCGGCCGGCGATCTCGCCGATCTGACGGTGGGCATCATGGGCGATCTGAAATACGGGCGAACCGTCCACTCGCTGGCCTACGCGCTCACGAAGTTCGACGCCCGCCAGCATTTCGTCAGTCCCGAGAGCCTCAGCCTCCCCCGGAGCGTCCGCTACGATCTCCACGAGTCGGGCGCGCGGCTCAAGGAACACACCGATCTCGACGCCGTCATAGAGGAACTCGACGTCCTCTACGTCACTCGCATCCAGCGCGAGCGCTTCCCCGACGAGAACGAGTACCGACAGATCGCCGGCGAGTACCGCATCGACGCCGCAACACTTGAGGACGCGCGCGAGGAGTGCGTGGTGATGCACCCCCTACCCCGAGTGGACGAGATCGCCCCCGACGTCGACGCGACGCAGCACGCACACTACTTCGAGCAGGCGCACAACGCGGTTCCCGTACGGATGGCGTTGCTCGATCTGCTGCTCTCGGAGGACGACCGATGAACGAGCGCGACGAGAGTGAGGATACCGGTGACGGGGAGAGCAGCGAGGAGTCGGCACACGAACTCCGGATCAGCAAGATCCGCAACGGCACCGTCATCGATCACATCGCGGGCGGGCACGCGCCGGACGTGCTCGCCATTCTCGGCATCGACAGCGCCACCGACGAGGTCGTCAGCGTCGGAATGAACGTTCCTTCGGACAGGCTCGGCTACAAGGACGTGGTGAAGATCGAGGGGCGCGAACTCAGTCAGGACGAAGTCGAGGTCATCTCGTTGGTCGCGCCCGCGGCCTCGATCAACATCATCCGCGAGTACGACGTGATCGAGAAGAATCGCGTCGAACGGCCGTCGACCGTCGAGGGCGTGCTCTCGTGTCCGAACCGCAACTGCATCACCACCGCGGACGAACCGGTCGCCACCCGCTTCGAGGTGCTCGACGACGGCGTGCGCTGTCTGTACTGTGGCACCATCATCCGCCGACGCCTGACCGACCACATCGACGTCTGAAGGGTAGCTTTTCTGCCGGCGGCTGGCGCACGCTTGCAGCCGCCGGCCGAAGGCCGAAACCCATCCATGACTGGTGGATGGTATGGCGGATCCCGGCGCACGCTTCGGGTTCGACTTCGTGACGACGCTCGTCGGCTCCGGGCTCACCCTGCTGGTGTCGGCGGGCATCCTGCGCTACGGCAGCCGGTTCCAGTGGACGACGACCGAACTATACGCCATCGGCGGCGG
>NZ_AOMC01000135.1 GCF_000336695.1 Halococcus morrhuae DSM 1307
GCTACTTCGATTGGGCGTACGTCTGTCCGACCCATCCAGGCTATCGCGAGGGCCTGCTCGAAACGATCGCGGACGCCGCCGCGGTCAGCGGGGACATCCGCCTCGACGACGTGGGCTTTCCCCGTCCGGAGTACTGTTTCTGCGATCGGTGCATGGAGCAGTTCGCCGAAAGCTCGTTCGACGACCGGCTCGAATGGCGTCGCCAGCTCATCACCGATTTCGTCGCCGATGCCGCCGAGCGCGTGCCAGGGCGACTGTATCTCACGCTCCATCCCGACCCGTATCCCGGCCATCTCGTCGAGCGTTCGGGTATCGACTTCGACGAGCTCTCCGAGTACGTCGACGAGTTCGTCGTCCCGCTGTACGACATGGCCTACTCGACGACTTACTGGATCGAGATCATCGCCAAGGGCTTTCTCGATGCGCTCAGCACACCGTTCTCGATCGAGCTCTACGCGCCCGATATCGATCTCGACGAGCTGATCCACGCCGCCGAGGTCGCCGACGCCTACGCCAAGGACGTCCTGTTCGGCTACGACGCGAGCACGGCCTGTGGGGCGATCCGGCGGATGAACGCCGAGCGCAACGAGGGCCACTCCTACGGCTGAATCGACTGTCGTCGGTCGTTTGCGCGATGGACTTTTATTTTTGGCCCACTATGTGTGCGTATGTCACGGTCCGATTCGGTCATCGCGGCGATCGCGGGCGAGTCACAGAGCGAGGCCGAAAACGACGTCGTCGCCGTGGTCAAGGGCGGCGTCATCGGTGCGATCGCCGGCGGGGTCGGCCTGCTCGCGATGGCACCGATCCTCTGGGCCGGGATCGCCCTCGGCGTCATCGACAGCGCGGCCTTCTCGGAACTCGCCTATCTCGGCCTCGGACGGCCGGACAACGCGCTGCTCGGCTACGTCATCTTCGCCGGCGGCGGCATGACGACGTGGCCGCTGCTGTTCGCCGTGCTCAACGACTATCTCCCCGGTCGGACGATGGTTCAGAGCGGGTTCGTCTTCGCCACCATCATGTGGACCGGCTTCCTCGTCGCCTTCTACAGCTCACAGGCCGGACTGGCGCTCGTGCTCTACCTCCTGTTGACGCTGCTGGCCCACTGGGCCTACGGGGTCCTGCTCGGACTCGTGTTCTCGGTCGTCGCCCAGCGGACGGAGCTGCTGTTCGTCACGACGGACACGATGAGCGTGAGCAAGGAAACCTGATCGGGCGCGGCGCACGGCCGTTCACGGCGAAACACGGCGCTTTTATCCGCCCGTCCGATAACGCGATCCATGAGCTTCGAGGAAGACGACGAGGTCGTCCTGCACGACGAGCACAGCGAGTACGACGGCGAGACGGGCACCGTGACCCAGGTGATGGAGACGATGTTCGGCGACGCGACCTACACCGTCACCTTCGAGGACGGTCAGGAGGCGGGCGTCCCCGAGGACTCGCTCGAAGCCGAGGAGTAAGGCGTTTGTCGCCCGAGAACGGAGCGAGGGTATGAGCGGCGTTCCGTTCCACTACATCGACCTGCGGACCTTCTGCTATGCGACCGAGGACGAGGCGCGCGTCCAGGGCGCGCTCCGTCAGTTCCTCCCCGACGAGGTCGCGATCGACCGTATCGAAAACGAGGGGTTCAACGGCGATCGCATCATCGTGCTGTCGGCTCGCGTCGAGAACGCCGACGAGATCCGCCACGTGCTCGACGAACTCGCCGCGATCGACCTCGACGCGATCCGCACCGAACTCGAAGAGCGCGTCGATGAGAACTGCTCGCTGTTCCTGCGGCTCGACAAACAGGCGGCCTACGGCGGACGAGTCGAGCGCGGTCCAGGGATCGAACTCCGCGCGAAGGTCGAGGCCTACCCCGCGAAGAAGGCGGCGGCCGTCGAGAACGCCGCCGACGCGCTCGAATCGCGGGCGTAAGATGGACGTATACGAGGCCGTCCGTGCGTATCCCGACGGCGAGAGCACCGCCGCACGGTTCGCGCTGACGGCCGCAGAGTACGATTTCTCGGGTATCGTCGTTCGCAACAGTCCTGCTGCGTTCGACGATGGCCCGGAGAGGGGTGAGATCGCCGACGAGTACGACATCGACGTGGTGGATGCGGTCGAGATCGGCGGCGAGAGTCGATCGGCGGCGAGTGCGCGAGTCAAGGAGCATCGCGAGGAGCACACGCTGGTCGTAGTCGAGGGCTCCGACGCGCTGAACCGCTTCGCCTGCGAGGAGCCCCGCGTCGACGTTCTCGCCCGGCCGATGGCCGACGGCGACGTCAACCACGTGCTCGCACGAGCGGCAAAGCGAAACGGCGTGCGCTTCGAGTTCGACTTCGGGCGTGTTCTCCGGACGAGCGGCGGCCGGCGCGTCCAGGCGCTTGGCGATCTCCGCAAGCTCCGCGAGATCGTCGCCTACTACGACGCACCGTACGTGGTGAGCGCAAGTCCGGAGAGCCATCTCGAACTGCGCGCGCCACGGGAGCTGCTCGCGCTCGGCGACGTCATCGGCTTCGATCGCGAGGCGGTCGCGCGCGGGCTCGCCGAGTGGGGTCGTCTCGCTGCTCGCAATCGCGAGCGCCTAAGCGAGTCGTTCATTGGGCCGGGCGTCCGCAGAGGGAGATATGAAGAAGACGATTGAGGAACACGCCGCACGCTTCGACGAGCATTCCGGGAGCTACGACGAGGACCAGGACAGCGCCGAATACCGCGCCTGTGCGTCGCTGGTCGTCGAACACGCTGCACCCGAGCCCGACGACACCGTGCTCGACCTCGGCACCGGAACGGGGGCCATCGCGCTCGCGCTCGCGGGCGACGCCACGCGGGTCGTCGGCCGGGACATCTCGGACGGGATGATGGACGAAGCCCGGTCGAAGGCGACGGAGGCGGGCATCGAGAACGTCGCGTTCGGCGAGGGGAGCTTTCGCGAACCGGGTGTCGACGAATCGGTCGACGTCGTGGTCTCGAACTTCGCGATGCACCACCTGGACGACGGGGAAAAGCACGAGGCGATCGAGGCGATCGCCGCCCTCGGTCCCCGGAAATTCGTGCTCGGCGACGTGATGTTCTTCGGCGAGCCCGACCCCGACGAACCCTTCTACTCGCCCGACGTCGACGATCCCGCCACGGTCGGCACGCTCGCGGATGCGCTGACGGACGCGGGCTTCTCGCTCACGGCGGTCGAGCGCGTTCACGACCAGGTCGGCGTGCTCGTCGCCGAGCGCGCCGACGGGAGCGCAGCGGCGGACGAGTAAGCGTGAAACACCTGCCGAAACACCTCCGCCCGCGCCGGCGCTATCTCGCGGTCGGGGTCGAGTCGTGGCCCGACGGCGATTTCGGCACACGCGACTTCCAGCGCGAGTGCTGGTACGCCGCCCAGAACCTCCTCGGCGATCCGGGCAGCGCCGATGCCGACCTCAGCGTCATCGATTTCGACGTGGACGATGGATCAGGGCTGGCGGTCGTCCGGGTGCGCCACGGTGAGGTCGAACGGGCACGGGCCGCGATCGCCTGTGTCGACACCGTCGGCGACGCGCCGGTCGGCATCCGAGTGCTCGGCGTGAGCGGAACGATACGCGCCTGTGAGGAAAGGTATAAAGGTCGCGCGGCCCGAGAATCCGCCGAGAGAAACGTCGCGTTCGCGGATGCACGACGGCCCGCGACCGTGCGGGGCGATCGGGTCGAGATCGACTCGGAGAGTGGGTTCGTGGGGGCGACAACACTCGATACCTCGGACTAACCACTAACTATGCAGGGACAATCCCAACAGCAGGCCTACGACCGCGGGATAACGATCTTCTCGCCGGACGGGCGACTCTATCAGGTCGAGTACGCCCGCGAGGCCGTCAAGCGTGGCACCGCGAGCATCGGCGTCAAGACCGACGACGGCGTCGTCTTCGCCGTCGACAAGCGCTTCCGCTCGCCGCTGATGGAGCGCGAGAGCGTCGAGAAGATGCACAAAGCCGACGATCACATCGGCATCGCCAGCGCGGGCCACGTCGCCGACGCCCGCCAGCTCATCGACTTCGCGCGCCGCCAGGCCCAGGTCGAGCAGCTCCGCTACGGCGAGCCGATCGGCGTCGAGACGATCACCAAGGAGGTCACCGACCACATCCAGCAGTACACGCAGGTCGGCGGCGCACGCCCGTTCGGCGTGGCGCTCATCATCGGCGGCATCGAGGACGGCGAGCCGCGGCTGTTCGAGACGGATCCGTCGGGCACGTCGTCGGAGTGGCAGGCGCTCGCGATCGGCTCCGGCCGCAGCGAGATGATCGAGTATCTCGAAGAGAACCATCAGGAGTCGATGGATCTCCAGGGCGGCATCGGCCTCGCCCTCGAAACGCTCGCCGAATCCGTCGACGGCGGCCTCACGCCGGAGGGTATCGGCGTCGCCACGATCGACGTCGAGACCGAGCGCTTCGCGGAGCTCCCCGACGACGAGGTCGACTCCTATCTCGACGAGTACGAACTCTTCGAGAGCGACGACGAGGACACCGACGAGTAACCTCGACGCCGACGGGCCGCGCTTTTTCGCGATGGGAAACGACTTGTAGCTTCGCCCCCCAGAGGGTGGCATGATATCGCTCGACGAGGCGGTGACGGCACGCCTCGAATCGCACGGGGCACGCTTCGAGGTGCTCGTCGATCCCGATGCGGCGCTCTCCATCGACCGCGGCGAGTTCGAGGGCGATCTCGAGGACGTGATCGCCGCCGAAGACGTCTTCGAGGACGCCTCCCACGGGGATCGCCCCGCCGAGGCCGACGTCGAGGAGGTGTTCGGGACGACCGAGCCGCTGGAGATCATCCCCGAAGTGATCCGTGAGGGCGAGATCCAGATCACCGCCGAGCAGCGCCGCGAGATGCAGGCCCAAAAGCGCAAACAGCTCATCAACACCATCGCACGCAACGCCGTCAACCCGCAGATGGACGGCGCACCCCACCCACCCGATCGGATCGAGTCGGCGCTCGAAGAGACCGACTTCCGGATCGACGCGATGGACCCTGTCGAAAGCCAGATCGACGACGCGCTCGACGCGCTGCGCCCCGTGATCCCCATCCGGTTCGAGGAGGTAACGATGGCCGCCCAGATCCCCGCCGAACACGCCGGCAGCGCGCAGGCACAGATCCGCCAGTTCGGCGATCTCGTCAGGGAGGAGTGGCAGAACGACGGCTCCTGGATCGGCGTCGTCGAGTTCCCCGCCGGCCTGCAGAACGACTTCTACGAACTCGTCAGCGAACAGTCGGCGGGCGAAGGCGAGACCAAGAAAGTGCGTGACGAGGAGGACATTCGCACCCGGTGAGCCGGCCACCGAAGGCAGTACGCTCATACCGATGCCGCGTGAGGGAAGTTCATGACGAACGAATCGGGAGCAACGGACAGCGCTGAACCGCCGGTCTACGGCCGACATACTGAGTGATGCGGGGTTCGCGAGTGCGGCTGTTGGCCGTCGTCGCCCTCGGCGCACTTCTCGTGACCAGCGGCTGTCTCACGACCGATCCGGCCGTCGAGCTGAACACGACTGAATCGGCGGTGTTCGCGGAGGCGTCCGCGAGCGGGTCGGTGGCGATCGGGCAGGTGAACGCAAAGCTGAGTCTCGTTCCGAACGCGACGACCGACGAGGGCGTCGATCGACTTCTCGTCGTCGCTCCGAACGGCGAGACGTTCCACCGGACCACGCTCGACAGCGGCCAGTCGAGTGCCGCCGTCCTCCTGCCGCCCGACGGGTCCGCAACCGTCGTCGCCGCCAACACCGTCAACGGTACCGTGGTGGAGACGCGCAACGCGACGATTACCGGCGATTCGCTGCGCTGACTGGAGACGCTCATCATGAACAAACTCTCGAAGTGGATCCTCATCGACGGTAATCGACTGCTCGTTTCCGTTCTGCTCGCCGCCATGGCCTTCCTGATCACGTTCGGAGCGACGCAGCTCGGACTCATCACGTTCCAGCCGGCGAGTGCCGTCTCGTCGATGTTCAGCAGCGGCGTCGTCTCCGGACTGTTCTCGGTCATCACGATCACGCTCACCGTGAACCAGCTGGTGCTCTCGCGGGTGTTCGGGACGGTCGAAGATCTCACCGATCGCCTCGACGGTACGCGCGAGTTCCGGCGATCGGTCGCGGAGCTCACGGGTCGCGCCACGAGTCCGAACGACCCGGCGGCGTTCCTCGCGCTCATCGGCGAGACGCTCGGCGAGCGGGTGGAAGCGTTCGCCGCGAACTACGACGGCGAGACGACCGACGAGATCGAGGAATACCGCTCGGCCATCGACTCCTACGCCGAACGCCTCGAAGGGGTCGCTGGCACCGAGGACACGATGGCGATCGTCTCGACGCTGGTCGGGCCGGCCTACGCACAGCGCCTGACCGAGACGGAGGCCATCCGCCGGACGCACGACGACCGCTCGACCGAGGAGCTCGACGCGGTGACGGAGCTGTTGGAAGCGGTCGCGGTCGCCCGGCAGTTCTTCAAGACGATCGCCATCCAGCAGGACCTCGCGGGGCTTTCTCGACGGCTGGCCACCCTCGGTATCCCCATCCTGCTCGTCGCGTTTTACGCCACGACTATCTATACGACCGTCCCGAGCGCGACGGTCGCACAGCCGCTGTTGCCCGTCGTCGTCAGCGCTGCCATCGCGATCGTGTTGTTGCCGCTCGCGATCCTCCTCAGCTACATGCTCAGGCTCGCCACGATCGCGCGCTATACGGTCTCGGTCGGTCCGTTCGTTCCGCCCGAGGAACAAACCTGACGACGCATCGATCGGCTCGGTCGATGGCGGGCGACGGACGCGACGGATCGGACCCGGGATTGAAAGGGGATGGAGCCATATTTCCGACCGACCGACGCCACGCGTCGAGCCACCACATGAAGGTCATCATCGCAAAGCGGGTCGATTCGGGTAGCGCCGACACGGGTGAGATCGCTGATCTCGCGGCGGCGGCCGGCCACGAGGTCGTCGGCACGCTCACCCAGACCAGGACCGAAGACGCCGCGCTCCATCTCGGCGAGGGGAAGGCCGACGAGCTCGCGGCGCTCGTCCGCGATCGGGACGCGGCGGCGGTGATCTTCGACAACCGGCTCGGCCCGTACCAGATCTACAACCTCGGCCAGCGTCTGCCGGGCGACACCGAAGTGCTGGATCGGTTCCGGCTGATCCTCGAGATCTTCGGCCAGCGCGCGGAGACGAAGAAGGCCCAGCTCCAGGTCGAACTCGCCGAACTCAGATACGAACTCCCGCGCGCGGAGGCGAAGACGAGCCTCGCCAAGCGCGACGAGCGCCCGGGGTTCATGGGGCTCGGCGAGTACGACGAATCGCGCGAGCAGGACATCAAGGCGCAGATCAGCGCGATCCGCGAGGAGCTCGACGGGATCGAGGAGACCGAAGCCCATCGACGCGAACAGCGCCGCGAGTCCGGCTTCGATCTCGTGGCGCTGGCTGGCTACACGAACGCCGGCAAGTCGACGCTGCTGCGCCGGCTCGCTGCCGACGTCGATATCGACGAGAACGAGGGGCTCCATCCGGATCTCGATTCGACCGCCGAATCCGAGAATCGGCTGTTCACGACGCTCGGGACGACCACGCGCCGGGCGGCGATGGATCGCCTGGTGCTCGTGACCGACACGGTGGGGTTCATCTCCGATCTCCCGCACTGGCTGGTCGAATCGTTCAAGTCGACGCTCGATTCGGTCTACCGCGCCGATCTCGTGCTCCTGGTCGTGGACGCGAGCGAGCCGACCGAGACGATGCGCGAGAAGCTCGTCACCGCCCACGACACGCTCTACGAGCGCAACGAGGCCCCGATCGTCACCGTTCTGAACAAGACCGACCGCGTCGACGCCGACGAGCTGGCCGAAAAGCGCGAGGCGCTGTCGGCGCTCGCGCCCAATCCCGTGCCGATCAGCGCCGCCGAGGGCGACGACGTCGGGGCGCTGCTCGAACGCGTCGAAGGCGAACTTCCCGATTACGAACGCGAGCGGCTCGTGTTGCCGATGGGCGACGGAACGATGAGCCTCGTGTCCTGGATCCACGATCACGCCCGCGTCGAGGACGTCTCCTACGGCGAGCAGGTCACGGTCACGTTCGCCGCGCGCCCGGCGGTCGTCGAGCAGAGTCGGGATCGCGCCGCAAACCTCACCGTGCCGGCCGAGTCGGCCTGAGCGCTCGGTCGGTGTCGGGGTCGTCGACCGTCACTGGTCCGAAGGGGTCGTGTGTCCGGTTCGAATCCGGAGACAGCGAGCAGCCGAACGGACGATGATCCCGGTAGCTTCTTGTCACGGACGAAACGTTCGCCGAACGTCACAGATCATGGCGACGGAGACGAGCTACAACCCCGCGTACGACGACTACACGAGCAACGAGTATCCGCCGGATTGGGACGGCCGACGGAAGGCGGTGCTCACCCGCGACGGCTACACGTGTCAGGGCTGTGGTGTCAAGAGCACGCGCGTCGACGACGTCTTCTTCGACATCGACCACATCGTGGCGAAATCCAACGGCGGCGGCCACGAGCTGTCGAACCTCCAGACGCTCTGTCCGACCTGTCACGCCGACAAACACGCCGGCAACGGGAAACTCGAACGACGAGCACGCGACTGGGAGCGCCGGAACACGCGGTCGTTGACGTGGCGCGTGCTCCGCGTGTTGCTCGTCGTTCCCGTATTGTTCAACCTGCTCACCAGCAGTCCCGAGAGCGTCACCGACAAGTACGGCCGGGAGATCGAGCTCACCCCGGTCGGTTCGCTGCCCGCTCTCCCGACCGATCGCGGCGTCAGCACCGACGCACGGGTCGCGACGCTGTGGAACAGTTCCTCGTCGTCGGTCCAGCAGGTCGGGCTGCTCGCGCCGGTCGACAGTAGTCGTGACGACGACGTGACGCTGATCCGGTTCGTCATCTGGGCGGACAACGGGCTCCGCAGAATGCACGAAAACGAACGCTACCGCCTGATCGGCGGGCGCACGAACGAGTACGACGGCGACACACAGCTCGTGCTCGACGGCCAGAGCGAGATCCGGCCGCTCGGCGGAAACTGATCGAGAACGAACTCAGTTTTCGTCGAGCGTCTTCTCCTTTTCGAGCACCCGCACGCCCTCGATTGCCGTCGCGGGATACTGGCCATCCTCGTCCTTCTCGGCGGCTTTCGTCATATCCCAGACGGTGTTGAGTCCCGTCGTCACACCCTGAAGGGCCTCCATCTCGCAGCCCGTCTTCCCAGTGGTCTCGACTGTGACGGTGAGCGTCACGTGGTCGTCATCAAGGGTGAACTCGGTCTCGACGTTCGTGATGGGGATCTGGTGACAGAGCGGGATCGTCTCCCACGTGTGTTTGACGGCGCGGATCGCGCCGATGCGCGCGGTCGCGAGGACGTTCCCCTTCTCGATCCCGTCGTCGGCGACTGCTGCGACCGTCGACTCCCGGAGGTGGATCGTGCCGCGGGCGACCGCCCGGCGTGCGCTGTCGGGTTTCGCGCCCACGTCGACCATCTGTGCGTCGCCTTCGGTCGTGGTGTGGGTCAGGTCGCTCGCATCGCCCGGGTCGTCGCTCATCGGTCCGCCTCCATCGCGTGCGGGATCCCGTCGAGCAGTTCGGAGGCGAGCAGCCCGCTCTCGGAGAACTGCTCGGCCGCCCGGCCGTTGACGTATGGTGCGACGCTGGCCGCCTCGAACGGCTCCCGCGTCGCGAGCAGCGCGGCCGTGATCCCGGCGAGCACGTCGCCGGTCCCGCCGACGGTCATCCCGGGCGTTCCGGTCCGTGAGATCCGCGTCCGCTCGCCGTCGGTGATCACGTCGTCCTTCGCCTTCGCCAGCACGACGTGGCCGAGATCGGCGGCGAAGGACTCGATCTCGTCGACGTGCTCGCTGAGGTCGTCGACGTTGGGGCCGCCCATCGCGGCGAGTTCCTTCCGGTTCGGCGTGCAGACGAGCGTCGCGTCCGTTTCGATCTCGGGGACGACGGCGAGTGCATCGGCATCGACGACCGCCCGGCCGTCGAACTGTCGGAGGAACTCCTCGACGGCCGTGTGGGTCTCGTCGGCGCTGCCGAGTCCCGGCCCGAGCACCACGACGTCGTCGTGATCGGTCGCCGTCTCGACCAACCCATCGACGTGGTCGGGACCGAGCCGATTGGCCTCATAGGGCTGGACGATGAGGTCCTCGGCGTAGCCCGCGATCGGCTCGAACACCCGCTCGGGGGCGGCGACGAAGGCAAGGTCGGCACCCGCCCGGAGCGCGGCCTGCCCCGCGAGTGCCGGCGCGCCGGTGTAGGGACCGCCGCCGACGACGAAGACGCGCCCGGCATCGCCCTTCTCGCCGTGTGGATCGCGCTCGACGGCGAGATCGCCCGGCCCAACGAATCGCTCGGCAGCCCGTGGGATCCCGATGTCGGCGACCCGTATATCCGCGTCGAGCGCGCCGAGTCCGGGTTTCGTGTCGTGGAACGTGACGACGTGGTCGGCATCGACGGCTCCCGCACCTCCCTTGCCGGTGTCGGCATCGACGCCGGAGGGGACGTCGACCGAGAGAACGGTCGCGTCGGAGTCGTTCATCGCGCGCGCGGCCGTGGCCTCGGGCTCGCGGAGTTCGCCGGTGATGCCCGTGCCGAGCATCGCGTCCACGACGACGTCCGGACTTCCGAGATCGAGGCTTCGCGAATCGCGCACTTCGTCGATCTCGTAGCCAGCCTGTTCGAGCGCTGCCCAGTTCTCGCGGGCGGTCTCGGTCGTGACCGTTTCGGCGCGACCGAGCAGCAGCGTTCGCACGTCGTACGTGTCGAGAAAGCGCGCGGCGACGAACGCGTCACCGCCGTTGTTGCCCCGGCCGGCGACGATCGTCACGCGCGCGTCCGGCTCGGCGATGTCCCGGACCGCACTGGCGACGGCGTTACCGCTCGATTCCATCAGCTGTTTCCTGGAGACGCCGAGTGCCGCCGCGTTCTCGTCGACGGCGGCCATCCGGTCGGTGTCGATCATGAGACCAGCATCGACCGCCGGCGAATTAAGCGTGCGGACTACCGCCGAATCTCGAACCCGGACAGTCCTTCCGGGTCGCCATATTCGACGTCGACGCTCTCGACCGCGGCGGCCGGACTGCCGTTGTGGCACCACTCGACCATCCGCTCGACGTCTCCTTCCTTGCCCTCGAAAACCGCCTCGACGCGGCCGTCGTTCAGATTTTGCACCCAGCCATCGACGCCGATCTCGCGGGCGGTGTCGCGGGTGTTCGCGCGATAGGCGACGCCTTGGACGCGACCAGAAACGAACACGTGGGCACGGATCTCGCTCATGGATCGGATCTCTCGGCGACGAGCAAAAGCGGTCCGGCTCCCGGGATGGGGCCCGACGATCACTCGACCCCGCCGCGCAGGTAGTGGAACACGTACGTCTGGACGTAGCCCGCGTAGTCGCCGCCGAAGCGCTCGCGGATCGCCCGCGAGGTCTCGACGTAAGAGCCGCGATCGCAATCGGGGTAATGCTCGGAAATCGCCTGCCGGATCCAGGTGTCGAGCGGGACGGCTTCGAGGTAGTCGAGCGCGAAGAGGAGCACGCAGTCGGCGACCTTGTCCCCGACACCGACGAACTGCTTGAGATACTCGCGAGCCTCCTCGAAGGCCATCCCGCTGGCCGATTCGGGGTGTGCCTCGCCGCTCGCGACGAGTTCGGCCGTCCGCTCGACGTAGGGCGCTCGATAGCCGAGCGAACACTCGCGCAGTTCCGCCTCGCTGGCGTCGGCCAACTGCACGGGCGTCGGGAAGGCGTGGTAGGTTTCACCGTTGAACTCGATCGCCGATCCGAACTCGCGGGCGAGCGTGCGCTGCATCCCGTGGATGCGGGACACGCGCATCTGTGCCGAGCAGATGAACGAGACGAGCGAGACGAACGGCGGATCGCGGACCACTCGCAGCCCCTCGTAGGCGTCGAACGCACGCTCGATCAGCGGTTCGGCCGGCGTCGCCTCGCGGATGGCGTCGAGATCGTCGTCGAGTCGCAGTCGGTGAGTGAGCAGCTCCGTCGCGTCGGTCGTCGCCTCCCAGTCGAGCCGACCGTCGATCTGCCGGGTGCGGATCACCTCGTGCTCGCCGGTGACGGTCGCCGGGAGCACCGTCTCGTACCACGCCGACCCGCCGACGGCCGACGGGCGATCGTACATCCGGCCGTCCGCACGCTGCCACGCGTAGCTCTGGCCGCTTTCGAGCGTGGCCTGCAGATCGAAGTCGCCCGCCACTTCGTCGAGGTCGAGGCTGCCGGTCTCCATCACGATGGTGGACGAACGGGTGGTCGTTGGCCCTTTCGACTTCGGCGACCCAACGTTGATACTATCAGCCGATGAACGGCCGACATGGACTGTCGAGTCGTCGTCGAGGCCGCCGTGCCCGTCTACGATGTCGAGACGCCCGACGAGGCCGTCCGCATCGCCATCTCGAAGACCGGCGGAATGCTCAACCCCGATCTGAGCTACGTCGAGATCGAGATGGGTTCGCGCAGCTCGCCCGCCGGCGAGGAGTTGGAACCGGCCTTCATCGTCGCCGACGAAGCGCTCGTCGCACTCGAACTCGAAATGACCGTCTTCAGCGTCGAACGCGAGGAACACGCCGCCCGCATCGCGCGCAAGGAGATCGGCCAACGCCTCGAAAACATCCCGCTCGACGTCCTCGAAATCGAGGTCCTCGAAAGCGACGACGAAGCCGAGGATGACGACGACATCGCCACTGACGAGGATGACACCAGCGATGAGGACGATGCCAGTGACGAAGACGACGGCGACGAAGATCTACTGCCGGAGTTCGACGAGCTGCTCGAAGAGTGAACCGCGGCGCTACGGAACGTTGCTGACCGGAGAACGCGGTTGTCTGCCGTTCGCTCGTCTCAGTCGGCGGCCGCCGGAACCGTCTCCTCGCTTTCGGTTCGTCGCATATCGGTTGTAATACCGTCAGCGAGCGCGAAAACGGCGGCTTTGTGGTCTGTCTTCGACTGGTGAATCGATGTCGGCCGGACGCCGAGCGATTCGTACGAGTCGTAGTCGGCCGATTTCCCCGTCCGTGCTTCGTGATGCTTACGTACCTCTGCAAGCAGGCCGTGGAGGTGGATAAGCTCCTGCTTTTTCATGGGCACATGTCCCTAGTGACTGGAGGATATTAGTAGTATCCTGACTCTCGTTAACATACGGAGGCGAAAAACGCCGTGAACGGCCGTTTCACGGCGGTGATTGTCATCGATGATAATGCAGTTCCTCACACGGTTCGTCCGACTACTGGAACTGTTTGAACGCGTTGAGATCGCGATCGGTTCGCATGAACTCGCTGATACGATAGCTCGCGTGACAGTTCGGACAGTGGAACGTCGACCCGCCCGCCGGAAGCTCGCGCGGCGTCTCGCGCCAATGTTTCGCACATTCCGGACACAACAGTTGGACGGCTGCTTCGTCCATGTCACCGTTCAACACGCGACGAGTACAAAAAGGTTCGCGTCGATCAGGCGGCCATCACGTCGCCTTCGGCTTCGAGCAGCTCCTTGTACCGGTTTCGGATGGTGACCTCGGAGATGTCGGCGACCTCGCTGACCGCGCCCTGCGTGACCTTCTCGTTGGTGAGCAGCGCGGCGGCGTAGACCGCGGCGGCGGCGAGCCCGACGGGGCTCTTGCCGCTGATGATCCCCTCGTCCTTGGCGGTTTCGAGGAGCTGTCGCGCGCGCCGCTCGGCCTCCTCCGAGAGTTCGAGATCGGAGGCAAACCGCGGCACGTAGCTCGCGGGGTCGGCCGGCTGGATCTCCAGGCCCAGCTCGCGGACCACGTAGCGGTAGGTCCGGGTGAGCTCCATCTTCCCCACTCTGGAGACGGTGGCGATCTCGTCGAGGCTCCGGGGCGTGCCAGCCTGGCGGGCCGCCGCGTAGAGCGCCGAGGTCGAGACACCCTCGATCGAACGCCCGGGCAGGAGGTCCTCGTCGAGCGCACGGCGGTAGATGACCGACGCCGTCTCGCGGACGCTGTCGGGAAGCCCCAGGGCGCTCGCCATGCGGTCGATCTCGCCGAGCGCCTGTTTCAGATTGCGCTCCTTCGAGTCGCGCGTGCGGAAGCGCTCGTTCCAGGTGCGCAGGCGCTGCATCTTCTGGCGCTGGCGCGAGGAGAGCGCGTTGCCGTAGGCGTCCTTGTTCTGCCAGCCGATGTTCGTCGACAGCCCCTTGTCGTGCATCATGTTCGTCGTCGGGGCACCGACCCGCGACTTCTGGTCGCGCTCGGCGGAGTCAAATGCTCGCCACTCGGGACCGCGGTCGATCTCGTCGGCCTCGACGACGAGCCCACAGTTCGTACAGACGGTCTCGCCGTGCTCGCTGTCGGCGGCCAGCCGGCCGCCACACTCGGGACAGACGAGCTCGTCTTCGTCGACTTCCTCTTCCTCGACCTCGCTCTCGTCGGTTCGTTCTCGCTCGTTGACTCGTGTTGTTGAATCGCTCATGGGTTTGTGATTCGGATGCGGTTGGCTGCTGGGGATCGGTCGCGCCCACTCCCAGAACTCGGTATCTGACAATACGTTAGCTCGTAAACTACTTAAAGCTACCGGTTACACACCGTCGAAATCGGTCGCCTCACGCCCTCTCGACGCCGTCTGTGTGGAGGGGGTTAAACTACCGCTTATCGCGGCGCTTTTCCGGGTAGACGTACCGACGACGCTGCTCACGGCAGGGGGTCGTGCGCGAGCAATGATAGCGATGGGCTTGCAGTTCCTTGCGCGTTTTCCGATCGAACACCTTCGACGGCACCGTGCCACATTCAGTCCCACGTGACCCACGTGAGGAAGGCGACGCCGCCGAACTCGAACAGCCGGAGCGCGAGCATCGCTTCCTGGGCGATCAGCGGGACAAGCTCGGGGTTCGTCACCCAGAGGGTGAGCGTGTTGTGGAAGACGAAGAAGTAGATCGCCAGTGCGTTCTCCGCGAGCAGCAAGACTGCGAAGACCAGCAGGCCGAGGGTGTGCTTCGAGCGGAACTGGAGGAAGTTCCGCCCCCAGACGTAGCCCAGTCCGAGGAGCAGCAGCACGTTCAGCGCGCTGAACACGCGCATCGCGTCGATCAGAGCCGCCATCTATCCCAACATACCTCGTTTGCGTGCATATACTCTTTCCCAAATCGGACCATATTCAGTTCACCTCGTCGATGATTTCCTCAATCGTCTCCCAGTGATGGCGCGCCTGCTCGGTCGGGAGATAGATCGCGCCGTAGTCGTCACCGCTGTTTTCGAGGACGTTGTTCTCCTCCAGCACGTCGAGATGATGACGGACGGTTTTGTAGTCGAGATCGAGCTCCTCGGCGAGACGGTTGGCGTTACGTGGCCGTTCGTCGAGCGCTTGGAGAATACGCACGCGGTTCGTGCCACCGCGTGTCCCGGTCAGCACGTACCACAGAACGGCCTCCATCGAAGGAAACTGACACACCCACCCCTTGTAAGCGCACCGACCGCATCTGTTCTCAAACCGTGAAAAGATCACCTTCGTTCGGCACCGAGAACAACCCGATGCGCGCACCGGCGTCGAGCCACGCGTGACCGTAGGAAAACGCCGCGAGCGCGTTCACGGGGTCGTCGCTGGCGCGAAAGTGTCGTCCGTCCTCCAGATACGAGCGCGCCATCTCCTCGTAATCGGCCGCGGACTCGGCCAGCGGCGTCCCCGACGGCGGCGCGATCGTCGCCGCGTCGAGTGCGTCGGCGAGCAGCCGTTCGTATCGGTCGGTCTTCTCCGCGAGATCTGCAGGCATGGCTCGACCGAGGGGGACAGCCCCCTAAACTCCCGCGACAGCACAAGGTAGTTATTCGCGGACCGTCAACCAAATGTATGAACGAGGACGCGGAGCCGGTCCATCGTCGGCTCGTCATCACGGGGTCGGGCATCGCAGGACTGACGGCGGCCATCTACGCTGCACGCGCGAACAACGACCCGCTGGTCCTGGAGGGCGACGAACCGGGCGGTCAGCTCACGCTCACGACCGACGTCGCCAACTACCCTGGATTCCCCGAGGGGATCGGCGGGACGGAGCTCATCAACGAGATGAAAGAACAGGCGAAGCGCTTCGGCACCGAGATCGAACACGGCGTCATCGAATCCATCGACGATGCCGAACGTCCATACGAGCTCACGCTCGCGAGCGGCAAGCGCTACACGGCCGACGCCGTCATCGTCGCCAGCGGCGCGAGCGCGCGCACGCTCGGCGTCCCCGGCGAGGACGAACTCATGGGCTACGGCGTCTCGACCTGTGCCACGTGTGACGGCGCGTTCTTCCGCGGCGAGGAGATGCTCGTCGTCGGCGGCGGCGACGCCGCGATGGAGGAAGCGACCTTCCTCACGAAGTTCGCCTCGAAGGTCCACCTCGTCCACCGGCGCGAGGAATTCCGCGCCGAGGACTACTGGATCGAGCGCCTCGAAGAACACGTCGAGGAGGGCGATATCGAAGTGATGCGGAACACCGAGCTCGCCGAGATCCGTGGCTCGCCCGAGGAGGGTGTCGAGGACGTCTCGCTACTCACCAATCCCGAGGGTCATCCGAGCGAGAAGCGCGACGATCCACAGACCGAGGAGTTCGATTTCGACGTCGGGGCCGTCTTCCTCGCCATCGGTCACACCCCGAACACCGACTACCTCCGCGACACGAGCGTCGAGATGGACGACGCCGGCTATCTCACCACCGCGGGCGGTACGGGCGGCGGCCAGACCCACACTGACGTCCCCGGTATCTTCGGCGCTGGCGACGTGGTCGATCACCACTACCAGCAGGCCGTGACCGCCGCCGGGATGGGGAGCAAGGCCGCCCTCGACGCCGACACGTATCTCGAAACCCATGCGGACGAAGCGCAGACGGCACCGCTGGCCGAATCCGACGACTGATCACTCGACGGCGTAGCGACAGAGCACGCCGTCGTCGACGCGCTCGACGTCTTTGAGGTCGAGAGCCGGAAATTCATCGACGAACCCCATACCATCGGCGAGCGTCGGCGCATCGCGACCACCGATCAGGAGCGAGCCGACGAAGAGCGACAGTTCGTCGACGAGTCCCGCCTCGAACGCCGAAAAGAGGATCTCGCCGCCACCCTCGACGAGCAGTCGGTCGATCCCCTCGGCTTCGAGCGCGGCGAACCCCACCGCAAGATCGACCCGCTCGTCGCCGGCGACGAGGAGTTCCGTACCAGCGTCTCGAAGCACAGTGCGTCGATCTTCGGGTGCCGATTCGCCGACCAGCACGTAGCTCACGGCGGCGTCGTCGAGCACGCGGCCGTCCGGCGGTGTACGAGCACGCGTGTCGACGACCACGCGAGCGGGGTGGGGTGGTTTGCCGGCCTCACGACGCTCCGCGCGCAGGTCGGGATCCTCGACGGTGAGATGGGGATCGTCGGCGCGTACCGTCCCGCCGCCGACGAGCACCGCGTCGCAGGACGCCCGAAGCGCGTCGACGCGCGCGAAATCGTCGGGGCCACTGATGACGACCTGCTCGCGCCGGCGCGAGGAGAGTTTGCCGTCGGCACTCATCGCTGCGTTGGCCACGACGTGCATGGAGACGGTAGCCGACGACCCCGAAAGCCGCTTTCGATGCCATGGGATGTGGACGGGATCGAATCGTGAGCCGTCAGAAGCGTCGAAATCGGCGTCTGCAGCGCGGATGGACGAACGGGAGGAGATAAGTGCGCGCGTGGCGTTCGACTCTACCGAACAGCATGGCAGGGACGACTCGTCGAGCGGTGCTCAAGGCTCTCGGGGTGGTCGGTATCGGTTCCGGTGCGGCATACGGTGCGCTCCAGATGGAACCGAGCGAGAGCGCCGTCAACGGCTCGAACGAAACTCAAGCGACCACGACCGCCGAGCGAACACGGACGAACGCAGCCGCGACGCCGACACCATCGACCTGGCGGCTCGGAGAGGTGGGCCGGTCACAGCTCTCCTCGTCGGTCGGCGGGTTCGCCGAAGGCTCCGTTCGCCCCGACGGGCGCTACGCGGCCGTCGGGACCCGGTTTTCGGGTACCGGAAGCTATCTCGTCGATCTGGAGGACCCGAGCGCGCCCGAGCTCGTTCATCACTTCCCGGCCGACGACGGCGTGCGCTGTCTCGACGTCAAGTTCGGACCTAAGAAGGGGCTATACTGTCGGAGCAACCACCCGGCCGGCGACTCCGGCGTCCAGATCGTCGACTACGGGTTCGCCGAGGGAACGCCGGAATCGCCACAGGTCATCGGCGAACTCAACGCCAGCGGGACGCACAACCTGTTCGTTCGCTCGAACGAATCGGTCGTCTACGCGGTCAACTACGGCGACGATCCGAACATCGGCGGCATCGACGTCTGGGACGTCTCCGATCCACGCTCGCCACAACAGCACGGCACCGCCGGCCCGCCCGGCCTGGCACACGACGTCGTCTACGACGCGAAACGCGAACTGCTCCACTGTGCGTACATGGGCGAGATGGCCGACGGCTACGTGCTGCTCGACGCGAGCGACCCGTTGAAGCCGAACCAGGTGGGTCACTTCGACTACGACAAGCATCCCTCCTACGCCAACAGCGAGGTCGGCGAGGAGGCGTTCGGGAACTGCCACTACGCGCTGCCCGACCCGCACCGCGATCTCGTGGTCGTCGGCGACGAACGTTCCTACGGGACGCCGGGCGGTAAACACGTCTTCGACATCGGCTGGCGCGACGGCTCGATCGAGAACCCGATCCCCATCGGGTTCACCGTCTCGCCGAACGCCGAGCGCATGGAATCGGGCGACGACGGGACGGACGATCAGACAGAACGCTTCGACTGGACCGGCCACCAGTTCGATATCGTTCCGCTGGCGGACGCCACGCTGGTGGTGAGCGGCGACTGGCACGAGGGCACGGTTCTCTACGACATCACCGATCCGACGGACCCGCATCCGATCGACAGCCAGCGCACCGACGCGCCCGCGGTGCCGAATCCGGCAGAGGATCTCCAGGTGTTCGGCGAGCCGCCGATGGCTTACAGCGCCACGTACAACCAAAAGCGCGGGTTCGCGCTGACGAGCGATCTCTTCACCGGGATCTACACCTACCGCATCGACGGCGTCGCCGGCACCGAGACGGCGGCGAGCACGACCGAGAACGACTGACTGCGGGCGCGAACGCTTTAGTTCGTTCCGCTCCGAAGACAGGTGATGACACTCGACGATCATGCCGAGGAGCTCGCCTCCGCCCTCGGTGTCGACAAAGAGGAGGTCAAAGCGGATCTGCAGAACCTGGTGGAGTACAGCGTACCGATGGAGGAGGCCAAGAACAGTCTCCGGCGGAAGTACGGCGACGACACGGATGGTGGAGCCCCTGCGAGCAAGGCCATCGCCGACGTCTCGACGGGCGACGGCTCGGTGACGGTTCGCGGGCGAGTGCTCACGGTCGGCAAGCGCTCGATCCGCTACCAGGGCGACGAGCTCGTGATCTTCGAGGGTGAGCTCGCCGACGAATCAGGAAAGATCTCCTACACGGCCTGGGAAGACTTCGAGCTCGCGCCGGGCGATACGATCGAGGCACACGGGGCCGGCGTCCGCGAGTGGGAGGGTAATCCCGAACTCAACCTCGGCTCGGAGACGACCGTCGCGTTCGCCGACGATCACCTGGATGTTCCCTACGAGATCGGTGGCGAAAGCACGCTCGCGGAGCTCGTGCCGGGCGATCGCGGGCGCACGCTCGCGGTTCGCGTCGCCGAGGTCGAGGAGAAGGTCATCGACGGACGCGACGGCGAGACGGAGATCCTGAGCGGCGTCGTCGCCGACGAGTCGGGACGATTGCCGTTCACCGACTGGAACCCCCACGAAGGAATCGACGAGGGGGCCTCGGTCCGCATCGAGAACGCCTACGTCCGCGAATTTCGTGGCGTTCCCTCGGTGAACGTCGCCGAGTTCTCGACGATCGAGCCGCTCGACGAGACGATCGAGGGCGGCGAGAACGCACCGCGGATGAGCGTCCACGAGGCGATCGCCACCGGCGGGCTGTTCGACGTGACGATCACCGGCAGCCTGCTCGCGGTCCGGGACGGCTCCGGACTCATCCAGCGCTGCCCGGAGTGCGGGCGCGTCATCCAGCGGGGTGAGTGCCGCGCACACGGCGATGTCGACGGCGAGGACGACCTGCGCGTGAAGGCCATCGTCGACGACGGGACGGCGTCGCTCACGGCCGTGCTCGACGCCGACCTCACTGAAGAGGTCTACGGCGGCGATGTCGAGGACGCGCGCGAGGCCGCCCGGGACGCGATGGATCAGGAGGTGGTGGCCGACGAGATACGCGAGTCGATCGTCGGTCACGAGTTCCGCGTGCGGGGCACGCTCTCGATCGACGACTACGGCGCGAACCTGGAAGCGACGGAGTTCGCGCCCCGCGACGACGACCCCGCCGAGCATGCGCGAACGCTGCTCGCCGAGGTCGACGAGGCGGGCGGGGCGGAGGTGGCCGAATGAGCAGCCGGCCGAACCGCGAGACCGCCTATCGGGTCTTCGCGGCCGAGTTCGACGATGCGACCCTCTCGTACGCCGAGAGCGACGAGGAGCGCGCACCGAACTACGTCGTGACGCCGACCGGCGCGCGACTCAACCGCCTGTTCGCCGTGGGTGTCCTCACCGAGATCGAGGCAGTCAACGACGAGCAGCTGCGCGCCCGGGTCGTCGACCCCACGGGTGCGTTCGTCGTCTACGCCGGCCAGTACCAGCCCGAGGCGCTCTCCTTCCTCGAACGCGCCGAGACCCCTGCGTTCGTCGCCGTCGCGGGCAAGGCGCGGACGTTCCAGCCCGAGGACTCCGATCGGGTGTTCACCTCGATCCGACCGGAAAGCCTGAACGAGGTCGACGCCGCCACGCGCGACCGCTTCGCCGTCGATGCCGCCGAACTGACCCTCGAACGCGTCCGGACGATGCGCGCGGCGCGCGACCGCGACGAGCGCGGCGATGCGCTCCGCGATGCGCTCGAAGACGAGGGTATCGAACGAGGGCTGGCCGCCGGGGTCCCGCGCGCGCTCGCTCACTACGACACGACGCCGGCGTATCTCGACGCCGCCCAGGAACTCGCACTCGACGCGGCGCGAGTGGTCGCTGGCGAGCGCGAGGAAGTCGGCCCGCTCGACGTCGCACCGGAAGGCCGATCGACCGGGGGCGATGCAGCGGTCGAACGTTCCGAACCAGCTGATTCGGAAAACGGTAGCGACCCCGACGCGGCGATCGCGACCGGTGATGAAGCCGACGCGGAGCCAGCGATCGGGACGGACGACGAGATTGCGGCCGAGAGCACGGATACGGACGACGGGATCACATCCGGAACGGATTCGACGGGTGATACGGAGCGCGAAACGGGCATCGAAGCCGAACCGGATGCCGAGGGCGAATTCGACGAACCCGAACCCGCCGAAACGACGGAGCAAGCACGATCCGAAGACGAACACGGAGACGAGAGCGGGGACGAAGCCGACGAGCCGTTCGGCGAGATCGGCGGAACCGACGAGGAAATCGCTCCAGAGGCGGATGATGAGGGGGTCATCGAGACGGACGACGAGGAAGCGATCGAGGCCGACGTCGACGATCCGGAGGAGTTCGAGATCGATCCCGACGAGCGCGAGCGGATCGAGGAGGAGTTCGGCACCGACTTCGAGAGCGCCGCCGAGGTGGGTGGGCCGGGCGAAGCCGATATCGAGACGCCGGGACCCGAGGAGATGGACGAAGCGGGTCCCGAATCGACCGATTCCGTTCCCGATACCGAACCTGCGTCAGAGCGCGAGAATGAAGGCGAAAGCGCCGGAGCCGCCGCTGACGACGGAACCGATGGAACCGACGATGTCGGTGAGAACGATGAGTCGGAAGCGGCCGAGGACGATCCCGATCCCGAAGAGGCGGTCGTCGCGGCGATGGCGGCGCTGAACGAGGGCGACGGCGTCGATCGGGAGGCGGTCGTCGAGCATGCCGTCGCGGAGTACGGTCTCACGCCCGAAGCGGCCGACGACGGGATCCAAGAAGCGCTGATGAGCGGCGAGTGCTACGAGCCCGACGACGACAGGCTCAAACCGATCTGATGGGCGGGAAGGGTCGCGTCGAGCCGATTCCGGGCGAACCGGCCGCCGTCGTCGAGTGCGGCGAGCGCGTGCTCTGCATCGCGGACTACCACGCCGGGCTCGAAGCCGCACTCCGGTGGGAGGGTGTCTCGCTACCGAGCCAGGCCGACGAACGCCGCGGGCACGTGCTCTCGCTCGTCGAGACGACGGCACCCGAACGGGTCGTGTTCCTCGGCGATCTCGCCCACTCGATTGGCGGTTCGCGCGGCGATGAGCGCGAGGAGCTCGAAACGCTGCTGTCCGCGCTCGCCGAGCGCGTTCCAGTCACGCTCGTCAAGGGCAACCACGACGGCGAGATCGAGTCGCTCGCCGAGGAGTTCGGCGTGACCGTGACGCCCACCGACGGCATCCGTGTCGGCGGCGTGGGATTCGCCCACGGACACACCTGGCCGAGCGAGCGAGTGCTCGAAGCGGATGTGGTCTGTATCGGCCACGAACACCCGACCGTCCGGCTCGAAGACGAGGGGGGCGGGAGTCGGGCCGAGCGTGCGTGGCTCCGTGGGTCGCTCGCGCCGGAGCAATTCGAGGACCACCACGACACCGAGTTGGCGATCGACGGCGAGCTCGTGGTGTTCCCGTCGTTCAACGATCTCTCCGGTGGGACGTGGGTGAACGTCGAGGGCCAGGAGTTCCTCGCGCCGTTTCTGCCCGACGGGCTCGCGAACGGCGAGGCGTATCTGCTCGACGGGACGCGTCTCGGCGATTACGCGCGACTGTAATCGACGAATCGTCCCACAGTCCCACCCAGGACGAGCACGAATGCGATGGTGACGAGCACGACGCTCGCCGGTTCCACCGTTCCGGTATCGCTGCCGAGCCCCAGTGCGTCGATTCCCACACCGAGCAGAAGCGAGAGACTCCCGACGAGCAGTCCCATACCGAGCCATAGACGACGCCGGACGAGGAGCTCAGCGAGCGACTGGATGAAAATGAGGCTCCCGACACCGAAGAGACAAGCCGGATAGAGGAGTTCGACCTCCATGTTCCCAATACACAGGATGATGTGAAAAATGGTGGGTACGGAGGAATCAGTGTATCGGTGTGTACGGCGTGGAACGGAGTTCTTAATCGGCTCGCACCCATAGAAAATCCAATGGCAGATAGCGAGGCCGCCGCCGATCTGGCGGCCTTCACACATCTCGGCGAGCAGGTCAGGGCAGCGCTCTCCGAGCGCGGGTTCACGACCCCGACCGAGCCACAGCGCAAGGCGATCCCGCCGCTCGCCGACGGGCAGGACGGGCTCGTGATCGCACCGACGGGCACAGGGAAGACCGAGACCGCGATGCTCCCGGTGTTCGACGCGCTCGCGGGCGAGGACCGGTTCGGGATGCAGGCGCTCTACATCACCCCGCTCAGGGCGCTCAACCGCGACATGCGCGACCGGCTCGACTGGTGGGGCGAACAGTTGGAGCTCGACATCGACGTGCGCCACGGCGATACGACCCAGTACCACCGCCAGAAGCAGGCCGAGGACCCGCCGGACGTGCTCGTGACCACGCCCGAGACGCTCCAGGCGATGCTCACGGGGAAGAAGCTCCGCAAAGCGCTCGGGGACGTCTCGCACGTCGTGATCGACGAGGTTCACGAGCTCGCGGCGTCGAAACGCGGCGCGCAGCTCACGATCGGGCTCGAACGCCTCCGCGAGCTCGCGGGGGAGTTCCAGCGCATCGGCCTGTCGGCGACCGTCGGCGATCCCGGCGAGGTCGGGAAGTTCCTCACCGGCGGGCGAGAGTGCGCGCTCATCGAGGTCGACGTCGGCAGCCGGCTCGATGTCCGAGTGCGCAAGCCACGGGTCACCGACGAGGACGAAACGCTGGCGGCGGAGCTCGCGAGCGATCCCGACCTCGCGAGCCACGTTCGGGCGATCCGTGATCTCGTCGCCGACAACGAATCCACACTGATCTTCGTCAACACGCGCCAGACGGCCGAAGCGCTCGGCTCGCGCTGCAACGCGCTCGATCTTCCTATCGGTGTCCATCACGGCTCGCTCTCGAAGGAGGCCCGGATCGAGGTCGAGGACGGCTTCAAAGCCGGCGAACTGGATGGGTTGTTGTGTACCTCGTCAATGGAGCTCGGTATCGACGTGGGCCGCGTCGATCACGTGATCCAGTACCAGAGCCCGCGCGAGGTCGCACGCCTCCTCCAGCGGGTGGGCCGGGCAGGCCATCGCTCGGACCGACTCTCGTCTGGCACCGTGCTGACCACCCGACCAGACGACACGCTCGAAGCGCTCGCCATCTGCCGGCGCGCCCACGAAGGGCTGGTCGAGCCAGCGGAGATCCACCACGGCAGCCTGGATACGGTCGCCAACCAGATCGTCGGGTTCGTCATGGATTTCGGCGAAATCGGCGCACGCCAGGCCTACGAGATCGTCACGCGTGCCTACCCGTTCCGCGATCTCGGCGAGGAGACGTTCCGCGAGATCGTCCGCGAGCTGTCGGGCAACCGGATCCTCTGGCTCGACGAGGAGCAGGATCAGCTCGAAAAGTCCGGCGGGTCGTGGCAGTATTTCTACGCCAACCTCTCGATGATCCCCGACGAGGAGACGTACACGGTCTCGGACGTCGCCTCCGGGCGGACGATCGGCACGCTCGACGAACGGTTCGTCGTCAACTTCGCGGGCCCGGGCGAGACGTTCATCCAGCGCGGCGAGATGTGGCGCATCGCGGAGGTCGACGACGAGGAGAGCGAGGTGAAGGTCAGCCCGATCGAGGACCCCGCCGGCGAGATCCCCTCGTGGACCGGCCAAGAGATCCCGGTACCGCGAGCGGTCGCCGGCGAGGTCGGCGAGATCCGGGGAACGGTCGGCGAGTCGTTCGCCGACGGCGCGTCGCGGGCTGCGGTGGCCGACGATCTCGCTGACCGCTATCCGACCGACGAGTTCACTGCGAGCGAGGCGCTTGACCCGCTCGAAAAGCAGATCGAGGCGGATGGTCCGATGCCCACGGGCGATCGGATCGTCGTCGAATCCGAACCCCGGTCGATCGTCGTGAATGCCTGTTTCGGCCACACGACCAACGAGACCCTCGGGAGGGTTCTGTCGGCGCTGCTCGGCCAGCGAACCGGCTCCTCCGTGGGCATGGAGATCGACCCCTATCGCATCGAACTCGACGTGCCGCGCGCGGTGCGCGGGAGCGATGTCGTCGAGATCCTGAACGAGACAGCACCGGAGCACGTCGCGGGGCTCATCGAACTCAGCCTCAAGAACTCCGACGCGCTGAAGTTCAAACTCGCACAGGTCGCGGCGACGTTCGGCGCGCTCAAATCCTGGCAGAGCGACAGTCGATTCGGCCGCGGACGGCTGCTCGCGGCGCTCCAGGACACGCCGGTCTACGACGAGGCCGTCCGCGAGGTCTTTCACGACGATCTCTCGATCGACGACGCCGGCGACGTGCTCGCGGGTGTTCAGTCCGAGGAGATCGACCTCGTGACCCACAGCGGACACACCCCCGTGGGAATCGACGGGCGCTCGTCGGGCAAGGAGCTGCTCGCGCCCGAGAACGCCGACGCGAGCGTCATCGACACGGTGCGAGAGCGGATCCAGGAGGATCGAATGCGACTGTTCTGTCTGCACTGCCAGGAGTGGGAGCGCACGCAGGAGGTGCGGCGGATCCCCGATCAGCCCGAATGCCCGCTCTGTGGCTCGACGCGCATCGCGGCGCTCAACCCGTGGGCCGAGGAGGTCGTCGAGGCGATCAAAACCGGCGAGAAGGACGACGAACAGGAAAAGCAGACCGAGCGGGCGTACCAGGCCGCGACGCTCGTCCAGAGCCACGGCAAGCAGGCGGTCATCGCGCTCGCCGCCCGCGGCGTCGGTCCGCACAACGCCGCCCGCATCATCGCCAAACTCCGCGAGAACGAGGACGACTTCTACCGGGATATCCTCTCTCAGGAGCGCCAGTATGCACGCACACAGTCTTTTTGGGGGTAGGCCGTCGCTGGGCGGTCTCGTGGGATGGCTCGTCGTGCGGTCGCCGGCAGGCGACCGTTCGCAAGCTCCTACAGCTTCCAGTAGGAGCGACGACTTCTACCGGGGTATCCTCTCGCAGGGGCGTCAGTACGCTCGCACGCAGTCCTGTTGGGGCTGATCTGTGCTTTTGGACCGGTCTATGGCGAAAGATGTACCCCGTGACCGGATTTCCGTAATCGCTATGTGACGGTCCGAACAGGTCCTCTCATGGTCGGGTTGCCGTCCCGTCGCTGGCTCGTCCGGGGGCTGCTCGGGGTTGTCGTGCTCTCGTTGGTGCTCCTCAGCGGCGTGTTGACGCTCTCGTACGACGAACCGACGTTCAAACGCGGCGTCACGAGCACCACGCCCGACAGCGAAACGGTCATTTCGAGTCAGGGCTGGCACGCCCAGGGGATGTCGCTCCAGAGTCGTCCCGCACGGCTCGTCTCGGTCGACGAGAACGGATCGGTGAACTGGACCCACGACGGTCCCGACGACCGGACGAACTGGTTCTACGATGTCGATCCGTTACCGAACGGCAACCTGCTCGTCGTCAACCCCGTCCGGGGGACGACCATCGTCTACGAGTTCGACCCCGATAGTCGGGAACGGGTCTGGACCGAGCGGTTCGACAGTCCGGACATCCACGACGTCGATTTGATCAACGGTGACGAACTGCTCGTCGCAGGCATCAACTACGACACCGGCTCGACGAGCAACGACAGCGTGTTCGTCTACAACCGGACGACCGAGAACGTGACCTGGGAGTGGCAGTTCAAGAACCACTACCCGGCGACCGCCGACGACGGGATCGGGACGAAGGACTGGACGCACGTCAACGATGTCGACGAGTTCCGGGAGGGCGAGTTCCTCGTCTCGGTGCGCAACATGGACCAGGTCATCGCCGTGAATCGCTCGACGAAAGAGATCGATCTGCGCCTCGGCAGCGACGACGATCATGCGGTGATGTTCGAACAGCACAACCCCACCTATCTCGATGGTACGAACGGTACACCGACGATACTGGTGGCCGATTCCGAGAACGATCGGATCGTCGAGTACGTGCGCACGGGCGGCCCACCGGGCAACGGAAGCTGGAAGCGCACGTGGACGCTTTCGGGTGGGCTGAACTGGCCGCGCGACGCCGATCGCCTCCCGAACGGCAACACGCTCGTCGTCGATTCGATGAACCATCGGGTGATCGAGGTCACGCCGGCGGGCGAGATCGTCTGGGAGATGCACGCGCCCTGGGCGACCTACGACGCCGAACGAGTGGCCCACGGCGACGAGCCGAACGGGCCGACGATCCGCGAGCAGAACGCCACCGGGGCCGTGACTCTCCACGGCGGGAGCCGCGAGACGGCCCTCCCCTCAATCCCACGCGTGGTCGACGGCGTGGTGTCCACGACACCGCTCCCGGGCGAACTCACCGAGCTCGCCGTGCGCTGGAAACACGTCGCGCCGTGGCTCAAACCGACGTGGCTGCCGACCTGGGCCTTCACGGTTCTCGGCGTAGGGCTACTTGTTTCGCTCGTCTGGGCCGTCGGCGAGGGCGTCTATCAGCGCCGACGCATCCATCGACGGCTCGCGCGGACGGTCGGCGGCGTTCGTGACGGTCTGAAACGCCAGTGAGCGGAGTGGTCGAGCCGTCCCGGGTATCGAAAAAACACTTATCGTTCCGGTCGCGGTAGGACAGCCATGAGCACACCGGACATCCAGGAGTGCGTCGACTGCGTCGCGCCGGCCGACGCGTTCGCGCTCATCGGGAACGAGACCCGATTGAGCATCCTCGAAGCGCTCTGGCGGGCCGAGGAGGAGCCCGTCCGCTTCTCGACGCTCAACGAGATGGTCGGCATGCGCGACAGCGCGCAGTTCAACTACCATCTCGGAAAACTCACCGATCAGAGCCCGTCTAAGAATTCCGCACTACCCGTCACCCGATATCGCCTGAAGTCACTGCTGTACGATTCGGCAGACCGATCCGTCAGCGTCGACAAAAAGGGAACCGGGCNGAGCCCGTCTAAGAATTCCGCACTACCCGTCACCCGATATCGCCTGAAGTCACTGCTGTACGATTCGGCAGACCGATCCGTCAGCGTCGACAAAAAGGGAACCGGGCTCAGTTACCCGGCGATCGCGTCCGCCACTTCGTGGCCGTCCGGCCCCCGGCCGGACCGCCACAGTTTCAGCAGGTTGTGTGTTGCCGAAAACAACGACCCCTCCGCTTGTGCCCCTGTCTCCCCGCGTAACAGGAATCGGTCGCAGCCGCGGGTGACATGCTGACCGAACACTGCTTCGACGCTTTGGCTGCGCTTGCGGTAGATGCCTCTGCCTCGTTTCGTCCGAAGCTTCCGCTCCATGCGTTCTTTCAGCCCGTACCACTTGGGGATCCGCCCTCGCGGCGGATCCGCCTCCCGAAGCTCNCGTTTCGTCCGAAGCTTCCGCTCCATGCGTTCTTTCAGCCCGTACCACTTGGGGATCCGCCCTCGCGGCGGATCCGCCTCCCGAAGCTCCTTCCGTCGCTTCCAGTCTTTGGTCGTGGCGATGAACAGTTCCGTCTGCTCATCCGCTAACTGCGCGTTCGCTTTGCTCCAGTAGCCAGCGTCGGCAAGCGCCTTCTCCGGGCGCTTGCCGTTCACCTCCTCGCAGTTCTCCAGCATCGGTTCGAGTTGCTGGACGTCGTTTGCGTCAGTAGTGATGTCCTGAGTGACGATGACCTGGGTGTCGCAGTCCACTATTGCTTGGCCGTTGTAGCCCTGTTTCCAGCCGTTGCTGGTTTTGAGNGTGGGCTTCCGGCCTCGTTTCTTTCGACCCATTTCGTCCTCCTCGCGTTCTCTCTGGCGGATTTTCTCGGCTTGTTCCTCCTTGCGTTGCTGTTCTTTGGCGTCGAGTCGGTGCTTGGCTTCCCGCAGTCGATTCAATCGGTCCTCTTGCTCCCGGAGTTCCTCCGGGAGCTCGTCTCCACGCTGGTGCGGGCCGTATTCCTCGTCTTCGACCGCGTCAATCTCGGCGGCTTCGTCGAGGATGTCGTGGATTTCGTCGGTTATCTGCTCACGAGTGCGATTTTGGTCGAGTGCGGCGTCGCCTTGGACGCGACGGCCGTCCAAGGCGACTTCACCCATCTCGGCCATGCCGGCTTCCCGGCAGAGGCGAAGAATCTCAACGAAGAGGTGCTCGAACTCCTCGCGGTGGTTCTTGCGGAAGAGGCTGATCGTGCGGAAGTCAGGGTGTTGATTCGCGGCAAGGTAACGAAAAGCGACGTCGCGTTCGAGGAGGCGGTCGAGTTTGCGGGAGCTGCGGATACCGATACAGTAGCCGAAGACGAGGATTTTGAGCATCATCACGGGATGGAAGGGCGGCCGGCCACGGCCGTCCGCCCGATCGTCGGGATAGAACGGATCGAGTCGGCCCTCGTTGTCGAGATGATCGATGACGTCGGAGACGTAGCGTTCGAGGCTATCCTCTTCGACCCACTCCGCGACGTTCTTCGGCAGGAGGTGTTGCTGATCTTGGTCGTATCGGATGAAATTAGACGTCACGGATGAATCCTTACGCTATACAGGAGTTTCCGCTAGATAAAATCTACGTCATGTGAACTCGGAACCCGCAGAATCTGATTTCCCTGTCGATGTTTCTTGGACANACAGGAGTTTCCGCTAGATAAAATCTACGTCATGTGAACTCGGAACCCGCAGAATCTGATTTCCCTGTCGATGTTTCTTGGACAGGCTCATCAGTACGTGCGAAAGGTCGAGGAGGGGTACGAGCTCCGCACCGCCGGCGCGAAGGTCGTCCGCGCGGTGCTCGCGGGGTCGTTCACCGAACACCCACGGGTCGAGCCGTTCGTGATCGCGGACGGCTGCACCCGGTGTGGCGAACCGCTCGTCGCGAGCTACGAGGAGGAGATGCTCGCGCTCGACTGTCCCGACTGCGGCCGTGCTCACGGCGAGTACTCCTTCCCGCCGGGCGGGCTCAACGACCGCACGAACGAGGAAGTCCTCGAAGCGTTCGACCAGCGGGTGCGCCATCTCCACTGTCTCGCCAAGGACGGCGTCTGTCCCGAGTGTAGCGGACGGATGACCACCACGATATCGGACGAGGGCGAGTGCTGTCTCGGGGTTGGCCTCCGCGCCGATCACGTCTGCGAACAGTGTGATCACAGCCTCTGCTCGGCGATCGGGCTGAGTCTGCTCGATCGCTCGCCGGTCGTCGCCTTCCACCGCGATCACGACGTCGACCTTGGCGCGACGCCCTATTGGAAACTCGACTGGTGCGTGAGCGACGACCTCACTACTGTGCGCTCGACCGATCCCTGGGAGCTCGAACTCGCCATCGACCTCGACGACGAACGACTCCACGCGACCCTCGACGGCGACCTCTCGCTCGTCGAGACCCGCCGCAGCGCGATCTGAACGGCCTCCTCCTGAAATCGATTTCAGTAACGCGCGTTACAAAATGTATTTCAAATTATATTTTTTGCGGGGCGGCCCCTCTCACTACACGTATGAGGGGACGAACGACGCGACACGGCCGGACCGAGCGGAACCGACGACTGAACGCACGAGTTAGTTCCCAAGATGTGGCACTCGTCTACGCGGCGATGGCGCTCGTTCTCGTTCTCCTCTGGCTGCTCACCAACCCGGCGCTCGCTGCGGGTCTCGCACTGCTCGTTGGATCGATGGCCCTGCTGATGCGGCGCGGACGGCGGATCGTTCGGAGCTTCCTGCGGGCGCGACGAGCGGCCTGAACGCGGATTCTCTTACTCGGCTTTTCGATCGGTCACTCGAACGTCGGCGTGATCGACTCGCCAGCATCCTCGAAGTGCTCCGCCGTGATGCGCACCTCGTCGGCGTGTGCGGTGGCGTCTTCTGGACTGTGCTCGCCGGCGACCTCGCGGATGGCGGCCATCGAGGCCGCCCGGCAGAGCGCTTCGATGTCGGCCCCGGAGTATCCCTCTGCGTCGGCGGCCAGTCGATCGATATCGACGTCCTCGGCGACGGGTTTGTCGTCGGTGTGGACGGCGAAGATCGCCCTACGGGCGGCCTCGTCGGGAGCCGGCACCTCGATGTGGGTTTCGATGCGGCCCGGCCGGAGCAGTGCGGGATCGATGGCGTCCATTCGGTTGGTCGCGGCGAGCACCATCAGGTTCGGATTCTCGGCCAGTCCGTCGATCTCGGTCAGGAGTTGTGAGACGACCCGTTCCGTCACCTCGTGATTTTCGCCGCGCCCGCCCGCGACGGCGTCGATCTCGTCGAAGAAGACGATCGCCGGGGCGGCCTGCCGGGCGCGAGCGAACACCTCCCTGACGGCCTTCTCCGACTCGCCGACGTACCGATCGAGCAGTTCCGGCCCGGCCACCGAGATGAAGTTCACGTCGCTCTCGCCGGCGAGCGCGCGGGCGAGCAGCGTCTTCCCCGTTCCGGGCGGCCCGTGGAGGAGCACGCCCGCCGGCGGGTCGGTCGCGGTCGCCTCGAACAGCGCGCTATACGAGAGCGGCCACTCGACGGCCTCGGTGAGCGTGGCTTTCGCGTCATCCAGTCCGCCGACATCGTCGAAGCCCGCATTCGGGCTCTCGGCGACGTACTCGCGCATCGCCGAGGGATCGACGGCCGCCATCGCCGTCTCGAAGTCCGCACGGGTGACGGCGAGCGAATCGCGTTCGGTGCGATGTCTGAGCGCCGCCATCGCCGCCTCGACGGCGAGCGATTCGAGGTCGGCACCGACGAACCCGTGTGTGCGAGCGGCCAGCCGATCGAGATCGACGTCCTCGGCCAGCGGCATCGAGCGGGTGTGCACGTCAAGGACCTCCCGCCGGCCCGCCTCGCCGGGCGCGCCGATCTCGATCTCGCGATCGAACCGTCCGCCCCGGCGGAGTGCCGGGTCGATCGCGTCCACCCGGTTGGTCGCACCGATGACGACGACCTGCCCGCGGCTTTCGAGCCCGTCCATGAGGGTGAGTAGCTGGGCGACGACGCGCGTCTCCATGTCGGCGTCGTCGCCGCGCGCGCTCGCGATCGAGTCGATCTCGTCGATGAACACGACCGAGGGCGCGTTCTCCTCGGCCCGATCGAACGCCTCGCGGAGCTTCTCCTCGGATTCGCCCTTGTATTTCGAGACGATCTCCGGGCCCGAGATCGTCGTGAAGAACGCGTCGACCTCGCCGGCGACCGCCCGCGCGATCAGCGTCTTGCCCGTCCCCGGTGGCCCGTAGAGCAACACGCCGGAGGGCGGCTCGATACCGAGCTCCTGGAACAGTTCGGGTTCGGAAAGTGGGAGTTCGATCATCTCTCTCACCTGGTCGAGTTCATCGTCGAGCCCGCCGATGTCCTCGTAGGTGACCCGAGCCGAGCCATCGCTTGCGTCGGTCGTCCCCGTCGTCGGCGTTGCGTCCGTCGTGGTCGTCGTGTCCGTTTCGAGATCGGCCCCGCCACGGAGCGCGATCATCGTCTCCTGCGTGACGCGGACGGTGCCCTCGGGCGTGGTCGATTCGATCGCGAGCGGTGCCGGCCCGAGCCGTTCGATGCGCAGCTGCTCGCCGGCCTTGATCGGGCGATCGAGCAGCGCACGCGTGACGAGCGCGGTGAGATCGTCGTCCGCATCGAGGGTTTCGGGGACGTCGACGGTCACGCGCGTCGCCTCGGCGACCGTGACGGGCGACACGGTCACGGAGTCGCCGACGGTCACGCCCGCGTTCGTCCGTGTATCGGCGTCGATACGGACTCGATCGCCGGCGAGGTCGCCGCTCGCGGGCCAGACCTTCGCCACCGTGGCGCGCTCGCCGTCGATGACGACCGTGTCGCCGCTCAGCACCCCCAGTGTATGCCGGGCTGCCTCTGGCAGGCGTGCGACGCCCCGGCCCGCATCCCGCTTCTGTGCACCTTCGACAGTAAGTTCGACGCCGTCGACGTCCCCACCGGCCATACACCGACTGACGGACCGACAGCCTTCAGCGTTCCCACTGGGGACAACACCTTTGGTCGTAGATGGTCCACGTCAAGTATGGTGGTCGAAACCGAGCGTGATGGAACCACGTGGCACGAGTGCGAACACTGCGGGCTCATGTTCGACGACGACCAGGAGGCCGAACAGCACGAGGAGGCCTGTGACGCCGAGGAACCGAGCTATCTCCAGTGATCGCTAGTCGCTAATCGCCACCGATATCCGGTGTGTCCTCACCACCGGACGTCTCCGCCGTCGACGCCCCGTCGGCCCACTCGACATCAACGGCAACTTCGTTGGTTCGGAGGAAGGGCGGGGTGGACGGGTCGTTGTACCCGAGATTGAACGGTTCGCCGACGGGTTCGACATCGCTGTCGCCGAGCGAATCCAGGAGCTTCGACGCCTGTCGGCGCGTCCGCCAGTCCGGTCGCCACCACGAGAAGCGCCGTGTCGCAACCGACCGCGGCGACTCGACCGCGAGCGATACTTCCGAACCCGTCGGCCGCGGCGCGGTGTTCGGCGTGTATTTCGCGGGCAAATAGAATCCCATCTGGACGCCGTCGTCGTCCGTGTCAGTACGGACGGGAGCCGTCATCGACACCGATTCGGAATCGGCACCGTTCTCCGTGCGGACGGGCGCGGTCATCTCGATCGATTCGCCTGCCCCCTCGTCCTCACCAGTGTTGTCGGTCCGTACGGGAGCCGTCATCGAGACGTCCGAGCGCGACTCGTTCGCGCCCTGGATGTAATCGAACAGCCGTCCGAACGCCTCGCGCGTCGAGTCGCCGGTGGTCTCGACGCGGACGAGTTCCGGATAGCGCCTGATCTCGGTCCGGTCGTCGATCGTCCGTTCGACGGTGTAGTCGACCCGTTCGGCCGATCGCGAGCGCAGCACTCCGAAGGCGCTCCAGACCGCGAGTGCGCCCCCGGCCGTCGCCACGCCGATGGCCCCGAGTCGTGCTCGATTCATGCACAGACGAAACGGCGACGACTGAAGGCTGTGTCGCTCGTTCCGGCTCGACGATTCCTCCTCCTTCCCCGCTACGGACGGAACGGAAAGCTACGGCCGTTCGTAGTCGGGATCGAACAGTTGTGCCGAGAGCGGAGTCGGATCGCCCTCGGTGCAGTTGTAGCGCTCGAAATCGGTGACGCCAGCCTCGCGGAGCACGTCCTCGTCGTAGACGGCATTGCCGGTGAACTCCTCGTCGCGGTCGAGCAGTTCGAGCACGGTGTCGGCGACGATGACCGGCGAGCGCCAGTCGTCCTCCGTCCCCATGCCGAAGTAACGCGTCGCGCGCGTGTCGATGGCCGTCACGGGCCAGAAACTGTTGGCCGAGATTCCCGTACCCCGGAGTTCGCTCGCGAGCGAGAGCGTCACGAACGTCATCCCCATCTTCGACCACGCGTAGGCCGCCTCGCCGGGCGCGCGATCCATCTTCACCGGGGGTGCGTTCGTCAGGATCTGCCCGCCGCCGATCTCCTTGAGATGTGGGATGAACGCCCGACAGGTGAGATACGTCCCTCGGATGTTCACGTCGGTCAGCAGGTCGAACCGGTTGGCCGGCAGCTCCTCGACGGAGGCCATCTGGATGGCGCTCGCGTTGTTGATCACGATGTCGACCTCGCCGAAGACGTCGATCGCCTCGGCGGCGGCCGCCTCGACCTGCTCCTCGTCGCGCAGATTCAGCTGGATGGCGTGTGCGTCGACGCCGCGCTCCTCGCATTCGGCGGCAGTCTCGTGGATCGTCCCGTCGAGATCACTATCGCTGTCGTCGACGGTCTTGCCCGTCGAGACGACGTTACAACCGGCTTCGGCGAGCGCGAGCGCGATCCGCTTGCCGATGCCCCGCGTCGTGCCGGTGATGAACGCCGTGTGACCGCTCAAGTCCGGAGTCGCCAGTGCCATGCGCTGGCTCTGTGGGGGTCTCCCATAACATTGGCTATGGCCGATCGTTCGTGACAGTTCTCAAAGCCAGCTCGACGCTTATGGTCCCCGCTGGCGGAGGAGGAGCATGGAACTCGAACGGTTCTCGCTCGAAGGGAAGACCGCGCTCGTGACGGGTGCCAGCCGCGGCATCGGCGAGGAGATCGCCGTCGCGATGGCCGATGCCGGGGCAGCAGTAGTCGCGCTCGCACGCTCCGAAGACGATCTCGAAGCGACCGTCGAACGTATCGAGGCGAGCGGGGGCGAGGCCGTCGCCTGCACCGCGGACGTGACCGAGACCGCCCACGTCGAGGCGGCGTTCGATCGAGCCGAGGAGGGGTTCGGTCCGGTCGACGTGCTCGTGAACAACGCCGGTACGAACCCGTATTTCGGCGATGCGCGGGAGCTCGCGATCGAGACATGGGAGGGGATCATGGACGTGAACGCGACCGGGGCCTTCCGCTGTGTGCGTGAGTTCGCTCGTCGCATCGACGAGCGCGATGACGAGGGAAGCGTCGTGAACGTCGCCAGCGTCGGCGGGGTCGTCGGGCTCCCCCATCAGGTCCCCTACACGGCCTCGAAGCACGCGCTGGTCGGCATGACGCGAACCCTCGCCGTCGAGTGGGCACCCGCCATCCGTGTCAACGCGATCGCTCCGGGCTACGTGAAGACCGAATTCACGGCGGGTGTCAGGGGGAACGAATCCATCCACGAGGAGCTCCTCACCGAGATCCCGCAGGATCGGTTCGCCGACCCCGAGGAGATCGCCGGCGCGGCGGTCTATCTCGCGGGCCCGGCGGCCTCGTACGCAACCGGGGAGATCCACGTCGTCGACGGCGGCTACGCGGCCCACTGACCGACTGCTCTCCGGTCGAATGGCGGACCAGTAGTTACAGGACATAATTATATGTGAACTGCTATCGTATGTCTAACATGCGCGGACTCACGTTCGGTCACGTGGCGGAGGCGAACGCGAAACGACACGCCGACGAGGACTGTCTCGTGATGGAGGGCGAGACGGGTTCCGAGTCGCTCACGTTCGCCGATTTCAACGAGCGCGTCGATCGGGTTGCCCATCTGCTCCGCGAGCGCGGCGTCGAGGCGGGCGACCAGATCGCGGTGTACATGCAGAACAACGTCGAAACGCTGGAGGCGTACTACGGCGCGATGAAACTCGGCGCGCTGCCGGTCCCGATCAACCATCGGTTCAAAGACGAGGAGGTCGGCTACGTTCTCCGCGACAGCGGGGCATGCCTCTGTGTGTTCGATAGCGACGCTGCATCGACCATCCACGCCGTTCGGGAGAGCGAGACACCAGTCGAAGAGTATCTCTACGTCGGTGCGGATACACCATCGTTCGCGGACGACTTCCGGGCCGCCCGCGACGCCGCAGCGGACGAGCGAATCGACGTGGTTCCGGATCGCTTGGACGATGCAGCGCTGCTGTACACCAGCGGAACGACGGGGCAGCCGAAAGGCTGTATCCTCACCCACGACAACCTACTCCAGAACTCGGTGAACACGGTGTACAGCGCTGGATTCGAGGAAAGCGCCGACAGATTTCTCATCGTCACGCCGCTGTTCCACATCGCGGCGTTCGGAGTGTTCAACAACACCTTCTATGCCGGCTCCACGACCCATCTCGTCGAGAAGTTCGACCCCGTTCGCACCCTCGAAATCATCGACGAGGCGAACATCACCGGCTCGTTTTTCGTTCCGACGATGAGCCGCGCGATGCTCGCCGTTGATGATTTCGAGAAGTACGACCTCTCGTCGTTCGAGTCGTACATGACCGGTGCGGCCCCCTCAAGCGAGGAGCTCAAACGGACCGTAATGAACGCCTTCGACGCGGATCTCTACGAGGTGTTCGGCCAGACGGAGCTGTCACCGGTGACGACCATTCTCCATCCCGAGGACGCGCTCGAAAAACCCGACAGCATCGGCAAGCCCATCATCAACGTCACGCTCAAAATCGTCGACGACGACGACGGCGCGGAGGTCGAACAGGGAGCGATCGGCCGCGCGGCCTACAAAGGTGCGACCGCGTTCCGCGAGTATCTCGGGATGCCCGAAAAGACCGACGACGTGTTCGATGACGAGGGATATTTCGTCTCCTCGGACCTCGTGCGACGCGACGAGGAGGGGTTCGTCTATTTCGTCGATAGACACGACGACATGATACTTACGGGCGGCGAGAACGTCTACCCCACCGAAATCGAGGCCGCCCTCGAAGACCACGAAGACATCGCCGCGGCGGGCGTCGTCGGTGTTCCCGACGAGACGTGGGGCGAGCGCGTCAAAGCCGTGGTGATTCTCCGTGAGGGGATCTCGATGACCACCGATGAGGTTCGATCGGTCGTCGGGGACCGTCTCGCGGAGTTCAAACTCCCGCGCGAGGTGGAGTTCCGCGAGAGCCTCCCGCGCAATCCCACCGGGAAAGTCATCAAGAGTCAGCTGTCGTAGTTCGATCTCGATCGTCGTCGATTCGTCAGACGGAAAGCCAAGTGCAGCGCGGTCGCGCTGCACTCCACCTCGGTAGGTCTTTGTACGACCATTCCAAACCATTGTTGATGACACGAGCAAGCGTCGTGGGTGCCGACATGACGACGTTCGGCGTCCACGAGAGCACGCTGTCGGAGCTGTTCGCCGAGGCGGCGCTCGGCGCGTACGACGACGCCGGTGTCGGTCCGGACGAGATCGACGCGCTCTACTTCGGCAACGCGATGGGTGGCCAGACCGAAAACGACACGCACCTCGCCCCGGCGGTCGCCTCCCAAGTCGGTCTCGCGGGCGTGCCCTGCCAGCGCTACGAGGACGCGTGTGCGACCTCCGCGAACGCGTTCAAGAACGCCGTCGAGGCCGTCGAGGCGGGGATCCACGACACCGTGCTGGTGGGTGGCGTCGAGCGCTGTACGCCCGAAACGGGCCTCGGCACCGGCGAGATGACGCGCATCTTCGCCTCCGCCTCGGATCGCCACTACGAGCAGCCGACAGGATTGACCTTCCCCGGCGTGTTCGCACTGCTCACCAAACGCCACATGCACGAACACGGCACGACCGAGGAACAGCTCGCCCACGTCGCCGTGAAAAACCACGCAAACGGCACTCGCAACCCGAACGCCCACTTCGGCAAAGAAACGACCGTCGAGGAAGTGCTCGACTCGCCGATCGTCGCCGACCCGTTCCATCTGATGGACTGCTGTCCGTTTTCGGACGGCGCGAGCGCCGTGATCGTCACGAGCGACGACCGCGCCGACTCGTTCGATGATCCCGTCGACGTGAGCGGTGTCGGCCACGCGACGGACGTCGTCCCGTTGAGCGCAAAACCCGTCCCGCACGCGACGCAGGCCGCCCGCGACGCCGCCGCGCAGGCCTACGAGCAGGCCGGAACGAGCGCCGATGAAATGGCCTTCGCCGAAGTCCACGACTGCTTCACCGGGGCCGAGGTGATGGCGAGCGAAGCCATCGGCTTCTTCGAGGACGGCGAGGGTGGCCCCGCAGCCGCGGAGGGTCGGAGTAGCATGGATGGCGATCGACCGATCAACCCCTCGGGCGGGCTGAAGGCGAAGGGCCACCCGATCGGCGCGACCGGGACTGCGCAGATCGTCGAACTCGCAGAACAGCTCCGGGGCGACACTGGCGAACGTCAGATCGATGGCGCGGAGAAGGCCGTGGCGCACAACCTGGGTGGCGACGCCGCGACGACAGTCGTCTCCGTCATGGAGGTGCGCGGATGAGCCTCACGCACGACGACTGGACCACGGCGCTCGAAAACGGCGACCTGCTGGGGGTGCGCTGTTCCGACTGTGGCGCGACCTACGGCACGCCGTTCGCCGTCTGTAACGACTGTGGCGGTCGCGATCTGGAGACGACCGAACTGCCCGAAGAGGGCGAGATCTACACCGAAACGACGGTGCAGGTACCGCCGACGGGCTTCGAAGGTCCCTATCAGGTCGGCACCGTCCAGCTCGATGGCGCGCGCGTGACCGCCCGACTGGAGGGCGATGTCGAGATCGGCGATCGCGTGGTCTTCGACGGCGCTATCGACGAATCAGGGGATATCGCACCGGTCTTTCGCGCCGAGTAGTCTTGGCGAAAAGTCGAGTTGGGGGCGCTCGGCGCTACAGGTTCATGTTGATCGTCTTGGTCTGTGAGTAGTGATCGAGGGTCTCCTCGGCCTGCTCGCGGCCGATGCCCGACTGTTTGAACCCGCCGAAGGGCTGGCCGGCCGGGAAGTCGTTGTACTGGTTGACCCAGATGTTGCCCGCCTTGATGTCACGGGCCGCACGATTGGCCTTCGAGAGGTCGTTCGTGATGATTCCCGCGGCGAGCCCGTACTCGACGTCGTTGGCCCATTCGATCATCTCGTCGTAGTCCGACCACGCGAAGACCTCCTCCACAGGTCCGAAGATCTCCTCTTGCACGGGTTTTGAATCGTGGTCGATATCGTCGATCACCGTGGGGACGACGAAACAGCCGTCCGCGAGTGCGTCGTCTTCCGGTTGGCCGCCACCGGTGACGATCCGCGCGCCGTCCTCCCTGGCCTGCTCGACGTACGAGAGCGTGCGCTCGACCTGCTCCTCGGAGACCTTGGGCCCCAATCGGGTATCCTTCGAGAGTGGATCACCCATCCGAAGCCCCTCGGCGCTCTCGACGAACGCGTCCATGAACTCCTCGTAGATCTCCTCGTGGACGAATAGGCGTGTGCCGGCGGTGCAGCACTCGCCGGTGTTGTAGAACATGGCGAGCATCATCACCCGCACCGCCTGCTGGACGTCGGCGTCAGGAAAGACGACGACGGGGCTCTTCCCGCCGAGTTCGAGCGTCACGTCCGCGACGTTCTCCGCGGCGGCCTTCATGACCTCCTTGCCGACCGCGGTCGATCCCGTAAAGGAGACCTTCCGCACGTCGGAGTGACCCGTCAGCGGCGCGCCCGCCTCCTCGCCGTAGCCCGTCACGATATTGATGACGCCATCGGGCAGCACGTCGTCGATCTCCTCCATGACCCTCAATATCGACAGCGGGGTCTGTTCGGCGGGTTTGAGCACGACGCAGTTGCCGGCGGCGAGCGCCGGCGCGAGCTTCCACGAGGCGATGAGCAACGGGAAATTCCAGGGCACGACCGCGCCGATCACGCCGTATGGCTCGCGAAGCGTCCGGATCGACTTCCCGCTCCCGGAGGGGACGGTCTCGCCGCCGTGGGTGCGGGCCGCGCCCGCGAAGTAACGGAACTGGTCGGCGACGAGCGCGACGTCGGCGCGCGCCTCGCGAATTGGTTTGCCGTTGTCGAGCGTCTCGATCCGCGCGATCTCGCTTCGCTTGTCCTCGATTCGTTCGGCGATCTCGGTGAGCAGGCGCTGTCGTTTCGTCCCGTCGGTGTCGGCCCACTCGCTCTCGTAGGCGTCCCACGCAGCCTCGACCGCGCGATCTATATCGTCGCTGTTGCCGGCCTGTGCTTCCGCGAGCACCTCGCCCGTCGTGGGATCGTGCGTCTCGAAGGTCTCGCCTGAGGCGCTCTCGACCCACTCGCCGCCGATGTAGTGGTCGTACGAGTCGGCGAGCAGTTCGTCACGCGCCTCGCGGTGTCGGTCCTTGATCTCGTCGCGGCTATCGTCGATCTGCTGTGTTTCTGAAGACATCGTAGTGAGTGATTATTCGAACTTCTCGAACGGTTGGTTGCAGTTGTGACAGTAGTGCATCGATCGACAGAGCGATGGTCCTTTCGGATGCTCGCGCTCGGTGTTCGTCGACTCGCAGTACGGGCATTCGGCCCGCTCGTCGTTTCCAGTGGTCTCGACGCTCGGATCGGTGAGTCGACGCATCAGATGCTCAGCCCGAACTCGCGGAGGTCCTCTTTGCCCCGTTCGGTGACCATCTCGACGGTCCACTCGGGCGACCAGACGAGCCGGAGTTCGGCCTCGTCGATGCTCTCGATCGCGGCGACACGCTTGCGAACGGTCTCCTGGAGCATGTCGCGGGCCGGACAGCCGGTGTAGGTGAGTGTCATGTCGACCCGCGCGTGGCCGTCGTCGACCGTGATGCCGTAGATCAGCCCCAGATCGACGATGCTGATCGGCATCTCGGGATCGTCGATCCCATAGAGCGCGTCCCAGACCGCGCGCTCGGTCCCGGTACTTTCCTCGCCGGTCGCGGGCAGCGCTTCGACGGTCTCGCCCGATTCGTAGTCGGTGTACGCGCAGTAGTTCGCGTCCGGATCGAACTCGGGATCGATGCCTGACTCGCTACTCATCGTCGGGATCCTCCATCAGCCGTGCCGCGTGGTCGCGGCCGAGCTCGCGGTAGGTGTTCGTGATCTCGTCGTAGTGGGTCGCCCAGTGATCGGTATGGTCGCCGTCCCGCCCGACGTGATCGGGCAGTTCGCCGGTCAACACCTGTCCGTCTTCGTCGGTTTCGGGCGCACGTGCGTCGATCCCGATCTCGGTCAGCGTCCCGGTGACGGTCTCGATCCATTCTTCGCGCATCGCCGAAAGCGTGCGAGTCCGTAGTCCGAGGTCGTCGATCGCTTCGTCGTCTTCCGTTTCCTCGAACAGCGTCAGCGCGTAGGGGAACAGTTCGTCGACGGCCTCCTGTACGCGTTCACGGCCTTCCTCGCCGCTGACGAGCCGACGCAGCCAGTTCTCGGCGTGCTCGCGGTGGTAGCCCTCCTCGCCCACGATCTTGCCGACGCGGTCGCGGATGCGCGGATACGACGACTCTTCGAGCGCCTCCAGTCTGAGGTGCTCGGCCTCGTCGTAGAAATAACTCCGTACGATGGCGTCGGCCCAGTCACCCTCCGCGAACGGGAGTTCACAGAGCGTGCTGTGCCGGAATGTTTCGGGGTCTCGCTCCCAGATGAGGTCCGGCTCGGAGTGACCGAAGTCCTCCAGCAGATCGTACCAGAGCCGTGCGTGGCCGAGTTCGTCCTGAGCGATGTTGGCGATCGCGATATCTGATTCGACCGTGGGCGCGCGCACCTGCCAGTCGGTGTAGCGGTCGGCGATGACGAACTCGTCGTCGGCCAGTCGGTAGAGCAGGCTTTCGACGGCCGCACGCTCGCGCTCGTCGAGATCGTTCGGGCCGGAGAGGCTCTCGGTGGCCGCCATCAGCGCCGCCCCCGTTCCTTCTCGGCGTCGGCCTGCTCGCTCTCGGAGTCGGCGACCTCCTCGGCGGCGGCCGTGATGTTGTACTGGGTCGCCCAGCGGTAGCCCTTGTCCGTGGTGCCGCCGAAGGTCGTGTCCCCCTCGTCGATCTCGCCGATCTCCTGCTGTGGCGTGACCCAGATGCTGTGGGTCGGCTTGCGCCGGCCGTGCTGGATCTGGGCGAACATCAGCGCCATCTCGCGGTCCGGCGCGTGGACGTTCCCGCAGTGGGTGTGATACTTGCCGGCTCCCTCCTGTCGGAACACTTCCCAGATCATCATTTAGTACTCATCTCAGTCGGCCGCCTGCGGCGCGTGGCCGCTCGTCGTCGTTTCGTACTCGTCGAGCGTGTCGCGGACCCACTCGACCGCGTCGTGGGCGCGCTTGCGCGAGTCGATCTGGCCCCGACCGGGATCGTACTCGTTTTTGGCGATCTGGAAGAACTCCTCCCAGTCGAGTTCGTCCTCGGCGACCCGATAGTTGCCGTCCTCGTCCTGCTCGATCGTCGGCGTGTCCGGGATCTCGAGCCCGTATTTCTCGGCCTTCGGGAGATACTGGTTGAGGAACGACTGCCGGAGCTCGTCGTTGGTCATCTGCTTCAGCCCGACCTCGGCGGAGAAATCGTGATGGGTCGAGTCGTCGTCGGTCGGCCCGAAGAACTGGATAATGCGCGGCCACCAGAGTTCGAAGGCGTCCTGGACCATCTCCTGTTCTTTTTTCGAGCCCGTGGCGAGCTCCTTCAGGATTGACTCGCCGTGTTTGATGTGGAACCCCTCCTCGAAGACGACCTTGTCCATCGCGTGGGCGTACGGCTCCCAACTCGTCCGCTTGAGGGTGGCCTGCCGGCGCATCGCCGCACCGTCGACGAAGAAGGCGATCATCGGCGTCTCGACCCACGACTCCATCGGGTAGTGAAAACAGTTGAGGAACTTGCCCTCCCCGTTGGCGAGCTCGTCGAGCATCTGCTCGCGCGTCTTGATCCCCAGCGACTCGGCCGCCCGATACAACAGCTGGCCGTGGCCGAGCTCGTCCTGCGTCTTCGCCGAGTAGGCCAGTTTGCGATCGAGGCTCGGGGCTTCGCGGATGAACGGGCGCTCCAGATACGCGCCCATGATCTCCGAGTTCGCGTGGAACTGGATCATCCGCGTCGCCGCCTCGCGGTACTTCCGCGGCATGTCGTCGTCCGGGCTGAACTGACGCGGCCCGGCGCGCTCTTTCACTGTGTCGAGATCCATTGGTACACACCCACATTGTCGTCCTACCATCATAGACCTTCACACGTCCATGGACGGGGTTTATACGTGCGCGGCGGCGACGACGGTCGTGATAGACGAGTGTCTCGTCGTCGAGTTCCGCGTGCGCGACGACGACTGCCCGCTGGCCGACGCCACGCGGGCGGCGGGCATCGAGATCGACGCCCAGCCGCCACAGCTGCGCGCCGACGGCAACGCTCTCCTGAGCTTCACCGCCCCCGAATCCGAGCGGTTCGCGACGGCGCTCGACGCGGACGACCGCATCCGCTATCTCCACCTCGCCAGAGTCGACGGCCGACAGAACGGTCGCTGTCTCTCGAAACAGCCCTGCGTGGTCCACGATCTCGTGAGCGCGGGCCTCATCGTCGAATCGCTGCGCTATCGCGAGGGCAGCGCGACCGTCACCGGTGCGGTCGTCGGCCACGACGTGCTCAGGGGCGTGCTGAACACCGCCGGCGAGACCGTCGGCGTCGCGCTCGAACGCGCCTATCCGCTCCAGGCCGACGACGAGGAGGCGATCGCGACGCGCTGGAACGTGACCCCCCGACAGGAAGAAGCGCTCAGGGCGGCCGTCGAGCGTGGCTACTTCACCGTTCCGCGGGGCGCGACCGCCGCGGAGGTCGCCGACGATCTCGGGATCAGCAAGTCGGCGTTCATCGAGCGCCTCCATCGCGGCCAGCACGCGCTGTTCTCGCAGCTGTTCGCCTGATCAGCGGTGATCGAACACCCGCTTCACCTTCCCGACCTCGGTGCGCTCGATCGTCCCGGGCTCGACCACGTCGATGCCGTCGGGCGAGACATCGAGCTCCTCGCCGAGTCGCTCCTCGATCGTCGCACGGAGCTCCGCCGGGGTGGTCGCCGAGCGCTCGTGTGGTTCGACGGTGATCTCCATCGTGTCGAGGCTGTCCTCACGACGGAGATCGATCCGGTAGTGGGGTGCGACGTCGTCGATCCCGACCATGACTGCCTCGATCTGACTCGCGTAGACGTTGACGCCGCGAACGATGAGCAGGTCGTCGGTTCGGCCGGTGACGTTGCCCATCCGCCGTTCGACGCGGCCGCAGTCGCACTCCTCCTCGTAGAGGCGGGTGATGTCACCCGTGCGATAGCGGAGTATCGGCTGGGCCTCCTTCGTGAGCGTCGTCAACACCAGTTCGCCCGTCTCGCCCGGCGGGAGGGTCTCGCCGGTGTCGGGATCGACGATCTCGGGGTAGAACTGGCCCTCCCAGACGTGGAGGCCGTCCTGTGCTTCGGCACACTCGATCGCCACGCCCGGACCGACGATCTCCGAGAGCCCGTAGATGTCGATGGCGGTGACGTCGAGCGCCGCCTCGATCTCATCGCGCATCGGATCGGTGAACGGTTCCGCGCCGATGACCACGGTCTCGAAGGGGAGATCATGCGGGTCGAGACCGCGTTCTTCGGCGCAGTCGGCGAGATAGAGACAGTACGAGGGCGTGCACGCGAGCGCGTCGCTGCCGAGATCCTGGGCCATCGTGAGCTGACGGGCCGTGTCCCCACCACCCATCGGGACGACCGTCGCGCCGAGGCGCTCGGTGCCGTCGTGGAGGCCGAGACCGCCGGTGAAGAGACCGTAGCCGTAGGCGTTCTGCACCGTATCGCCCGGTTCGACCCCGGCGGCGGCGAGCGAGCGCGCCACGACCGCCGCCCAGCGCTCCAGATCCGCGTCGGTGTAACCGACGATCTTCGACTTGCCGGTCGTTCCCGACGAGGCGTGGATCCGGGCGATCTCGTCGTCGCTGACTGCGAACAGTCCGTCTGGATACTCCTCGCGAAAGGCCGTCTTGGTCGTCATCGGTAGTGTTCCGATGTCGTCGATACCGTCGATGTCGTCCGGCGAGACTCCGTGTTCGTCGAGCCGATCGCGGTAGAAGGGAACGTTCTCGTAAGCGTTCGTGACGGTCTCGACGAGGCGTTCGTCCTGTCGATCGGCGAGTTCCGCACGGCTCAACTCCGGTTCGATGGGTACCGTCATCGCCGATCGTCCATCCATCGCCACGCTTGCCCGTTGTGTGCGGTCATTCCATCCTCCGTGCCGGGCGGTAACATACCATTTGATATCGGTGTGAGCGGATATAGATTTCCCCGCACATGGGGCGGGTTTATGACTGCCGACCGCGGTGCGCAAGTTTCAAACGCGGCGTGGGCGAACGCCACGCAACGCGCGACGCACGCAGCGATCCGTCGAACTCCACGATCCGTGGTGAGTCCGTTTGCTATGGCTGAGCGCCGCGCGAGTGACCACCATGAGAGAGCTGCTATCGACGCGACTCGGAACCGATCGTTCGCCGACGGTGCTCGTCATCTTCGCAAGCACGCTCGTCAGCGTAATGGGTGTCTCGCTCATCAGTCCGGCGCTCCCGACGATCCAGGCGGCGTGGAACGTCTCGACCAGCCAGGCGAGCCTGCTTATCTCGGCGTTCACCTTCCCCGGTATCGTTCTCACACCCTTCATCGGACTCGTCTCCGACCGAATCGGGCGCAAGCGCGTGCTCGTCCCCTCGCTGTTCCTGTTCGGCATCAGCGGGTTCGCGGTCGCCTTCGTCGGGGACTTCACGACCGTCCTCGCCCTCCGGGTCGTCCAGGGCACCGCCGGCAGCGCCATCATGAGCCTCACCGTCACCCTGCTCGGCGACATCTTCACCGGCGAGCAGCGAAGCCGGTTCATCGGGCTGAACGCCGCGATCCTCGCGATCGGCGCGGCCGGCTACCCCCTGATCGGCGGTGGGCTCGCGCTCATCTCCTGGACGGTGCCGTTCATCTGCTTCGCGCTGGCCGTCTTCGTCGCGATCGCCGGCTCGGCGATTCTGCCCGATCCCGAGGGTGAGTCGGAATCCGGCGGGCTCTCCTACTTCGTCAAGGCGGCACGGGCGATCCCGACACGAACGGCACTCGTGCTCTATACGGCGATTTTCGGCATCTTCGTCATTCTCTACGGCGCACAGCTCACGGTCATCCCGTTCGTGCTCGACGACTCCTACGGGCTCTCCTCGGGCGCGATCGGCCTCCTGCTCGGACTGCCGGCGGTGGCGATGGGGGTGACCTCCTCGCAGTCCTCGCGTCTGCTCGGCTATTTCTCGCCGCTGCGGCTCATCGCGCTCGGCTTTCTCACGTATGGGGTCGGCCTCAGCGTCGCCGCACTCACCGACTCCATCCTCGTGCTCGCCGGCGCACTCTTCCTGTTCGGCTTCGGTCAGGGTTTCGCCGAACCGATCACCGACACGGCGCTGAACGCGCTCACGCCGGACGCCTTCCGCGGCGGCATCATGAGCATCCGGACGAGCATCCTCCAGCTGGGCACGACCGTCGGCCCGCCGCTGTTCGTCTCCGCCGCCTCGATCGTCGGCTACAGCGAGACGCTGCTCATCGCGGGCGTGGCTGCCTCCGTCGTCGGCGTCGCCGGCATCGGCTATCTCGCGCTGTTCGGCGGCGAACGGGCGACGAACATCTAGAGCATCCAAAAACGACTGTCCTTCCGCAAACGTCCGTAAAACGAATCCGACGGGGCGAGTTACTCGTAGACCCAGGTCGACGCGTCGCGATCCCAATCGAGGAGCTCCTCATCGTCGAAGAAGAGGTCGATCTCGCGCTCGTTCGCGCCCTCGTCCTCGTGATCCGAGCCGTGGATCAGGTTGTGACCGAGATCGTTGCCGAGATCGCCCCGGATCGTTCCTGGCTGTGCGTCGCGCGCGTCGGTCGCGCCCATCAGCCGACGGACCTGCCGGGTGGCGTCGTCGCCCTCCCAGACCATCGCGAAGACGGGGCCGGACGTGATGAACTCGACGAGCCCGTCGAAGAACGGCTTGCCCTCGTGTTCGCCGTAATGTTCGTGGGCGAGTTCCTCGTCGATCCGCATGAACTTGCCCGCGACCAGCTTCAGCCCCTTGCCCTCGATCCGGGAGACGATCTCGCCGATCAGCCCCCGCTGGACGGCGTCGGGTTTGGCCATCACGAAGGTTCGTTCGTCGTGGCTCACGCGAGACACTCCATGTCGAGCGTGAGGTTGTCAGTCGCAGCCGGCGAGTGGAACGAGCCGGAACGTCTGACTGAACTCACTGGTCGTCCTCGCCATCGTCGTCGGTGTCGCGGACCGTCTCCTCGCCGACGTTCGCCTCGGCCTCGCTCTCGTCGACATCGGCCGTGTCCTGGTCCTCTTCGATGTCGGGGTCCGAGCCGCCAGCGCTCCGGCCCTCGACTTCGTCGAGTTCGTCGGTGTCGGCCGTGGCGTCGTCATCGACGCGCTCGTCGGTTGCGGCTGCGGGCTCGCCCGAACGCGAACCGGCGTCGCCGGCCGCTGCCGCGACCGCTTCGGCCTCGCTCTCGCCCGGAACGGTATCCATCTCGTCGGCGACGGTTTCGTCGCCCTCGCTCGACGGTTCGGCGGCGACCTGTTCGACCTCGTCGGGCGTCCCCGCCTGACTATCGGTGCTGCGCCGGCCGTCGGCGGTCCATTCGAGATCGCGGGCGGCACGACCGAGATCGGCGTTGTTCTCGCACTTCGACGAGCAGTAGTGGATGACCTCGCCGTCGACGCGGACGAACATCGTCCCCGTGCCGGGTTCGATCTCCGACCCGCAGTAGTCGCACGGCCGCGTGTCGACCATCAGCGACCCCCTATCGAGTCGGCCTCGCGGGCGGTCTCCCTGAGCTGGAGCACGTCGCCCTCGCGGACCGGACCGAGGCAGTTGCGCGTAATGATCCGTCCTCTGTTCTCGCCTTCCTGGATCCGACAGTTGACCTGCATCGCCTCGCCGTGCATCCCGGTCTTGCCGACGACCTCGATGACCTCGGCGGGCGTGGAGTCAGTTCCTTCGGCGCTCATCGTCCTATCGGAGGTCCTCGACGGTGGTGGTGATGTCCTCGACGTCCTCGTCGGCGTCGCCGGCGTCGACGATGGCCGCGGCGGCCGAGCCGACTTCGAGGCCTGCCGCGTGGCCGACGTCGTCCTGGGTCTCGACGAAGACGAAGGGAATCTCCTTCTCGTCGGCGAGCTCGGGCAGATGCATCACGATCTCTTCCGGGCTGACGTCCTCGGCGATGTAGACGAGCGATGCGTTGCCTCGCTCGACGGCCTTGGTCGTCTCGTTGGTACCTTTCTTTACCGTGCCGGTGTCCCGGGCGACCTCGAGCGCCTCGATGGCGTCGTCTTCGAGGTCCGCCGGAACGTCATAGGTGACATAAACTGACATTGTGTAGTCCTCCTGTGCGCGAGTTCTGTCTCCCCCGCCGTTGTCAAAAGCGAGGCTTTTGACTGCTCGCCGAGGGTTCCTCGGCGGCGACCGAATCCCTGAGGCTGGGAGCTTCACAACCCCGCACAGGCTGTAGCCAGCGGTAGCGTAGCCCTGCATAAAAGCGCTTTCAAAGCATGCACGCCGTGCGAGGCGAGCGCACGGACGAGTTCACACAACGTTTTTGCCGAAACGGATTCGAATGATAATATAGCAATGGCAACCCGATCCAGCGGATCGTCCACGTTCGGGAGCGGTGCCGTCCGACACAGTTTCTTTGTCGTCCTGTGGGCGGTCTGGGCAGTGCTGACCGCCAATGAATTCGTCGGGGATGCGTTCGGATTGTCGTTCTACCTGCTCCTACTGGTCGGTGGCTTCCTGCTCGGCGGTGCGTTTGTCGCATGGACGACGCAAACCGAGCGCGGTCGGATGGCGAAACGGCTCTACGGCGACGCACCGCTCGGCCAACAGTTCGCAATCGGTATCGTGCTGTTGGTCCCGTTGGCTGCTCTGGCCTACGGTCTATCCGTCATAAACGTATCACTCGTAGTGTTGCTCGTGCTCTGGATCAGCGCGATCGTCGGCTACCAGCAGTTGACGTTCGTCACGAATCACGCCGGACCGGAGTGAGATACACGACCGATCGGCATGGATTTTTATCACTCCCCAATATAGCGTATCTATGACTACTCGAACGAACGATCTCCCCGATCATCTCTTCGAACAGGGACCGATACTGGTCGTCGGATTTATCCTCCTCTGGGCGTTCTGGGCGATCTTCTTCGTGTACGAGTACGTCGGAGACGACATCCGACTGTCGGCCTTTTTGCTCGCACTCGTCGTGGGAATGCTCGTCGGCGTCGGTTACGGGCACTGGCATCGACGAACCGAAACGGGGCGGCGTGCGGATCGGTGGTATCGAAACGCATCGCTCGGTCGGAAAGTCGCGTTCGTCCTCGTCACTGCGATAGCGGTGGTCGGCGTGATCTATCTCACAGTGACCGCTGGAATCTCATCGCTGCTGCTTGAGGCAGGTCTCTTCGGCGCAACTCTGACCAACCATCTCGTCGATATCGGCGTGGTCCATTCACACGCGAGAGCACACGGGTCGGTGTAGTCATCGTCGAACGCATCGGCACCGGCAGCGAGCGAGAACGATCGCGAATGGATCTCGAAAAAGGATCGACTCAGACGTTCCGCACCGAGAGGCCGACGACAACCAGACAGATCACTACCGCGAGCGCCGTGATCCCGAGCAGGATCGGCCAGAGGGTTTCGGCCAGCGCGGGGCCGCTCGCGCGGGCGATGGTCGTGGTCCGGTCGATGGCCGACGAGGCGACACTTACGATGGTGCCGCCAAAGGCCGCGCCGACGACGAGTGCGATCTGGAGCAGCGACGTGTACCGTTTCCACGCCGGTTCGTCGGAATCGTCCGCCGATGCCGACTCCGATTCGTCACCGAAACGCTCGCGGAGCTGCTCGAACGCCGACGTGGAATCACCGCGCTCGTCCATCCACTCGGCATTCGTGACGCACGGACTAAGTTTTGTGGGTCGGGGTGAGGCAGCGAACCGACGCACCCATGCCGCCCGATATCCGTCCATCGGTATGATCGCCGACCTCGCGGCCGCGCTCGGCGACGAGGCCCGCCGGGCGAACGAGCGCCGCGCGCTGGTGCTCACAGGCGAGCGCGAGGACTGCTATGCCGGGGCGCGCGAAGCGCTCGACGCGGCCGGGATTTCGAGAACGGCGACGACGCTCGTCGCCGACGAGAACAGCGACGGACTCGACTGCGAGCGAATCACGCCGAAACACGCCGACGAACTCCTCGGTCGAACCCGCGGCGCGGTCGTGCTCGACTGCCACGACGAGTGTCGGCCGAACGTGATCGGGCGCACGGTGGGAGCCGTCGACGGCGGCGGCCTTCTCGTTCTACTTGTGCCGCCGCTCGATTCGTGGCCCGATCGCCGTGACGGCTTCGACGCGACGCTCGCCGTGCCACCCTACGAACCCGCATCGGTGGCCGGCAACTTCCGGCGGCGACTGGTCGACACGCTCCGGGCGCATCGGGGAATCGCCATCGCGAACGTCGATTCGGGAACCGTCGAGTGCGACGGTCTGACCGATCCACCACCACGCGAGCAGCGGTCCGAACCCGCTCCGCCGGACGAACACGGGTTTCCGCGAGCGGCCTACGAGGTCTGTCTGACCCCCGATCAGACGGCTGCCGTCCACGCCTTCGAAAGTCTTCGCGAGCCGGGTGAGGTACTCGTCGTCGAGGCCGATCGTGGGCGGGGAAAATCGAGTGCCGCCGGGTTGGCCGCCGGTGCGCTGGCGGCCGACGGAAAGGACGTCCTCGTGACCGCCCCCGCCTACCGCAGCGCCGCACCGATCTTCGAGCGCGCGCGTGAGCTCCTCTCGACACTCGGCGGGCTCGCCGGCGTGGACCAGGACGAAACCCCCCTCTGTCTCGACGCAGTAGGGGGAGGGGAGGTACGGTTCGCGAAGCCCGCGGTGGCGACCGAGCAGGCCGAACGGGCGGACCTGCTCGTGGTCGACGAGGCTGCCGCACTCCCGGTCGACCGACTTTCGGAGTTCCTCGCCGCACCGGCGGTCGCGTTCGTCACGACCGTCCACGGCTACGAGGGGGCCGGCCGCGGGTTCTCGGTGCGCTTCCGTGATCGCCTCGACGATAGCGAGTTCGCCGTGCACGAGCAGCGCCTCGACGATCCCATCCGATACGCCGCCGGCGATCCGGTCGAGGTCTGGGCCTTCCGCGCGCTCCTGCTCGACGCACGCCCGCCCGTCGTGCCGTTAGTCGAGGGGGCAACACCCGAAACCGTCGATTACGCACGACTGAACTCCGAGGAGTTGCTCGACGACGAACACCGCCTGCGCGAGGCGTTCGGACTGCTCGTCGCCGCCCACTACCGCACGGAGCCGAACGACCTTGCGCGCCTGCTCGACGCGCCGAACGTCTCCGTTCACGCGCTACTCTCCGAGGATCACGTCGTCTCGGTCGCGCTGCTCGCTCGCGAGGGCGGCCTCTCCGAAGATCTGCGTCGCGAAGTGTACGAAGGGAGCCGTCTCAAGGGCCACCTCCTTCCAGACGTGCTCACGAGCCAGCTCCGCGACGAGCGAGCGGGCGTGCCGACCGGCCAGCGCGTGCTCCGCATCGCCACCCATCCGGCCGCCCGCTCGCGCGGGCTCGGCTCGCGACTGCTCGACGAGATACGGGCGACCGCGACGACCGACTGGCTCGGCGTCGGCTACGGCGCGACGCCCGAACTCGTCGAATTCTGGCGACGCAACGGCTTTTCGACCGTCTATCTCGCGACGACGCGCAACGAGCGCAGCGGCGAACACTCCGCGCTGATGCTCACACCGCTGTCGGATGCCGGTCGAGAGCTCCGCGATCGCCACGCACGGCGATTCGTCGAGCGCGTCGGTGCGACGCTGTCCGGCGCGCTCGCCGCTCTCGATCCAGACGTGGTCCGGGCCGCGCTCGGGGCGACCCACGTCACTGCCGAAGTCGATCTCTCCGACCACGAGTGGCGCGTCGCCGCCAGCGCCGCCTACGGTCCCGGACTCGCCGAGATCCATCCGCACGTCTTCCGCGCGCTCGCGCTGTGCCATCTCACGGACGCGGACAGCGACCTCTCGGCACGGGAGGAACGCCTGCTCGTCATGCGCGTGTTGCAGACTCGCCCGACAGAAGCGGTGGCCGACGCGCTCGACTACGTCTCGGCCGGTGCATGCATGCGCGCGCTCGGTGACGCCTACAAGCCGCTCGTCGATCGCTACGGGAATCGCGCGGCCCACGACGAACGTAACCGATACGTCGATGGTGGCGAGTGAACCGACCGGGAGTCAGGCGTTCTTTCGGATGATACCCTCGGTCTCGGTCGTCAACACGGTCTCGCCGTCGCCGTTCTCGCAGACGACATCCGAGACGAACTCGTAGTGGTCGTCACGTTCGACGACAGTTTTGTACGTCGAACGACAGGTTATCGGGTCGCCGGTGTAGACCGGCCGCCGGAAATCGATCTCCATCGTACTGGCCAGCACCTCGCTGTCGCTGCCCATCTTCGTGGGCATCGTCGCCGTCAGCAGTCCCTGTACCATCACGCGCCCGTCCTCGTCCGGTTCGGTGTGGCGAGCCTGATCGTCGCCGGAGAGCTCCCCGAACCGCCGAACGTCCTCGACGGTGAACGTGCGCTCGAAGGTACGTGTCTCGCCCTCGACTGGCTGGTGCATTGCGTACCCGGAGAACCACCTCACGGTCGAAAAACCTGTCGCGAACCGACGTAGTGACGACCGATCCGTTGCACACGGGGAACGGCGACGGAGCCTGTGACGGTCATCCGACCGCGCGAACGGCGAGCCAGGCGATCCCGATCGCCGCGAGCGATCCGGCGAGGTTCGCGAGCGCGTTGGCCGCGGCCCGGCCGATCTCGTCCTCCTCGATCAGGCGCACCGTCTCGAACGAGAACGAGGAGAAGGTCGTGAAGGAGCCACACGCGCCAGTACCGACCATGAGAACGACGGTCTCGCCCGCACCGGCGAACGTCACCAGCCCGAGCGCGAGGCTGCCGAGGACGTTGACCACGAGCGTGCCGACCGGGTACTCGCCCTCGAAGCGCTGGCTCACGTACACTCGGGCAAGCGCACCGAGCGCGCCGCCCGTGCCGACGAGGTGGGCCGGGTCGATCGCGGTCATCGATCGCCTCCACCGACCCGGCGGGCGAGCGTCCGCCCCGCGAGCACGCCACTGAACCCGAGCGCGTAGGTCGCAAGCACGTTCGCGACCATCCACAGCGGGCGGGCGAGCAGCGTCGTCTGGAGCGCGAAGGTACTGTACGTCGTCAACGAGGAGAGGAAGCCGGTGGCGAGGACCAGCCGTGCCCGCTCGGTGAGGATTCCCGTATAGCGCGCCTCGTAGAGAACGAACCCAAGCACGAAACTCCCGACGACGTTGACGAGGAGCGTCCCGCCCGCTCCAGGAAGGAGTCGTGCGACGAGAAAGCGGAGGTTCGCACCGGCGAACCCGCCGATGGCAATCAGGGCGATCGATTCGAGCGTGCGGAGTGGATGGGGTCCCGACATGGCAGTCTCCGGGAGGAGTCATCAGCTGGCTGCCCAGCGGTTGTGAAAGGCGGACCCCATCGCCCGATGGGCGCGGTTCGGTCCGTCCGTATATAACCGCCGGGATCACACGTGGCGCATGGTCGACTGGTTCGTCGTCGGTTCGCTCGCGCTGCTCGTCGTCGGCGTCGTCGGCAGCGTCGTGCCGCTGGTGCCGGGCACGCTGAGTTCGCTCGTCGGCGTCTATCTCTACTGGTGGACGAGCGGCTACACCGATCCCGGGCCGCTGTTGCTCGCCGCGCTGACCGTCGTCGGCGTGCTCGCGCTCGTCGCGGACTACTTCGGCGGAGCGGTGTCGGCGCGCGCCGGCGGTGCGTCGATGGTCACGACGACGCTTGCGGCGATCGTCGGCATCGCTCTCTTCTTCGTCGTCGGGCCGCTCGGTATCGTCCTCGGCGTCGCCGGCACCGTGTTCGTCGTCGAGTTCTACCGCCACCGCGATCCCGAACGCAGCCTGCGCGCGGCGCTCTATGCCGCCGTCGGGGTGCTCGCCTCGACGGTCGTCCAGCTGCTCGTGACGGTGACGATGCTCGTCGCGCTCGTCGCGGTCATCCTTCTCTGAGGACAACCGTTGTATGCACCCGTATCGAACGACAGGTATGGCCGCGTGTGCCGAGGAAGGTTGCGACCGGCCAGCCGCAGTACGACTGTACGTTCCGTGGGCCGCGAACCGCGAGGTCTGTACGGCGCACGGTCGCGCGCTCGTCCAGCAGGACGGTGTCGTCGCCGAACCGCTGGAGGGCGCAAGCGAGAACTGGCAGTGATCAGGGTTCGAGCGCCAGCATCACCTCGTCGATGTACTCGCCGTCGTACGTGTAGTGGTTCTCGCGGACGGCCTCGACCTCTCCGCCGTGTGCCTCGAAGAACTCGACTGCCTCCTCGTTGGTCGAGGGGATCGAGTTGTAGAGCTTTTCGTACCCCTTCTCGTCGGCCCAGTCGAGCCCACGATCGAGCAGGTGGCCGCCGATGCCGTGGCCCTGATACTCCTCCAGGACGCCGAGAGTGAGCTCGGCCGTGTGCGAGAGTTTCTCCAGTTCGGGAGTTTCGAGATGGATCCAGCCCACCACCTCGTCGTTGACGGTGGCGACGAAGAACATCCGCGAGTGGACAGGGGAGTTCTGGACGACCGTCTCCTCGTGATCGATGATGTCGGCGACGCTCTCGGCGACTGTGTAGGTCTTGCCGCCGGCGACCTGTCGGATGACTCCAACCAGCCCGGAGCGGTCGGTCTCGATCGCCGGCCGGATGGTGAACGTCAACCCCTCGGCGTCGAACTGCTCCTCGTCGGTCTCGTCGCTGCCCTCGAACGTCGCCCGGAGCTCGCTCCCCTCCTCGGTGACGAGCCCGTCACGCTTCAGGATGGCGACGTGGTGACGAAAGCCGCTCGGATCGAGGCGGAGCGATTCGCGGACGTCGCCGGCGGCGACGGGATCGTCGCTGTCCTCGATATATTTGTAGATGCTCTTCCTGTCTTCGTGGCTGAAATCAACTGTTTCCGACACTTGCATGGTCGTAGTTAGCACATCACGTCACTTAACTGTTGACCGAGATTTCGCACGAGTGCCATGACCGCCGAATCACAAACGTTCGAAGGGACGCATGCCGAACTCGGCGGCCGCTGGCGAGCACGGACTACCCCGTCGGCCGTGGCGGCACCTGTGTGAGCAACTGCGCCGTCGCCTGAATGTCGTCCGTCTGGATGAGCACCTCGGCGGCCTTTCTGATGGTCGCGTCCGGCTCCATCGCAACGCCGTAACAGCGCGCGTACAGCGCGAGCCAATCGTTGGTCGCCCGATGGAACTGTGCCAGTTCGTCGCCCGAGAACGCAACTCCCTGATCGGCGGTCCGCGCATCGAGATAGAGCACCACGAGCGGGCCGAGCCCTTCGCGGAGGAACGCCATTGCGCGCTCCTCGTCCGGCGGGTTTTCGGGCGGCTCGAACGTCGCACGATCACGGGCGGCCCGCGCAGCAAGCTCGTCGATCCGCTCGCGATACTCCGGTTCCGGGCGAGCCATCAGCCCTCCCGGAACTCGACGCCCTTGCCGCCGCGCGGGTGTTCCCACTGGGTGTCGGCGACGATGGCACAGGTGCCACACTCGACGCAGGGCTGGGTGTCGAGGCTCACGACGCGCTCCTCGTCGCCGTTCGATTGTACTGTCTCCTCACGATAGCAGCCACCGCCGAACCCCTCGGCACTCACCGGACAGGCCGTCACGGCCGCGCCGCTGGCTTCAACGGAGTCGTCTTCCAGAACGATGTGTGGGTTGCCGACGTCGGTGTCGTAGGTCAGCTCGCCGATGCGCTCGCCGAGACTCGGCGGCTCGATGGTGGTGTCGTCCGCGACACGCGTTCCGAGCTCCTCGGCGATGATCGTCGGCAGTGTCACGTAGGGCGTCTTCGTGTCGGGCATCATCGTCGCCAGATACGGCGAGCCGTAGGCCTGCCCGAGCAGCCCGGCCGTGTCGGCGGCGCGCACGCCGGCGCGCCCGAGGGGCGAATCGAGCAGTCGTTCGGCGAGATTAGTGGTAATATCGTTCTCGCCGGCCGCGCTCGCGATCTCGTAGCGCATCGGTCGGAGCTTCGCCATCACGCCCTCGTCGTGGAGGCGCTGCTCGTAGCGCTCGCCGGCAGTATTGGGTTTTCCTCTGGAACGAGCCTCGACGAACGCCTCCGCTGCCAGCGCGCCGGCCGTCACCGCGTGGTTCATCCCCTTGATGATCGGTCCCTGGGCCTGCATCTGGCCGCCCGCATCGCCGACGAGTACGAGCCGTCCCTCGTGGGGCGAGGGATTGGCGGCCTTCTTCGAATCGGGGACGAGTTTGGCCGAATACTCCCGTTCGTTGTACTCCTCGCCGAGCCACTGGGCGAGCAGCGGGTGGGTGAGCAGCGCATCGAGCAGATCCTGGACCTCGGCTTCCTCCGCGACGATGCTGTCGAGATGGAAGACGTTCCCGATACACAGCGAGCTCTCGTTGGTGTAGAGGAAGCCACCGCCGCGGACACCGTCGTAGAGATCGCCCGAGAACAGATGGGCCTCGCCCTCGTCGTCGTCGATCCCGAACCGCTCGTTGATCGCATCGCCGGGCATGTCGACGACGGCCTTCACACCCTGGAACCACTCCTCGGGCTCCTCCCAGTCCATCAGCCCTGCCGCGCGCGCGAGTTCGGAGTTCACGCCGTCGGCGGCGACGATGAAGTCGGCCTCGATCGGGTCGAGCTCCTCGCAGGTGACGCCGACGATCTCGCCGTCTCGCGGGTCGCTTTGCTCCCCGCTCGATGCATCCGAGGGGCGAACGCGCCCCTCGCTATCCTCCCTGAGCAGACCGTTCACCTTCACGCCCGTCAGCAGCCCGCCACCGGTCTCGCGGGTAAGTTCGTGGACTCGCTCGGCCATCCACGAGTCCATCTTTCGGCGGAGGACCGCGTCGGCCCATTCGGTGTCGCGCTCGTGACCCCGGGTGATGTCGAACGTCTTCACCCTCTCGCCGGCGATGTTGTGGATGTAGTAGTCGGTGACGGGCCGTTCGGACGCGTGCTCGCGAAATCCCGGCAGGAGCCCGTCGATCGTGTAGGGGGCGGATTCCTCGGCGTAGATGAGGCCCCCGGTGACGTTTTTCGATCCGGCATCGACGCCGCGTTCGAGAACGACCGTTTCGACACCGTTGCGCGCGAGCGTCGCGGCCGCCGCCGCGCCGCCCGGTCCCGCCCCGACCACCACCGCCTCGTAGTGTTCGTGTTCGTCAGTCATCGTTGTTGCCTCCATCGGCCGCGAGCTCCTGTGGTTCGAGTTCGCCCGATTCGAGCGCCGCCGTGAGCGTCGGCAGTACATCGAAGAGATCGCCCTCGATGAAGTAGTCGGAGAAGTCGCGGATGCGCGCGTCGGGATCGGTGTTCACAGCAATGATGGTCTCGGATTCGTCCATGCCGACCTTGTGCTGGACGGCCCCCGAGATCCCGGCGGCGATGTAGAGATCGGGTTCCACCACCTGCCCGGTCTCGCCAATCTGGCGTTCCTCGGCCGTGTACTCCGTGACGTGGCCCGCAAACTCGTAGGCACCGGTGACGATGCCCCGGGAGACGCCGAGCGCGGCGTCGTCGAAGGCGTCGCGGAGATCGAGCCCGAGCTCCATCCCCTCGGTTGGGCTGTCGCCGATCCCCCGCCCCATCGCCACCACCACGTCGTGACCGGTGAGATCGACACCCTCGTCCAGTCGGTCGTGATTGGTGACCGAAACCCGGAGCCACTCCTCGTCGAGCTCGTCGGCGTGTTCGACGATCTCTCCCTCCCTGTCGTGATCGGGTTCGGGCAGGTCGAAACTCCCCGGGATCACCGACGCGCCCTGTGGGTGGAACTCCCGGGTCGGGTTGTCGAGACAGAGGATGGTCGAATACTCGAACCCCGAGAAATCCGGGCGCTTCATGTGGAGCACGCGCTCGAACTCCTTTTTCGCGCCCGGTCGCCCGGTCTTGGCCGGGTTCGAGATCATCGATTCCTCGATGTAGAGATCCGAACAGTCGGAAGCCAGTCCGGAATCGAGTTCGCCCTGGACGAGCGCCGAGAGATCGCGTCCGTTGTTCGTCGCCGGGAACACCGTATAGCGCGGTTCGTCGTAGTCGCGCCAGCCAGCACCCGTCTCGCGCCCGCGGCTCTCGCCGGGTGTCGCGCCCGCCCGCGCCATATCGCAGAACAGTTCGGTGTAGGGCTTGTGCTGGAACCGCTCCAGCTGATCGTCCTCGTGGTACACGACCACGTCCGCACCGTAGGCGATGACGTCTTCGGCGTGTTTTTCCACATCGCTGCCGACGAGCACCGCCACGACGCGCTCGTCCTCGTCGTACGCGTCGTTGTAGCCGTCCATCAGTTCGCGGGCCTTGCCGAGCATCTCCTTCGAGACGTCGACGAGCTCGCCCGCCTGCGTCTCGCAGTAGACCCACATGTCCCGATAGACACCGTCGTCGAGCGCCTTGACGTACTGTTTGTCCGCCGTCGGATGGTCGAGATCCGGGTGTTTCTCTTCTGGAGGAATGACCTCGATCTCGTCTGGCTCGTCCTCCTCCTGAACCGACGCGATGCGCTTTTCGATGAGATTCGTCGCCGCATCCCGATCCTCGCCGGCCCGTTCGGCGTCGAGGACCGCCTGCAGCCGCTCGACGTCGTCGATCCCCTGGAGGGCGTTGCCGAGCCCGGCCGTCGAGAGTTCGGTGGGATCGATCTCGCCGTCCTCGTCTGCCTCGCTCTCACCCACTTTCTCGATCCGGCTCTCGATCAGCGTCACGACGTTCTCTCGGTCCTCGCCCGCTCGTTCCGCATCGAGGATCGCGTCGAGTTCGTCGATGTCCTCGACGTCCTTGATCGCCGGACCGAACTCGGCGATGTCGTACTCGCCCGGATCGAGCGCGAGGTTCTCGGACTTGTCCACGTCGCCTGCCTCGCTTTCGTCGTCCTCGATCTCGTCGGCCGACTCGCGATACTCGCCCTCGGTTTCGGTATCCTCATCGACCGCTTCGTCCTCGTCGGTGCTCACCGCGCGCATCCGTGCGCGGATCGCCTCCTGGGCCGTCTTTCGCTGTTTGCCGTCTTTTTCGGCGTCGAGCAGCCCTTCGAGCTCGCGCGGGCTGTCGATTTCGTCCAGTTCGTCCTGGAGCTGTTCGACGGTGTGCTCGCCGGGGTCGATCTCGCTCATCGCTCGCCTCCCGCGTGGGCCGCCATCGCGTCGAAGACCTCGTTCATCCCGTCCTCGTCGCCCGGGTTGACCATCGTCGCCTCGCGCTCAGCGGGCGCTTTCGGGATCGGGTCAACTGATGAAACGATCGTCGGCGAGCCGTCCAACCCGATGTAGTCGGGATCGAGATTCAGGTCCGCGTGATCCCAGGTCGTCAGGTGCTCCTCGTGGTTCTTCGCCCGTTCTCTCGTCTCCGCACGGAGGTCCTTCAGCGTGAGTCGATCGCCGGCGGTTCTGTAGGTGGGTTCGAACTCCGGATCGGCGACGACGAACGCCGGCATCGGTGCCTTGACGGTCTCGATCTCCTCGATGTCGCCTTCGACGAGGCGTTTCGCTCGCACCGTTCCCTCATCTTCGTTGACGTCGAGCGCGATCACGTGGGTGATGATCGGCCAGTCGAGACACCAGCAGGCCTGCGGGCCGGTGTGGCCGGTCTCGCCGTCGGCGGTCTTGAACCCCGCGAACACGAGGTCCGGCGTCTCGTCGAGTTTCTGCAACCCGGTGGCGATCGTGATCGCCGTCGCCCACGTGTCGGAGGCCGCAAGCTCGCGATCCGAGAGGAGATAGAGCTCGTCGGCATAGACCGACTCCATCGCCTCGCCGAGCACGTCGCCGTAGCCCGGCGGCCCCATGCTCATCACGCTCAGCCGCCCCCCATGACGGACCTTCGTCTGGAGCGCCGTCCGGAGCGCGTGCTTGTCGTTGGGGTTCATCACCGTCGGGGTGTTGCCCCGTTCGAGATGGCCGTCCTCGTCGAACGATACCTGTCCCTCGCGGAAGTCGGGAACGCCCTTCGTCAGCGTGACTGTGTGCATTGCTAGTCGGTCTCCCGTGTGACTATTCCTAACATACTCACCCGACAACTATTACCGTCCCGGTATTCCGTATAATCTTGCCGCTATCGGGTCAGGTTCGGCCGGCACGGCCCGCGTCGACGTCGATCGCGTCCACGGGACAGACGTCGACACAGAGCATGCAGTCGATACACTGGGCCTCGTGGGTCGGGTCGGCCTTGATCTCGCTCTCGGGGTGATCGGGTGAGTCGACCCACTCGAAGACGTCGACGGGACAGTCCTCCAAGCACGCGCCGTCGGCGATGCAGATGTCGAAGTCGACCGCGACATGCGTACCGTGGATCCCCAACTCCTCGGGCTCGTCGACCGGCCCCCAGACGTCGTGACCCTCGTGTTCGTCCACCGTCTCGCGGTTCTGTTCGAATTCAGGGTCGATAGCCATAACAGACGACACTCACGACAGCCGACTATTTAACTCTTCGACCGAACGGGATCGGTCACGGCGGGGCGAGCAGCGTCGAGATCCGCGCGTTCTCCTTCAGATGGATCCCGCCGGACGGAACCGACAGCGGGACGCGCTCGATCTCGCGGACGAACAGCGTTGGATGGAACGCGCCGCGCTCGCGCAGTTCGTCCCGTGTCTGGAGGACGAGCGGTTCGTCGGCATCGACTTGTTCGTTGAATTCGACGAGATACTGGCCCGCTTCGAGCCGCCACCAGCCGTAGTCGTCCTCGGCGTTTCGCTTCTCCGTTCCACGGGGTGTCGTGCTCGCAGCGTCGAGTTCTCCACCGCCGAAATCCACGCGCCCCGGCGTCTCGATCTCGTGGACGGCCGCGAGCGTCAGATCGAGTCCCACGTCATTGACCTGTGTCTCCTCGTGGACGATCCCCGCGACGTACTCGGTGAGTTCCGCGCCCGTCATGGCGGCGATAGCACGTCCGGGGACGAAAACGTACGGGTCAGAAAGAAAGCCGATGGCTCAGAGAAAGGGAAGCCAACGACTCAGGAGTGGGCGTAGTACGCGACGGTCTCGCCCTCGTTCTGGGCGTCGATGCGCGCGAACCCGATGCGCTCGAACTGGACCATCTCGTCGGGGTCTCGACTGGCGATCCCGGGTTCGGCACGACCCTCGACGTCGCCCTCCATCGTTCGCAAGAGGACCGTGCGGTTGTCGTCGGCCGGCACCCAGTGTACCACGGGGACGTCCTCCTCGCGAACGACGTCGATGTCGGTGCCGACGAACTCGAAGGCGTCGCGCGTGTGGCGCACACAGCCGTAGCCCTTGAGCCAGACGCGCTCGCCGTTAGCTGGGACGTCGTCGGGTTCGATCAACACCGCCCCCTCGACGGGGATCTCACGAACGCCGCGATCCTCGTGATTGGGATGGACCGGCGGTTCACCCGTTTCCGGGCCGCCGACGACAGTCTTCTCGACGCCGTCGCGAACGAGGAAGGCACGGTCGGTCTCCTCGTCGATGCGCTCGCGGTTGGCGGCGTAGATCGCGCTCATCGCCAGATCGACGTTGCTCGTCGAGGTGCCGAGCGAGACCATCGCCTCGGTGATGGCGTCGCCACGGATGCCACGCCGGCGGAGGCTCGCGACCGTGGGCGCGCGCGGGTCGTCCCAGCCGTCGAGGTCGCCCGCCTCGACGAGTCCCTTGATCGTCGAGGTGCTCATCTTCACGTCGTAGGCGTCGATCTGGACGTGGCCCCAGTGGGTCACGTCGGGATACTCCCAGCCGAAGTAGTCGTAGAGGAACCGCTGGCGCTTGGCGGAGTCCTGAAGATCGATGCCCCGGATGATGTGCGTGACCCCGAACAGGTGGTCGTCGATGCCGGATTGGAAATCGAGCAGGGGCCAGCAGCGATGCTCACTGGCTGCCTCGCGGGGGTGTGGCGTGTCGATCATCCGAAAGGCGACCCAGTCGCGGAGCGCCGGGTTCTTGTGCTCGATGTTGGTGCACACCCGGAGGACCATCTCGCCGGCGTCGTACTCGCCAGCGACCATCGCGTCGAACTCCTCGCGCGTCGTCTCTGGCGCTTTTTCCCGATGCGGGCAGGCCTCGCCCGAGTTCTTCAGTTCGGAGAACTCCGCGGCGGGACACGAACAGGTGTACGCGCCGCCGAGATCGATGAGTTCGCGCGCGTGCTCGTAGTAGGTCTCCATCCGGTCGGAGGCCCTGGCCACTTCGTCGGGCTCGAAGCCCAGGTAATCGATCGCGTCGAGAATGGCGTCGTAGGCCGCGAGGTCAGGACGTTTGGTCTCGGGATCGGTATCGTCGAACCGGCAGAGCATCCAGCCGTCGTAGCGATCCTTGTAGGTGCCGATGACGGCGGGCATGCGGGCGCTACCGAGATGCCAGGGTCCGTTCGGGTTGGGTGCCAGCCGCATTCGGACCGCACCCTCCTCGGCGTTCGGCAGGTCGGGCAGCGGATGGTCGTCGCCCTCGTCATCGGCTTCGAGATCGGCGAGCAGGTCGGGCGCGAGCGCTTCGAGGCGCTTCTGTCGGCCCTCCTCGTCGAGTTCGTTCACCCGCGAGACGACGGGAGCGACGACACCCGGTACCTCGTCGCCGTGCTCCTGAAACTCGGGGTTCTCGCCCATCAGCGGGCCGATCACCGCGCCGACGTCGGCCTCCTCACCGTGTTTGACCGCGTTGAGCAGGGCGTGGCGCTCGGCCTCGTGCTCGACGCGCTCGCGAAGATCGTCGTCCATTGGGGATGGCTCAGACGCGGGCGATGAAAACCCGTCGGGTTTCGGTGGCCCGTGGCGGGTGCGGTTGCGGTGCCTGGCGGATGAAGGGCGAGCGACCGAACGAATGTGAGGGAGCGAGGGCTTCTGCGGTGCGGTCGGTGGTTGCGGCGCTGTGCGGTTTGCGGGAAGCGTAGTGTCCGCGCGAATGAAATGAGCGCGGTTCACCGCGAGTGAGCGCGCAGCGCGAACGAGCGGGACCTTTTTAGCGTAGCTTTTTGCAAGGAGTGGTGCGCGAGCCGCAGGCGAGCGCACCCGACGCAGTAAAAAGGTACCTAGGCGACGTTGTAGCCCTTGTCGCGGAGGAAGTCCTCGATGCGGCCGGTGTGATTGCCCTGGAGTTCGATGGCGTCGTCCTCGATGGTGCCGCCACAGGCGAACTTGGATTTCAGGTCCGAGGACAGACTCGACATGTCGACGTCCTGTGGATCGAACCCTTCGACGATCGTTACCTCCTTTCCGTATCTACGCTCGTCGATGCGGATGGTGATCTGCTGGGACTCTCTGGCGACGTCTTCGCAGACGCAGAGTTCCTCGGGCAGGCCGCACGTCGAGCAGACTTCCGACATTACACTGGGAGATATGAGACGGCCATATTAAATACTGTCGGGACCTCGCTCGCGCGAACGCCGAAACCGACCGAGTACGGGGGTGCGCTCGCCGCGGAGCTCCTTGACCAACGCTCGCGCCTCGGTGGCGTCGGCGTCACTCACTGCCTCGCCGTAGTGAGCACGCTCGAAAATTGCGCCGACCCGGCGGGCGCGGTCGTCGGCGTCGATCGCTGCGAGATATTCTCGCGGCGTCTCGCCGTCGCGACGCGAGCGGTGCTCGTCGGCAAGCAGGTATTCGAGGCGCTCGAAGGCCGCCTCGACCGTCGCCGTCGGCGACCCGCTCGGCCAGTAGCGCAGCCAGAGCGCGCGGTAGAGCCGCTCGGCCAGCCCGGTACGATGTGCACCCGCCGCGAGACCGACGAGCGCGACGAGCGCGAACGCCACCTGCTCGCGCGACGGCGAAGGGAGTTCGGGTAGTGGCGACGAGTCCGCGACGAATGTCGTACCACCCGCCGCACCCCCGCCGGCCGGCGTCGCCGAGCCGTTGGCTGCGTCCGCCTGATCCTGTTCGGCGGCGCGCTGGAGGCCGGCCGGGTTGGCCGCGTCGTTGGCAGCCGAATCCTCCGCATCGGCGCTTCCGCCGGCGGGCGTCGCTTCGGGCGTCGGCGTCCATTCACCGTCCTCCGATCGGTTGGTGTCGACGTTCGACTCGTTGCCCGCGCGCGCATTTTCGAGATTGCTACCTTCGACGGCCGAGCGCGGCCCGGCCGGCGTCGGATCGAAGCGCACCCAGCCGGTCTCGGGGAAGTAGACCTCGACCCAGGCGTGGCTGTCGAGCCCGCGGACGACCCACTCGTCGCGCGCGACGCGCTGGCCCGGCGTGTAGCCCGTCACGAACCGTGCTGGGATGTCCTGGGTTCGCAGCATCGTCGCCATCGTCGTCGCGTAGTAGGTGCAGTAGCCGGCGTTCATCTCGAAGAGGTACGAATCGGCGATGGAGCCGTCCGGCCGATCCACGTCAAGCGAGTAGTTCTTCGACCCTTCAAGCCAGCGCTCGATGGTACGGGCGGTGTCGTAGGGGTTGTCGGCGTTGCTCGTGAGGCGGTCGGTCCGGTTGGCGACGCGCTCGGGCGTACTCTCTGGTAGCTGTGTGTATCGGCCCCGGATTCCATCGGGATAGTCATCGCCGGCCGAGCGCAGCTCGTCGGCCGTCCAGTTCGGTCGCTGACTCGTGACCGTGTAGCTCGTGCCGTTCGCCAGCGTCCCGTCGGGCTGGATGCCGGCGAGCGACGTCACACGTGCGTTGTCGGCCGACGCGCCCGAGAGCTCGCTCGGTTTCCACGCCGCCGGCATGATCGAGAGCGACGTCTCGGCCGTGTAGTTCTGCGTGAGCCGTGTCGCGTCGCCCGGCGGACCGGCGAGCGAGCCGTTGTAGGGGCGGTCGTCGCCGGTTCTGACCCATCCCTGGCCCGTGTAGCGGTCGTAGCTCGCTACGCGCCAATACTCTTGACTACTGCTCTCGACGGTGAACCGGACCTTCGGCGAGAGCGAGATCGAGCCCTGGACGTTCACCTCGTCGCCACCCGTGAGCAGGCCGGCTTCGACCGTCTCCAGACCGCCACCACCGGAGGACACCATCGGATCGGCAGCACCGCCGGGAACGACGCTCACGAGCGGCGCAAGCACGATCATCGCCGCGAGCACGGCCACGAGCGTTTCGACCTGGCCGACGCTCCCCCGGTGGCGTTCGAGCTCTCCGAAACCGACGACGCCGGCGGCACCGACGATGCCGACGAGGGCGACGGTCGGTCCCGCATCACCGGTGAGGACGAAGAAACCGAGCGCCACGCCACCGCTGATCGCACTGGCGACGTAGTGTCGCCGCAACGCGAGATACCACGTCAGAAACGTCGGCGCGGGCGCGAAACCGATCGCCCAGACGCCCGCCTCCGCAATGCGAAGGATCGAGAGGCCCGTCAGCAGCGCGATCACGTCCGCGCGCACCGCGTCGAACGACCGGAGAAGCAGCTCGCCGTTCGGCACCGCCTGAACGTAGCCCCAGAGTCCGACAGCGAACAGTCCAGCGGCGAGGATGGGTGCGAACGCCGCCGGCAGGAAGCGCGCCAGCACCGTCGCCGCGAGCAGACTACCGGCGACGAACAGCACCAGCCGGTCGGTACCGCCGGCGACGTCGGTGACGTGCGAGAGAACGGCGAGAAAGGAGCCCATCAGCAGCGCCGTCGCGCCGAGGGCGAGCGCGCGCCGCGCGCCGTCGCCGATCCACGAACGCTCGGTCGCGACACTCACGACTCCGCCCTCCCGGTAGCCACGGCGTTCGCTGCTGTGCCGATCGACTCGAAGGGGAACTCGCGACCATCGACCGTGAGCCGCGTGCCACGATCGTCGGTGAGTACGCGGAGATCGGCCTCGTGCTCGACACGGCCCGTGCCCGCCCTCGCGAGCGCGCCCAGCACCCGCTCGCGCTGTTGCTCGCCACCGGTCCGTTCGACCTCGCCGTCCGGATACTGGAGCGCGACGGCGAAGCCGGCATCGAGCAGCGAGACGGCGACGCTCGCGGCCGCGCTCGCCATCTCGTCGGCGTGGCCGGCGGTCGCCTCGGCGGCGACCGTGAGGGCGGTCAGCTCGCGCGTCCCGTCGAACTCCATCACGACGAGATCGTCGCGTTTCGCGCTCGATTTCCAGTGGACGTCGCGGAGGCTGTCGCCGCGGACGTACTCGCGAAGCCCGTCGAACCGCTCGCGCTTGTCGGCGCGTTCGGCGAACCCGCCGACGACGCCCATATCACCGATGTCGTGAAGTTCGGGATAGACGAGAACGGGCGTGCGCCGCGGATACTCGAAGGTACGGGAGAGCAGGCCGAACGCGTCGGTGACAGTGAGTGTGAGCGGCCCGAGTCGGTGGTCACCGCGCTCTCGAAGCTCGATTTCGTACTCGATCGTCGTCGGTACGCTCAGGGTCGCCCCGTCGAACGTCGATTCCAGCCCGTCGCCGACCTGCTCGGAGAGCCGTGCGGCGAGCGGGTCGTCGGTCTCGATGGCGAGTTCGATACGGCGCGTCTCACCCGGAAAGCCGGCGGCGGGCGGGCGACGCCGGATGGTTGGGCGGTCGGCGAGCAAGAGCTGGACGGCGGCCGCGACGAGCGCGACGAGCGCCGGGACGACGAGCGCGTTCAGCGAGCGCGCGCCGAACGTGATGGCGAGCCAGACGGCCAGTCCAACCAGCGCGACCAGCCCGAGCGCCCGGCGCGTCGGTCTCATTCGACCCGAACCGACGACAGCGCCGCCCGGATCACGTCACGGCCCGTCTCGTCGCTCTCGCCGACCGGCCGGACCCGGTGGGCGAGGGTGACGACCGCCTCGTGCTGGATGTCGTCGGGAACGACGTACTCGCGCCCGTCGAGGGCAGCCCGTGCCTGTGCGGCACGCAGCAGCGATAGCGATCCGCGCGGGCTCACGCCGAGCTGGGCGCGCTCGCGGGTGTGGTTGGCAAGTCGGGTGACGTACTCACGAACGGGCTCGGCGACAGTGATCGCCGCGACCCGCTCGCGGGCGGCCCGGAGCTGATCGAGGCTGGCGATCGGTTCGAGGGTCTCGATCGGATGGGTGCCGACCACGTTCTCCAGCATCGCCGATTCGTCGTCCGGGGTCGGATAGCCGAGTTCGAGCCGTTTCATGAACCGATCGACCTCGGCCAGCGGGAGTTCGTACGTCCGATTGCGCTCGACGGCGTTCTGCGTCGCGATCACCGTGAAGGGATCGGCGAGCGCGTGCGTCGCGCCGTCGACGGTGACCTGCTGTTCTTCCATCGCTTCGAGCAGCGCGCTCTGGGTCTTCGGCGGCGCGCGATTGATCTCGTCGCCGAGGACGACGTTGGCGAAGATGGGGCCGCTACGGAACTCGAACTCCCGCGTCTTCTGGTTGAAGACGTTCACGCCCGTCACGTCGGAGGGGAGCAGATCGGGCGTGAACTGGACGCGGTTGAACGAACTCTCGAACGAGCGCGCGATCGCCCGGGCGAGCATGGTCTTGCCTACACCGGGCACGTCTTCGAGCAGGACGTGGCCGCGCGCGAGCATCGCCGTCACGATATGCTCGATGGCGTCGTGGCTGCCGACGATCACCTCCTCGGTGTTCTCGATGACGGAAGTGGCGAGCTCGCCGGTTTCGGCGATCGAGAGACGGGGTTGGCGGTCGGTCGCGGCGGTCGCGGGCCGCCCGCCATCGGTGTCGGCGTCCGCATCCGTCATGGCTGCGGCGACGTTGGGGCGCTCGGACGGGGGCTGAAACACTCGTACCGACGCATATAGCCGTCTCTGGGACCGGGCGCATGTAACGTTGCTGATTCACAGGAATTGTCACGCACACCAGACCGGCGATGGATCGAAGCCAGCGACGGGATTCCAGAAAGAAGTTATAGCCGCTTTCCATACCGCCGGCCGATGGCCCTCTCCGAGGAGGCACAGGAGCGTCTCGCCGACGTGGTGGCCCTCCAGCCGACGAAGAACGGCGAACTCGAGGAGCACTGGGGGATGGACAGCGGCAGCGAAGTCCACCAGTATCTCGAAGGTGAGCTCAAAGCGTACTACTACCGCGACGAAGACAGCCTGATCCGTGCGACCGCCGACGCCGCCGATCTCGTGGGGGCCGAGACCGAAAACGACGGCCCACGAACGGTGACAGTACCCGCACTCCAGGCACAGGTGTTCGCCGTCGTCGCCGACGAGGACGACCGCGCCGAGAGCGTCGTCTCGGTCCTGCACAGCCTCCGCGACGCCCACGACATCGACCCCGCGCCCGAGGACGTGCGCTCGGCGCTGCGCGGGCTGGCCCGCCGCGGCGTCGTCGACGTCGTCCAGAAGACAGTGCCGACCTTCCGGCTGGCCGTCGAGCGCGAAGACGTGGTCGTTGAATCGCTTGACGAGTGATTATAAGCGAGAGTGGACTTGCGACCAAAACAGATATTTGCGTGCTATAAGATGAACAGGTATGAAAAGTGACCAAACACCAACTGGGTTTGGACTTTACGACCTTTTAACTAAGGTTATCCCAGGCGCATTTCTATTCATCTTTGCAACTTTTAATTCAGGTGATGTATTAGATATTTCTATTGCTATAGACCCAACCATTATATTAATAATATTCTCAACTATTTCGATTATTATTGGGATTGCTATTCAATTGAGCAGAGAACAATTTCGATTGATTCCCCGAGATATAAGGTATATTTGTTACGAACTGTCTGACAACAATGATTTCCTAGGCAAGGGTGACACAATCCGTCGGTATCTACCTCTTGTCCCAAACGAAGGAGTGAGAATAATAACAAACAACAAATATTCTTTTTATTCTATTTTGAATGGTTATGGTTTAAACAATGATCCAGACAATCTCAGAGAGTTATATTTGATGTTACTTAGTGATATAGAATCGGACCTCAGTAGTCGAGCGTATCGAGATAAGATGACGATGGAATTTTGTGCCAATATGGTGTTTTCATCTATTGGTGCGCTTATATTTGCTACGATTGGAGCAATGAATGGGACTGCACCCGACTATTCACTATTTATCTCAGTTATTTTTGCTATACCTAGTTTATTTCTATTCACACCATTCACATTCTCTCTGGAGCGAAGATGGGCGAGTGCGCTGATTAGGGAATCAATGCTAGCTACAGACACGCCAGTAGAATACGGCACCGATAGCGACATTCGTCCTTGTGACGAATGAATGGGGCTGAAGAATCCTCCAACAAATGAGTTAGTTCATCTTGCTACGCAGCCGTTGGCGTTCCCGCCGGTCATCCAACAACCGCCGAATCGCCTTCCCTGGCCCACCTTCTATCGGCCAACCGCGCGAGCGCCACGTGGGTGGTTCGGGCTCGAATTTCGGACAGGAGCCCGCACACTCGGCGGCGCTCTGGTGTTTTCCTTTCGCCGCACACCACGGCAGGGCAGTCCGGCCGGACTCGCGCAGTTCGAAATGCCGACAGTCGGGGCGCATCGTGTCGGCGTACGACCGCCAGCCGCGCTCGTAGGCTCGCTCGGCGATGGCGAGTCGTTTCTCGGCCTTCCAGTCCGAATCAGCGAATTCGACGGTCGCCGCGCTCTCGTCGCCGCTGGCCCGGTCGGTGATCCGCGTGCCCGCTTCGCCGGCGGCGAGCGATCGGGGATGCCAGGCGACGCTTGTGGTGTCTTCGTCGTCCGTGTCGACAACCAGGACGCCCGCTTCGACGGGGAAATCTTCCAGGAGAACGGGTTCGATCGAGTGCTCGGTGCTGGCGGTGGCGACCCAGACCTCGTCACAGAGCGCGAGCGCCACGTCGCGTTCGATCTGTCCGGCGAGGGCGCGCGCGGCGCTCGCGTCGAGATCGGGTTTGTTCTCGATGGCAACGATCCGCTCGACCCAGTTCGGATAAGCCCACTTCCGCCGGAGTTCGATGCGATTGTTCTGCCGGCGAGTTTCGATGATGCCGCGGCCAGCGGCTCGATGGATCGCTTCACGGACGTATCGCCAGGGAAAATCGGGCTCGGGAAGCGCGTCCCGATACCACGTCCACGATTCGGGGGCGTTTCTGACGACACGGAGCAGGTCGCTATCGAGCGCACGGGTGCCGAAGTGAGCGCGCCGGGCGAGTGCATCCCTGTCGGCTTCGATTATCACCGTGTCCCAGCGCCGGTGTTTGGTGCCGAGCTGGCGCGCGACGATCGCCACCGTGTCGGGATCAAGCTCGCCGTCGGGTGGCCAGTTGCGCTCGGCCCAGCCACACACCCCGAGTTCGAAGACGAACTCGCTGTCGGGGCTCACATCCCGTCGGCCGCCGGCCCGTCAGTAGTCCACATCGTCGATGTAGTCGTGGGCCTCCCGGAAGATGTCGCGCGGGCCGTCCTGGGTGATCGTGTTGAGCGCCTGCTCGTAATCGCGCCACTGGTGGTCGCGATGTTCGTGGGAGAGCTCGGCGCTGGCCTCGGCGGACTCGGCGATGAACAGGTGCACCGTCTTGTGGATGGTTTCGCCGCCGGCCTGAAACACGTAGTCGTACTCGCGGCGGAACCCGTCGAGGAGCCTGAAATCGCTGATCCCCGATTCCTCCGTTACCTCTCGAATCGCCGTCTGCTGGAGTTCTTCCTCGCCCTCGACGCCGCCTTTGGGGAACTCCCAGTCCCCGGGGCGGCTCTTGAGCAAGAGATACTCGCGGCGGCCTCTCGTGTCGCGAAAGAGGATAGCCCCCGCGCTCGTCGCTTCGACTGCCATTGAAGTGACTATTCGGGCAGCGTTTAATTGGTTGTTGTTTCACCGGGCGACGCGGCCAACCGGGGCCGTTTTGAGCGGTCGGGGACTCACTACCGAGTATGCCTTTCGTCACGAAGCTCGCCCTCACGAGCGGCGACCGGGGCGCGCTCGATCGCACGGTTACGGAGATCAAAGAGAGCGCCGCCCGCAAGGGCGTCGAGTTCGGCGGCCCGCACGCGAGTCAACCCCGCCAGCAACGCGCCCCGCAGTCGAAACGACTCTCGACATCCGGCGGGCGGTTCACCGACTGGACCTACACGATCTACTCGCGTACGATCGAGATCGTCGGCCACGACGAGTTCGCCCGCAGCGTCGCCGATGGTGGGTTCCCCGCCGGCGTCCACGTCGAGATCGACGTCGAACAGGTCCGCTGAGCATCCAGATTTAAGATTCGGGGCCACGCAGCCGGCGTATGCAGGACGCCCGCCACGCCGATCTCGTCGAACTGCGCCGCGACCTCCACCGCCACCCGGAACCCGCATGGCGGGAGTTCTACACCACGAGCCGCATCGTCGAGGAATGCGAGCGCATCGGCGTCGACGAACTCCACGTCGGCCCGGACGCCCTCGCCGACGGCGATCGCACGGCCGTACCCGACGACGCCGAACTCCAGCAATGGTACGATCGCGCCCGCGAGGCCGGCGCACGTGAGGACCTGCTCGACCAACTGAAGGGTGGCTACACCGGCGCGGTGGCGGTGCTCGAACGTGGCGAGGGTCCCACCGTCGCACTCCGGGTCGACATCGACGGCTTGCCGCGCGAGGAATCGGAAAGCGAGGAACACACACCGGTCAGGGAAGGGTTTCGCTCCGAGACGGGCGCGATGCACGCCTGTGGGCACGACGCGCACGCAACCATCGGCATCGGGGTGCTCGAAACAATTGCCGAAAGTGACTTCCAGGGCACGTTCAAGCTGCTGTTCCAGCCCGGCGAGGAGATGGTCGCCGGCGGGAAGCCGATGGCCGACAGCGGCCATCTCGACGACGTGGACTACCTTTTAGCTGTGCACGTCGGCCTCGACCACCCGACGGGCGAGGTCGTTGCGGGCATCGACGATTTTCTCGCGGTCCATCACTTTCGTGCCGATTTCTCGGGTGCACCCGCTCACGCCGGCAACGAGCCGAATGCGGGCGACAACGCGGTCCAGGCGATGGCGACCGCGGTTCAAAATCTCTACGCGATCCCGCGCCACGGCGACGGCCCCACGAGAGTGAACGCAGGGATGGTCGGCGGCGGCAGCGCGACGAACATCGTCCCCGAAGAGGCGTTCATCGAGGGCGAAGTCAGGGGCCAGAGCACGGAGCTGATGGAGTACACCCGCGAGCACGCCGAACGAATCCTCGACAACGCCGCCGCGATGCACGGCTGTTCGCTCTCGCTCTCGACCGTGGGTGGCGCACCGAGCGCCGAAAGCGACGGCGCGCTCGTCGATATCATTCACGAGATCACTACGGGAATGGCGAGCGTCGAGACGGCGACCGAACGCGACGCGCTCGGTGGCAGCGAGGACGCGACCTATCTCATGCGCGAAGTCCAAGAGAACGGCGGGCTGGCGGCCTACGTCTGCGTCGGCACCGATCATCCAGGTGGCCATCACACCGCGACCTTCGACGTCGACGAGAAATCGATCGCTATCGGTGTCAACACACTTACTGATTCGATCCACGAGATCGCCGAGCGACGACCGTAGCTCCGCGATTTCTGACGATGGCCGGTGTGAACGCCAGCAGTCAGTTCGACTGCGGTCGGGGCTGTACCTGCGGGCGCTCGCTGGACGGTATCGATCGTTCGGCATCGTCCAGAAGCCGACGTTTGGAGTTGTAGACGACGATGAGGCTGCTGACGGCCATCATGAGGGCGGCAAGCAGCGGCGTGATGACGCCCGCGATCGCGAGCGGGATCGCCACCGCGTTGTACGCGCCCGCCCAGAGCAGGTTCTGTTTGATGCGCCCGCGCGTCGCCATCGCCAGCGAGAACAGTTCGGGCACGGCTTCGAGGCGGTCGTCCATCACGACGGCGTCGGCCGCCTCGATGGCGATCTCGGTGCCGCTCGCGACGGCGATGCCGAGATCCGCGCTCGCGAGCGCCGGCGCGTCGTTCGTCCCGTCGCCGACCATCGTCGTCGTCCCGCGCTCGCGCAGGCCGCGGACGATCGCACCCTTCGACTCGGGGCGCACGCCCGAAAACACCTGGTCGACATCGGGATGGCTCGCGAAGGTGCCGGTCATCCGCTCGTCGTCACCGGTCAGCACGACGATCTCGCGGTCGGCCGCCGCGAGGTCCGAAACGACGTCGGCCCAGCCCTCGCGGGGGGTGTCGCGGACCGTCACGAGCCCACGTATCTCTCCATCCCACGCGATCGCGGTCGGATGGGTTCCCGACTCGTAGGCTTCGGTGACGGCCTCCTCGATTTCCTCGGGCATCGTCCACTCGTCGCCGAACGAATCGGGATGGCCGACGACCACACGGGTATCGTCGACGAGTGCTGAGACGGTGCGATCGTCACGCTCGAAGGCGGAGACCGAGCGGGTGGTCGGCGGTGCGGCCGCGTCGATGGCGGCGGCGATCGGATGGCTCGACCGGCGCTCGACGGCGGCGGCCATCGCGAGCACCTCGTCCTCATTTTCGCCAACGACGTCGGCGAGTTCCATCTCTCCCGTGGTGAGCGTGCCAGTTTTATCGAAGACGACGATATCCGAGTCGTCGACGCGTTCGAGCACGGTCTCGTTGAGCACGAGCACGCGGTCGTCGGCGGCGTCGCGGGTGGCCGCCGCGAGCGCGAGCGGCGTGGCGATGCCGAGCGAGCACGGACAGGAGATCACAAGTACCGAAACGCCGGCCAACATGGCCGTGCTCACGTCGTTGCCGAGTGCGAGCCAGCCGACGGCCGTGAGCGCGGCGATCGAGACCACGAGCGGGACGAACACGACCGCGAAACGGTTGACGAGGCGCTGAACGCCCGAATCCGAACTCTTGACGCTCCAGAGCAGTTCGACGAGCCGGTCGATCGTGCTCGTGGCGTCCGGCCCGACTTCGACGACGATCGCGCTGTCGGTGAGCACCGATCCGCCCAGCACGTCGTCGCCGTCGGATTTGCGCTGCGGGACCGACTCGCCGGTGACGAGCGCCTCGTCGATGGCTGCAGTTCCTTCGACGATGGTTCCGTCGACCGGGATGCGCTCGCCGGGCTTGACGAGCAGGTGATCGCCCGGCTCGCAGGCGTCGATGTCGATCGTTTCGGTGGTGTCGCCGACCATTCGGCGTGCCTCGCTCGCGCGCGAATCGGTGAGTTCGGTCCGGTTGCCGAGCGCGGCGCGCTTGACGCGTGATTCGATGTGGTTGCCGATCGTGACGACGACGAGCACCATCACCGCGACGTCGAAGTACGGGTCGCGCCCGCCGGCGAGCAAGGTCACCAGCGAGTAGCCGTAGGCCGCAAGCACGGCGATGGCGATGAGCACGTCCATGTTCGGTCGGCCGACGCGCAGGCTCACGTAGGCCCCGCGGAAGATCGGATAGCCGAGTCCGATCAGGATCAGCGTGCTCCAGACCGCGAGCGGGCCGAACACCATCGTCTCGATGGTTCCTCCGTAGAGGAAGCTCTCGGGGTAGATGCCGAGATAGACGGGATAGATGAACAGGATGTACGGGACCAGCACGGGCATCATCACCACTGCGGCGAGAATGGCTCGATATTTTCCGAATTCGACGCGCGAACGCAGCGAGTCGTCCTCCTCGTCGGGCCCGCTCGCACGATAGCCGAGGCGACTCACCGCCTCCGCGAGCGCGTCGCGGTCGGTTTCGTCGGGATCGTAGACGATCCGCAGCATCTCGGTCGCGTAGCTCGCGCGCGCCTCGTGGACGCCCGACTCCTCCTCGGCGAGCAGTTCGATGAACCCCTCGCAGGTCTGGCAGTGCATCCCGTCGACTGAGAGATAGGCCGTCTCCGCGCCATCGGGAACCGAGAGTTCGGGGTCCTCGTCGGTGGCGCGCTCGCGGATGGCCGTGATCGAGAGCTCGGTCTCCTCGTCTTCGTCGACGAGACGGGCGACTTCGAGACAGCCACGACAGCAAAAGTCGCCGTCAACGTCCGGATCGGTGATCGGCTCCTCGACGGGGAGTTCACAGAGCGTACACGCCGCCATTCAGGCGCTCCCACCCGGTCCGAGCGGCTGGTAATAGGGGATCTCCGGCAGCGGGAGGGTGATGCCGAAACGCATGAAACCCATCGCCAGCAGTACGTAACCGAGCCCGATAAACAGTACGCCGAGCCCGTAGTGGACGACCTGTCGCTGGCGCGCGCTCACCGACTGGATGACCGTCCCGTAAAGAAAGACGCTCGGAATCGTCCCGAGACCGAGCGCGCCGAGCGAGAGGAGTCCGTGAAGGGGCGAGCCCTGTGCGAACGCGTAGAGGAAGGCGGGATAGAGCAGCATGCACGGGAGGAGGCCGTGGAGCGCGCCCAGACCCATGATCCCGACGCCGTTGACCCAGCGGTCGATGCGCGTCGAGATGGCCGTGTAGCTCCGAGCGAACAGCGAACCGATCCCCGTGCCGGCGACGATCCCCTCGACCGTGCCCTGTTGATAGCCCACGAGCCGTGTCGCACCCATCACGACGATCGCACCACCCATCACGATACCGATCGCACCCTGAATCGGGCCGAGAACGCCCGCGAGTTCTACCGTGCCGTAGAGAAGCGCGCCGGCGAGTCCGAAGATCCCGCCGATGAGCGCGTAGCTGATCGTGCGCCCGAGGTTGAACAGTGCGTGCTGGCGCACTTCGTAGAGCGTGAGCGCGCCCGACCAGCGGTCGTCGGTCTCCATGCGCTCGGCGTAGGTCGCGACCAGCGGTCCGCACATCCCGATACAGTGTGCGCCGCCGAACAGTCCGATGAGGAAGAACACCGCCAGCCCGTAACCACCCGTCGCAGTTCCCGAGAGCTGACCGGAAATCCCCGTCCCGACGGCTGCGAGCGGGCTGGCAACCATTGCAGTCGCTACGGCACGGTCGACGTAATGGGTTCTGGTTCGATGCTCGAACCGCAACCGCGAACGTGAGTTTCGGCGACTCCAGCCGCCCGGCAGTGGCCGCGGTGCGGTGGCGGTGCCTGGCGGATGAAGGGCGAGGCGCATGGTGTGAGCGAAGCGAACACCGCGACCGTAGGGAGCGCGTCGAGGGCTTCGGCGGTGCTGTGCGGTACGGTTTGCGGAGGACAAAGTGTCCGCACGAGCGTAGCGAGTGCGGTTCACCGCTCGCGCGGTTTGCGAGCGGGAGTTTTTAGCGTAGCTTTTTGCAAGCGGGGGTCAAGCGAGCGAAGCGAGCGCGACCCCCCGCAGTAAAAAGGTACTACTGGAAGGTGCGACCGACCTCGCGCTCCTCGGTGGCGGGTTCGCCGGTGTCGAAGCGGTCCTCGATCTCCTCGTAGCGCTCCTTGGTTTCGGCGGTGACGCTCGGGGTGACGTCGTCGAGCGCCTGATCGAAGTGCTCGTCCTCGATGCGGACGTTGCCGACGCTGCCGTCGAGATCCTCGGGATCCACAGTCTGGATGAGCTCGCGGGTCGCGGCCATCGCGGCCTCGCGGGTGACGGCTTCGATGTCCGCGCCGACGTAGCCCTCCGTCCGCCGGGCGAGGTCGGCGAGATCAACGTCGTCGGCGAGCGGTTTGTCGCGCGTGTGGACCTCGAAGATCGCCTCGCGGGCGTCCTCGTCGGGCACCGGAACGTGGACGTGTCTGTCGAGCCGACCCGGGCGCAGCAGTGCGCTGTCGATCAGGTCCGGTCGGTTCGAGGTGGCGATCACCACGACGTCCTCCAGTTCTTCGAGCCCGTCGAGCTCCGTGAGGAGCTGGGAGACGACGCGTTCGCCGACGCCGGAGTCGCCCATGTTGCGGCCGCGCTCGCCGGCGATCGCGTCGATTTCGTCGAAGAAGATCACCGTGGGAGCGTTCTCGCGCGCCTTGGAGAACACTTCACGGACGCCCTTCTCCGACTCACCGACGAATTTGTTGAGCAGCTCGGGCCCCTTGATCGAGATGAAGTTCGACTGGGCCTCGTTGGCGATGGCTTTGGCGAGCAGGGTCTTGCCGGTGCCCGGCGGGCCGTACATCATCACGCCCTTGGCGGCGTTCATGTCCATCGCCTCGAACACCTCGGGGTAGTCGAGCGGCCACTGGACGGTTTCGCGGAGGCGCTCTTTGGTATCGTCGAGACCGCCGACGCTCTCCCAGGTGACGTCCGGCACCTCGACGAAGACCTCGCGGAGCGCGCTCGGCTCGATGCCCTTGAGTGCGCTCTTGAGGTCGTCGCGAGTGACCTGCAGCGATTCGAGCACTTCGGCGTCGATCTCCTCTTCGTCCAGATCGAGTTCGGGCCGGATCCGCCGCAGTGCGTTCATCGCCGACTCCTTGGCGAGGCTTTCGATGTCCGAGCCGACGAACCCGTGGGTACTCTCGGCGTAGGTGTCGAGATCGATACCGTCGGCCAGCGGCATCCCGCGCGTGTGAACCTGCAGGATTTCTTTCCTGCCCTCCTTGTCGGGCACGCCGATCTCGATCTCGCGGTCGAAGCGGCCGCCACGGCGCAGCGCGGGGTCGATCGCGTCGACACGGTTGGTCGCGGCGATCACCGTCACCTGGCCGCGCTCTTCGAGCCCGTCCATCAGGCTGAGGAGCTGGGCCACGACGCGGCGCTCGACGTCGCCGGAGGTCTCGTCGCGTTTGGGCGCGATCGAGTCGATCTCGTCGATGAAGACGATCGCCGGCTCGTTCTCCTCGGCGTTGTCGAACATCTCGCGGAGCTGTTCCTCGCTTTCACCGTAGTATTTCGACATGATCTCGGGGCCCGAGATCGTCTCGAAGTGGGCGTCGATCTCGTTGGCGACCGCTTTGGCGATCAGCGTCTTGCCGGTGCCGGGCGGGCCGTGGAGCAGCACGCCCTTCGGCGGTTCGATGCCCAACTGCTGGAACAGCTCGGGGTGGCGCATCGGCAGCTCGATCATCTCGCGGACCTGTTCGAGCTCGCGGTCCAGTCCGCCGATGTCCTCGTAGGTCACCGATGGGGTGGTGGCGCTGTCGCCGCCATCGCCAGCGTCGGAGACGATCTCCTCGGCTGGTTTCTCGCTGATCTCGATGTCGGTGTTCTCGGCGACGATCACCGTGCCGTCGGGGTTCGTTTCGGCGATCCTGAGGGGGATGCGCTGGCCCGAACCACCAGAGAACGGCCCGAAGCCGAGCGAGAACGGGATCGTCTGACCCTGCGTGAGGGCCTGTCCCGAGAGCTTGTCTTGGACGTAGGGACCGATGTTCCCACGGATGCGGAGGTTCTGAGGCAGTGCCACCGTGACCGACTGAGCGGGCTTGACTTCGGCCTTCTCGACGCTCACGCGGTCGTCGATACCGACCTGAGCCTCGCTGCGGAGCTGGCCGTCGATGCGGATCACGCCCTGTCCCTGGTCGTCGGGGTAGCCGGGCCAGACGCGTGCGATGGCGCGACCCTCGCCGCCCTCGATCAGGATGTAGTCGCCGTTTTCGAGGTCGAGTTCGTCCATCGCCGCGCGGTCGACCGCCGCCAGTCCGCGCCCGGCGTCCTTCTGTTTGAGCGGTTTGATCGTGAGGTTCATTGCGTCACCTCGACGGTAAGCACGCCGTTGTTGATGGTTGCTTCGGCCGTTCCTGTCTCCGGGATCTCGAAGTCGGCCTGTTCGTCGCCGCTGACGACCATCACGGTGCCGTCGACGACGTCGACCGTCGCCTCGTCGGAGTCGGAGCCGGAGCCGGAGCCGATGTCGGCCGCGTAGACGACCGACGCGTCGTACTCGTACCGGCTCAACGCATCGCCGTCTCGGTCGTCGAACTGCTGGAGAGTTGGTGTCATCCTAACGCTGAGTTAGGGCTACTACTATATAAGTGTTTCTCGAAGTCGGCACCCCCGTACCGAGAAGGGAGACTGAACGATGGGGTTGCGGTTCAGGGTCGTTTGGGGTTCGGAACGAAAGAGGATATCGGTAGGTGGGATCCTGAAGTGGATCGGTCAGTAGAGAAGTGGCCTCGGTCGTTTTCCTACTGCGGAGCCGCGATACTGTCTCGCAGCCGGTCGCTACGAGATGAACTCGTTGTTGCGCCAGTCGACACCCTTGCTCGCGGCCGGCCCCTCGGTGGGGTCCTCGACGACTTCGAGGGAGGCCGGTCGTTCCTCGCCGTCGACGATGCGGGTGGCGGTGAGATCGCCTTCGCAGGCGGTGATCGCCGTCAGGGTGCCCTTCTCGGCGATCCGGGCGATGTCCCGAAGCACCTCGAACATGGCGTACTGGACGGCGGTGTTCTGGAGGACGGTCTCCCGATCGCCCTTGAAACAGGCGTATTCGACGAGTTCGGAGGGCGGCATCTCGTCTTCCTCGCCGGGACCGCCGCCCCAGCGCGGGCCGCCGGCGGGCGGTTTCTGTTCCTCTGGTGGTTCCTCGTAGACCCGGTTTTCGGACACGCTGGCTTTCAGCTGGGCCGTCGGCGTGTATTTACTGAGTGAGTCGTCCTCGGCGACGGCGCTGACGATGAGCGTGTTGTTCCGACGGGTGAGATCGATCGACTCGAGTTCGTCGGGGAGGGGTGGATCGTCCAGAAACTCGTGCAGGTCTTCGAGGGGCAGTTCGAGCGTCGAGTGGAGTTTGAATACACAGTCCTTCATGGTATCACCGGCAGTCGGGCGTGCTGCCGACGCTGCCCGTTCGTCGGTATATCGGTGGTCCGGACGTATATTCCCTGTCTTTCGTCCATCGCCATCACTCGCCGGCCAGCGCCGGTTCGAGATCGCCCTGCTCGTCGAGTTCGGCCAGCACGTCGCTGCCACCGATGAACTCGCCGTCGACGTAGGTCTGGGGCGTCGTCGTCCAGCCGCTGTGGGCTTCGAGCGCCGTCCGATACTCGTCGATCGATTCGAGCACGTCCACCGTCTCGAACTCGTCGCGATACTGCGAGATCAGTCCGAGCGCGCGATCGGAGTAGCCACATTGGGGCATCAGCTCGTTGCCCTTCATGAACAAGACTACCTCGTTCTCGTCGATCGCCGCATCGACGCGCTCGGTGACGGTCTCCTGCTCCAGTCCGCTGTCGGGTTGGAACGACATGCGCTGTTTAGGGACCATTCAGTCAAATGCATTGTGCCACCGATGTTCCCCCATCCCTCCCCGATCATCCCCATCTATTGACATCTCTGGCAGTCGGGTCAGGGAATCGGTCGGGCTACTCGGCGGCCTCGGTCGCCGGCTCGGTGCGCTCACGCAACGCCTTCTTGTCGGTCTTGCCGATATCCGTCAGCGGAACCTGCTCGACGATTTCGACCGCGGCGGGCACGGCATGCTTTGCGACACGACCCTCTAGAAAGTCGACGATCTCGTCTTCGGTGAGATCACCGTCGTAGTCGGGATCGGGCTCGATATAGACCTTCACGCGCTCACTACCCGGACGCTCCGGATCGGGAACCCCGACCGTCGCCGGACGCTTGACGCCCGGATGGCCGAACAGCTCCTCGTCGACCTCCTCGGAGTAGACCTTCAGTCCGGAGACGTTGATCATGTCCTTCACGCGATCGACGACGTAGAACCGGCCGCTCTCGTCGATCTTGGCCACGTCGCCGGTGCTCACGAACCCCTCGTCGTCGAAGGGCTGTTTGTCGGCATCGAGATAGCCTTGCATGCGCTGTGGACCGTTGAGATACAGCTCGCCCTCGCGCTCGTCATCGATGGCCTCGTCGAGCGGGATCGGTTCGCCGGAGTCAACGTCGACGAGCTTGACCTCGGTGTCGGGCACCGGCACGCCGATCGTCGGCTGGTCGAACCCGCCATCGTCGGAGCTACCGCCGGTCATCATGTCGAGCAAGCCACGCGTGTTAAAATGTGTGATCGGCGACATTTCGGAGAGACCGTAGCCCTGTGAAACGCCCGTGCTCTGCTCGGCGAAGGCGTCCTTCGTCTCGCTCGCGAGCGGTGCCGATCCAGAGATGCCGATGATATCCTGGCCCAGCTCCTCGTCGACGATCTCCATGAACTGGGTGGGCACCCCCATCATGATCACCGGGTCGTGCGTCTCGATGAGATCGCGCATCGTCCCCGTATCGCGCGCATCGGGGACCGTGAGCACGTCGAGCCCGAGTTCGATCAGCGAGTGCAGTACTGAATACCCGTAGGCGTGATAGAGCGGCAGCGCCATCAGCGCCGTCTCGCCGCCGCGCATCAGCTGTGCCATCCGACTCATGTTCGCCGTCGCCTGGAGGGCGTTCGCGGTGACGTTGCGATGGGTGAGCAGACAGCCCTTCGGTCGGCCGGTGGTACCGCCGGTGAACAGCAACGTGTGGACGTCCTCCTCGGGATCGAAGTCGATGGCGGGCGGCGCATCGTCGGCATCTTCGATCACGTCGGGAAGCCACTCGGCGTCCGGGACATCGTCGTGATCGCTCGGCGGATCGTCGGAGTAGTCGGCGATATCGGTAAGAATCAGATGCTCGATGGCGAGGTCGTCACGGAGCGAACACAGCAGCTCGCGGTGGTCGTCCAGCCCGATGAGCACTTCCGGATCGCCCTGTTCGAGACGATAACGCAGGTCGTCGTCGGCGTCGAGAACGTCGTTCGGGATGTGGACGCCGCCGGCCCGCGAGATCGCGTAGTCGGCGAGCACGAACTGGATCGAGGTCGGCAGGATGGTCGCCACGCGATCACCCTTCCCGACGCCGTGATCCGCGAGTGCGCTCGCCAACCCGTCGACCATCTCGGTGAGTTCGGGATAGGTGACTTTCTCGCCGAGCTGGACCAGCCCCTGCTCGGGATGGGCGTCGGCGCTCTCGTACAGAAACGAGTGTGCTGGTTCGTCGGGATACGGTGCGAGGGTCTCTGGGATACCGAACTGTTCGTACTCGTCGAACCACGGCGCGGCGTCGGACATGGTTCGTGACGTCTCCCCGTATGTCTAAACCCGTCTGCGGCTATGCCCGGTGGTTCAAGTCGCCGTCCCGTTCATCGTTGTCGTCGAAGACGGTGTGGAATCATTCTCCGTGGCCGTCGATGTGTCGCTCTGGGCAACCATTTGAGTCGGCGTGTCGGTTGCTGCCTCCGCCGTCGTGGTCGGTTCCTCGGTTCCGGTCGTCTCCTCGATTGTCTCGGTCGCTGTCGGAGTGGTCGAGTCAGTCGTCAGTTCCGCCTCGGTGGTCGACTCGACAGTCGTGCCGGTGGGTGTCACCGTCGGTGTCGCGGTCGAGTCGTTCACATCGATTTCGGTTGACGTGGTTTCAACGGATTGTACACCGAGACTTCCGGCCGACTGATTCTGGGTTGTGGTAGTACCCGCCTCTGCGGTCGTGTTCCACGTTCCAGCCCCGACCGAGACTTCGGCTGTCTCCGTGTCGCTGAATTCGGCGTACGTGGCCCCACCGGTAAAGCCCGCGACGGCGAGGAACACCACCGCGACGATCGCTGTGAGTCGTGTCGTTTGCATCAGTCGTCCTCCGCATCGTTCTTGCCAGTTGGTTCGTCGCCCGTGGCCGTCTCGTCAGGGATCGATCCACCGTCGGGTTCGGCGTCCGCATCGGGTTCGGTCGGTCCATCGTTCGCGTCGCGACTGGTCCGCGCCGCGCGTGCGAGATCGTAGAGTTCGCCGAGAACGAGCAGCCCGAGCGGGAGCGCGACCAGCGCGAGAAATCCCATTTGCGTGCCCGCGAACGCGATGACGTGCCCGATGTACGGTATCGTGAACGCCACGCGGCCGACGAGATCATCAGCCGGAACGAGCTTCCGATCGGCCTCCTCGTTCGCGTCACCCTTCGTCTCGAACTGTAGACCGTCCTCGTTCTGGACGACGTTCACGACGCGATGGGTGACGAGGTTTGCCCCGGCCTGTCCCTGCCGTATCTCGGCCGTCTTTCCCTGCCGGAAGGTGATGATGTCGCCCTCGCTGACCGCAGCGGCCGAAATCCCGTTCACGATGACCGCATCGCCGGCGCTGATCGTCGGACTCATGCTGGAGGAAAGGACGGCGTAGCTGTGTTCCGCGCCGACAACCTGTGGAACGATGAAGACGGCGAACGGGACGAGAACAGCGATCAACACCACTATCCCAACCACTTCGAGCGTTCTGCGTCGGTTCGGTGTATGTTGGTTCATCGTATGAAAAGCGAGTAGTCAGATGTCCTGACTACTGGTCTGGTGGAGCGCGAACGTGATCGTCACCGTGAGCTCGTCTCCTTGGTAGTCGTTGTTCGCTGGATCGTCGGCAAACCGGAACCCCACAGAGAGACTCTTCGTCCCGCCATTTGCGGAGCATGCTGGTGCTAAGTTATCCAGCGCGTCCGCATTTTTAGGGCTACTGAGGTCATCGACGTCGGTTCTTCCGTTTCCGTTTGCGTCGCTGAGGTCATACAGCAGGTCCTCATCGTAGAACAACGTCGTCACCTCGAACTGCTTTGCCATCCCTGTTGCCGAACCCGGTTTCGTGTCACCCTCGTCGCTTCCGCTCGGTCCGTCCGACTCGGTCTCGTCATAGGAGAAGTCCAGTTCTATGTGGTCGGCTTCGACCGACCCTGCGTTCTGGAGTTGAATACTGCCCGAAAACGTCTCGCCGGGCTTCGCGTTCGACAGCGTTAGTTCGCCGGAAACGCTGTCGCCATCCTCGCCGAATCCTTCGTCGCTATCGGAGAGTTGCAGGTCGAAGGTTCCTGACTGCACCGAGACGGTACTCGACTCTTCGTCACGAAAGCGAGCCATCGTGCTCACTCCACCGAGCGCGCCAGCGACACCGATGGTGGTCACTCCACCGAGGAGGCGACGCCGCGTCAGCCGGGTGCCGTCGTGGTCGTCGCTCATCGCTGATTCTCGTTACGGTGAATTGGTCTGCTGTCCGTTCTGGCTCAGAGTGAACACGACATCGAAAGTCACCTCATCGTCCTGAATTTCGTTCCCGACATCACCGGGAATACTCCACTCGACTTTGGCCGTACCCGATTCAGTACCTTTCATCTTCGAATCCAGTTCGTAGGGAGTATGATCTACGGCCTCTTGGAGCGTGAAAGTGGCAGTGGCATAGTCGCCGCCGACCGTGATTTCTATGTTGTCGGCGAGGTCACCGCTGTTATCCCCATCTGCCTCCTGCTCCGGTTCGGGATTGTCGCCTCCCTTCTGGGAGAGGTTGTTGAAATCCACTTCGAGAACGCCAGCGATGCTCCCTGCGTTTTTCAACTTGAGCGATTGAGAACCGGAATCGCCGGGAGCGGCATCGCTGACATCGAGCGAAGCCCCTTGTGGAATATTACCGCCGTTGACTGTGAGGTCAAGCGTGCCTGCGATCACTGAGTTGCCGCTGGCTTCCTCAGTGTCGTTGAACTGTGCCCACGTGCCCGCGCCCACTGCACCAGCCGCACCGATCGTTGCCATGCCGCCGAGCACCCGTCGCCGGGTCAGCGGTGATTTGTCGTTGTCGTCTGCCATTGTCTTGGGTCTNCCAGCCGCACCGATCGTTGCCATGCCGCCGAGCACCCGTCGCCGGGTCAGCGGTGATTTGTCGTTGTCGTCTGCCATTGTCTTGGGTCTCCGTGTTCCGTTCCCCATCAGCGGGGACCATCGTCCGCCGTCGCCGCACGCCCCGCGAACATCGACATCGATGCAGCGTGGCGCGCTACCTGAGGCCATGACTCCCACCTCCATTGTATCACGCCGCCTGAACGAATCGCAGGCACCGTTTGAAGCGACGGTAAAGACGGCCTGAATCGGCATACCGACAGCCATACTGGATCGACACCGCGCACGGAGCGCTGGCGAATGCGGTCGATGGAATCTAGTCAGCTAGAGTGTACATCTAAGTAAAATCGTGTCCCGGATTAGCATATGAGCGCAATCGAGACCATCGAGCTTCTCGCGCGGTCAGAGCATCGCGTGCGAATCCTCGATCTGCTGTGCGAAAACGGGTCGCTCGAAAAACACGTACTCGGAGATCAGGTCGATGCCTCGCGGACGACGATCGGACGGAACCTCGACGTACTCGAAGAGCAGGGCTGGATACGGCGAACGAACGCTCACTGTGAGATCACTCGCCAGGGCGAGCTGGTCGCGGAGAAGTTCCGCACCCTCACGGAAACGGTGGCACTCGGATCGAAACTCGACGCGTTCATGCGGTGGGTTCCCGATGGCTCGCTCGATCTCGATCTCGAACTCCTCACGGACGCCGAAATCATCCTCCCGGAGCCCGGCGATCCCTATGCGATGGTGAACCGCCACGTCGAACTGATCCGCGAAACCGCGAACGACCGCGTCATCCTCCCGGTGACGGGTCTACACGCCTTCGAGGCAGTTCATCAAAAGATCGTCGAGGAGAACGCAACGTCGGAACTCGTCGTCGAGCCGACGATCGAAGAGACGTTTCGGACAAATCCGAGCTACGTCGAGCTGTACAAGGAGATGGTGGCCACCGGGCGATTCGACATTCACGTGTACGACGGCGATATCCCGTACTATCTGGGCGTACTCGATGACACCGTTCAGGTCGGCGTCAGCGAGGACGGGGAGCCACGCGCGATACTGGAGACCGAAAGCGAGGCGGTCGCGGACTGGGCAGCGGGCGTCTATGCGGAGTACAAAGACGAATCCAAGCCGCTGCAGGTGGTTCAGTGATCCGGGGCGTGTGCATCCCCCGCACGCTGTGCACAGGGTAGCCTGATAGAGCGCCCATCCAAGAGGTATGACATGGGGACGAGTACGAGCGATCCGGCACTTGCGAGCGAGACGGGTCCGGAGAAGCCGGGAGTTGAATCGGCAGCGACCGATGTCGACGCTCGGACTCGCGGAGGCTCGGGCGTTTCGCATGACGACCTGTTCGACGTACTGAGCAACCACCGCCGACGGTACGCGCTGCACTCGCTCAAACAGCACGAGCGAACGGCGAACATCGGTGATCTCGCCGAACAGGTCGCCGCGTGGGAGAACAGCGTCCCGCGGGTCGATCTCAGCGCGGCCGAGCGAAAGCGCGTCTACACCGCTCTCCAGCAGTTCCATCTGCCGAAGATGGATGCGGCAGGCGTCATCGAGTTCGACGACGCACGGGGTATCGTCTCGCTCACCGACGCGGCCGACGGTCTCGACGTCTATCTCGACGTCGTCGGCGAGGACGACATCCCCTGGAGTCGGTACTATCTCGGCCTATCGGCGATGGCGCTCGTGGGCGTCGGGGGCGTCTGGCTCACCGGTTTCGAGCTGGTACCCGATCTGACGTGGGCCGCACTCGTCGCCGGCGTCGTCTTCTTCTCGGCGCTCGTCCACACCTACTACGACCGACGGATGCAGCTCGGTGCGGCCGATACGCCACCGGACGCGCCGGATCGCTGATGCACCTCGTTCGAGTGGCGACGATGACCGCCTGCCGCCGAAGAGATACCGACGGCACGGCTCCCGATCGCCCACGCGAATCCGTCGACAACAGCGATTCCGACCGCGATCCGTTAGTGACGGTCGTTCGCGCGATTTCGCGAGTCCCTGGCATCCGGGAGCGAGCGCCGCGCCGGAACGCGCTCGTCGTGCTCGTGTATCTCTTCCTCGCGGCGTTTCTCGCCGGCCTGTTCGGCTGGATCGTCAATAGCGTTCCTCTTACGATGCAGTATGTCCCGGCAACCGGAGCGCCCACCTGAGAATCAGTCGTCGGCCGGTGCGGGCTGGCCGGTCTCCGGCTCGATGCTCGGGGGGTACTTCCCACGGTCGAGCTTCAGATCGGAGAGTGGCCGCGCCATGCAGGTGAGGGCGTACTCCTCGGCTTCGCGCTCGGAGAACCCGCGGGCGGCCGGCTGTGTCACCTCGCCCTCGACGATCTCGGCCGAACAGGCCAGACACATCCCGACCCGACAGGAGTACTCCTGGGCGATCCCCTCTTCGAGACAGCGCGAGAGGATGGTTTCGGTCTCGGCGACGGTGATCGTCTCGCCGGTCGAAACGAACTCGACGGTGTGCTCGGTCATACCCTCCATTCCAGCCGGCCCCGACAAAACCCTTTACCCATGCTGGCCGACGGGATGGCCGCGACGGGTGGGAAGAGTTTTCCACCCGCCCCTCGACCATCGCCCAATGCGAACGCACGAACCCGACGTCACCATCGTCGGCGCGGGGACCGCCGGCTGCTACGCCGCAGCAACCCTCGCGCGAGCGGGCTACGATGTCGTCATCGTCGAGCGCAAAACGGCCGACGAGGCCGGCCACATCGCCTGTGGCGACGCGCTCAAGGGGGCCGACGCCTTCCCCGAGGCGATCCCGAAATCGCACATCGCCCCCTCGTTCACCAACACCGCAGTCGATCACGGGCGCTTCGAGATCCCCCAGGAGGACGCCGTCCTCGACATCCCCGTCCCGGGCGAGCTCGCCGTCATCGACCGACTCGAATACGGCAAGCTCGTCATCGAGGGGGCCGAGCAGGCCGGAACGGAGATCCACTACGACACCGTCGTCAACGACGTTCAGCAGAACGGCGAGCGCGTGACGGGCCTGACGGGCAAGCGACAGGGCGAGCCCGTCGAGTACGAAAGCGAGCTCGTCATCGACGCCGCCGGCGCGCTCTCCGTTCTCCAGGACAAGGCCGATCTCGCGGACGCGACCTTCGACACCAACGTGAACTACTCGCAGTTCTCCTCGGCCTATCGCGAGGTTCTCGAAGTCGACGAGCCCGTCGAGTGGCAGGACGCGCTCGTGCTCAAACCCACCCAGCGCGCGGCCGGCTATCTCTGGTATTTCCCCCGCACGCCGACCGAGATCAACGTCGGACTTGGCTTCCAGATGAGCGAGGAACCGATGGAGCTCGTCGAGGCGTTGCGCCGCGATCTCCGCGAGCGCCCGGAGTTCAAAAACGCCACCGTCAAGGACAAACTCGGTGCCGCGCTCCCGACGCGTCGCCCGTACGACTCGGGCGTTGCCCCCGGCTTCATGGCCATCGGCGATGCCGCTGCCCACGTCAACCCGACCACGGGCGGCGGCATCGCGGGAGCGGCCTACGCCGGTAAGTACGCCGGCGAGGCGGCCATCGACGCCATCGAGGACGGCGACGTGAGCGAGGACGCGCTCTGGGAGTACAACGAGCGGGTGATGGACCACTTCGGCGGGCGCTACGCGGCGCTCGACGTCTACAACATCTTCGTCATGGCGACCGGCCTCAACAACCTCACCGGTCTGCTGGCTGCCCTCCCCGCGGCGAAGCTCTCCGACGCGCTCTACTCGGGCAGCGCAACGATCGATCTCCCGCTCAAGATCAGGACCGCGATCAAGAGCTTCGGCCACTGGAAGACGGTGTTCGATCTCTACGAGACGAAACAGGAGGCCGACCGCCTGCTCGACCACTACGAGGAGTATCCCGACAGTCCGGACGAATTCGAATCCTGGCAAGCCCAGCGTGACGGGCTGATGGACGTCATCTACGCGACGACCGGTGCGAGCGCGAAATACTAATCGAGTCGCTCGGCCGCGTCGCGCTCCAGAAGCGGCGTCACGTTCACGTCGGGGAGCGTCACCACGTCCTCGCTCGCGAGATCGTACGTTCGCTCGTCCGCCCCGAGGATTTCGCCGACATCGCGCGTGATGCGAACGGTCGTTCGCTCCGTTTCTCGTCCTGCATCGGCGTCAGTCGCAGTATCCCCATCCGATTCCGCAATCGTGTCGGCCGTCTCTGACGGAGCCTGTGGGGTTTCAGGTGTGAGTTCGTCCGCCGACTCGCCCGTGGTGTCCGGCGTCTCGCCACCCATCACGTCGGCCGCGCTGACGCCGCCCTCTGCCTCCGGTGGGGATTCTCGTCCACTCGTTCCCTCTGTACCCTCCGGTTCGACGGATTCGGGTGCGGTGGGCGGTTCCGTCGCCGCCGGCGAGGGCGCATCGACACCGTCGTGTGCGTTCTCGTCGGGTGCGGTGTCGGATGCCGTGGCAGCCGATTCGGCCGCCATCGAACGCTCGTCACCGCTCGTCACGCCGGCGGAATCGTTGGCGAGAACGCCGTCGAGGACGTGTTCGCGGTTCGACTCGATCGCGTCGACGAGCGTTCCGAACAGGTCGCCCTCCTCTTCGGTGAGGCCGTCTTTCTCCGCGGGCATGCCGGCGGCGGCGAGGCTGGCGAGTTTGACGAGTTTGCCGACGCGGCGCTCGTAGATCGCTTCGACGGTGTCCTCGGCCGTCTCGATGTCGTCGGTCAGTCGGCGGACCTCGGGCGCGTCGAATGGGTCGTCGGCGGCCTCGGCCGCGCGCTCGCGTTCGGTTCTGAGCTCGGCGACGAACGCGCCCACGTCGCTGTAAAAATCCTCGCGCAGATGCTGGAGGCTGTCCTTCTGGCGCTCCTTGCTCCGGGTCGACTGGAGATCTCCGAGGTTCATTCTTCGCCCTTCTCGGCGCTGCCGCGCGTCATGAGGAACACGCCGACGTACTCCGGAACGTGAGATGTCCCCGCCGGCACCGTAAAGCTATCGCCAGCGAGTTCTGCGGTTGTTTCCTCATCGAGTTCGACGGTGATCTCCTGCCCGCGGAACGTTTCCGGGATCGCGTCGACGAGCGGATCGAACCCTTCGATCTCGTCGCGTGCGAGCCGTTCGACGGAGAGCCCGCTGCCGCCGTGGAGGCTGCCCGGCAGGCGGATCAGTCGGTTCGTATCGGTGGTGACGGGTTCGTCGATCGGCGCGTTGTCCGCCGCGACCACCTCGGGGAACAGTCGCTGGGCGAGCGCGTAGAAGGCCGGATGGACGTCGATGTTCCCCGCCTCGATCTCGTCGCCGTTCGTCCGCGCAGCGCGCAGTGCAGCCGCGGCCTTGCCCTCGCCGATGCCGTCGAACTCCCGAAGGCGAGCGAGCGCGTCGTCCTCGTTCATGGCGAGCAGCTCGTCGACGAAATCGAGGAGGTGGCGGTGTGCGCGCCGGCTCCAGCCACCGGTCGTATCGAGCGTGCGCTTCTGGGCCGGACTGCTTCGCCCGGCCGTGCCGCCGACCGCTTCGTGGGAGATGAGCGCATCGATGTCGAGTCCGATCCCGCGGACGTAGTCGACGATCTCCCGGCGCGCGTCGCTTTCGAGCGGCTGAACGCCTGCGTCGCGGACGTGGACGTGGTAGCCACGTCCGCCCGAGAAGACGATCGTGAGATCGTGGAAGCCGAAGTCGTTTTCCAGGAAGTCGAGCAGGCGCAGCAGTGCAGTCTTGCACTTTGCGAGCATCTGCTTGTACGAGTCCACGCCGAGCTCCACGCTCGGAAGGTGGTCGGCGTCGAGATCGAAGACCAGATCGGAGCCACGCCAGTCCTTCTCGGCCATCGAGCTCGCGCCGGGGTCGTCGTATCGCCCCGCCGAGAAGTAGACGTGACGGGGGCGCTCGCGCGCGAGGAAATCTGGGAGGGAGCCGAGATCGAGCGTCGAATTGTGTCTGACCATCGTGGTTCCGGGACCGGCGGTCCACGGGATGTGGCCCCACTCGCGCGCGTCGGCGTCCGGCGGCAGCGTCGGCTCCGTTCGGCGGTAGTGGTCGCGAAAGCGCCCCCGGAGATACGCGCGCGTGCGCTCTTCCATCGAGCGACTCCTTCGAGAACACTACCCAAAACGTTGCCGTCTCGCCGACGTTGACCGATCTTCCCGTCCGCCATCGGATCAGGCGAGCAGGTGATACTATGTCGAATCCGTCTTGGACGAAGAGCAGTGGGTGGCTCGGTAAAGGGCCTCGTCACACGGGGCTCGGCGGGGGTAACGGTTCGTCATCGCCACCACCGGAGTCAAGCGGGTCGGCAGGCAAAAACGCTTCCACACCGCCGAGTCGGCCGCTGGTCCGGCGTCAGTTATACCGAAGCCAGATGAGCAGTCGCTCGTTCTCGCGGGTCTTCGTCGAGACGTTCCCTGGAACGCTGTGGAACGACTGCAGGCGGCCGAAGGTGACGCGATTGTCGTGGCCCTGCAGCCGCAGCCACGACCGAACCGAGTGTGGCTGGAGCATCGTCACCTTGTGCGCCTGTCCGAGTCGCTGCGGATGGTAGTCGATTTTCGTGGGAACCCCGGCGATGGCAACGGGCGTCCCGGCATTGACCTCGCTCACCGAACGATCGATCTCGGTGAGCGCCGTCCGCGTGACGTCGCTGGTTTCGCCCCAGCCCGAATCGGCGTACAGCAGCGGTGACGCCGCGAGCGACGGGAGCAGGAGGACGAGCACGGCGACGACGACAAGCGCGTCGGTGTCCCGGTCCGAGCGCGCCCGCCAATCGTCCACGCTGGGGAGCGCAGCGTCGAGACAGACAGCGGCCAGCGCGAGCAGCGGAATGGCGAAGAAATACGCGTCGCGGAAGGCGAACTGTTTGGCGAGGAAGAACAGGGGCAGCGGCGAGAGCAGCCAGACGACGAAAAAACCCATCGAGCGGCCAGCGGTGAACGAGCGGGCCGAGGCGACGGCAGCCAATAGCGCGCTCGCGGCGGCAATGGCGAAGACGATCCCGGCGGTGTACCAGCCGGCATGATCGACGGCATCGATCGACGCGAGCGGTGACGCTCCCGGAAACCGAGCAACGACGAGCAGGACGGCGAAGCCAACGATGGCGACGACGAGCGGGAGAGCGCGGCGCGGAGTGATCCGACCGAGCGCGCGATCGCGGGCGAACGAGACGAGCAGCGCCAGCGGGACGGCAGCCACGACGGCGATCACGAGCGGCGTCGAAACGCCGCCGATCGCGGCGAGAACGTCGGCCTGATAGACCAGCGAGAGCACGTACTGCACCGGGAAGAGGAGGGTCCGGGAGAGCGGCGGGTCGTGGGTGTAGCCGCCGATACCGCCGAGCACCGCGAATCGGACGGCGAGATAGCCAACGGCGACGGCCGCCAGCGGGGCCACCGCAACGATGGCGCGGCGATACGTCGAGCGTCGGCGCAGCGAGGGCCCTTCGAGCACCAGCCAGAGAAAAGCGAGCGGGCCGACGACGGCAGCGGTTTCCTTGGAGAACAGCGCGAGTCCGTAGGCCACGGCCGCCCCCACGCGCAGCCGTCGGCTGTCGCGGCGGACGCTCTCGACGAACAGCCAGAGCGCGAGCAACCCGAACAGCGCGAGCAACATGTCCTGACGCCGCGAGATCGCCGGCACGACGTCGGTGCCGAGCGGATGGACCGCGAACAGCGCACCCGTGAGCGCGCCGGTGCGGAGCGAGTCGGTCAGCGAGCGGATCGTGAGTACGACGAGCACGCTGACGAACCCGTGCAGCAGCAGATTCGTGAGGTGGTAGCCGAACGGATCGACGCCCCAGAGCGCGTACTCGGCGGCGTAGACGAGGTTGACGACCGGCCGATAGAACCGCCCGGCGTCGAGGTAGGAGGTGCCGTACAGCAGCGGTTTCGTGAAGATCGTTCGGAGATCGGCGAGCGAGGCGATGCGACTCGTCTCGACGAGCGCGATCGAGTCGTAGGAGGTGAACCAGTAGCCGAGCGACTCGGCGTGTGCCAGCACGGCCAGCGAGAACGCGAGCAGCGCCGCGAGCGCGACGCCGTGTGATCGCTTCATCGGTGGTTACTCGTCGATGACGCGACCGGGGGTACTCCTCTTTGTGGTCGCCTCGCGATCCGAGGCGTTCCGGACCCAGACCAGGGTCGCCCGCTCGCGTGCCTCGGCGTAGAAGGCGAGTTCCGGGAGGTCTGAGACGGTCGCCGGCCGGACGAACCGGACCTGCGTGTCGGCCGTGTCGGTGAGCGAGAGCCACGCCTCGACCGAGTACGGCCGCAGCGGCGTCACCGATTGTGCGTGTGGAGCCGACTGCTCGCCGCCGTCGAACGCGTTCGGGAAGCTCGCGACGTAGATCGGCTCGTCGCCGGGCGCGTCGTCGATCGTGTCGGCGAGGCCCGACAGCGAGCGTTCGTTGAGCGCGCCCGCCGAGCGCCAGTCGTCGCCGGCGTAGAGAAGCGGCGACGCACCGATCACGGGAACGAGCAGGAGGAGAACGACGGCGACACGAACCACGTCGCCGATGGGCGGCGCGACGGTACGGTCTGTTTCGAGCGCGCTGCGGGCGGTGGAGACCACTCGCTGCAGGGCGGGAACCATCAGCAACGCGAGCGCGGCCATCGCGGGCGCGATCGCGAGATAGGCGTTGCGCATCCCGAAGCCGAAGGTGAACGGCTTGCTCGCGACGAACCCCCGCGTGCCGAGCAGGACGATCGGCACGAGAACCCAACAGACGAAAAACGCCAGCTGGCGGCGTTTCGAACCGTCGATGACGATACCGTCCGCGAACAGCGCGGTGGCGAGGCCGGCGAGACAGGCACCGATGAACAGCAAGCCGACGAGGTAGCTCCCGAGGGAAGCGCCGACGGCCGGCAGGGCTACCGAACCGAGCGACTCGCCGGCGAGCACGAGCGGGATGCCCGCGAAGCCGACGACGCTCACGACCGGTGTGAGCGCCCGCAGCGAGCGAAAGCGACCACGATGGAAATAGCCCCGTCGGAGCAGCGTCATCACCGTGATCGCACCGACGACCAGCACGACAGCGACGCCGACGACGAGCGACGGCACCCCGACGGAACGCAACGCCGGCAGCTCGACGGCGACGTTCTGCGGGACGAACAGCCAGAGGAGATACTTCACGCCGAACAGGAGCCGATCGGCGAGCGTGGCGCTCGTCGGGACCGCGTAGCCGCCGAGACCGCCGAGCACGGCGATGCGGACGGCGAGATACAGCGCCGTGACGGCGACGAACGGGCCGATCGTTCCGATGAGGGTTCTGACGATCTGCGTTGGGCGGTCGCTGTCGCGGTCGAGTAGCACCCAGACCGCGGCCAGCACGGGAACGACGAGGGCCGTCTCCTTCGCGCCGATCGCGAGCGCGTAGGCGACCAGCGCGCCCACGAGCCCGCGGTGGCTCGTCCACTCCCACGGGAGTCGCTCGTCCGGCGGGGTCGCACGATACCAGCGGACGAAGAGGGTGAGCGCGGCCAGCAGGAAGATCGTCAGGAGGGTATCCTGTCGCCGTGCTGTCACGGGGATGACCTCGGCCGTGACGGGATGGATCGCGAACAGCGCCCCTGCGAGCGCGCCGACCGCCCGACGGCGCGTGATTCGAGCCGTACAGACGGCGACGAGCGCGGCGGCGATCGTGTGCAGGAGGACGTTCGTGAGATGGTAGCCAACAGGGTTCAGCCCCCAGACGGCGTAATCGATGGCGTAGCTGAGCGTCGAGATCGGCCGGTAGAACAGCGCGGTGGCGGTGAAATCCGATCCGGCCATCAGCGGCTGAGCGAACAGCGAGACGAGTGCGGCAGGATCGGTCGCACGACTCGTCTCGATCAGCGGTAGCGTGTCGCTCGCGACGAACCAGTAGCCGAGCGTTTCGGCATGAGCGAGGAACGCGAGCAATACGACCGGCAGGAGCCACCACCGGCCGGACCACGAGCGCATACGTCGAATGGAACTAGTCGGCGCGCATAAGTGGGTCGAAGTCCGCTTCGGCAAGCGATCAGTCCCCACAGCTCGTTCGAAAGCGGGTTCCGACCCGTGGGGATCGTCGGCTGTCCCGTGGAACCGTGGACAACTGTTTTCATGGCCGTTCTCGAACATCGGCCCCTGGAGCAACAGGAGCCGAGCCACGATGGATGACACTGAACCGGCGTCGTCGCTACGGGGAGCGATCGACGACGCACTCGAACGGGAAGACGGAGAAGAGCTCGCGAAACTCGTCGGGAGCCTTTCGTCAGTTTCCGGCGAGACGTGCAAAACGTGCCTTCGCCGGTTGAAAGCCGCGGTAGCCGACGATCCGAACCTCGTAGGGCCAGCGCTGCCGGCGTGCGAAGCCCTGCTCACCGACGACGAGCGATCGGTGCGACTGACGACTGCCAAGCTGTTCGCTGCGGCCGCCGAAATCGACCCGGATTCCGTCGTTCCGCTGGTGTCGGTGCTCGCCGGTCGGCTGGCCGACGACGAGGAGTTCTACTACGTACGCGCTCGCTCGGCCGAGGCGCTTGGCTACGTCGCGCTCGACCATCCCGACACCGTCGCGACACCCGAGCTGCTGGCCGATCTCAGAATCGGGCTGTCGTTCGACGAACCGGAAGTGAAGGAGAAGCTTGCGAAGGCGCTCGAACACGTCGCGCTGGGCAATCCCGAGCGGCTCGCCCACCACAGCTCTGCCCTCGCCGAGCACTGCGACGACGAAAGCGAACTCGTGCGCTATCACCTCTGTACGGCGCTGGTGATCGTCGGCTGCAAGCAGCCCGAGCGCCTGTCAGACATGACGGACGTGCTACAGAATCGACTGACCGACGAAAATCCGTACGTGCGGGGACGGGCTGCGGAGGGCATCGCCCTGCTCGCACAGTCATCGACGGCGATCGACTCGATGCCCGATCTCGACCGGATCGACTCGGTGGACGACCCACCGTCGTTTCTGGTCGATCGCGTGCGTTTCGCTCGGCGGGCACTGGACGGCGAGCGGCCTGCGACGGCCCCCGGAGCTCTCGGAACCCTCGATTCGGTTCGGGACGGCACGGAGGAGATCGTCGCGGAGATCACGTCGCTCGATGCCGATGGCGAGTGTCCACACTGTGGCCTCGAACTGCCGGAGAGCGGTCCACCGGTCTGTCCGCGCTGTGGAGCGCCCCACTGACCATCGATTTTGGCATGCCTAAAGTTCGGAACGCTTTTGTCGTGTTAGGCGAGCCTAAACCGTATGGCAGACGACGCTCCCGAACGCGAGGTACCGACGCGGCGCGACTACGTGAAATACGGCGGCGCGGTCATCGGCGGCGGGCTGCTCGCCGGCTGCACCGGTGAGAGTAGCCCGTCCGGCAGCGGCGATACGGCAGGATCGAACGGATCGGACGACTCGACGCGGACACGAAGCGGATACACGGCGGCGATCGAACCGGTCGGCGAGGTCGAGTTCGATTCGGTCCCCGAGGAGTGGATCACCCACGAGTTCTCCCTGGATATGGCGGTCGTCTGCGGGACGACCGACGGTATCGTCGAAACCGCCTGGCGACCGGGCGAGTACGTCCTCTCGTTCTACCGAATGCTTCCCGACGTCGACGTGCCGAGCGTCGCCGAGATGAACGGGATCCTGGGCAACGGCGAGTCGATGAACAAGGAGTACATCTACGAAGTCGATCCCGACATGATTGGGGTCGATCCGAACTGGCTGCTCCAGTATTCGTCGGGCAAAGGGAAAGACATCGACGAGATCATCGACAACGTCGCCCCGTTCTGTGGGAGCTACAACCAGCGAAAGCGGGACGACTCCTGGCCGACGTGGCCCGACGGGAAATACCGATACTACGACCTCGCCGCGGTGACGAAATACTGGGGGCAAGTGTTCGACCAACCCGAGCGCGGCAAAGCGATCGCCGAACTGAGTCGATCGATGACCGAACGCGTCAGGTCCCGGGTCCCCGAGACGGACGAAACGATGGGGCTTCTCTGGGCCGGACCGCCGGACAGCGGCGAGATCTACATCTACAAACCGACCCAGGAGACGGAGAAGGTCTACGGCAGGAAACACTTCAGCGATCTCCAGGTGAACGACGCGTTGGCCGGCCAGTACGACGGCAAAACGTCGATCTACGTCGACGCCGAGGTGATCCTGGAGGCCGATCCCGACAGGATAGTGCTCCATCACGGGCTCATGAAGAACCAACTGCCGGCCTCGGACGCGTACAACGGGAACGATACGGACGGCAAAACGATCGCCGAGTACACGCTCGACCTGTACCGGAACGATCCCGTGCTGTCGGAGCTGACCGCCGTCGAGAACGACGAGCTCTACATCGGGACGATGGAAACCACGGGGCCGATACAGGGCCTGTTCAACACCGAAGTGCTCGCCAAACAGCTGTATCCGGGGACGTTCGGCGAGTTCCCGGGGTTCGACGACGACAACACGTACGACGTACCGGAGGGCGAACGGCTGTTCGACCGTCAGCGCGTCGCGGACATCTGCAACGGAAACCTCTGAACATGAGTGACAACGATGGCAATAGCGACATCACGGCTGGGGCACCAACGCGGCGAGATCTCCTCAAAGCGGGCGGCGGAACGGTGATCGGGGCGGGACTGCTCGCCGGCTGCACGGGTGAAAGCAGTTCCGGGGGCGGCGGGGGAGCCGAAGCGACGAACGCTGTGAACGAGACAACGACCGGTGAGAACACGACCAGCGGCGGCGGGAACTCTTACTCGGTGCGAATGGCACCGATGGGGAACGTCGCGTTCGATTCGGTGCCGGAATCAGTCTTCACGCGCCTCACACATCTAGCCGGGATGGCGTTCGCGCTCGGACGGGGAAACGACGTGAACGCGATGCACGCGCCGGACTACTACGACGCACTGTGGAACCAGTTCACGCCCCGTCTCGATGGGGTATCACTCGATTGGGGCGGGCTGTACTCCTCGTGGGAGCCGAGCAAGGAGAAACTGTACGAGCTGAACAGTGATGTCCACCTCGCGGACCCGGCAGGCATGTTCTCGCTGGACGGCTGGAACAGGACGGACATCGGGGAGATCCGGGACAACGTCGCGCCCTGGTTCGGGAACTACTACAGTGATCGCCACGCGGAACCGCCCGCCGAGTGGAAGGACAGCTATCGGTACTACGGTCTGTGGGAGATGTTCGAGAAGGTCGCGAAGGTGTTCCGCGAAAACGAACGGTACGAGGCGCTCGCGGAGATCCATCGCGGACTGCTCGATACCATCGAGGCGAACCGTCCGCCCGCCAACGAGCGGCCGACGGCGGTGATGGCGCTTCCGACGGACTTCGACAAGATATACGTCTACAAGGTGAACAACCCCGGATTTCTGACGGCCCACACGCGGCCGCTCGGAGCGACCGAGGCGTTCGGGGACGGGACCTCCTCTGGCGACGCCGTCGACATGGAGGGGCTGTTGGAGGCGGACCCGGACGTACTGCTTGGACTTGGCGGCATGCATCCCGAAACGGGCATGCAGAAGGTGCGAAAGAAACTGAACGAGAACCCGGTCGGAAAGCAGCTTTCGGCGGTCAAAAACGACCGCGTGTACGCACAGGGCGCACGCTACCAAGGACCGATTCTGAACCTCTTCCAGCTCGAAATGACCGCCAAACAGCTTTATCCCGAGCAGTTCGGCGAGTGGCCGACCTACACCAGCGGGCCGTATCCCGAGATCCACGAAGAAGAGAGACTGTTCGACCGCAAGCGCGTCGCGAACATCATCAAAGGGAAGTTCTGACCATGCCCGACGACACACCGACCGCTCGTCGAACGGTTCCGCAAACCGATGATGGCAGCCGGATCGGACACCCGCTTCCGGATTACCACGTATACAGCGACGACCGACTACGCCAGTGTTGCCGGCGCAACAGTCGTCTCCTCCGCGAGTACGGGCCGGACTGGCGGACGATACGCACGCTGTGTGCGGTCGAGGAGCGGCTTCGTGCCCGCGATATCGATCCGATCGAGATCGTCGCGGAGCTGAACGATGACTGACCCCGACGAAGCGACGGATGTCGATGTCGTCATCGTCGGCGGCGGGCCGGCGGGCTGCTCGGCGGGCGTGTTCACCGCTCGGTACGGCCTCGATACCTCGATTTTCGATCGCGGGCGCTCCTCGATACGGCGGTGTGCCCATCTGGAGAACTACCCTGGCTTCCCCGCCGGCATCGACATCGGGACGTTCCAGGACCTGCTGCACGCCCACGCCACGGAGGCCGGCTGTGAGATCGTGCCGGATATGGTCGAGTCGATCGAGCACGCCGAAGAAGGGTTCGTCGTCAAGCCACAGGAGGGCGACGCCGTCACTGCGGCGCGGGTCGTCGCGGCGACGCGTTACGACGGCGAGTATCTCCGCCCGCTCGACGGCGACGCGATATTCGAGAGTCACGAACACGACGGCGAGGTCCACGAACAGTTCGACCGCTCGCACGCCGCGACGGACGGAACGACACCGATCGACGGGCTCTACGTCGCCTCTCCTTCCGACGAGTCGGATCGACAGGCGATCATCGCCGCCGGGCGTGGCGGACGCGTCGGGCTGGCGGTCGTCGACGAGGTACGCCGCGAGCAGGGGTACTTCGAGGGGTTCGCCGACCACTACGACTGGGTGCGCGACGAGGCCGAACTCATCGGTGAGTGGGCCGAACGCGAGCGCTGGCGCGAGTACGCCGACGCCAGCCGCCCCGACGACCACGACGTGAGCGAGGAGCGGTGGGCCACTCTACGCGAACGGGAGATCGACCGCCGGTTCGCACAGTACATCGATGCCGAGGAGATCGAGCGTCGTGGCGTGGCGGGTCAGCGAGCACTCTTGGAACACATCGACAACGATCTCATCCGTGAGCACGCAGCATCCCTCGATCAACAACCATGACAGCCGAATCGGACTATCACAGCGCGTACAGCGTCGTCATCGTCGGCGGTGGCGTGGCAGGCCTGTCAGCAGGGATCTTCACCGCACGACACGGCCTCGACACGCTCGTCGTCGACGGCGGCGACTCGATCATGCGACGGAACGCCCATCTGGAGAACTATCCGGGCTTTCCCGCCGGCATCAACGCCCGGCTGCTCCTCGAAATGATGGAGAACCAGGCCGACGGAGCCGGCTGTGATCGCCGCTCGACCGAGGCGACCGCCGTCGAGGCGAAATCGAATGGCTTCGTGGTCGAGACGGCCAGCGACGACCGCTATCACGCCGAGTACGTCATCGCCGCGACGAAAAACGCCACCGACTACCTCACGGACGTCGACGGAGTCGGGATCGTCGATCGCGGGAAGAGCTACGTCGAGACGGACGAACGCGGTCGGACGGGCGTCGAGGGGCTCTACGCGGCGGGCCGCCTCGCCGAGAAACCACACCAGGCGATCGTGGCCGCCGGCCACGGGGCCGAAGTCGCCGTCACGCTCCTGGAGGACGACGACCGCCCGTTCTACCATGACTGGGTCGCCCCCGAGGGTTATTTCACCGATCGTGGGCGGGAGCTGCCACCCGGTGTCGAGGAGATCGGCGAGGAGGAACGCCGTCGCCGGGAGGATACGTCACGGGAGACGCTGCGCGAGCACATCGCCGAACCACATCCCGACGACCAGCAGACACATCCGAGTTTGGAGGACTGATCCCGTCGAGCGCCGAGTGACGATTGCGGATCGGCAATCGATGTGAGTGAGTCTCACGGTGGTTTTACATGTCTTTAGGCCGGCCTAAAGTGTATGGTCGATACCACAGTCGCGGTTCCAGCGTGCAGCGGAACGGGCACGGGTGCCAGCACGCTCGTTCGCGATGGGGCGCTCGCGGACTGTGCGAGCCAGGTCGATGCCGGTAGCGCGACGTATGGATCGGAGATGGCGGACGAAGCCACGACGATCGGCGATGGGCGAATTTCCCTTCGAACGATACGAAATCAACCACCGATGACCGAACCCACGCTCGACGATCTCCGCGCTCGAATCGATTCCCTGACGGCCGATGTCGGCCGATACACCATCGTCTGCGCTCGCACCGGCGCGCGTCCGGTGCCGATCGCGGGGCGACAGTTCCCCGATCGGGAAGCGGCTACGCGAGCCGCCCGTGCCGCCCAGCGCTACCGCGCGCGGCTGCGCCGCTACGACCCCCGAGTGGCCTATCACGACCTCATCGTTCGTGAAGCGATGGCCACCAGCGAGGAACGAAACGCGTGCGCGGCGACGAGCCGTGACTGGCAGTGCCGGTTTTGGGCACTCGCCGATCGCGAACTCGCGCGCCTGCGTGCGGCCCACGGGGGCGAGCCATGACTGTCGAGACCCATATTCGACAGGCGATCGATCGCGTACACGAGGAGCAGGCGGCCATCGACGGGAAACAGGCAGCGTACAGGCGCTTCGTCACCGGCGTCGAAGGGGTTGCCGTCGAGACACCGACTGGCCAGCGGGGCGGGCTCCGAACCGGCCCCGCCGCCACGGTGGCTGCAAGCTCGTCGGGCGGATCGAACAGTCGGCAGCAGGTCCGTGAACGGTTCGCCGAGACGGTTCGCCCGCACAGCACTGCGGACGTTGACGATCCCGAAACCCTGCTCGAAACGATCGGGGTCGAACTCTCCGAGCAGGTCGCGATGGCTCTCGCGCCACAGAACATGACGGGATTCACCGCCAACCTCAAGCAGGGCGTGCTCTCCGAGGCGGCACAACGACGCCACGAACTCCGGGCGATGGAGCGTGCGCTCGACCGCGAAGAGGCGTCACTCGTCGCGGCGAACGACGCCATCGACGAACTGCTGGCATGGATCGTCGACGCGAACGAGACGGCGCTCACCGATTGTGGGTTCGAGGTACTTCGGGCGCGACACGAACGGCTGGACGGGTTCCACGACCGATGCGGGACGATCGCTCACGAGCGCCAGTCGCTGCTTCACGCGACCACCAGCGTCGACGCACAGGTCGGGATCACCCAACAAGAGCTCGTGAACTGTCTCTACGACGGGTTCCCGGTGGCGTATCCCGTTCTATCGACGATCGTCCGGGTCAAGCAGATCTGTGACGAGTGTCAACGAGCGATTCGAGCGCATCTGGTGCGACGGGTGTGAACGGACGATCGACAAAACGGCCGCCATCCCCGCGAATCGCACACGTTTCGAGGGAGTCGGTCCATCCGAACTGACACACCGCAGGGGACGATCACGCGATAGATGCATCGTCCTCTTACTCGCCGTCATGTTTTGACGTCGTACCACGTTGAAAACCGTTCGATGCTGCCGTGCGATGACTGATGGCCATCGAGGACGTACTGCGATCGATGGCCGACATCCGAGCGCCGAGCGTTCCCGACGACCGCCTCGACGGCTGGACGATGGTCGAGGAGACGACCGAGACGCTGTTCGCGCTGCCGACGATGCGGGTGCGCGGCCACACGCTCGTCTACGAGGACGGCCCGCTCCGCGAGGCCCTGCGGGCGGCCGACGACGCCCTCGACATGCCGTGGCGATTTTTCTTCGCCACCCGTCTCGCCTTCCGTCCGCCGCTCGCACCCGGGATCGGCACAGCGTCGGTGCTGCCGACCGTCGCAACTGAGCTCCGGCGATCGTTCGCGTCCGATCTCGAAGACAGGGGCTTTCGCTCGGTCGAACGAGGACGGAAGCAGCGCATGCGTACCGACGCCGGCGATCGTGCTCGCCTCACGAAATACACCGCTCGATACGCCGTCGAGCGCAACGGCAGCGATCGCGACGACGACAATCACGACATCGCCGTCGAGGGTTGGGTCGCCGTCTGGACGCGACGGAGCGGATTCCGCATCGCCGGCGGAGCCTACCCGACCCAGGGGTTCGCCGGACTGTGCGAGAGCGCCGGGGTCGACACCGACGATCCGAACGCATACCGCGAGGAGCTGCTCGGGCTGCTCCGCGCCGTCGAGTGAGATGTGTGTTCATCGAAGGCTGCTCGCTGACCAGCATTTTTATCCCCGCGATGGGCGATTGCCCGAGCGCGCATGCGATTCAGGCGCGTTCTCGATGCGGTGCGGACGGCGGCACGGCGGCGGGTGGGCGCGCGACGGCTGCGCGTGCTGCTCGGCCGGCGAGTAGCCGTCTGGCTGACCGTCGCGGTGGCGCTGCTGTCGATCCTCACCGGCGTTGCCGTGCTCGGCTCGCCGGAGACGTTCGGCCCGCTGACTGGAGTTATCGCCAGCGGCGTCCGGCGAACAGCGGGGTTCTCGGCGGTGATCACGGGCTTTCTCCTGCTCATCAGCGCGCTCGATCTGCGAAGCGGGCGGCGCGCAGCGTGGCTCGCGACCGTCGTCCTGCTCTCGGTGACGGTGTTCGAGGCGATCGTCCAGTCGAGCGTCGTCTCGTTTCCGGTCGCCGCCCTCTCGGTGGCGACGCTCGTCGTGCTGGTGCTCACCCGCAACCGCTTCGACAAGGAACTCGATCTCTCGACGACGCAGATCGCGGCGCTCATCGCCGTCAGCGGCGCGCTGCTCTACGGCACCGTCGGCGCGTACACGCTCCGCGAGTCATTCCGCGGCGTCGAGACGCTCACCGACGCCTTCTACTACACGATCATCACCGCGAGCACCGTCGGCTACGGCGACGCGACGCCCGTCACCGGCCAGGCACGGCTGTTCACCGTTTCGGTCATCGTCGTCGGCGTGTCGAGTTTCGGGCTTGCGATCGGTGCACTCGTCTCCCCGGCGATCGAGGACCGCCTCACGCGCGCGCTCGGAACCATGACAGATACACAGCTCGCCGAACGCGACGACCACGTGCTCGTGCTCGGCTACGGCAGCCTGACCGAATCCGTCCTCGACGAACTCGATGTCGACGACCTGGTGCTCGTCGTCTCCGAAGAGAACGAGTCGAAACTCCCGCCGGTCGCCGAGCGCGAGCTCCCCGTCTTCGTCGCCGATCCGACCGACGACGGGGCGCTCGACCGCGCCGGCATCGACCGTGCCCGCGCAGTGATCGTCGCCAGCGACGACGACGCGACCGACGCACTGGCGGTGCTCACCGTCCGTGAACGGAACCCCGAAATCACCGTCGTCGCTGCCGCCACCGAGGGTGAGAACGGCCCGAAGCTCGAACGCGCCGGCGCGGACGCCGTCGTCACTCCCGCCGCCATCGGCGGTCGTCGGCTCGTGGAATCGGCGCTCGGCGGGGAGTGACGACTGAAGCAGTTGCTTCGGGCAGTGCAGTTGTGCTGCGTAAAGACGTACGAGACGCGTATTTTCGCATTCGTTTGCGAGGTATCACCGGGCGGTGTATCGATTCGATCCGACGATCAGCATACCCGCCGCCCCCACGACGAACACTACGAAGACGTACCAAAGAACGCCGTTCCCGATCTCGAAATGGTCCAGTACGCCAGTCAGAATAGTTACGACACCGATGAGTATCGTCAGCGTTCCGGCGAACTCCGCAAGCCCCGATTCGTCGACGACCTCGTCCGAATCGTAGCCAGCGATGAGCCCCACCATGCCACGATACTTGATCAGGTAGCCGATGAGCACGACCGACAGACCGCTTGCACCGACGAGTAGCACACGTCCGAGCGCCATATCCGATCATCCATCCGACGTGGCAAATACCCTCGGCGGAGTGGTGTGGAATATCGTCGTGCCGTCGAACGGCAATTTCTATAGGCGACGCGGCGGTAGTGGGTCGTATGACCGAACACGTCCTCGTCCCCATCGACGGCTCGCCGCGCTCCGAGCGCGCGCTGGAGCACGCACTCGACATGAACGACGTCGAACTCACCGTCATCACCGTCATCAACCCCTTCGACACCGATCCGAACACGGTCGGGTTGCAGTCGCCGACCGGGATCCCCGGCATGCCCGGCTACTCCGAGGAGTGGTACGAGGGCGCGCGGGCGGAGGTCGAGGAGTTGCACGCGGCGGCGAGCGAGCAGGCCGCCGAGGCTGACGTCGAGCTGTCCAGCGAAATCGAGGTCGGCAAGCCCGCACGGCGTATCGTTCGGTATATCGAAAACAACGACATCGATCACGTGGTCGTCGGCAGCCACGATCGGACCGATCTCACGCGGATCCTGCTCGGCAGCGTCGCCGAGCGAGTGGTGCGGCGCTCGCCGGTGCCGGTGACGGTCGTCCGCTGAAAGGTCAGTTGGAGGAGAGATCGAACGCGTCGGCGAGCAGTTCGTGCGAGCGGAGCACGTCGTCGGGATCGGCGAGCTGGCTCTGGACCATGACGCGCTCGACGCCGGCCTGTGCGGCCATCTCTTCGAGGAGTTCGCGTGCAGTTTCGGGACTGCCCGAGATCTGTCGCGGCCACTCGCCCGGTTCGAGCGGTTGCTCGGTCGGTTCCGGAACACCGCCGAGCTCCTCGATCGCCTCCTCGGTCGAACGGATCGGCGGCGCGTCGGCGATGCCGCTCTGGAGTCGCTTGCGAGCGGCTTCGGTCGTCGCGCGCAGCCGTGCGGCCTCCTCGTCGGTCTCCCCGCAGGTGACGTTCACCGCGAGCATTCCCTCGGGGCTGTCGGGACCGGCACCGAACGACGACGGTTGGAACCGTTCGCGATAGGTCTCGAACGCCTCGACGGCGGGGCCAGGCCTGATGAACGACGCGAAACAGTAGGGCAGTCCCAGCTCGCCGGCGATGGCCGCGCTCGACGGGCTCGATCCGAGCACCCACACCTCGGGGACCGACTCCGCCGAGCGGGCGATGTCGAGTTCGCTGAACTGGTGGTCGTCGGGAAAGCCGTCGTGGAGGTGGGCGGCGGTCTCGTTGATCTTCTCGGCGTGGTCGTCGCTACGCCGGCGCTGGCTGCGATCGGGCTGAAGGGCGTAATCGCTCACCGGGTTGCCGGTCGCCCGGCCGAGCCCGAGATCGATGCGATCGGGCGCGAGCGAGTCGAGCACGCCGAAGGTCTCGGCCACCTTGTACGGGCTGTAGTGGTTGAGCAGCACAGTACCGGAGCCGACGCGGATGCTGTCGGTTTTGGCCGCGATATGGGGAATGAGTGCCTCCGGGGTAGTGCTCGCGAGGCGGTCGGGGAAGTCGTGATGCTCGGCCACCCAGAAGCGCGAGTAGCCGAGCTCTTCGGCGTTTCGTGCGCGCTCGACGGTGTTCTCGAACGCCTCGGTCGCCGACCCGTTCTCGGGTACCGGTGCCAGATCGACTATCGATAGTTCCACATGATAGATCGCGTCGGCGGACGAATAAACCGTCCCATCGCCCGAGCAGCTATCGCCGATCGTCGAGGATCGTGTCCGTCAGCCGTGGGCTCGACGATCCGTTCTGGCCAGCATTCGTCGCCGTATCCTCGGAATCCGAGAAGTGGTCGGCGTCCGCGGGGCGGTTGCGGGGGCTATACGGGGCGTTGCGGTCGTCGGAGTGTCGTCCGCCGTCATGGTCGCGGCTGGTGCCGCCGACGAGGCTACCGATGGCTCCGCCGAGGGCGCTGTTCGCCCCGAGGACGACGGCGACGACGATCACGAACAGCGTCGTCCCGAAGCCAGCGAGCAGGCCGCCGGACTGACTCAGGACCCCGATCTCGATGCTCGCGATGGAGATCCCGATACCGAGGGGGAGCGCCAGCAGGAAGCCGCCGAGCGAGCCGGCGAGCAACCCGTGCCAGAGCCCGCCGCCGACGGTGGTATCGGCGCGATAGCCGGCGACGAACCCGCCGACGAGACCGGCGACGAACTGCCCGATCCCCGGAACGATGAGACCGACGATGCCGAGTACGAACTCGACGGTCAGACCCAGCCCGACCGCGCGCCAGTTCGTCATGGTCGAATTCGGAGCTCTCAGAACAAAACGGTCACGGGCGCGCTCGTTCGGAAAGCGATCGGTGAATGGTGGGGGTCCGAAGCAAACGGAGTTCGGTGGCGTCAGCAGGGTTCAGAGGAAGTCGCTAACGTTGATTCCCTCCCCCGTGGTGGCGCTTTCACCACCCGATCCGCCCCCATCGGGGTTGGCCTCTTCGTAGGGCTGGACGATGACGAACCCATCTTGGCCGGCGAACTCCAGTTGGAAACTCTCGCCCGACGAGCGCCCGATGAAGCTCTTGATGTTCAGATCGCGCTTCGCGTTCGGCGAGACGTTCGCGCTCCAGGCGACGGTGGCGTTCGGGTCGGTCCGGACGGGCGTCGGCAGCACCAGCGGCTCGCCATGGGTGGTGATCGCGATGTGGCCCGGCCCCTGCAGATAGACGTTGAACATCCCGCCCGAGGAGACCCCGGCGATGGAACTCATCATCTTGATGTCCCAGTTCACCGATTCCTCGAAGGCGAGCACGTCGTTGCCGTTGACGCTCACCTCGTCGTCGGCATCGAGTTCGAGGATCTGGACCTCCTTGCCGGCGTCGGCGAGGTAGAGGTGGCCAACGCCGCTCGCGCGCATCATCACGCCCCCCTCGCCGGTGACGCGCTTTTTCAGCATGCCCTTCAGCCCGCCGGAGGATTTGCGCTCGAAGGCAACCTCGCCGGTGTAGCCGATCATCGAGCCGGCCTTGGCCATGACGGCACCGTCGAGGGCGACGTCGAGCAGCTTCGAGCTCTCGCGGTCGAACGTCTTCGTGGTCTCGTCTGGTCCGTGCGATCGGACGAAATCGTCGAAATCCATTGGTGTGCTCCGAGCCACACGGTGGCTCGCTCGAAGAGAGGTCGTTTCGAGCGATATAGCCACCGCGTGCTACCATCCCACGGTGTGAAACGATCCCGCAGTGTGCAATGATCCCACACGATGGCTATACCATCTGCACGCGCCTTCGTTCGTCCGTTGGCGGCGTCGCCGCCGGCGCTCGTGCGAACGATCGAACCCACAGGAGACCACAGATGGCAAGCAGCACACAGGACATCGGCATCGACGAGGAATCGACGACAAGCGAAAGCGAATCCGGACTCGACAGCACCACCGCGGGGGCGCTGTCGTATCTGTTCGGCTTCGTCTCGGGACTGCTCTTCTATCTCATTGAGCGCGAGGACCGGTTCGTGCGCTGGCACGCCGCCCAGAGCATGGCCTTCACCGGCGTGCTCGTCGTCGCGTACATCGCGCTCTCCTTTCTCGGAACGGCCGTCTCGATGGCGACGGTGAGCGGGAGTTCGGGCCTGTTCCTCGCCGGAAGTCTCTTCGGACTGATCCTCGGTCTGGTCTGGCTCGTCGTCTCGCTCGGGAGTTTCGTCGCCTGGATCTATCTGATGATCAAGGCCTACCAGGGAAAGGTCGCCAGACTCCCCATCGCCGCGTCGATCGCCGACCGACTCGCGTAATCACGACGCGGCTCTCCCTCTTCTGCACTCACTCACACGACACACGATACGAACGCCCGACCACGGCGTGACACCGGGAGCCGACGGTGAACACGCCGACGAGAACCGACAGCGAACGATGACACCGATCACGACCGAACGAACGCTGAACGCCTACACCGACGAGGAGCACGGCTACCGTCTCGCTCATCCCGCCGACTGGTCGGTCGAGGTCAACGGCGGCGACACGACGTTCGCGGCCCCCGATGGCGACGTCAGCGCCGTCGTCGAGTGGGACGGACGAACGACGGCGGCGTCGACGACCGCCCTGCTCACCGAACTCGACGTCGACGGATACGTCACCGGATTCGAACTGTTCATGGACGGGACCGTTCGGGTGGCGGACGGACAGACCGGCTGCGTGCTCGAATGCACCTACGTCGCCGACGGCGAGCGTTGGCGACTGTGCTATCTGTTCGTCTCCGCGAACGACACCGACTACAGTCTCAGTACCTCACAAAGCGGGTTAGGTGAACGGGCTGCTTGGTCGGTTGATGCAGCCGGACCAAGCAGCCAACGAACTCACAGAAGAGCNCTCAGTACCTCACAAAGCGGGTTAGGTGAACGGGCTGCTTGGTCGGTTGATGCAGCCGGACCAAGCAGCCAACGAACTCACAGAAGAGCAGGTGCTTAACTTTCTCGTCAACACTCTCGATGAGGAGATCGATATCGAACTCGGTGAGAATGCTGATATTGACTCCGAGGACGTCTGGGACGTCCTCGTCGGCGCGACTGCCGACGAGGACTCGGTCAGTCATCTCTGCGAGATCTCAGAAGAATCGCCCCACGCCAACACGATTCTCCACCATCTCCGGACGAAGTTCGAGCTCGAAGAGCTCGAACGAATCGGGAAGACACTCATCCAGCAGGATATCCTCGAACTCCTTCCAGATCGGCCGGTGGAGGTCGTCGCCGACCTCCACCTCCGTCCGTACTACGGCGAGGAGTACGACTCCGAGGAAGAGCTCTACAGTTCACTCGCTAAAGCCGGAACGACGACGTTCCACGGCTATGCCACGCTCTACGCTCGCGTACGTAACAAACGCTACACGCTGGCGGTGCGCCGTCTGACCGACGG
>NZ_AOMC01000136.1 GCF_000336695.1 Halococcus morrhuae DSM 1307
GGAGCCGCGTGATCGATCACGACCTCCAAGGTGAAATCGACGGTCACACGTGGACCGTCGATTTCCCGGTCTACATCGATTGTACGTACCAGCAAGGGAAGTACGATGAGAAAGGTGTGGCGCGTCACGGCTACGCCGTCGACGCGCCGTTCATCGAGACACCACGCCAAGCCAGGAAGTACTACAGCCGACGGTTCGGTATCGAGTCGACCTACCGGCTGTCCGAACGAAGTATTGCGATGACGACGACACAGAATCCAGCGGTGCGGTTTCTGTACGTGCTGATCAGCTTCCTCCTCCAGAATGCGTGGCGGTATCTCCACTGGGAGTACGTGGCGTCGCCGCGCCGAGGCGCGCGACGCCTCTGGTCGTGGCGATTCGACGAGTTCCTCGGAATGGTACGTCGTGCAACGGAGACGGCGCTCGCCGTGCGTCGCGCCGTCCCCGCTAACAAGCCACCGGACGACCGCTTCGAGCGGTAATCCACCGACCGGGACCGCCTGCTCGGCGAGTGGTAACACCGTCGCGTCGGCGGCGTTCCGCCGCCGACTGCGACAAGTTTGATGCTCTCGGTGTCAATCTGCTTTCCTCAGCAGTTGCTCGGCACCAATTCCTCCACCAACTCACGTCTCAGAAGCACTCAACCGGCAAGCTTTGTGAAGTACTGANTCTGCTTTCCTCAGCAGTTGCTCGGCACCAATTCCTCCACCAACTCACGTCTCAGAAGCACTCAACCGGCAAGCTTTGTGAAGTACTGAGGCTTCCGTTCACCCAAGCCAGCACAGAAACACTGTTTTCATGGGCAAACAGGAATCTGGATTCACTCTAACTAGCCAACCCAGAGTGAGGGTAGTTCAGACGGCAAGAGCCTTTTCTGAGGACCAAACCCTCATATTAGGACCAACCCCGATGACTTCGCCGTGTTGAATCGGTGTCCACATCTCAGGGTCATGTGCAGGTTCGCTCGCCAGCAGAAAGTGATCAGTCGCTCCCTGCCAACTGCCCGCGATCTCTCTTGGTTCCCGTGACTGATAGCAGGTGCATGAACAAAGAGTGACTTTCCACCTTGGTGCCCAATGAGAGTGGTACCGTCCGTGAGGACGAACGTGAGATACGTTTGATCAGATGGGCCGTTGGTATCGTCATGCATTCCACCAGCTCGTTCAGCAACTCGCTCTACGACGGGTCTGATGCTTTTCCAAAGTTCTTCTGGACTAACTTGCCCGGCCTCTGTATCAAGGACGCCTGCGTCAGACATAGCGGTGAGAAGCCGGAAAAATACCACCTCGCTATCAGTGGTACCCACGATATGGGAACGCAGAGAGGGAGCTATTTCGTTCAATAGTATCGGTCGCAAGTCATCGAAATCAGCGATATTACCGTTGTGCGCGAACACCCACCGACCGTATTGGAATGGATGCGTATTTGCAACGGTGTGGTCACCATGTGTCGCACGACGGACATGGGCGACAACACAATTCGACTCGATCTGGTTCGAGAGAGTAGAATATACAGGGCTATCAGCAGCCATCTCTGGACTCTTGACGATCTGCGGAACGCCCTGAACGTAGTGTGCGACACCCCATCCATGTGGATTGATCTCGCTCAACCGTTGAAGCGACCGGTCGGCATCCGTCAACGATTCCTGGACAGGACAACTGACGGTGCTCCGCAACGCGAACATTCGGCACATCGGTGTTATTGGTCCTCTTCAGACTCGTAAACTGGTTCTTCATCTCGTCGTTCGGCGACCAAGATACCCACCTGATCATGGACGCGCTCGACTGCCGTGACCACAAACCCGACGTCAGTGAGTGTGTCTACGAGCATCCCGACGGTAGCCCCATCAACTCCGTGATCGAACAGCGGTTCTTCAGGGTCGGGCGATCCGAAGAACATCGCGTCACCGAGGACGAATCGATGTGGAGTGAGTTCAGCGATGGCCTCGATGGCTTCGCGTTTTTGCTCGTCAGGAAGATGGTGCAGGGCGAAGTTCGAGACCACGATGTCTACGTCGCCGTCGTAGTGTGGGTCACGAAACTCGCCGTAGCCGAACTCCACGTTCTCGAGACCACTGTCGGCAGCCTTCGACCGGGCTTGCTCTACCATTCCGTCACTGATATCGCGACCGACGACGTGGCCAGCATCCTCAGCCAGTGCGAGCGCGATTAAGCCTGTCCCTGTTCCAAGATCGAGGACAACATCATCAGGACGAGGGTCGGCGAGTTCGATACCGAGTGAGGCGCACGCATTGTAGATCGGTTTCTCTTCGCTACTGTGTACGTCATCGTACTGATCAGCTATCTGAGAAAATCGGTCGGCGAGATCCTCAAGAGGTTCGTCCATCATTGCAACCCCACTTCGAAGTCTTCCATGGACAGTTCACCATTCATGGTTGCGCCAACTGCGTATCCATCTGCGACGGCAGATACTATGGCGGGAGGAGCCCCGCTAGAGGCATCGCCGGCGATAAATACCCCATCGACCGATGTGAATCCAATTCCACGCTGTGAGCGCGTTGCATCGACGAGTCCAGCTTCGTTCACATCGAGCCCGAGTTGTTCCGGGAGTTCGCTGTGTTGCTCCATCGGCGGTGGGTAAAATAGAGCGTGACGAGCTACATTGTGGCCATCCGCGAGAGAGATATTTTCTAAATTGCCATCAGAGCCGTTGAGCGCAATAATCGGCTCGTCCTCTATCTCGATACCTCGTTCGACGAACGTCAACCGTGATTCGTCATCGAAGACATCCTGCCCATCGGTAAATACGATGAGGTCCTTACTCAGGTTGTAGACCATCTTCGCGTACTCAACCATGTGCTGATTTGTGACGAGAACGCCGAGGGGTTGGTCGCGAACCTCGTAGCCGTGACAGTATGGGCAGTGATACACGCCACTGCCCCAAAACTCCTCAAAGCCATCGGTGTCCGGGAGATCGTCACTGACACCAGTCGCCAGTAAGACCTTCCGGCTCGTGACGGTCTCGTCCGTGTCAAGTGTGCTCGTAAACCCAGCCCCACTTCTCTCAACGTTCGTCACTTGGGAATTGCGAAACTCTCCATCGTATTTCGTCACTTCCTCACGACCGAGGCGACGGAGTTCTTCCGGCGGAATACCGTCTCGCGTGAGATAGCCGTGGGCTTCGGCCGCCGGTCCGTTGCGAGGCTCGTCGTTGTCGCAAACCAGTACACTCCGAAGTGAACGACCCAGCTGGAGCGCAGCACTCAAGCCAGCCGGTCCACCGCCGACAATAAGCACCTCGTAGTCGAAATCACTGCCATCAGTTGTTTGCATATCTGATGCAATGAGGAACTCAGATATAATACTGTCGTTCCCAGCTATAGACGCTCCGGAGTTCTCCAAAGAGCTGAATGCTGACAATATGCCTCCAAAGAACTTCAATAAAGATTAGCCGTTCCAGTTGTGGGCTCCAATAACTATTGCAGATGTGTGCAGCCAAGGTGCAATCCTTATCAGGTAGCAAGACGAAATACCAGTATCAATGCCAGACGCCATCCAAGAGCAGCTTCGGGATGAACGGGAGTGTATGGGTATGCTCGACTGTATGTTCGGGCTAAATGAACTTGACAGGGGTGTGTTTAGACTGTTAGCAGAGAGTTCCGAACCGCTCACTGTGGATCATATTGCGAAGTTCATTAACCGGGAGCGGACGACCGCGTACCGTTCAGTCAGACGGCTCGAAGAAGCTGGGGTAGTTGTGCAAGGACAAGAAAGCTGTCCCAAGGGAGGCTATCACCACGTGTATCGAATCTCCGACCCAGACCAGATCGCGGATGAGTTCCAGCGAATGCTCAATCAGTGGTATGCTGATACTGGACAACTCATCCAGGAGTTCCGAGATATGTATGGGGAGGGTCGTTCTGGGATAAACCCATAGTTCCTCTTTTCGCAATCTGGTGATTAATCGGAGGGTTCCAAATCTTCGTTTGTCCAGAAATGGGATGAGATCCACGCAAGCATCGCGACGTGAGATTTTCCGAACAATCGCGGCGAAATCGTATCGGAAGTGGCCCGCGTATCATTCAACTCGCCCTGAAGTCTGGAACGGTGACGCCGAACGCCGGATTTACCGGCTATCCCGACGGGTTCGAGGCCGAGTTCATGGACAAGCCCCACCCTCCACGAGCGAACCCGTCAGGGTGAGCGAAGTAGGGTGGGGTCGTTGACCCTCGCTATATGATCGGAGTTCGCTGGGTGGACTCAAAGAAGATATCCGAACCGTCGCGAGGGTCTGGTTCGACCACGATGCCCACGGGTCCGTCGAGAGTTTCGTGTGCTATCTCCCACTGGCGTACCTCCGATTTGAACCCCATAACCGCTATTCGGGAACGACGCGCTACGGAATGGAGCAGTTGGTACGGACCTTTCTGCTGAAAGAACTCCACAGCTGGGAGCACGAAAGCGCACTTGTCGAGTATCTTCACCAGCATCCTCGGCTCTGCGGGTACCTCAACTTCGAGAGCGTGCCTGACCAGTCGACGCTGTGGCGGACGTGGCACCAGCGGTTCACGCCCGATCTCAGGGAGACGATTGAAACAGCGGCGAGGAGCATCTTGATACAGGCGGACAGGACCGATGTTTCCGTCCCGCGTGAGCCGCCTGAGCGGTATTGGGCCGGAAGCCGCGAGTCTGAGCGACAGCTCTACCCAACGTACCTTTCGGACACAATTCTATCCAAATCATCGACACAAATTGGCTGGTGGAGTTTGGTTTGGCGACGGTCGGAACCCACTATTCCGCTAAGATCGCGCATTCTGGCCCCTCTATAGCCGCTGTAGTCTCCCTTCCAGAACTTCGGAGTATAGCGAATATACAAGCCAATTCGGCGACTGCCAGTAGTCTCAGATCATGATACCACGGTCATTGCGTCAGTT
>NZ_AOMC01000137.1 GCF_000336695.1 Halococcus morrhuae DSM 1307
ACAGGAGTTTCCGCTAGATAAAATCTACGTCATGTGAACTCAGAATCCGTAGAATCTGATTTCCTTGCCGATGTTTCTTGGACAGGCTCATAAGACATGCTCATTGAGGAGGAAGTTCTCGATACAGGTTTTTGGCAGTGTATAAAATGGCCCCGGGCTTTGGCTAACGCTCTCCCGATCCCTATCAACTATTCCAAATACATCTATATCCATAGTAGATAATTCAGAGGAAAGGTCGGAAAATACCTGTCTTGCATCCTGAACCCGTTGTTTACCTCCGATAGGAGTTATTTCGAAGTGTACATCAATCTGTGGAAAAATGCGAGTAAGTATCTCTCGATCCATTTTTCCTTCAACAAGCAATATGGGCTTTCCAGCAGACAAGGCTGAGATACCCAAATCACCTAATGCCTCCTCCAGAACAGATCTTTCCACTCTGTCCGCATGTACCAATTGATTGTTTGAACGCTGGTCAGAATACATGAGAAAATACGTATTTGCCATATCACAGTCGTAGGTGTTTAGCGGAACAGTCGAGTCGAAACCGTAGCTCTCAGGGAAGAGCAGGACGAACAGCCGCTAATCGTGCTTTCCGGGCCTGA
>NZ_AOMC01000138.1 GCF_000336695.1 Halococcus morrhuae DSM 1307
CTCATCACCTATCGAGAGAACGAGTCGTACCACGACTGCTGACCACCTGACGACGATCAGTGAATCATATGCTCCCGTCGCCAATCACCGATGTCGAACGATACTCGATTGTGTGACCGACGCCCCCGATGGAACCGTTTCGTTCGATGCCCTCGTCGGCGAAGTGTCCGCACACGAATTGGAAAGACGACGCGAGAGTGACTCGGAACCATCACGAGAAACGCTCGAACCCGAGAAGCACCGCGAGGCGGTCGCCGTCGGACTGCACTACAGAGACCTGCCGACGCTCGCGGATGCGGGTCTCGTTGAGTACGACCACTGGCGCGCGACGATACGGGACACGTCGAACGGGCCGATGGAGAAATCGTTCGGAAACGTTGCAGGAGACGCTGAATCGGGAGCGACTGTGGGGCGAACGGAGTCGGCGACTTATCGTCACGAAGTCACTCATCCGAGAGACGGCCGTGGTGGCCAACAATGAGTGAGACGGAATCGTACGACATTTCACAACCGCCGGAGACGATGGTCGAACAGGCCGGGAACAACCGAGTTACCCAGTGGTTGCTCATCACGGGCGACCGCCGCGCCGTCGCCGCCGCCATGCTCGTCGGGACGTTCGTGGCGTTCGTGATTTTCGGTCTGTACGGTCCACGCTCGATACAGAAGTTTCTCTCAACCGGCACCATTGGAACGCTGTTCTATGCGCTGATGACCGGCATCATCACGACTGTAACATTGGTGCTCACGCTCTCGCAGTTCGGTCTCTCACAGCAACTCTCGGACCTCGGGACTTTCCGCGACCACATGAACCACTCGATGGAGTTCCGCCGCGACACGGAGAACCACATCGATGTCGGCGTCAGCCCCGGACAGCCCACGGAGTTCTTTCAGGCGCTCGCCAGAGCAGTCGAAGAGGAACTCGACGACTTGGATGGGGTGATGGCCGATGGCGACAATCCCTCCGGGACCGGGGAGGTCGCCGAGTACATCGATGCCGTCCGCGCGTACAGCGAGGACGAACGTGAGCAGTTGGAAAACCCGACGTTCGGCTCCTTCGGCGCATTGTTGCCGGTACTCAACCACAACTACTCGTGGAAAATCTATCTTGGGCGACAGCTGCGCGACGAACACGCGGACGAACTCTCAGAAGAAGCAATGGAACAGTTCGACGAACTCATCGAGACGCTGTTGTTCTTCGGCCCGACGCGTGAGTATTTCAAGTCGCTCTATTTTCAGCGCGAACTCGTGGGCGTCGGGCGCGCCGTGTTGTATGCCGCGTTGCCCGCAATCGCGCTCACGGGGTACATGATGGTCCTGTTCGACCCGACCGCTGTGTCCGACTGGCTGTTCGGGGTCACCAATGTGGTCGGCATCAGTACGGGCTTTCTGTTCGTGGGCGTCGTGTTCGCGTTCTCACTGCTCCCGTTCGCGCTCCTGTTGGCCTACCTGCTCCGGCTGCTCACTGTCATGAATCGAACGCTGACGATTGGACCGTTCTTTCTCAACGATCACAACTCCCCGAGCGCGAATAACTCCCAGGAAGCAATTCAAGAGACGGTACAGAAACGGTGGCGACACGCTGACCGTTCTCGCCCTCGATGGCACTCTCTTCATCGTGAAACTGTTAGGACAGACCGGAAAAAACGCCGACTAGCTCACTTCGGTTGTCTTTGCCATTTATTCTATGACATCCTCGTTGGTTCCGAACGATGTTTTTCCGGCGTTGTCGGATTGCCCTCCCCTTCGGGAGCCGACTCGAACCGACGAGGGAAATTCAGTTGATCACATTGACACAGTCCCGACGCCGTCCAGCAGG
>NZ_AOMC01000139.1 GCF_000336695.1 Halococcus morrhuae DSM 1307
CGGTCTTCGGTTCCAACACCGAAGCCACCGCCGCCACCACCGCCACCAGTTCCGGTGGTCTCATACTGCCTTCTGAGTTGTCGCAACTGCTCGATTTCGTCCGCGAGGGAGCTTGCGTTCGTTGAGTTGTAGAGGTACTTGTGTGGGCTGGTCGTGTTCATCGTCTCCCCTGTCCGGGTGTTCACAGCCTCTAAAATTTCAAACTGCGACCCATATGTGGAGAGGTCAACAATCGTGCCGTTGGCCCCATCTTGAACAGCCATGTAGAAGGTTCCATTATAATCTGAAAATCGGTATGTCTGACCAGTATCCCAGCCACCAGATGCGTCATCTCCGGTGTAGAAC
>NZ_AOMC01000140.1 GCF_000336695.1 Halococcus morrhuae DSM 1307
GATGCGCTAGACCCGAACACGCACCGCATCTCGTTGCTTGACGAGGTACGGTACGAACCGTTCGCCGCTGACCTCGCGTAATCCGGCATGATCGGGCTGGATCGCGGGACTCTCCAGCTACAGCACTCGCGTTCAACGAACATCTCGGAGCGCTCACCGGCGTGAGCGCTCCTCAACGGGCTCTGATCCAGCCAACGATTGTGTTCTCCGATTGGAAGAGCAAATTTCCGATCAATTCGTCCCAGTCACGACGGGATTAGCCTAGAACGGATGCTCCGTCAAGTCATGAGAGATCATCGAAATCACCCATCGGTTTCGTTGGCCGGGTCGACGCGGTAAAGATCGAACTGGCCGTTCGCGTAGGTGTTGGCGATCCCGGGCGTCCTGTTGAGGTAGGCGAAATCGTCCTGTGAGAACTCGACGCCGCCGTACAACTGCGTGCTCGATTGGCGGTCGACAGCCGTCACCGGGAGATAGAACGGGTCGTCGGACTGTGTGCGGAGTTCTTGGTCAGCGAAATGGTAGGGGACACGCAAGTAGCGACCGCTGCCGCGTGGATCATCGAGCGATGCTTGTGGAATGTTCGATGCGTTCGAGCCGGCGATGCCGTCGCGATAGCGCTGGATCGGCGAGCTAACGCCGGCAAAGCCGATACTGTCCGCGCCGTGGGCGAACGCGAACTCGTAGCCATCCATCTGTATCTCCGGAACGTGATCGGTCTCTTGGACCACGTACGGCGAGCGAAACATCGTGAACGAGGAGACGACGAGCAATACGACGAAGCCGACGGCAAGAACGCTGCGGACGGAGATTGACGGAAGCCACGTTTCGGCGACGGCGCGTGCCTCCCAGAGGAAGACAGCACCGAAGATCGTCACGAAAACGAGGATGAAGCCGAGATAGCGGAAATATTGGATCGGAAGCCCGGCAAGGACGTACAGTCCGGTGAGAATCGAAACGGGCACGAGTCCACAGAGCAGCGAGAGCACGATCGAATATCGGATGTGGCGTCGCTTCGCTAGTTTCGAGAGGATGGGGACGAAGAGCGCGAGCACGGCGAAGATTCCGTAGACGATCTCGACGGCGAACGTACGGCGATAGATCGCACGGACGGATACGCCGAGCATCTCTAGCGTGTTACTACGAGGAATGATTGGCTGTGATGGGTTGTCGAGCAGTTCAGCGACGATGGCATCGAACGAGTGTGTCGAAAGAAACGTTCGGAGCTGGGCCGTGGTCTCGACGTCGAACAGCGTCGGGCCGATTTGGGAAACGCCGCGGCCGAACAGCGACTGCGTGCTGAGCCAGCCCCAGACGACGGCGAGACCGACACCGGCGAGCACGACGAACTGGACGAACAGGCGCGCGATCGCTGTCGGCCCTGAGACTGTCCGCGTCAGCGGCTGGGCGAAAAACTGTGTGACCAGTACGATCCCGAGCAGGGCCCCGAAGACGAGGCCGTGTTGTGGGTGAAGGACGACGAGAAAAGCGAGGGCAACCACGAGCAGCGTGCCGAAAGCGAGTCGGCGGTGTCGTCGCGTGTACGCAAGTAACACGAAGGTCACGGTGGGTATGAAAAGGATAGCTTCGCTGGTCGGGATCGGCTGGAGCACCGGGAGATAGATGACGGCAATCGGGAGCAAGAGAAGCGCTGAGACGACGGCGATCGGGTCGATATGTGTGCGGGCGACGATCAGGCGCACACAGAGGGGCACGAACAGGACGAAGAGTGCAACGAAGGTCGGGACAGTAACTAAGAGTGACCACGTGAACGGTCTCGTGGTGAGTATGCCCAGAAGGGCAGCGAGGGTATGCATCCCCGGATAGATGGTGGTGGTGAGATCGACGATTCCGTGAGCGAGATCTTTCGTCGTCCCCAGATGGGACAGTGCATCCTCCGGGCCGAAGTAATAATAGCCCCGTATGAGCGGCAACGCGGCGAACGCGACGATCGCAAGGCCGGCAAGCCACAGCGCCGTAACGCGGATCGATCGTCGGTCGCTGGCAAAGGCGAGGACGACCGCGATCGCCAGCGCGACGAACAGCCCGATCCAGAACGCACTCGGCGTGGCCCGATAGATCGAGAGCTCGTAGCCCGTCGCCGGCGTGAAGTGTGCGGCGAGGGTGGCGATAGCGAGTGCGATCGCTCCCGCCGCAAGCGTACCCTTCGAGAGTCGCAATCGAGTGGTGGCGTTCATTTGTGGATCGTCGCCGTACCGTTGGTGGGTGGACAACTGTATGCGGTTTAAAAGGTGTGAAATGCTGTCCGTCATATCGATTCGGTAATTTGGGAGTATCTTTGGTGAATTGATTTGGATTTATATCTCACCATTATAAATCAAAAGACATCTCAAGACGAGTAGTGCAAAAGATCTTGATGGCTATGCAAAAGACTAAGTAATACTGCGAAGACATTTCATGTAATACATGCCACGCAGACATGTTCTCGATCACATTTCCGGTAAAAGAACCCGGGTAGCAAGGGCAAGCAATTGATATACGCTTCGAATCTGGAGATGAGGCACATCTGTCCACAATTGGCCATTAGATCTGCCAGGGACCATTGAAATGGAAACGGAAAAAGGGATTTCAGCCACATCCAAGAACGTATCCCAGCCGGTAGAGCCCCAGGAAACAGCCACGACTGAGCCATGCGAGTACCTACTCGAATACGATAGTGACGAGCAGCCGGTCGTGAGCGTCGTCATGCCGACCTTGAACGAAGAACGCGGCGTTGCCGAGTGTATCGGTCGTATCAAGACTGCTCTTGACGATCTCGGCGTCACCGGCGAGATCATCATTAGCGATAGTTCGACCGATCGCACCCCGGAGATCGCCGCCGCGAACGGAGCGCATGTCGTGACACCCGATAAGGATGGTTACGGCTACGCCTACCAGTATGCCTTCGAGCGCGCTCGTGGGGAGTACATCGCCATCGGCGACGCCGACACCACCTACGACTTCGAGGAGCTGCCGAAGCTCTACGAGTTGGTGGCGTCAGGCGAGGCCGATATGGCGATGGGGTCACGGCTCGATGGGGAGATCAAGGCCGGGTCGATGCCCGCGCTCCATCAGTACGTCGGCAACCCACTGCTGACGCGATTCCTGAACGCGTTCTACGATGCCGGCGTCAGCGACGCCCACAGCGGGATGCGCGTGATCAGTCGTGAGGCGCTCGACGCACTCGACTGTGAGACGACCGGCATGGAGTTCGCCAGCGAGATGATCATGGAGGCCGGGGCGTCGGGACTGACGATCGCCGAGGAGCCAATTACCTACCACGAACGCGAGGGCGAGGCGACACTGAGTAGTTTCCGTGATGGCTGGCGTCACGTCCGCTTCATGCTCGTGAACGCGCCGGGCTATCTGTTCTCGGTTCCTGGGATCGTGCTCGGTGTGTTGGGGGTGGCGATGATGGCGTTGGTCGCGGGGAACGTCCGGGTGAACGGCGTGTTCTTGGGCACTCACTCGATGGTGCTCGGGAGTCTGTTGACGATCGTGGGCTATCAGGTCACGACGCTCGGGGTGTTCGCGACGGTCGCCTCCGATCCGGTGAGTGCTGCGGACGACTACGTGTCGGGTTGGGTCCGGCGACATCTCCGGCTGGGTCGCGGTGCGACCGTCGGGCTGGTGTTGGTCGCCGCCGGAACGGTGTACGGGCTGGCTCTGCTGGGCCGGTGGGCCGCGACAGGGTTCACGCAGCTGCCGTTCGTCATCGAGGACATGGTGGCGTTCACGGCCGTGGTGCTCGGCTTGCAGACGCTGTTTTCGGCGTTTTTCATGAGTACGATCGCCGAGTCGTGAATCGGCGAGGCCGACGGCGATTAAGATTCGCTGCGAATCAGTGTCGTCAGCCACGAGAGATCGATATCGAAGCGGGCTTCGAACTGCTCGACAAGCTGGAGATCCGTCTCGGTGAAGCTCCGGGTCAGAATCATCGAGACAAGCTGGGCGGCGTACAACAACACACCAATGCCAGCGATTGCGAACAGTCCGAGTGTCCGTTGGGAGGCAAGCGCGAGGACACCGACGCCGACGAGCGTCGTCGGGACGAGCGGTTTGAATGCAGCCGCAGAGAACGGGTAGCTGCCGACCGCTCGATAGATCGCGACGACTTCGATCGTGTTATAGACGAAGTAGCCGACAATCGTTCCAAACGCTGCGCCGACGATCCCAAAGAGAGGGATGAGTGCCGCATTCAGTACAATGTCGACGACGACGCCGGCAATCGCCGAGTAGAACTCAACTCGTGGGCGATTGATCGCTTTGACCATATCGCCGTTTAATCCGACAAATACACGATAGAACAGTCCCGCAATCAGTACCGAAAGTGCGGGAGCAGCCGGAAGGTACGCCGTCCCGAAAAACAGCCTGATGGCATCCGGCGAGAACAGCGTGAACAGGAGGACCGCGGGGAACGTCAGCGCGACGATCCACTTCGTCGTCACAGTATAGAGTGCGTCAAGACCGGCGAAATCACCCTGCGAGTAGTGTTTCGTGGCAAGCGGCATGAAGAGGAACGCGAACGAACCAGAAAAGAAGAATATCACCTGTTTCAGCGGCTGAATCGAGCGGTAGTAGCCGACCGACGCCGAGTCGAGGAAATAGCCGATCATCACGATGTCGACGTTCGCAAGCATGATCGTCAACGAGGTTCCCGCGGCCAGCGGCCACGAAAATGACCAGAGTTCACGAACCGTGTCGTGGCTCGGAAGACGAGCGACGAGCGAGCCGACGTCGATGTGCTGGCGGACGGCGTAGAGCGCTAACAGCGCACCCACGACCGAAAAAGAGAGCCAGTAGCCGATAGCTCCGACAACCGGCCGGCCAGCGGCGATGAGTGCCGCAACGAGTGCCAAACCGAACACGCGGGGACCGATGCGCTGAGCTAGCGTCGCGGCAGTGGTGCGCTCCTCGGCACGGAGGACGCCTACGCTCACCTTCACTATCGGAAACGCGAGGAGATAGGGGACGAACACAACAAGTAGTGGTGCAACTTCGGGATCGTCCATGAGCGCAGCGATTTCGAAACGTGCGAGATAGATGGCGGCGGCCGCAATGACGGTCCCAACCAGTGAGATCGCGTAGCCACTCTGGAGCACGTCTGTTTCTTCGTGTGCCGACTCTTTTTCCGAGAGAAAGCGGGTCACGCCGTTCGGAATCCCAAGAATCGCCAGCGAACTGACCGCACTGACGATACCGTACGCAAGACCGAGCCGACCGTACACTGCCGGATCTAACGCCCGCGGGATGAAAATTTCGGCAAGAATCCCGAGAACGTTCGCCATGACAGTTCCGGCAAGCACGATACCCGCACTCTTGACGAGCCCACCGAGACTGTCGGCGATCGAACTCACATAAACAGAGTTACTCGGCCGTTAGTAGAAGATTTCGTTACGATTATCCGACGAGGCGTGGGCAGGTGATTCCATATATCTGAACCTCTCTAAATTTTCACCTTTATCTCAATATAATGTGAGATTTTGCTGTTGAGCAACGCCTACAAACCAACCGCGTAGTTTAAATCCTCGAATAAATATCTTCGAATCATGACGCGGCCGAATATATTGCTAATCGTACTTGATACCGCAAGAGCACGTACGGTTTACTCTATGTTAGACTCGGAACAACTTCCGGGCATATCCCGGTTTCGTGAGCAAGGAACGCTTTACTCTAATGCATTTACACCTGCACCATGGACGTTACCGTCTCATGCAACGTTATTCACAGGACAACGGACAAGTATCCATGAAACTCACGCTGGTCACACGCAATTTGAGCCTTCCTCCTCGCCATTAGCCGAACAACTACGAGGAGTCGGTTACGAGACTCGCGGAATTAGCGGAAACGTTTGGATCAGTCCTGAATTCGGATTCGGTCAAGGATTTGATGAGTTGTCGATGAAATGGGATTATTTCTGGGGCGGCACGGATTTGTCAGAGGTCTCTGCTGCTAGCGGGGTAGCGAGATATACCCGACTTGTGAGCGCAATACTGGCGGAAAGACCGGGTGCGACCATTTTCAATTCGATCTACGCAAAACTCTTTGCTAACAAAGTAGACGACGGGGCAAAATCAACAACGAATCGTACTGTCAAGTGGATGAGTAACCGAGACCGTGAAAAGCCATTTTTCTACTTCATGAATTATCTCGAACCACATTTACCATACAATCCCCCTTCTGAATTTTCCCCGGACGATTTGGTCGATGGGAATGATGAGTTACTCGATCCGAATCCATGGGAGCATATAGCAGGAGATGAGCAGTTTAGTGAAGCGGACTTCGAAGTTCTCCGGCAACTCTATCGGGCAGAGATTGCCTATCTCGACTCTCAGCTCAACCGTCTTTATGACTGTCTCGTACGGACCAATGAGCTCAGCAACACCGCGATTTTCATTGTTGGAGATCACGGCGAAAACATTGGCGATCACGACCTAATGGACCATCAGTATTCCCTTCACGACACTCTTCTACATGTGCCTCTCATTGCGAGATTTCCGCCAAAATTCACGGCAGAAGTAGAGCAGGGGCTAGTGAGCACACGTGATATATACCCAACAATCTGTAATCTGGCTGGTGTCGATGTTCCGTCTGATGAGGCTATTTCATCAAACGATATATCGGAAGAGCCACAGCGAGACGCGATCTTTGCCGAGTACAGAGTCCCACAGCCCGATATAGATACGTTGATGAATCGGATAGAGAACCCCAGCGCTGATTTGGAATGGGTAGATCGGTCACTTCGAGCGGTTCGTACTCCTTCCTGGAAATTCATCGAAGCGGAAGACGGTACGAGCGAACTGCGTTCTATCAGCGACGGATCGCCGAATCCAGAGGTTATAGAGGATCAGCAGTGTGTAGAAGAGGACCTTATCGAGAGGATGGACGAGCAAAACGTACCGCTGATGAGAGCAGGCTCAGATGACACTGAAATCTCGGAACGAAGTAGGGAACGACTGAACGATTTAGGTTACATATGAATTCCGCAGCTCGTCGTAGCCACAGGACATCATGCGGTGGCGGTTTTCTCCCGGATCATTCCAGCACACTACCACAGCGATTATCGGAGCGCCGTATACTCGTTTTCGAGTTCGTTCAATATGCGATCTGGAGCAAAGTATTCCAACCGCTCTGAACATTGCTGGACCTTTGCATCATATTTTTCGGCGTTGGATGATATCTCCAATACTTTCGAAGACAGATCTTCAGGATTGTTGCGCTCGAAAACCGATCCGGCTTCCCCTTTGATCCATTGCGGACCACCGATGTCCGATGCGATTATGGGACAGTCGTATTGGAGTGCTTCCAGCACTGCCCGACCGGAGGGTTCTGGCCATCTCGACGGATGGACGAACACCTCTGCATTGTCATAGAAAGACGGAAGAGCGTCTCGATCAACCCAGCCGTGAAACGTGACCGAGGAGCCATTAGCTTCCTCGTCTACCGTTCTCTTCAACTCGTCTAGCATACTTCCGTCTCCGGCGATATGAATATGATAGTCGTCGGGGAGGTAGTTCGCACTATCGACCAAGGTATCTACCCCTTTCTCCTCTTCAATCCGCCCTACGTAGAGCAAATTGAAGCCATCCCAATCTCCCATCGAGGGTGGACTATAGCTTCCAGAATGGAACTGCTCATTGTAGAAATTGGATATCACGGTCACTCGATCAGCATCGATACCTGCCTCCGAGTAGTATTTCTCTACCGTCGGACTTTGTGCGAAGAGTTTGTCGACTTCGTTTCCGAACTTGGGGAAAGACAGATCCATGTAGAGATATTTGGGTAGCTTTACCATCTTCTTCCCGAGGTCGGAGTTGTCGTGATTGATTTTATTAGACAAACTACAGTGCTTGTGGCATTCCCCATTCATCAATTTATCATTTGTGCAGAACATAGTGTACCCATTCAGCCGTCCAACAACGGGGGTGTCACCACCCAGATATCGGTAATAGCCGAACAGTGGTACTAGCCACGGTGCGAAAACGTGGAACAGATCCGTCTCTGGTTCGATTGATCGTATCTCGTCCAGCAGGCCGAACGGAGCTTCATATGTCCAGTCCCGTTCGTTCATTATCGACGTCACTTCGTACGGAGCAGAGTCTCGGACGTGATTGGGGCGAGCGAGATTGATAGTACGGATGCGTACATTGTGGCCGCGGTCAGCAAGTCCGGACGCTATCGTATCCAAACTCACACTCGACCCAGCCCCCTCTCTCAGGTTTAGCTTGGTGGCTATAATCGAAATGTTCACGTCCGAATGGTCGTTAGCTTCTATATAAGAAGTCTGCGTTTATTTGACGCTAAGGTATCTAAAACAGATTGTTTGTGGCAGCCTCATTCAGTCCGGATTATCGTCTCCTCGATAGCAACAGTAACGGCCACGTTCTATCCACTCCGCGACCAAAATACAGGAACGCCGAATCGTCAGAAATCCCTCCACCGACAATCGAAACCAGAGACGGTACAGATTCACTCGGTGTATCCGAGGTCCTCCAGTCGTGCTTTAGCCTCGGTATCAAGTTCCCCGGCAAGCGACGAGATATCTGATGGTTCGACTTGGATGTCCGTCGCAAGTTCTCGTAACTTGGCCGGGCTTTCCGTCGCGTCGAGCGGCAGGTGTTCTGCGGGGTCCCCACGAAGGTCGTAGGTGACACCCTCGCTATTGAACGGTTCGACGGCGCTCGCAAGCTGATGCTCACGGTAAAGCGGTTCGCCGAAGTGCTGGACGAACTTGTGGCGGGCGGTACGTGCCGTGACCGTATGGCCACGGTGGCTCACCGAATCGGAGAGCGCGACGGCGTAGTTCTCGTCGTCGAGGTGCGACGGCCGGCCGCTCGTCGCTGGGAGCGGACCACGCTCGATGTCTGCGAGGTCGGCGAGCAGTTCGTGGAGCCACGCCAGTGAGAACGGTGCGTCGAACCGCTCGGCTGTCTCATCGGGCGTTCGGACAAGAAACGGGACGTGGAGCAGTTCGTCGAACAGGTTGTGGTACTGGTGGCCGTAGATACCACGCTCGAACAGGGCTTCGCCGTGGTCAGCGGTGACGACGAGAATCGTCTCGTCCCAGACGCCTGCCTCTTGTAGATACTCGACGACGCGTGAAATCTGTGCGTCGACGTAGCGCAGGGCGCTGTCGTACATCGTCTCGTAGGCCGGCGTGTGTTGATTCACCATACGGCCCGCGTCGGCGAGCAGATGCCGCGCAGTCGCGTCGCTCCACGCCAACCCTCCCTCCCGTATCGAATCGGGATGTAACGGTGCGTGAAGGTCCATCAGATGTGTCCAAGCGAAAAACGATCGGTCACGGTCTCTCGCGTCGAGTTCGTCGAGCAGGCTATCGATGACCTTCTCTCCTCGCGTCGTGGGCCAGTTGGTCTGGAACTGTTGGTAGCGATAGAGGGCATATAGCGTCGAGGAGAGAGCAGTGTTCTCCATCGACCGCGTTCGGTCGCGCAGCGAATAGAGGGCGGAGTTTACTCGCTCGCGGAGCGGTTCTGCCGACCTCGGTGGATTGCCGATTTTGTTCTCTGTATCCTCGGTGCGGAGGTTCCGAAAGCTATCGAATCCCGTATCGAAGTTGCGCTCGGTCGTCAGTTGTGGGTTCGATATCGTTGCGATGGTCTCCCAGCCGGCGTCGCGGAAATGGGACGCGAGCGTTTCGGCATCGTTCGGAATCGCCGTCAAATCGACATCGGAGTAGTAGGCGCTGTTGTAGCCGTGCAAGCCGGCGAGGAATCCAGGGACCGATTCGGGCGTGTACGGACCGGTCGCAACGGCAGTGTCGAAGACGAGCGACGAACGAGCCAGTTCGGTGAGTGTGGGCGTGGTCGGTCTCGTGTAGCCGTTGAATCCGCAGCGGTCGTATCGAAGACAATCGACGGTGAGAAACAGAACGTTCGGCGTGGCCATGAACTGAGAACAGTTATGCAAGTAATGAATATAACGCTTTAGCCACGGAGCAGGAATCAGTTGGCGAATCCAGCAGTCTTTCCATTATCGAGAATCCGGTTGTAGCGGGCGCTGTTGGTGTACACTCGAATCGGGTCCCATGTCAGTCGATATGCTCCAGAGGAAAATCGTGTAAACCCCATCTCGCGGAGGAGTATAGTATCATGAGATTGGTTTATAAGTGTCGCATTCAACAGCCCAGCGTTTAGTACTGCCACTTGTGGCACAGAATTAACACCTGGCTTCTGAGACGCTGCCGGGTTGTCAAGGTCCACCTGCTCACGAGCGTAGAAGAAATCCATCGCAACGGGTCCGCCGGTGTGTTCCATCATGAAGGTCTTGCTAGTCACTTCCTCATCGGAGAGGTACATCCGAGGTTCGCCCGGGTAGTTGGGCGCAAGTGAGGCGGAACCCGCTTGCGAGACAACGAGAACGAGAACAAGAGCGAAAGCTGCGGTCTGATACGGTATCGTTCCGGTTTCATTGATTCGTCCGATGGCGATTCCAAGCACCGCTGCGAACACCGGAATGCCGAACAGGATCGCACGTTGTGGGGAAATGACACCGATGCCGACGATTGTCACCCCGACGATAGCGATGGGAGCGAGCGCCGCCCCAAGAAGCAGACTCATCGGCCACGACCGATCCCGGAACCAGAGCCAGAGCGACGCACCAGCAACAGCGGGGAGCAACACCAGAAAGTCACCACGCCGTATGAGAATGCCCACGATTCCGGAGTTGCCGGGAATCGCTGCTCGCACCGGTTTGTCGGGCGGAACTATCGAAAAACCACTCGCTAGCAGCGGTAATAGCTTCCCAATAATTGCGGTTCGAGCGAAAGTTGTCAACAGTACCCACTGGAGTGCCAGTCCAACCATCAATAGAGCCGCAATCGTACGCGCGTCAGCAGGGGTAATCGATTCCGACGAGAGGGATAGCTCATGCCCGAGCCATTGGTCAATACGTAGCCACCGAATACAGAGTGCCATGATGACCGCAGCGACGACGACGAACATCGAGATTTTGTGGGCAAACAGCGCAGTTCCGGTAGAGAAAATCGCTAGGGCTGCGAATCGGCGGTCGCCGGTAGCGAAGAAGCGAGCGAGAGCGATTAGAATTGGACACCACACCAGTACGGCAATGGTCTGGACGATAGGCCAGTAGCCGAAGAGCACACCGATGGCCGCGATTGCTCCGAGCAAGGCGGCTGTCCCAGTGGCGACGGACCGATTTGATGGACGAGTAAATCGAGCGGCGAGTACTGCCCCGGTGAGCGGCAACAGCACCCCCATCAGTATCGGAATGGCGACGAGCACGTTTCGACCTCGCAGGCCGGAGACGAGTGCGACCTCGGAGTTCAGGAGATGGAATGCGGGTAGCGCATGATACGTCGGAACGCTTTGCGCGAGCGTTGCCAAGCTCTCCGTCTGGATGACTCGATGGATGCCGACGGCATACTTGTCCGGGTCCATACCAATCATCGAGGCCGGCCACTCAAAGATGAACAACCGCAACGACACCGCGAGAACCACCGCCAGCACGGTGCTCGTCTCGATAGAGAGGTCACCGACGACTAGTCCGGTGAAAAGAATTATCGCGAGGACGAACACGAACAGCTGTAGCCACGGGAAAAGCTGACTCGTCCTGTGGGCTCCAACGATCATGATAGCGAAAGCAAAGGCGTAGATCGTCGTGCAGAGTTTTGCCGTCCGCATCAGCCTTTATTTGTGTATTCAACCATTAGTAGGTGTGGTTTGTTGTATTTGCTCGAACGCGCCAATGTACATATAAATCGAACAGCATTATTAAGTGTCTCAAATTGAGACAGGATGGTAAAGAATTTCTCGTTCAGCCACTTGTTAGACCAATCCTGCGTGAGAATCATTGCAGTCATATTGGTAATACCTCGACAATTTTAGTGCCAAAACCTGATGTAGCTTTACCAATATGGAATCTCCCGGCACGCCACAGTTCACCGCTTCGAGGAGCACTAGCGGTATCTCCCCGCCCGGTGGCAGATGACGCACACGTCCGCCCAAATGGACACCTACATGAATCATTCATCAGCTGTCACAAATGAAATGCATGTGTGAACAATGACTTGTGTGCTATACGGTAAAGATTTCGTTGATCAGTCATCGGTTCTCACCTCAGTTGCGAGCGGGTCGTCGAAGACGTCCGTCGGCGATGGCAACAGCCTGTCAAATGCGTCAGATGGCGTCTCCAAGTTGTCCCAGTCGAGGCTCATGTGCGGGCACTCCTCGTTGTAGAAGGTGAGGAACTCTGCGAGAGTTCCGAGCCGCCAGCGGTGCTTGTCGTAGGTCTGGAAGAATCGCTCGATCTTCCCGTTCGACTGTGGCCGTCCAACCTTGCAGAGGGTGTGCTTGATGTCATTTTCGTGGAGGTAGCCTTCGAACTCGTGATCGGGACTTGGTCGAGTGTCTTGGCGAGGATTGACGAACTCCGAGCCGTGGTCGGTGATCACCTCTAGGATCGGGACAGGAGCGTCGAGATCCTCACGGACCCTGTCGAGGAGATCAACGCTTTGGCTGGCCGAACTGGCGTCGGTCTCGATCATGTCGAAGACGCGCCGCGAGGCGTCGTCTTCGACGGCGAGAACCTGCTGTCCCTGTTCGTTGTGGTACCAGTCCATGTGGACGGTGACGCCAGCATACTCCCGTTCAAACCGGACCCACGGCCGTTTGCGGCCCTGTTTGGTTGGATTTTCGGTCACGTGTTCGTGCTCCTGAAGGATCGTATGGACACGGTTGGTGGCGATCGAGAGACCATCAGCAACACGGAGGACGTGAGCAATGGCCTCTGCACCAGCGCCGAGGCGCTGGCGCAGTTCGAGGATGCGTTGTTCGAGATCGGCTGGATACTCGGCGTAGGGCTCACGTCCGGGCGTTTCGAGGTGTGGAATCTCGCCGCTGTCGCGGTATTTCTTGGCGAGTTGTTGGACCCGTCGGCGAGTGATCTCAAATCGCTCTTGTGTAGATTAGCGGAATACGTTGACGGCGACGCAATCGACAAGGCTGTGGATGGGTGCTTGAACAAGATTCAGGGAGCGAAGAAGCCCGAAGGTGCGAGCGGCCTGCTCCAAGCCCTGCTTGGACAGGCCGCGGAATTTCGCCAGCCACGGTTGCACTAACGACCAGAGGCATTCGACCTGATTCGTGTGGATACCTTCCTCTGAGACGTACTCATCATCATGGACAACGGTTCGATGCTCGTGTTCCATTTGCTGATATGCGGGAAGCTCGTCGGTCCAGATCTCTCCCAGCGGCTGGGAGAGATCGCCTGCTTCCTCAATCACTGGCCCGAGGTTCTCGTCGTATTTCGACCCCTCTTCGGCTGAGATCACCTGGAGCACGTCGCGGCAGGCCGCGACGAGCGTCATCTCATCGCCCTGCTCCCCTGTCCATCGCGCCCGTCCGGGTCCAGGGGACCCGCCGCGGGACAGTCCGTCCCGCGG
>NZ_AOMC01000141.1 GCF_000336695.1 Halococcus morrhuae DSM 1307
GTTGGCATTTATAACCTATCAACTGTACTGGCACAAGTTCTTGCCCTCCCATCAACCGGGTTCAACACGATATACCCTCCGATCGCCGCTCGGATGTACGGAAATGACGAATTTGCGGATCTTGAAGCGCTGTTCACGCAGGTGACTCGGTGGACGTTCACGCTGTCACTTCTTCCAGCCGTTGGACTGTTGGTGTACTCGAACGAAGTGCTCTCGGTCTTCGGCGAAGGGTTCAGCAGGGGAGGTTTGGTTCTCTCGCTTTTTATTGTCGGACACTTTGCGAACGCCGCGACCGGTCCTACCGGCTACACACTGATGATGACTGACCATCAGTATTTCATGATGGTCGATAGATGGGGTGTAGGTATATTCAACGTAATTTTTAACTACCTGTTCATCACCCGCTTCGGCCTCGTCGGTGCGGCATTCGCTACTGCCATCGTACTGGTTTTGATAAGTGCTATCCGTGTCGTGGCTATCTGGTATATGGAAGGGCTGTTCCCATATTCGCTAAACTTTTACAAACCCATCGTTGCCGGTCTCGTCTGTGGGGCGGTCTTGATCGGTTGGCGGGTCGTTTCACCACTTTCCGGGTTTGCACTGCTAGTCATCGGCGGTATCATGGGAACGCTAGCATTCACACTCGTTCTCGTTGGTATCGGCATCGAACCCGAAGACCGCGAGTTCTTTGCGGATATCGCTGCACGACTCAACTGAAAGTCTCGGAGATCACGTGATATTTCTATACGGTTACTCAACGTAACCGAGTGCTTCCAATTGGTCGGTCGCATCGCGGTAGTGCTCTCGTTTCGACTGGACGTTTGCCGTTCCCTCAACGACTTTCTTTCGTGGCTTGTCAATTTCGAGCCACGGAACTGTGACGAGTTTTCGGTGATGAGTGTAGGAGGGGTGACCATACAACTGCTGACCGAACAGTCCACGGTCGCCGAAGACGTTGCCGTGGTCGGCGGAAATGACTGTCTTGCCCGATAGCGTGTCCACAAGACGCTGGACATGCGGGAGCGCGGTGCGCAGTGTATCTCGATACAGACGCATTACGTGTTTGCGGTTGATCTCTCCGTCCTCAAGCCGATTCCACCAGAACGGTATGTCTGGGTCTTCACCCGCCGCTCGATTCACACCGACACGCGAAAACCCCGTCTGAGCGAACTCTGTGGCGTGTTCGCCGAGGAATGGTCGATGAGGCTGCATCATGTGAAGGATAATGCGCTTATCCTCATACTTGTTGGCGGTGCCAATGACTTTATCAACGG
>NZ_AOMC01000142.1 GCF_000336695.1 Halococcus morrhuae DSM 1307
TAGTCATTTGGATAACTTCTGAAGATACGGAGCGAGGAATTTCTCGATCCATGAGACGGCGAAACTCAGCCGATCAGTGAGGCGGTCGAACAGATCGGTGACGAGAGCGCGGAATTCCTCCGCGCTCTCGACGATGAGCGGTGAGGCTTCCCAACGGAGACTCTTCCAGACCGGTTCGATCGGATTCAGATCCGGCGAACCAACTGGAAGGAACACCAGATCGATCCCTAGCTGATGCGCGCGCCTGCGCGTGTACGGGCAGATGTGCGAGGAGAAATTATCCAAGACGAGCAGAATCCGCTTGCCCGGATTCTGCTCGCGGATCCGTTCGAGGCACCCACAGATCTTCTCTTTCTCCTGATTTTCGGGGAAGCTCACCACGCTCTCGCCGTTGAGCGCGTAGAAGCCGACCGTTGGTTCGTCGTGACGAACCAGCGGTCGGGGGATGTGGGGATCATCGACGTAGTACATCCGCTGTGAGTTGTCCCACGGCTGTGGATGGGACGTATCGAAAAACCCGAGGACAGTTCCGCCATCGGTGCAAACATCATCGTCAACGATCCAGCCTTCCTCGTCATCACCGTCTTGTTTGTTGTGTGGCTCATCGGCGTCCTCGTCGAACGCGTCTCCGACGCGTTCTTCGAGGATCCCCTCGGCGTTCTCAGGTTGAGAGGGACGCTGTGTTCGTGGAATCGCACGTGAAAGACCGAGCTTTTTGAGGAATCTTCCGAGGTAGGCTGGATGGTACTCAACGTCGAACTTCTCGTTGAGAAGATACTGGATCTCTTGTGATTTCCAGGGCTGACCCTCTCGTAAGAGTTCGAGCAATTGTTCCTGCTCGTCGTCGCCGAGCTTCGGGGGCCTGCCGCCCCCGAAGTTCGGCGTGAGGAGACCGAGTCCCCCCTCGTTCCATCGTCGTACCCAGCGAGTCGCGGTTGCAGAGGACCTGCCGACATCGTCGGCAGCGTCCTCAAGCGTTGCGCCTTTGTAGAGTCGTTTAACGAACGTCAGTCGCTTGCTGACTTTTTCGTTGTCGGTTTCGGCGAGTAGCCGATCGAGATCGTCTTCACTGAGATGTCGGACGATCTCCTTGCGACGATCTCCGCTCATGAGATCGCTATCTCACGCGATCTTCATAACTTTCGCTAGGGACTANACTGAGATGTCGGACGATCTCCTTGCGACGATCTCCGCTCATGAGATCGCTATCTCACGCGATCTTCATAACTTTCGCTAGGGACTAAGGCGTCGACGCTGGAGTACGAATCGACGACGATCACAGTTCGTGGGAAGGAGAAAACCTACGACGTCGCAAGCGAGATCGTCGAAATCGAAGGCGTCGGTCCGGTGAAGATCGTTGCGAGCAAGACGGACGACACAACTCGGCACTACTTGAGTACGGATCTCGGCCGGTCGGCGGCCGAGATCCTCGAACTCGTCGAACACAGGTGGAACATCGAGACGGTTCACGAGGAATCGAACGCGAAGTTCGGCTTCAAGCAGTACCAGCTGGAAGGAAAACAGGCGATTGAGTGCTACATCCAACTGGTGTTTCTCGCTTGGACGCTCGTAACGTTCGCTGAACGGGCAAACGTGGCGTTTTGGGACGAACGAGGCGGACTGAGCGTCCGCCTCGATCACGCCAAGGAAGCGTATCTCGTTGAGACGTTGCTCGAAATCACCGACGAGATTCCCCCGTCGCTCCCGCGAGCGGAGCGACGGGAGCAACTGCATGAACTGGTGCGTGAGTTCTCGTGGTCTTCTTTGGCGATTTCGTTTGTTCCAGCTGCCAAAATATATACTNCGAGCGGAGCGACGGGAGCAACTGCATGAACTGGTGCGTGAGTTCTCGTGGTCTTCTTTGGCGATTTCGTTTGTTCCAGCTGCCAAAATATATACTCCAGTGAATAACTAGTGTGGTTTCTATTGATGGTTGGTTCGTAGACCCAGCTCTGATGAAACGAATACGGAGTCTCTGGTGATTTTAGCCACAGTTCGCTGCGTCAAACGATCTTGCCAAGCCGAGCCGGAACGTACTCCTGTCCGTCCTCGTATTTGTGTGCCGGCGTCTCGGCGTCCTCGTCAAGCCCGACGAACTGGGCGAGATAGCGTGAATAGCCGATATAGCCGATACTGAACAGAACGAGAACGCCGACGACCAATCCGATGAGTGCAACCATATGTGCACGATACACTACTCAACTTTCATGATAAGGGTTTCCATACACTGTCCGATAGTATAGTGTGTGACAGTGTGAACGTCTATACCGCGGACTCAGTCTCGAACATCACTGAAATATGTCTGACCGAGACACTTTTCTCCGAACGTGGTTCGAGGAAAGGCCCCGTACTGCTCGATCCCATCCGACGAAGGATGACACACTCTGACAGCGCGACGTTTTTGTACCCGGCGGTCGCAATTCTTGCCGAGATGAGTCAACAGCTCAGCGAGCCGTCCCAACACTACGTCGACGGCGAATGGATCGACGGTGACGGCGCAGAGACCTTCGAGAGCACCAATCCCGCGACGGGCGAGAGCCTCGGCGAGTTCCAGCGCGGCACGGACGCGGACGTCGACCGTGCGCTCGCGGCCGCCGACGACGCCTTCGAGGAATGGTCCGGGCTCTCCTACACCGACCGCGCGGAGTATCTCTGGGATATCTACCACGAGCTCAAGGAGCGCCACGAGGAGCTCGGCGGGATCGTCTCCAAGGAGTGTGGCAAGGAGATCTCCGAAGGGAAGGCCGACGTCAACGAGGCGTGGGACATGGTCGAGTGGGCCGCCGCCGACGCCCGCCACCCCCACGGCGACGTCGTCCCCTCGGAGATCGCCGGCAAGGACGCCTACATGCGCCGCCAGCCCCGCGGCGTGATCGGCTGTATCACGCCGTGGAACTTCCCGGTCGCCATTCCGTTCTGGCACATGGCCGTCTCGCTGGTCGAGGGCAATACTGTGGTCTGGAAACCCGCCGAACAGACGCCGTGGTGTGGCCAGGTCATCGCCGAGATGTTCGCGGAGACCGGAATTCCCGACGGCGTGTTCAACATGGTGCAGGGCTACGGCGACGCCGGCGAGGCGATCGTCGACGACGACCGCGTTCAGACCGTGCTCTTCACTGGCTCGGCAGAGGTCGGCCACGAGATCTCCGGCAAGGTCGGCGGCGAGGCCGGCAAGCTCGCGGCCTGCGAGATGGGTGGGAAGAACGGCATCGTGATCACCGACGAGGCCGACATGGAGACCGCCGTCCACTCGGCGGTGATGAGCTCGTTCAAGACGACGGGCCAGCGCTGTGTCTCCTCCGAGCGAATCATCGTCCACGAGGATATCTACGACGAGTTCAAGGAGCAGTTCGTCGACATCGCCGAGGACGTCGCCGTCGGCGACCCTCTGGACGAAAACACGTTCATGGGGCCGCTGATCGAGGACGAACACAAGGAGAAAGTCACCGGCTACAACGAGCTCGCCTACGACGAGGACGTCGACGTGCTCGTCGATCGCACGGAACTCGACGAGAGTGAGATCCCCGAGGGCCACGAGGACGGCGTCTGGATCGGGCCGTTCGTCTACGAGGCCGACCCCGATGCCGACCTCCGCGTCACTCACGAGGAAGTGTTCGGCCCGCACGTCGCGCTGATGCCCTACTCGGGCGACATCGAGAAGGCGGTCGAAATCCACAACGACACCGAATACGGGCTCGCCGGGGCGATCATCTCGGAGAACTACCACGAGATCAACTACTTCCGCGACAACGCCGAGATCGGGCTCGCCTACGGCAACCTCCCGTGTATCGGCGCGGAGATCCAGCTCCCGTTCGGCGGCGTGAAGAAATCGGGCAACGGCTACCCGAGCGCGCGCGAAATCATCGAGGCGGTCACCGAACGTACCGCCTGGACGCTCAACAACGCCGAGGGGATCCAGATGGCACAGGGTCTCTCGGCCGACATCACGACCAAAGACGACTGAGACGGCGGTTCGATCTTTTCGTCAGTCGGCAGCGTTCGCGGCTGCATCGAGTTCGGCGATATCGTCTCCCTCCTCGACGAGTCGGCCGTAGCACTCAGCCGGTGGGCCGATCCACGCATCCAGCTCCAGCGCGCGCTCGATGAGCCGCCGGTAGAGCGTCCGGTAGCCCGGGAAGTCGTCGCTCAGATAGCGTGGATGCCAGAGCACGGTCATCACCGCGTCGTTCGCGGCGGCCTCCGTGAGTAGTCGTTCGCAGGCGTCCCACGCCGATTCGAGGTCGTCGTGCTGTTCGAACAGCGCGACCTCCATCAGCGTCAGCGGAAACACGGTGAACTCGTCACCGAACGGGTGGATGGGATCGTAGCCGTGCGCGAAACCGTACTCGGTGCTCGATCCGAGCGAACTGTCGTAGGAGAGCCCAATCGTACGGTGGTGGTCCCACGTCGCGGGTACACGGTTGAGGAAATGCTGACGCCCCCCTTTCACCGGGTGGCCGAGCACACGCTCGACGATCTTCTTCTCCGTCGCGAGGCGCTCGGGATCGTCGTAGGAGTCGTAAGAGCCATGCAAGCCGACTTCCCAGCCGCCCGCATCGAGCTCCTCGATGACCCTCGCCATCCGCGGGGCCGACACGTCGTAGCGCCCGAGATGTTCGATCCAGTAGCGCGGGCGCAACCACTTCCGGAGGGAGCGGTTTCGGAGCCCGCGCTCGGAGAGGAAGTAGAACGCCGAACGCACGCCGAGCTCGTCCTCCAGCTCCATCAGCGAGTCGAACTGCCAGTAGGGGTTGACCTGGGGCGAGAGGTCCGCGAGCCGCGACGGATCGCGTTCGACCAGCGCGTCGGCGATCGACTGATAGCTCTTGTACGGGCGATCGACGTCGTGGGTGAGACAGAGAGCGAATTCAGCCATCGGTCTCTTCGAGCAGCGCGACCATCCGTTCGGCGGCGTCGCCGTCGCCGTAGAGCTCGGGCTTTTCCGGCAGCGTGATCTCTCGCTGGAGTTCGCGCTCGATCGCTTCCTCGTCGGCCCCCACCAACGTGTTCCAGCCGGCGTCGACGGTCTCGACCCACTCGGTCTCCTCGCGGAGTGTCACACAGGGCGTATCGAGGAAGAACGCTTCCTTCTGCACGCCGCCGGAGTCGGTGGCGACGCGCTCGGCCCCGTCGAGCAGGCGGACGAAATCGAGATAGCCCTGCGGTTCGATCACCGTCAGCTGCTGCTCGACCGTCTCGCGGAGCCCGTAGGTGTCGAGGCAGTCGGCCGTCCGCGGATGGATCGGGAGGACCACCTCACGGTCGGCCGCACCGAGCGCGCGCATGATCGCCGCGAGGCGCTCGCGGTCGTCGGTGTTGCCGGCGCGGTGGACGGTCGCGAGGACGTACTCGCCGGCGGTGAGATCGTGTTCGTCGAGCACCGTTGAGTGGTCGGCCGCGCGGGTGCGCGCCCAGAGGATGGCGTCGTACATCACGTCGCCGGTCAGATGGACGTTCTCGATCCCCTCCGTTTCGAGGTTCGTGACGCCGCGCTCGGTCGGTGCGAACAGGAGGTCGGAGACGTGATCGGTGAGGATGCGGTTGGTCTCCTCGGGCATCGCATCGTTGTGACTCCGCAGGCCGGCCTCGACGTGGGCGAGGGGAGCGTCGGTCTTGGCGGTCACGAGCGCGCCCGCGAGCGTGGAGTTGGTGTCGCCGTAGACGACGATCGTATCGGGCTCCTCGCGCTCGACGAGTTCGCCGAAGTGCGTCACCATCTCGCCGGTTTGCTGGCCGTGCGTACCGGAGCCGACGCCGAGGTTGTACTCGGGCGTCGGAATGTCGAGCTCCTCGAAGAACACCTCCGACATCGCCTCGCTGTAGTGTTGGCCGGTGTGGACGAGCACCTCCTCGTGGCGATCGGCGAGCGCGCGCGAGACGGGGAACGCCTTGATGAACTGTGGGCGCGCACCGACGAGCGAGACGACTTTCATCGTCCCTCCTGGTCGGCATGGGTCGTCTCATCGTACTGTGGCACGCGCAGCCCCTCGTTCGTCTCCAGATCGTAGGCCATCCCGACCGCGATCGCGATCACGCCGACGATGAGCAACAGCAGGGACAGCGCGCCCTGGACGAACCCCACTCCGCTGTCGATCAGCGTCCCGAGCGTGAACAGCCCGCCGAGCGCGCCGCCGATCGCACTGGCGATGCCGGCCGAATAGAGCAGGATGAGCGGGTGGAAATCGTGGATCACGTAGCGGGCCACCAGCCGGCGGGTGAAGTTGCGCGCGAGCAGCACCGAGAGTCGCGGCACGAACGACGAGTAGCGAATGCCGCTTTGCTCCTCGCCGTAGACCGCCGGATGGGAGACGTCGGCGACGCGAAACCGATGGATGTTGAGCGTCGTGAGCATGTCGTTCAGAAAGCCGTAATCGTCGTACAGACCGTCGATATCGATGCGTGCGAGCGCGTCGCCCGAGATCGCCGTAAAGCCGTTCTGTGGGTCGCTCATCCCCCAGTAGCCGCTCGAAATCTTGGTGAGGTAGGTGAGCAACGAGTTACCGAAAAACCGCCAGTTCGACATCTGCTTGCGGTCGCGGTGGAGCAGGCGCGTCCCCTTCGCGTAGTCGGCCCATCCCTCCGCGACCGGTTCGACGATGCGCGCGAGCATGTCGGGGTTCATCTGTCCGTCGGCATCCATCACCGCCACGACGTCGATGTCGTCGTCGAGGGCGTGGCGATAGCCGGTCTTGGTCGCGCCGCCGCGGCCGTGGTTTGTCTCGTGGCGGATCGGTTCGACGACACCCTCGAAGGTCGCGCCACCGTCGGCGAGCGTCGTCGCCTCCCGACGGCTGCGGTTGGCGCGTTCGGCGTGGCGCTGGATCTCCGCCCAGGTGTCGTCGGTCGAGCAGTCGTCGACGGCGTAGACGCGATCGACGTACGCCGGCAGGGTCTCGATGACCCGCCCGACGAACGCCTCCTCGTTGTGAGCTGGAATGACGACGCCCACGCGCTTCTCGTTATACATCGCGACCGCTCCCTATCGTGTATACCCTGTGTGGGGTGTCTGATAAATCAAGCGCTCCGCGCCCATCGACGACGACCAGCGGCGAGGAGAAGGCCAGCCAGTCGATCCGCTCGAACTGTTCGTGTGGCGTCACCATGACGACGCCGTCGATCGCGCGATCGGTGAGTCCGCTCGTGGCAACGGGCGTCGCGTCGAACTCGCCGAAATCGTCGATCAGCGGGTCCGCACAGAGCACGTCGGCCCCGGCAGCGTCGAGCCCATCGATGATGGGGCCGGCGGGCGTCGCGGCGGTCTCGGCGACGCCGGGCCGGTAGGCGACGCCCAAGACGAGCACCGTCGTCTCGGCGAGAGAGCGCCCCTCGGCCTCGAACTCCTCGTGAAGTTTCCGCACCGTGAATTCCGGCATGCTGTCGTTGACCGCGCGCGCCGTCCGGAGCAGCGGCGCGTCCTCGGCGCGGTCGTTCGCGAGGAAGTAGGGGTAGTAGGGGATGCAGTGGCCGCCGACGCCCGCGCCGGGGTCGTGGATCTCACAGAACGGCTGGGTGTTGGCGGTCGCGATCGCCTCACGCACGTCGATCCCGAGCTCGTCGGTGAACCGCGCCAGCTCGTTGGCGAGGGCGATGTTCACGTCGCGATAGACCCCCTCGAACAGTTTGACTGCTTCGGCCGTCGTCGCGTCCGCGACGGTGATGACGCCCTTCGCGTTGAGCTGTTCGTAGATGGTGTGCGCCGCCTGCGTGCTCTCGTCGTCGATCCCGCCGACGACCTTCGGGTAGGCTCCCCTGATGTCTTCGAGCGCGCGCCCGCTCGACGTGCGTTCGGGACAGAAGGCGACGCCGAACTCGTCGGCCGAGAGATCGCTCTCGGCTTCGAGCAGGGGTGCGACGACCTCTCGACAGGTCTTCGGCGGCACCGTACACTCGACGACGACGAGATCGCCCGTCGACAGTCCCGAGGCGACGTCCCGGACGACGGATTCGAGGATCGAAACGTCGGGATCGTTCCCGTCGGTGAGTCGCGTCGGGACGATGACGACGTGGACCGACGCTTCCGCGGCCGCCGTGCGGTTGTCGGTCGCTCGGAGGGCGTCGTCCGCGACGAGCCGTTCGACGAGTGCGTCGAGACCGGGTTCGCCCTCGACGTGACACTCGCCGCGCTCGATCCCGTCGACGACCGCCTCGTCGGCGTCCGCGCCGATGACGTTGCCACAGACCTCGGCGTAGGCGGCTGCCAGCGGCAGTCCCATCTTCCCGAGCCCGTACACTCCGACGGGGATCTCCCCGTCGCGAAACGCCTCGCGCGTGCGCTCACGTGCGCCGCCATAGGGCGCGACGGACCCGGCGCGACTCATCGAGCCTCGGCCTCCATGCGATCGTCGGCCAGCCGGTCGATCCGGCGGGCGACCGACAGCGCGCGGAGGCCGTCCTCGGCAGTCACGAGCGGCGACGTCCGTTCACGAACGCAGTCGACGAACGAGGCCAGCTCCTCCTTGAGCGGCTCGCCGCTGTCGACCATCGGCCGCTCGACGACGCCCTCGTGGCGGTAGTGCATGCCGTTCTTCCGCTCGACGTATTCGGGCAGCGAGTGGCGGTGGATGGCGACCGAGCGATCGATGTAGTCGACGGCGATCCAGCACTCGCGGGTCGTGATCGAAAGCTGTCTGATCTTCTTCTGTGTGACGCGACTCGCGGTGAGGCTGGCGACGACGCCGCCGTCGAAGCGCAGCTGAGCGTCGATATAGCGGTTCTCTTCGGCACCGAGGGCGTTCACCGTCGTGACGTCCTCGCCGATGAGCGAGAGCACCACGTCGATGTCGTGGATCATCAGGTCCATCACGGCGTTGTCCGCGATGGTGCGCTCGCGCGGCGAGCCGAGCCGCTGGGCGTCGACCGCGATGATCTCCTGCTCGTCGAGGATCTCGGCGACGGCGCGCACGGCCGGGTTGAATCGCTCGATGTGGCCGACCTGGATGACGGCACCGCGCTCGTGCGCCAGATCGGCGAGCTTCTGTCCTGCCTCCGGATCGGCGACGAACGGCTTCTCGACGAGCACGTCGACGCCCGCCTCGATGCACTCGCGGGCGAGTGCGGCGTGGTGGGCCGTCGGCACCGCGATCGAGACCGCGTCGGCGCGATCGAGCAGTTCCGCCCGCGAACGCGCCTGGGTGCCGTGGCTCGTGGCGATCTCGCACGCTCGGTCGGCGTCGGTGTCGGCGACGCCCACGAGCTCGGCGTCCGGCAGTTCGGCGTAGACGCGCGCATGGTTCTGGCCCATGCTGCCGACGCCGATGACGCCGACCCGCGTCGGCTCTGTACTCACTCGACCACCTCCGTGGCGATGGCGTTCACGATGTCCGTGAGGTCCGATGGGGAGAGGTTTGGATGTACCGGTAGCGAGAGCACTTCTCGGCTCGCGCGCTCGGCGACCGGCAGCGAGCGCTCGATGTCGCTGTAGGCCGGTTGCTCGTGGATCGGGATCGGATAGTAGATCCCGCTGCCGATCTCGGCTGCGTCGAGCGCCGCTTCGATCTCGTCACGGTGCTCGCTACGGATCGTATATTGGTGGTAGACGTGGCGTCGATCGTCGGGTTCGACGGGTGTGTCGATGACGTCGGGCAGCTCGTCGGTGAGTCGCTCGGCGTTCGCGCGCCGTGTCCCGTTGTATTCCGGCAACCGATCGAGCTGGACACGGCCGATGGCTGCGAGCACGCTCGTCAGCCGGTAGTTCTGGCCGACGGCGTGGTGCTCGTAGCTGTCACCATCGGGATCGCGGCCGTGGTTGATGAAGCTCGCCGCGCGTTCGGCGACGTCACCGTCGTCGGTGAGCACCATCCCGCCCTCGCCGGTGGTCATGTTCTTCGTCGGATAGAACGAGAAACAGGCCGCGTCGCCGAACGATCCAACGCGCTCGCCGTCGAATTCGGCACCGTGGGCCTGTGCGGCGTCCTCGATCACGAGGAGATCGTTCTCGTCGGCGATCTCCAGGAGATGGTCCATCGCGGCGGGCAGCCCATAGAGATGGACCGGCATGATCGCGTCCACGTCGCGCTCGCGGACGATCGCCTCGACGGCGTGCGGGTCGATCGTGTAGGTTTCGGGATCGATGTCGGCGAAGATCGGTTCAGCGCCCGCCAGTCGGATGGCGTTCGCGCTGGCGATCATCGAGAACGGCGTCGTCACCACGGTGTCGCCCGGCCCGAGCCCGAGCGCTTCGACGGCCGTGTGGAGCGCGGTCGTGCCGTTGGTCGTCGCCACGCCGTGGGACGCACCGCAGAAGTCGGCGAACTCCTCCTCGAAGGCACGCACTTCGGGGCCATCGGCGAACTGGCCGCTGTCGAGAACGTCCATGACGCGTTCCTTCTCGCGCTCGCCGAGTTCTGGGTCGGCTATCGGGATCATAGCTGGTTGGCTCCTGTGAGGTCTTCCGGCAATGGTTCGTGGCGCGCGGGGACGCCGACCGCCAGCGTCTCCGGCGGGACGTCTTCCGCGACGACCGCACCGGCGGCGACGAACGCACCCTCGCCGATGGTTACGTCAGGCAGTAGCGTCGCGTTCGCGCCGATCGAGACGTCGTCTTCGAGCGTCGGGCCGACGAGGTCGGCCTCGCGGCGCAGGGGATGTGGATCGTTCGTGAGCACCGCGCGCGGCCCGACGAACACCCGATCGCCGATCGTCGTTTCGGTCGGGACGTACACCCCGGTCTGGAGGCTCACGTGTGAGCCGATCGTCGACGAGCCGTCGATGGTGGTGTCGGTGCCGACGAGCACGTCGTCGCCGACGGTCGTATTCTCACGAACGACGGCGTTGTGACCGGTGGTGAACTCGTCGCCGATCGAGCTGTCGGCGTAGACGATGGTGCCCTCGCGCACCGTCGCGTCGTCGCCGATCGTGGCGGGCGGGGCGTCGGCATCGTGGACGTAGCCAACGGTCGCGCCGTCGTCGATACGACTGTTCGCACCGAGGCGTGCGCGCGTCTCGTCGCTCATCGGGGATCTCCGGGCGTCGGTCGGCCGGCCGTCGTGCCGTCGGACGGACGGGCGGCGGGGTCCGTCCCGGCGGCGAGGCCGTCTTCAGTGGTCGTGTCGTCTGTGGTATGGTCTGTCATTCGATGGAGGTGGGTGAAGCGAAGCGATTGAATGACTGATCGTGTTCGGTCTCATTGAGGTACACTTCGTTCTCACATATGTGTTTTCCCATCCGACGAACATCGCAGTTCGCCCGTCAGACGTCCGTCATCCGTGACCGGCCGCCGATCACTCACGGCGCGAGGGGATGTAGCGGTGGATCACGGGTATGCGGATGCCGAGGCGCTCCTCGATCTGTTCGATCGGGATCTCGTCTTCGGCCTGGAGGCAGCCCGTGACGGCGACCAGCGCCACCGCGACGAGGCCGGCACCGATGGCGAACAGCGGTAGCGTGACGACTGACAGCTCGACGACGCTCGAAAGCGCGAACGCGAGCGGGAACAGCACGAGCGGCAGGAGGACGAAGGTCTTGACGGTCGATCGCGAGAACGGCGAGATACCCGACAGCCGCCAGAGCACCAGCATGGCGATGACGTTGAGCGAGAAAAACGACAGCGCCGAGGCCAGCGCCGCGCCGACGACGCCGTACGTCGGCACGAGAACGATGTTGAGCACGATGTTGAGCACGGCCGCGGCGGTGTTCACCACGAGGATATACGTCGTGTAGCCGAACGCCGAGAGCGTGTCCTGACAGCGACCGTTGGCCGCACTGGAGAAGAAACCGACCGAGAGGATCGCCAGTGCCGTCGACGAGCGCGGATCGGTCACATCGAAGACGATCTCGACGACGTCGCCGGAGAAGGCGACGAACGTCAGGAACAGCGGGAAGGCGACGATGTAGATCCACTTGGTCGTGATCTTGTAGATGCGGTCGACCTCCTCGCGATTGCTGTCGTCGTCGAGGCGCGAGGCCAGCGGGAGATAGAGGAAGCCGAACACCGAGAGGATCACCGGCAGCCCGGCCGCGAGCGGATAGCCGTAGTTGTAGATGCCGGCGGCGTTCGGGGCCGACGCGAGCGCGCCGAGCATGAGCGTGTCCACCTGCGAGAGGATCGACGAGACCGCCGAGGCGACCACGAGCGGAAGGGAGAACCGAACCATCGCGCCTGCGTGCGTCCGGAAGGGGCCCCGGAGCGAGAGCAATCGGTTGAGGAGGACGTGCGCGACGACGACGGCGACCACCGCCGCGATGACGTAGGCGTAGCCCGCCGCGAGCACACCCATCCCCACTCCGAACAGCAGGACGAGCAGGATGCCGACGCGCAGACCGTTGTAGAGCAGATCGTAGGCGTAGGTCCGGTAGATGGTGTTCTCGTGGCCACGGATCGCACCGACGGCGACGCGAAGCCCGACGACGAGCGGGATCGCCAGCGCGAACAGCGTGACCAGCAGCGGCGGTGAATCGGCACCGAAGAACACCTGCCGGATCCAGTCGCCGCCGGCGAGCAGCCCCACGGCGATCCCGATTCCGGCGAGCCCGGCGATGACGATACCCGTCACCCAGACGCCGCGAACGTCACGCTCGTCGTCGAACCGGGACATGAATCGCGGGATCCCCTCGTTGAAGCCAACGAGCGCGATCGTCGAGCTGAGCATCAGTATCGAGAACCCCTTGCTGAACGCGTCGAAGGCGGGTTGGGAGAGCACGCGACCGAGCAGCACCTGTTCGAACAGTTTCGAAAACGCGCCCAGTAGACTACCGATCAGCATGAGGCTCGCACTCGACACCAGCGACGAGAGGTTCGACTCCTCGGCCGACGACGACTGTTCGTTCGCCATTCAGCGCCCGTCGGAGGCCGTCGGTGTCGGTCGCGCCGATCTCGATCGGGGGCGACGCGCGAACTGTACTGAAGGATTCATCACTTCAGTCCGACTCCAGCGCCGGCAAACAGCTTTTCGTTCTCGTACTGTCTGATACCGACACGGGACGGTTGGCGTTCGGAAATCCACTGTTGTGTGGCTGTTCGTGTCCTGGATTCTCGTCCGACAGTATTCGGCAGTAGCAGAAACGGCTACCCGGCGAGTTTTACGGGGTTCTGAATTCGATTTTCCTACAAGACTGTGGTTGCATTGTGCCCATCTCGGATCGATTCAATGGAGTAGTCAGATATATCAGTTTCACCCACGTAAGCCTCAGAGTGTCCAAATAGGACGATCTGCTCCCTCTCCGACGGAGAATGTATTCATGATTTGCAGGTTGAGTAGCATCACGGATAAACGATAAAATCCCAATACAACACAACACAATATGACGTCGACAGAGCAATCGTGTACACAGTCAGCGGCGATCAACTGGCGTCCGGTCATCGCACAGGGCATCGCCGTGTGGGTGGCAATCGCTGTAGCGCTCGGCTTTCTCCCCTCCAGCCACCCCGCCACTATCGGTATCGCACTAAGCATGGTTCTCGGAGCACCGTTACTCCCCATCTCGCTGTGGGCGGATTTACGTCAGACGCGAAATGCAAGCGAGTGTCCGCCGACTACCGGGGAGTATCTCGAGAACGTTTGCTGTGACATGATCGATAGCGTTTCGAATCGAACAGCACTCGGTGCGCAGCGGGCGATGCTATACGACTGTTCTCCCCAAACGCGGTCTTCAGTTCGATGAGAACGTCGATCGTCGCAAGAACGTCGATCCGGGCGAGACCTTCGATCTGACCATCGAGCCGTTCGTCGAGTCCGACACTGTCGGACGGAAATACGCAAAGTCGATTCTGTTCGACGGTATCATCCCGGACGGCCGCGCCGTGCATCGGTAGATTCACGGCCGCCGCACCGACTACCACCACCGAATGGACGACGAACGTCGCCCCGGATCGGGGCTGGAGACGCTGCTCGTCGGGCTGGATGCGGCCTGCGGGCCGGTGTTCGACCGCCTCGAAAAGCGCGGGGCCGAGCTGCCGGCGCTGGAGGGAATCCTCGCGGACGGCGCGAGCGGCCCGCTCGAATCGCAGCTGCCGCCGTGGACCGCGAGCGCGTGGCCCTCGCTCTATACGGGGACGAACCCCGGAAAACACGGCGTCTTCGGCTTTCTCGACTATTCGGGCTACGACTGGGACGTGGTGAACGCGACCGACGTGCGCGAGCACGCGCTCTGGGAACTGCTCGACGACGAGGGGAAATCGTCCGTCGTCGTCAACGTGCCCGTCACCCACCCACCGAAGGAGTTCGACGGCGCGCTGATCCCGGGCTACGTCGCGCCCGATTCGCCAGCCTGTCATCCCGACGGACTGCTCGACGATGTCCGCGAGGAACTCGGCGCGTACCGGGTCTATCCGCGCCATACCGGCGGCGAGGAGGCGAGCACCGAGGCAAAGATCGACGAATATCGGACGGTGACGCGGATGCGCGGCGAGGCATTCCGCCATCTCGCCGACCGCTTCTCGCCCGAGTTCGGTTTCGTGCAGTTCCAGACGACGGACACCGTCTTCCACGAGTGTCCCGGCGATTTCGCCGCGCTCCAGGCGGTCTACGAAGCCGTCGACGAGCAGGTCGGCGAGATCCTCGACGCCTGCGATCCCGATACCGTCATCGTCGCCAGCGATCACGGCATCGGGAAGTACAGCGGCTACGACGTGCGCGTGAACTCCCTCCTGCGCGACGAGGGGTACGTCGAGACGGCCCGTGGCGGCGGGATGCCCTCTTGGGACGTGCTCCGCGACGAGCAGTTCTTCGACGACGAGGGGGGCGAGAGCGGCACCGACGCGCTGCTCGAAAGGGTGATGAGCGGTCTGACGCGCGTGGGAATCACGAGCCAGCGGCTCAACGCCGTGCTCGATCGCCTCGGGCTCGCCGAGTTCGTCGTCGCCCACGCTCCCAAAGCGATGGTCCGTGCGGGCACCGAGAGTGTGGATTTCCCCGCCTCGACGGCGTACGCGCGCTCACATATCGAGTGCGGCGTCCGGCTGAACGTGGCCGGGCGCGAACCCGACGGTGTCGTTCCGGCCGACGAGTACGAGGAGATCCGGGCGGTGCTCATCGATCGCCTCGCCACCCTCGAAACGCCGGACGGAAAGCCGGCGTTCGACGATGTCGCCCCGCGCGAGGACTACTTCCACGGATCGGAGGCCGAGGACGCGGTCGATATCGTGCTCGTTCCCCGCGATTTCGACCAGTTCCTCTCGACGCAGCTGCGCGGGGAGACGTTCGGCCCGCCGACCGAGCCCTACAACCACAAACGCGACGGGATGGTCGCCGCGACGGGTACGGGCATCGATAACAATGGGTCGCTCGCGGACGCACATCTGTTCGACGTCGCGCCGACCGTGCTCGCGTCGTTCGGGCTTCCGCGCGGCGACCACATGGACGGCAAGGTGCTGGATATCGTCGAATCGGCCGGCGAACGGGCCTATCCGGAGTACGACGGGCGGGCGCGCGAGACGACCGACGAGCAGGCAGTCGAGGAGCGACTCTCCGATCTGGGGTATATGGAATGAGCATCGAGATACGAAGCGCGACCGACGATGATTTGGATAAATGGAACAGCTACGTAGAGCGCTCGCCGCAGTCAAATCCCTTCCATCGACGGGGAAGCCTCGCGGCGCTCGCGGCGCACGCCGACGCCGACCTGCATCCCTTGATCGGATTCAAGGGTCAGGAGCCGGTGGGGATCTTCCCGATATTTGCCGTCGAGCGACTGGGGGTGCCGATGGCCTTTTCGCCGCCACCCGATCTCCTGGTTCCGTATCTCGGACCAGCGCTGCTCAACATGGGAAAGCTGAAACAGCGCAAGCGCGAGCGCCGTCACCAACGGTTCGTCGACGGCTGTATCGAGTGGGTCGACGAGCAGCTCGACCCGCGTTACACCCACGTTCGCAGCGACTATCGGTACACGGACCTCCGCCCGCTCGAATGGAACGAACTGGCGGCGTCGCTCGGCCACACGTACACGGTGGATCTCTCGATCGGCGCGGACGAGCTGTTGGGACGGTTCAGCAGCGACGCGCGGAGCAACGTCCGCGACGGGCTGCCCGCAAACTGTACCATCGAGGAGGGCGGCGAGCGGGCGATCCGCCGCATCGTCACCCAGATCTATCGTCGCTACGAGGCACAGGACAAGTCCTACGGCGTCACACCGGGATTCGTCCTGGATCTCCGCGATCGCCTGCCGGAGGGCTGTCTGCGCGCGTACGTCTGCCGGATCGATGGCCAGTTCGCCGGCGGGATGATCACGCTCGAAGACGAGGGCACCATCCACCGCTGGCAGGGCGGCGCGAAACACGATGCTGCCATCCCCGTCAACGATCACGTCGACTGGTGGATCATGCGCGACGCGATGGATCGCGACATCGACTCGTACGACCTCGTCGGTGCGGATTCGCGCCGGCTCAACGAGTACAAGGCGAAGTTCGATCCGGATCTCAGAACGTATCACGAGGCCGAGCGCGCCGGCCCGGCCATGCGACTCGCGCGGGCGGCCTATACGACTCTTCGCTGAGTCGGCGCTGAGTCCGTGCCATCGCCGACGACACTCTTTTTCTGACTGGCCGACTCAGCGGTGCGAACTCCGGCCCGTCACCCGACCGAGGACACGCCCGATGATCCCGATGCCGGGACGCCCGTCGGAGAGCCAGAGGGCGACGACACCCGCCATGAACAGTACGTATGCCACACCGATGGGGCTGAACAGCATCGGCAAGAAGTCGCTCATGTAGTAGGCGGCGTTTTCGAGCAGCCCCGCACCGGCCCCGGGGCCGACGATCGGGTCGGAGACGTCGACGCCCGGGCGAGCCATCGCGGGCCAGAACAGCGGCCAGTAGGAGGGATCGCCGGTCGCGAGCGAGGGCAGCACGTCGGCCGGGAGATGCGAGAGATAGCCCACGACGAACGCACTCGCGAGTTGCGTGTACGAAAGGCGGCGGGCGACGACGAGCACGAGCGCCGAGAACGGAACGGCGAAGAACAGCGAGTGAGCGAGCACACCCGCCGGCAGTAGATCGAACGACCACGAGAGCGGCTTGTCGACGAGGTCGGCGAACTGCGTGCCGACGACCAGCGCGATCGTCGCCGCACCGGTCGGTGTCCGTCCTCTGAGATGGGTGAGCAGCGAGTAGCAGAGGTAGCCGACCGCGACGTGGCCCCACGGGAACACGTCAGGCGCTCCCGTTGCCGCCACCGCCGCCCCCGCCACCCGAAACGTTCACCGAGAGATGGACCGACCGATAGGCGTTCTCCTCGGTGGGGTTCTGTGGAGGATCACCCTGGTAGAGCAGGTAGACCAGCTGCAGGTCGTTCTCGGCGATGGTCGGCGTGACGGTGTGCTGGCGCTGCCACGTCCGGTTCTCCGGGACGGTTTGCGTCGAGAACCGCTTGAGCGTGTTCCGCGTGAGCACCTCCTCGCCGTCGTAGCGCTGGAGCTGGGCCACCACCGAGTAGTTCGCCGGTTCGCCCTCGTGGTTCTGAAGCTGGACGGTGAGCTGTTGGGGCTGACCGACGGTCATGTTCTGCGGGTAGTCGCCGACCGTGAACTCCCCGGAACCGTCCTGTGTGCCGACGGCGAAGTTCGTCGTCGACGAGCCGTCCTGTGGTACTGCGAGCGCGTAGGTCATGCTCGCAGCGCCGACGAGTACGCTGAGAACCAGGACGACGTTGAGGAGCGCGTCGACCGACGAGCCGGTGAGGCCGCCGACGAAGTCGTCGATCCAGTAGCCGACCGGCACGCCGAACCGTTCGTCGCGTGGCAGTCCGAGTCGGCGGACGAACCCGATGGCGGCACAGAGCACCGCAAAGCCCACGAGCACCGCGACGATCGGTCCCGTGTGATAGGGTGAGTCGGTGCCGAACACGAGCGTGGAGAAGTCGAGCACGAGCGCGAGTAGCGGCACGAGAAACAGGCTGAGCCCGAACGAGAGCGCCACGCGCTCGCCCCAGCGGACGCCGCGGTGTTGGATCGACCGCAGGCTCGAAAACGTCCGCGTCATGCCCGACAGTGAGCTTACCTGGCCTGCGTTCCGCGAGGGGCGGCCGGGGAACAGCGCCGACAGCACCGTGTAACCAGGGACGAACAGCAGGAGTGGGATCCCGACGATGAACTGCAGCGTCGAGGGGAGACCGACGACGAGGAGACCGCCACCGACGAGTGCGTAGGCGACGACGAGGAGGAGGTCGCCCGGCAGCCCGCCGAGGGCCGAGGCGCTCTCGGCGTAGCGGTCGGCCGTCGTGTTCTCCGAGAGTGAATCACGGGACACCGTATCCGCCCTCTCGGGTGGGTGGGTTCTTGAGTGTGTTCGTTCGCCATTGTCCGGCGGTCGCGCGACCATCATCGGCGAGCCGTGTTCCGTCGATCAAAACGTACGTAAATGTAGGTAACTGATACGCACTTGTTATGGTTCTCCAGTGTATAGGGGAACGAACAGGGGAGTCACATGATAGAGGATTGGGATACGATCAGTTTCGTGATTCGCTCGCAGTACCGCGTGGACGTGCTCTCGCGGCTGGTCGAGGGGCCGGCGACGCCGTCACGTATCGCCACCGACGAAGGTATCGCCATCGCGCACGTCTCGCGGGCGCTGTCGGGACTGCGCGATGACGAGCGCGGAATGGTCGAGCTGCTCGTCTCCGAGGACCAGAAGAAAGGCCGCGTCTACGGCATCACCGAGAAGGGCGAAGCCGTCTGGGAGCGTCTCGAAGCCGAGAACATGCTCTGAGCCCGCCGATCGTCCGTCTCGGCGGCAGCGGAGCCGATCGAATGATGTTCGCCCCACACTGATAGAGTCCCGTTCGGAACGGACAAGCGCCATTTATATAGATGGACGGAGCACCCTGTTCCATGAGCGAACGTTCGGGAGCGCGGGCGGGCGAGCACGGGCGATCGTGGCTCGCTGCCGTCGCGCTCGCGGTGATGGTCATCGGATCGCTCGCCGTCGTGCCGGGATCGGCGGTGGCACAAGAGAACGCGACGTTCATCGTCCAGCAGGGCGATACGTGTACGGAGGTCACGCCGCTCGGCGACGGCAGCCAGACGGTCGAGCAGTTCTACGACTACACGGTGCTCGACGATCAGGCGAACTACAGCTCGCTTGGCACCACCGATATCCAGGAGAATCAGGTGAGCCAGCTGTTCGTCTATCGCGGCAGCGACGGGCTGAGCCTCGTCTTCCTCCACGACAAGATCAACGAGCCGTACGGGTTCGTCGCCACGGGTGACATCTCGGGACTGCCCGCCGACGGCGAGTGGGCCGTCGAGGACGACAACTACACCGACCGCGACGACACCTTCGACTACACCGACACGGGCGCACAGATCCAGTGGAACTCGAACGGCGAGCGCACCGACGGTGCAGCCTTCCGCGGACTGGGGAGTTCGGACTACAGCACGATCACCGCGGACATCGCGTTCAACGACGAGGTCGACCGCTACCCCTTCGAGGAGTGGAGCGGCTCGCCCAGCGACAACGAGATCGAGAACTGGATCGTCCGCTCGGGCGACGGCTCGACGACCGATCTCGACATGAGCAGTCCCGTCGAGATCAGCCCCGGCAGCTGTAGCGGCGGCGTGAGCACGTTCACGGCGACGACGGATGGATCGGGCGCGAACGCGACGGCGGGGACGACCGACGGATCGACCGCCGGCCAGTCGACCGCGGCCGACACGCAAACCGCGACCGACAGCCCGACGGCGACCGCAACCGACACGCAGACCGCGACCGACACGCAGACGGCGACGTCCGCCGAGGACGATGGCGGTGACGCAACCGCCGGCAACGCGAGCGATGACGGAGCCACCGCGACCGACGGCGGCGGACTGGTCGGCACGAGCTCGCCGACCCAGACCGACAGCAGCGACGCATTCGGGCCCGGGTTCGGCACGGGTGCCGCGCTGCTCGCCGTCCTCGCGCTCGCGGGTGTCGCGCTCGCTCGCCGCCGCTGATTTCGGCGAGCCTAAAAATTCAAGTAGGGGTGGGGCGAAGCCGCGTCGATGAGTGCATCCGAGAACTACGATTTCGACGACGTGAGCGTCGTGATGGGGACGTACAACGAAGCGGCTGCCATCGAGAGCGTGCTCGATTCGATCGACGAGGCGACCGACGGCGCTGCCGAAACGGTCTGTGTCGACGGATCGAGCGATCGCACGGCCGAGATCGCCCGCGAGCACGGTGCGCGCGTCATCGAACAGGAACCACAGGGCTACGGCGTCGCCGTCGCCCGCGCGCTCCGGGCGGCCGATCGCCCGGTGATCGTCACGACCGACTGCGACGGCACCTACCCGATGGACGCCCTCCCCGAATTTCTGGACGCGATCAACGACGGCGCGGACGTCGTCAGCGGCGACCGCCTCTACCACGGGGCCGCGACGATGCCGCCGTTCAACCGCCTCGGCAACCACGCCTTCGCCGTACTGGCGAGCGTCCTGCTCGGCGAGCGCGTCCACGACACGACGACCGGGATGCGTGCCTACCGCCAAGAGGTCATCGAGGATATCGAGTGGACCGAGAACACCGGTCTCTCGGCCGAACTGCTCATCCGCCCGCTCGCGCGCGGTTACGATGTTCAAGAGAGACCGATCGAGTACGGCGAGCGACTCGGCGAGACGACGCTCGATCCGCTCTCGGGTGGGAAAGACATCGCGCGCTCGATACTCACGGTCGGTCTCGACGAGCGCCGTCGGTAGTCAGGCAGCCGTGAGGTTCGCGTCGATCGACACGCCGTCGCTGGTGCCGTTGACCACTCCCCGCCCGCCGCCACAGCGATAGGCCGGACAGACCTCTTTCGTGGGCGTGAGCGCGCGGATCGTGTCGCCCGACCGGTCGAACGGGAGCTCGACGCGGTAGCCGAACCCGCCGGTCGGTCCCCGATCGACGAACACCGACAGCGTGAGCGTGTCGCCGGTGAGCGGTATCGAACTCCCGTTGACCGGTGTGACTTCCCCGCGAACCCGAGCACGCTCGTCGGCGACGAGCCGGAGATCGAGCGTTCCGTTGTCGCGCGTCGTTGTGTAGTAGCTCTGATTGTCGTCGTTCGCGAGGCGTACCGTGACGCTCTCGGGCGAGCCGGGAATCCCGAAATGCCCGTCGACCGCGAGTCGCTCGCCCGAACGAACCGTGATCGGTCGGAGCTCGCCCTTGGAGGCGTCGCCGGTCGTCGGGCTCCACGAGCCGCCGTAGACGTAGCGGTAGTACGTCCGATTCGGGTAGGCGTCGACGACCGCGAACTGGCGTTCGGCGAGTGCGTACACGGCATCGCCGCCGAAGCCGGGATCGTTGCGCAGCGCCTGGAACGGATGGCTGAGCCAGCGACCGTACGTCGTCGGGAGGAAGACGAGCGCGTTCGCCAGACTCCGATTCTCGAAGGGCTGGTAGGCCTGTTTGTACTCACTGGTGACGTTTCCGTTGCGTTCGAGCGGCTCGCTCGCCGCACTCGCCGTCACACCCGCCAGCGCCGCGCCCGCGACGAGCAGACAGACCGCGAGTGCGACGCGCGCCTGTCGGGCATCGAACCGGGGCTGTAGCAGCCGGCGGAGTCGAAGCGCGCCCCGGAGGCCGGCGTACGCCGCGAACGCTGCCGTCGGAACGAGCAGGTCGAAGTGGTAGTACGGACCCAGGAAGGCGATCAGACCCGTCCCCGACGTTTCGAGATCGCCGAGGATGTTGAAGTTACCCCAGAAGAGGACGTTGCCGACGGGGATCGACACGAACAGTCCGGCGAGCACCGCGGTCCGGGCGTGCAGCCGCTTTCGCGGGACGACGATCGCGAGCGCCGTCCCGCAGGCCGCGAGCGCCGTCCCGAGCACGCCGGCGATCCCCCAGCGGCCGAAGAACGTCGCGAGCACCTTCGCGTTCGCCGTCAGCGCGAGCGTCGGCGTGTACCGTTTGGCGTGGCCGAGGATCGCCCGTTTTCCGAAGCCGATGCCGTCGAGCGGCGCGAACGCCGCGTACGGGAAGGTGAACGGATCGCCGGTGAGGAAGGCGTTGTAGCCGAGTGCGACGGCCACGCCGAGCAGTCCGCCTGCGGCGGTCAGGCCGTTGCGGATCAGGGCGATACGGCCATCCCGCAGCGTCCAGAGCGCGTGGACGACGAACGGTGTGGCGAACAACACGGCGGTGTAGGGTCGCGAGAAGAAGGCGATGCCGATGGCGAGCCCGGCGATCGCCGCCAGCGCTCGATTCCCAGTGCGATCGGCACGGAGATACGCCGCGGCGAACAGCAGGTTCCACAGCGTCGTCGGCGCGTACGAGAGGAACGTCGACGAGTTGATGAGAAAGAGCGGCGAGAGAAAGAGCAGTCCGCCGGCGAGCAGCCCGGTCGCGCGCGCGAACCGCCGGCCCTCGTGACGGAAGGTCTCGGCGACGACAGTGATCAAAAGAGCGACGTTCGCCGCCGCGATGGCGGCGAGCGCGAGGGTGTAGTCGCCCGCGAGCCGGCCGACCGCGAACATCGCCGCGGCGACGGGCGCGTATTTGGGGTAGAACCCCTGTTCGCTCCCGACGAAGAACCACGGTCGAAACGATTCGGGGACTGGCGGCCGGAGGAACAGTTGTCCGTCGAGCAGCATGCCGGCCTGCTGGAGATACACTCCCTCGTCGTGATTCAGCGAGAGGTACGGAAAGAGCTCCGTCGAGACGATCCACACGACGAGCCCGCCGATCAGGGCGAGGGCGAGCGCCGCGAGTCGGAACCGTCGTTCGTCGAGTCGCTCGCCGAGCCGTCCCATCACTCGGCGGGATACCACGCGAGCCGGTGGTCGGCGACGAACGAGACGGCGACCCGTTGGTCGAGGTGGATGTCGGTCGTGTGGTTGTGCTCGCAGTGGATCACGTCGCCCGTATCGAGTTCGACGCGATAGACGAACGACGATCCGGTGTACTGCCGGTGGACGACCCGTCCGTTGCCCGCATCCTCGTCCGCCACGGGGTTCGCCCGGAGATCGTCCGGCCGCACGAGCACGTCGATGTCGGTGCCGGCGTAGTCGTCGGTGAGTCCCTGCATGCGCGCGGTCTCGAAACTCCCGATACCGGTGTGGACGCCCGCCTCGTCGACGCTGCCCGACAGGAAGCCCGCACGACCGAGGAACGCGGCGACGAACCGTGATTCGGGCTCTTGGAAGACGACTTCTGGCCGGTCGATCTGTTCGAGATGTCCATCGTTGAGCACGGCGACGCGATCGGAGATCGACAGCGCCTCCTCCTGATCGTGGGTGACGGAGACGGCGGTGACACCCGCTGCCTCCAGAATGCGACGGACTTCCTCGCGCATCCGTACGCGCAGGCGCACGTCGAGATTGGAAAACGGCTCGTCGAGCAGCAGGAGATCGGGTTCGGGCGCGAGCGCGCGGGCGAGCGCGACGCGCTGTTGCTGACCGCCCGAAAGTTGGTCAGGTGTCCGCTCGCCGAACGATTCGAGACCGACGAGTTCGAGCAGTTCAGCCACGCGCTCGTCCGTTCCTGTCTCTTATACACATCTNTTGCTGACCGCCCGAAAGTTGGTCAGGTGTCCGCTCGCCGAACGATTCGAGACCGACGAGTTCGAGCAGTTCAGCCACGCGCTCGTCCGTTCGATCGCCGTCGGCGTCGGTGAGGCCGAACGCGATGTTCTCCTCGACGGTCATGTGTGGGAACAGCGCGAAGTCCTGGAAAACGATGCCGACGTCGCGATCCTCGGGATCCACAGAACGAGTGTCGTCGGCGACGCGCTCATCGTCGAGAGTGATCGTTCCCGCCGTCGGGGTTTCGAGCCCCGCGATCAGCCGCAGCGTCGTCGTCTTCCCACAGCCCGAGGGGCCGAGCAGCGTCAGTAGCTCCCCTTCGCGGACCGACAGCGAGAGCCCGTTTACTGCCGTTTCGGCCCCGAACTCCTTGCTCGCGTCGGCGAGTTCGAGCACCACGTCGGCGGTGTCGGCGCTTCCCGGCGCGCTGTCGGGCGCATCGGCGCTGGCCTCGCGGGAGCGGTCGGTGGCGGCTTCGGGATACGGTTCCTGGGTGGATTTACCGGACATCATCGCCCTCCTGCGTGAGGATGACGAGCATCGAGAGTCCGGAGACGGCGACGAGCACGAGCGCCGGTACGGCGGCCGCCCCGTAATATCCTGCGTCTTGGACCTGCCAGATGTAGGTGACGAGCGTCTTGAACCCGGAGGGATGCAGGAGGAGCGTCGCGGGCAGCTCCTTCATCGTCGTCAGGAAGACCAGCGCCGCGCCCGCGACGACGCCCGGCGCGATCAGCGGGAGCGTCACGCGCCGAAAGCTCGCGAGCGGCGAGTGGCCGAGCGTGCGCGCGGCCTCGAGCAGCGATCGATCGACCTGGAGCACCGACGACTGGGTGGTGCCGACCGCCTGCGGGATGAAGCGGACGACGTAGCCGAAGATCAACAGGGGAAGCGTCTGATAGAGCCCCGGCAGATAGCGCACGCCGAAGTAGACGAGCGCGAAGCCGACGACGACGCCGGGTGCGGCGTAGCCGAGATACGTCATCCGATCGAACAGATCCGTGAGCATACCGTCCGTCCGCGCCGAGAGATAGCCGACCGGCAGCGCCGCGAGCGTCGCGACGAGCGCCGCGAGCGCCGCGACGACGACGGAGTTCAGGCCGTAGGACCATTCGAAGGCGAACCCGCCGGCCGAGTAGCCCGGCCCGCCGCGGAACAGCCACAGCGCCAGCACGCCGAGCGGGACGATCAGACAGAGCGCGACGACCAGCGTACAGAAGGCAAGCGCCGGCCACTTCCAGGCTCCGAGCGAGATGGTGTAGCCACGCCGTCCGCCGGCGTAGGCGTTTCCGTCGTCGGCCGAGAGGCGCGACTCGATGCCGAGGATGGCGACAGTGAGCCCCAGCAAGAGCACCGAGAGCAGCGCCGCGCGGCCGCGGCCGAAGGCGTTGTACTCGACGAAGATCATGCGCGTGAACACGTCGTAATGCATGATCGACGGCGTCCCGAAATCAGAGAGCGTGTAGAGCCCCACCAGCAGCGCGCCGGCGGCGATCCCCGGGGCGATCTGAGGCAGGACGATGCGACGAAACGCGCCGAGATAGGAGTGGTTCAGGGTGCGCGCGGCCTCGATCTGACTGGCGTCGAAGGAGAGCAGCGCTGCGCGCGTGGTGAGGAAGACGTACGGGTAGACGAACAGTGTGAGGACCAGCACCGTGCCCTGAAGCCCGTAGATGGTCGGTATCGACTCGATTCCCAGCGGAGCGAGCAGATCGGCGAGCGTCCCCCGCGGGCCGAACGCCGAGACGAACGCGAACGCACCGATATAGCTCGGGACGACGAGCGGGAGCGCCAGCAGGACGGTCCAGAACCGTCGGAAGGGGAGGTCGGTGCGTGCGGTCAACACCGCGAGCGGCACGCCGAGCAACACCGAACCCGCGGTAACCGCGGCCACGAGCAGCGCGCTGTTGATCGTGATCTGGACCGTCGAGGGCGACGACAGCAGCGCGAGTGCGCTCTCGATGCCCATATCGAACGCGCGGACGACGAGCCACGCGATCGGGGCGACGACCGCGAGCGCGATCGCGCCGGCGAGCGCGAGCAATCCCCCTCTGAGGACGGTCCCGCGATCGATATCGATGCGACCGTCGCCGAGGGTACTCATCTCAGAGCACTCCGGTCTCGCGCATGAGCGTCAGGGTGGGTTCGAGGTTCGAGAGCTTCGCGAGATCGATCTCAGGCGGATTGAGTTCGTCGATCGTCGGCAGTCCGCCGACGGGCGGGACGCCCGGAATCATCGGGTAGGCGAACGTCCGCGTGGCGAAGAACTCCTGGGCCTCGGCGGTCAGGAGGTGTTTGATGAAATTCATAGCGAGCTGGCGGCGCTCGGTCCCTTTGATCACCTCGACGCCGGCGGCGTTGATGAGCGCGCCCGCGTCGCCCTTCGTGAACGCGAGCTCGATCGGCGCGTTCGGGCGGGCGGCCCGCACGCGCAGCGAGTAGTAGTGGTTGGCGAAGCCGGCCGCGAGCTCGCCGTCGGCGACGGCGTTCGAGACGAGGAACTCGTCGGGATACTCGGAGATGTTCTGTCCCTGCATCCCTTTCAGCCACTGCTTGGTCTGCTCTTTGCCGTGGAGCAGCCGCATCGCCGTGATGAACGACTGGAAGGCCCCGTAGGTCGGTGCCCAGCCCATCGATCCCTGTAGCTGCTTCGTATCGGTGAATTTCTGGACCTTGTTCGGGATCTGGTTCGCCGAGAGCTTGTTCGTGTTGTAGGGAACGCTCCGCGCGCGCCCGGCGACGCCGACCCACTGGTTGTTCGGGTGGAACGACTTGGGGACGGGCTTGACGACCTTCTTCGGGAGCTTCATCGTCGCATCGTTGTTGGCGACGACGCCGAGCGCGCCGAGATCGACCGCCCAGAAGACGTCGGCCTTCGGCGAGCCACTCTCCACCTCGGTGATGAGCGTGTTCGCGAGCTGTGAGGAGGAAGCCGTCCGGAGCTTCACGTTGAACTTCGGATACATCTTCTGCAGCAGATCGAGGAACTGAGTGTAGAGTCCGCCCTCGCCGCCGCCGAGATAGACGCTGAGCGTGCCCGAGAGATCGGGGAGATCGTCGATGCGCGGCCCCTTCAGCGGTGGGCGACTCTCGACGAGCGGGCCGGAGCCCCGGAACGATTTGATGCCGACCGAACCGTTCGTGCTCGCGTTGCCCGAGGCGTTGCCGACGGTGCCGTTCGCCCCGCCGCTGGCGTTGCTCGAAGCGTTGGAGCCGTTCGCGCTCGCGTTGGTCCCGCCGGACGAACAGCCGGCGACCAGCGCGCCGCCGGCCACGACGGCCGACGTGCGGAGGAATCGTCGCCGTCCCAGCCCGGAAGCACCGTGATCGTCGGAACCGTTCGTCGTTGGATCGTCACCAGCGCGTCGCGTCATTGCCACATATGATTTAGGACAGCCTAAAAACCCTGTCGTTCCGCGATCGATCCATCGCATATAGCGACGCCGCTCGGCGGTATGTCGTTTGTGGTATCGGTGACGAAACCGCGATGCCCATGTCGTGGCTCGGCGTCGTTAGTTCGCGACCTCGATCGTCTCGTGCATGCCGAGTTTGTAGTGGTCCTCGGTCTCGCCGTCCTCTTTCTCGACGATGAGGCAGGCGAGCTCGTACGTGCCGGGTTCGAGCTTCATCTGCAGCTTCTTGCTCGTCCCCTTGCCGATGTCGTCGACCTCGTCGAGCTCCTCGTAGGCACCGTCGTCGCTGCGCTGTCTGACGACCAACTCGTGGACCTCGTGGCCCTTGTTGACGGCGTTGAACGTCACCTGACCCGACGGCACCGACTTCGCGTCGGGTTTCACCTGCCACTCGTTGAGCACGACGCGCACCTTCCGGTCGTCGGAGGCACCCGGGGTCCCGCTGGCGTTGCTACCGTTGCCACCGCTGCCGTTCGCGCCGCCGCTGCCGTTGGCGCTGTCGTTTCCTGATTGTGCACCACCGGTGCAGCCGGCGAGTCCGGCCGCCGCGGCGAGGCTTGCCATACCACCTTTCAGTACCGTCCGTCTGTCGAGATCGTGTCCTTTCATCGTTGATCACTGGCTGTTTTCGGCCAGCCTAAAAATTGGTGGTGGGTGGTAACCGTTATACCTGCCGGTTCAGTCGTCGGCGCTGGCGGCGGCCGGCACGGCGATCGAGCCCGGATCAAGCGCGTCGAGACAGGCCAGCCAGTCGTGCATGTACTCGCCGACGTACGGGAGGAACTCGCCGTTCTCGCAGTCGCTCCAGTCGCGTTCGACGAGCGCGTCGGCCATCGCGGCGAAGGCACCGGCGTACGAATCGGCGTCCGCGGCCGCGTCGTCGACGGCCCGCCAGAGGCGTTCGTTGGCGTCGAGCGCGGGGAGTTCCGAGCGGAGGTCGTCGAACGTCGAGCGCTCGGCCTTGTTGTGCTTACAGAGCGGCCCGCCGGTGACGATCTCCGTGCCCAGCACGTCGCAGGCGCGCTTGAGGAAGACGCCGCTCCAGATGTCGTCGAACCGGCCGACGTCCCAGGGGTTGTCGTCCATCGGGAGCTGGTAGAACGCCGGGATCACCTCGCGCCGGAAGGCGAGGTTCATCGAGCAGACCGTGAGATACTGGCCCTCCGCGGCGACGAACGGCTCGCCGAAATCGTCGGCCGAGAGCCGTGTCTTGGCCTGTCCGCGGAGGTCGCCGTCGGCGAGAATGCGGGCGGCGTCGAGGTCGGGTACGTTCGTCCAGAGCCCCTGCGAGGCGACGACGTTCGTCACGCGCGTGCGGTCGGTCTCGACTTCCTCGCCCATCGCGGAGTAGGGGTAGCCGCGCGGGTAGAGACCGTGCTCGTCGGCGTTCTCGTGGAGGACGTTCACCCACTGCTCGTCCGAGCGGACGCGCTCGATCTCGTGTTCGCCGTTCAGGTTCGCGAGATGCGTCCCGAAGAAGTCCTCGTCCATGTGCGGGCGGGTGTCGTCGTCGATGAAGACGCCGTAGTCGAACCCGTTCGCCCAGCAGTAGAGCAGCCCGAAGCTCGTCTGGGCGTGGCTCGCGGCGGGGACGAGATGCGAGAACTCCGTGACGGACTGTTCGTCGTACCACGCCTCGCGGGCAGCGCCGTCGAAGACCTCGCCGGCGAGACCGAGCTCGTCGAGCATCGTCGCCATCGCCTCGGTGTCACAGAAGTCCTCGGTCACGAGCACGACGTGGAGGCGGTCGGTGTCGAAGCCGTGCTTGCGGGCGTTTTCGGCGTAGGCTCGTACGCACTCGAACTCGCGTATCGTCGGAACGATCACACAGATGTCGGCCGTCATTGCGATGTCGCGTGTTTTTTAGGACGCCCTAAAGAGTCTGTCGTTGTCACTCCGATAGATCCAGTACCATTCAATGGTAACGAATGGTGAGAGTGTGTTCGCAGTCGCGACGGTGATCTATCGTGGCACAGATTTAGGTAGCTACACGTAGAGCAACGACACAGAGACATGACGCTCGACACGCAGACCTGCGTGGTCACCGGCGCGTCCCGCGGGAGCGGCCAAACCGTCGCCGGGCCCGTACCGGGCTCTCTGACCGACCGAATTCTCGCCAGCAACGGCGGCATGGGGTGGTAGCGTGGCGGCCGAAGACGACGCCAACACCGGCGAGAGCGACGCACTAGACGAATCGGCGATCGAGGAGCTGCGGCGACGCCGCACCGAGGCGGCGCTTGGCGGGGGCCAGGCCCGCATCGACGCCCAGCACGATCGGGACAAACTGACCGCCCGCGAACGCATCGACTACCTCCTCGACGAGGACAGTTTCGAGGAGTTCGACCGGTTCGTCGAACACCAGTCGACGAACTTCGGCATGGCCGAGAAGAAGTATGCCGGCGACGGCGTCGTGACTGGCTATGGCGAGGTCGACGGTCGGACCGTGTTCGTCTTCGCTCACGACTTCACCGTCCTGGGTGGGTCGGTCGGCGAAGCGGTCGCCGACAAGATCTGTAAGGTGATGGACAAGGCGATCGAAAATGGTGTTCCCATCGTCGGGTTGAACGACTCCGGCGGTGCACGTATCCAGGAGGGGATCGCCTCGCTCACGGGGTTCGCCAAGATCTTCCAGCGGAACACGAAGGCGAGCGGGCTCGTGCCGCAGATCTCGGCGATCATGGGGCCGTGTGCCGGCGGGGCGACCTACTCGCCGGCGCTGACGGATTTCACGTTCATGGTCGAGGACACCGCCCAGATGATGATCACGGGGCCGGACGTGATCGAGACGGTCACCGGCGAGCAGATCACGATGGAGGAGTTGGGCGGTGCGAGCGCTCACGCCAATGAGAGCGGCGTCGCCCACCGAACCGCCCCGACAGAGGAGGAGGTTCTCGACGACATCAAACGACTGCTCTCGTATCTCCCGCAGAACAACGTCGAGGACCCGCCGCGGGTCGACTCCTGGGACGATCCCGATCGGCGCTGCGAGGTCGGCGAACTGGTCCCCGACGCACCGCGCAAACCCTACGACGTGACGAACGTGATCGGGAACATCGTCGACGACGGCTCCTTTTTCGAGACTCACGGCGGGTTCGCGCGCACGCTCGTGACCGGGCTTGCACGCATGGACGGCCGGCCGGTCGGGATCGTCGCCAACCAGCCATCGGTCAACGCCGGGACGCTCAACATCGAATCGAGCCAGAAGGGCGCGCGGTTCGTCCGCTTCTGCGATTCGTTCAACATCCCCGTCCTCACTTTCGTCGACGTGCCCGGGTTCATGCCCGGCACTGATCAGGAGCACAACGGGATCATCCGCCACGGCGCGAAGCTGATCTACGCCTACGCCGAGGCGACGGTCCCGCTCTCGACGGTGATCCTCCGGAAAGCGTACGGCGGAGCCTACATCGTCATGGGCTCGAAACTGCTGGGCGCGGACACGAACTACGCGTGGCCCGGTGCGGAGACCGCCGTGATGGGTCCACGCGGGGCGGTGGACGTCCTCTATCGGGACGAGCTCGCCGACGCGGACGATCCCGAGGCGACCCGCCAGGCGCTGATGGACGAGTACCGCGAGGAGTTCGCCAACCCCTACTCGGCGGCCGAGCGCGGCTACGTCGACGACGTCATCGAGCCGAACGAAACTCGCAAACGTCTCATCCGCGACCTCGATGTCCTCGACCGCAAGCGCACCGACGGGCCACCGAAAGACCACGGTAACATCCAACTCTGATGACAGCGACATCGTTGCTGGCCGAAACCGACGATCCGGGCGACTCGGACGACGAGCAAGCGACCGCGAGCGAGGGGGTTCTCGACGAACTGAATCTGTCGGTGCCCGCGAGCGCCGACCGCGGCGAGGCCGCAGCCATTGCCGCTGCCATCGGTGCCCACCTCCGCGACCGCGCCGCGGCTGCCGCAAATGCCGACGAGGAAGGGTCGGAATCCTGTGATCGGTGGTCGCTCTGTGGCCGTCTCGACGGGCGGACGCCACCCCAGGGGGTCGCTCGCGGCGAGGAGTGGAAGACGGCGGGGCGACTCCGTCGGTAGCGTCGAAACATCCATAACGGGGGCGGGAGACGACCCGGACGAAATGAGCACGAACGTGGCCGTCATCGGCGCATCGATGACCCAGTTCGGACAGCGCGAAGCGTGGATTCAGGGGTTGCTCGCCGAAGCGGGCGCGGCCTGTCTCGACGATGCCGGCGTCGCGCCCGACGCCGTCGAGCATCTGTACGTCTCGAACATGGCCAGCGGCGAGTTCGAGGGCCAGACCGGCGTGCCGAACGCGTTGGCACACGACCTCGACTGCCTGCCGGCCTACACACAGCGCGTCGATCAGACATCCTCGTCCGGCGGTGCCGGCATGTACGCCGCCTGGCAGTCGGTCGCCTCGGGCGCGAGCGAGATGACACTGCTCGTGGGTGGCGAGAAGATGACGCATCGCTCGACGGGCGAGGCCACCGACGTGATCGCCTCGCTGACCCATCCCGTCGAGTACAAACACGGCGTGACGCTGCCGAGTTTCGCGGGGCTGACCGCGCGGCGCTATCTCGATCGCTACGATGCGCCGCGCGAGAGTCTCGGAAAGGTCGCGGTCAAAAATCACAGAAACGGCGTCGACAACCCGCACGCCCAGTTTCAGAAGGAGGTCGATCTCGACACCGTTCTGGAGAGTCCGGTCGTCGCCGACCCCCTTCGGTTGTACGATTTCTGTCCGATCACGGACGGGAGCGCGGCGCTGATGTTCTGTCCGGAATCAGTCGCGAAGGAGTACACCGACGAGTACGCGCTCGTGAGCGGCGTCGGCGGCGCGACCGACACCCACGTGGTCCACGAACGCGCGGAACCGACGGTGATGGGCGGCGTGGTCGAGTCGGGGAAAGAGGCCTACGAGATGAGCGGCTACGGTCCAGAGGACATCGACGTGGCCGAACTCCACGACATGTTCACGATCCTCGAATTCCTCCAGATGGAGGGACTCGATTTCGCCGAGCAGGGCGCTGCCTGGGAACTGATCGAGGAGGGAACGACCGAACACGACGGCGAGCTGCCGATCAACACCTCCGGTGGGCTGAAATCGAAGGGTCATCCCCTCGGCGCGAGCGGCGTCGCCCAGGGCTACGAGATCTACAAGCAGGTGCTCGGCGAGGCCGGTCCGCGACAGGTCGACGCCGACGTCGGACTCGCGTGTAACGTGGGTGGATTTGGCAACTGTGTCATCACCACCATCCTGGAGGCGGGCGCATGAGCCCCGAGAGCGATTCCGGCACTGGCGAGCCGCCGATGGAGGCGGCCCGCTACACGGACGGTTCGATCACCTACCCGCCACATCCGCTCGGTCCCGGTGGCACGGAGCGAACCGGCACGGTGGATCTGAGCGAGCACACTGCGACGGTCGTCACGTGGACGACGAGCACCGCCACGCCGCCCGGCGTCCGCGAGCCGAACCACCTCGCGATCGTCGAATTCGATATCGAGGGCGAATCGGTGCGCGCGCTCGGCCAGCTCACGACGGACGAGATCGATATCGGCGACGACGTGAAACCAGTCTATGCCGAGGAACTCCGCGATCCCGAGGCCGGCATCCGCGAACCCGCGAGTCAAGAGTGGGATGGCTATCGGTTCGAACCTATCGATTAGGGTGCGCCGACCGGCAGTTCCTCGCGCGTCGATTCCTCCGATCCCTCCGTCGTTTCGTCGCCTTCGAGCGCATCGAGCGCCTCACTGACGGTGTACGAGCGATCCTCGTCGGCGTGCGGGAAGACGGCGCTGAGTCGGTCGCCCTCGTAGACGGCGAGACTCATCACCGGCAGGACGAGCGCGGTGTGCGATTCGCCGGTAATCGACGAGTGACACTCGCGCGTGTCGAAAAACGGGGCGAGGCTGACGCCGTGTCTGCGCGCCCAGTCGTCGAACGTCGCGTGCATATGGTGTGTCTCGCGTTCGGAGCAGTCGGTGTCGACCGGCACCCGCTTCTCCCACGTTCGGACCGTCGCACCAGCGACCTCCCCGTCGGCGTCGAGCCACCGGAGTCGCTCGCGGACCCCCGACTGCGAATCGCGCGCGGCCGCCGGCACCGACGACCGTACGAACAGTTCGAGCTGTACGTTCCCCTCCGGCAGCGATCGTGCCCCCTCCATCACATGCGAAGAGATGTAATCGAGACTATAAACTCTTGTGGCCGCAGTGACCGTTTACTCCGCGTCTTCCTCGTCGTCGTCCTCGACCGCATCACGGATCGAATCGAGCTCGGCGTCGACATCGATCGCGACGTCGTCATCCGATTCATCGCGTTCCTCGCGGGCGGGAACGGTCCGGTCGCGTGCGGAGCGGGTCTCCCGTCGGTCGCTCTCGGCGAGGCGATCGTCGATCTCGTCGCGGAGCGCGCGGGCCTCGTCGGCGAGCGTGCGCGCGGTCGGGTCCTGAGGTCGTCCGTCGAGCGCGCCCTGGAGATCGTCGAGCACGTCGTCGAGACGATCGAGCGCGTCCCGACCGAGACGCTCACCCTGTCGTCGCGTCTCGCGCCCGCGCTCGCTGACCTCCTCGCCGGCGCGTGCCAGTCGGAGGGCCGCCTGAAACGCTTCGAGCGCGCGGACGTTCGCTTCGAGAAACGCGATGAGCGCGGGGATCGCGAACTCGTCGGCGAGATCGAGCAGTTCGCCCGGCGTCGGCGGACGGGGCAGTCCCAGTGGTCCGCGGGGCGGTTCGCGTGGCCCGCGCGTTTCGAGTTCGTCGCGGAGCTCGGCGAGCGTCGACGAGAGATCCTCGGCGAGGCGTTCGAGTTCGGGGTCGCGTGGCGCGTCGCTCATATCCGCAGTTCGGGGTCCAACGTGAAAAGGTCGGGTTCCCGTGTCGTTCCCAACCTCCGGCAGCGTTTCGAATATGGTGACAACGTTTATCACGATGTGGCCCCTCGGTGCAACTAGCGGCACCGAAAACCGACACTACCCAAAACCAATGAGCACGTCCCCACAGGAGTCGCCCTCCGACACCTCGGCGAGCGTACCGGCACGCGAAGAACGCCTCGTCGCCTTCGAGCGCGAGGACGGCGCAGTCGTCATCTACGACGAGCGCGAACACACGGCGTGGCTCCAGTCGAGCGGTGCGGTCCCGATCGCCGACGCACGGTAGCCATCACCGTTTTTAGCCCGCTCGTTCTCACGCACGACATGCATCGACGGGCAGCAGCCTTCGCCGAGCGGGCCGAGCAGGAGCACGGCATCGCGGTCGACGTCCACGAGTTCCCCGACGGAACCAGGACGGCGAGCGCCGCGGCCGCGGCCATCGGCTGCGACGTCGCCCAGATCGCGAGTTCGCTCGTGTTCGTGGCCCCGGAACCGGTCGTCGTGGTCACGAGCGGGGCCAATCGCGTGAGTGAGAACAAACTCGCCACCGTTCGCGACGTCGACGAGAACGCGGTCGCGATGGCCGACGCCGACACGGTGCGCGAGACCGTCGGCTGGTCGATCGGCGGCGTCCCGCCGTTCTGTCACGATACGTCCGTCCCGGTCTATCTCGACGAAACGCTCCAGACGTTCGACACCGTCTGGGCCGCCGCGGGCACGCCCGAGGCTGTCTTCCCGATCGCACCCGAGCGCCTCCGCGAACTCGCCGACGCACGGCCCGTCGACGTGGCCGAGTAGGCCCGACGAGTCAGTCGGGCGGGTCCTCGATGTCGCCCGCGATGGCCTCGAAGGCGTCGGCGCGGTCACGAGCCCAACCACCTGTTCGCCGTCCGTATCGACGATGGGTGCACGTTCCCGATTTTCCTCCCGAAAGCGATCGACGAGCTCGCTGATCGGGATGTCGGACGGGACGGTCAACGGATCGGTGGCGAGCGTTTCGAGATCGGGATCGCCGTTCCGGGGGAGAGGAGAAGGGGGGGGGGAGACATCGACTTCCGAGAACATCGCGGGCCGACGGTTTTTACCCGCCGCCGACCTCGCCCGACGTATGCGATCGACAGTTACTGCCGCATGTCTCGTCGTTCTGCTCTGTGGTGCGGGGATGGCCGTCGTCCCGGCAGCGGCCCAGTCCCAGCAGGCCCAGCCACAGCAGGGCGACGGCGTGCGGACGCCGAACGCGACGATGGTCTTCACCGACCAGACCACGAACGGGACGACCGTTCAACTCAACTCCGTCAACCTCTCACAGGGCGGGTTCGTGGCGATCCACGACGCGAACCTCACGGACGAGAACGACACCGTCGGCAGCGTCATCGGCGTCTCCGAGAAACTCGGTGCCGGCCCGCATCAGGACGTCCGGGTCCGGCTCTACGGGGTCGACGGACGCCAGTTCAACCAGTCGCGCCTGCGGACGAATGGCTCGCTGACCGCGATGGCGCACTTCGATTCGAACGGGAACGACCGCTTCGACTTCGTCCGATCGAACGGCAGCGTCGACGGACCGTACGTCGCGGGAACGGGGACGATCACCGAGAGCGCCGTCGTCTCGGTCGAGCGCGAGGAGACGACCCCCGACAGCGCGCTCGATATCGGTCTCGTCCCGATCGTCGCCGCCGGGCTCGTGGTGGTCCTGCTGATCGTGCTTGCGGCGGTTGTAGTCCGGCGTCGGCGATAACCCTCAGCTCTCCGACCCGCTTCGTTGCGATCGATACCAGCCGCGAAGCGCGCCGAGCCCCGGCCGACCGTCGCGCAGCCAGGCCAGCACCGCGAGCGCCACGAGGAGGAACTCGAACGCCACGAGCGGCGTGAGCTCGAAGTCGAGCAGGTGGATGGCGAACCCCATGCTCGTGTCGTAGGCGGGCTGGTCGAGCACCGGCCAGCCGAGATAGCGGACGTAGGCGTACTCGCCGCCGAGCAGCGGCGACAGCGCGTCGGCGAACGGGTGGGTGATGTAGCCGACGGCGAAGGCCAGCGCCGGCCGTGCCAGCCCGTGACGACGGGCGTAGGCGTAGATCAGCGTACAAATGATGGTCGCTGTGAGCAGTGAGTGAGCGAACGAGCGCCCGCTCGGCAGCACGTGAAACGTCCACGCGAGCGGTTTGTCGACGAGATCGGGAAACTGCGTACCGACGGCGACCGCGATTGCCGCGCCGGCGCTCGGCGTTCTCCCGAAGCGCCAACGCGAGAGCGCGGTGTAGACGAGATAGCCGACGGCGAGATGTCCCCACGGCCACATACACCCCGCTACCGCCGTCGACGCCTTACCCGCTTCGAAGCCGTCCGGCGCGCCCCTGGATGGTCGGCATTTAAATCCTCGCTCGCCCTCCCGGGAGACATGACCGTCGCACTGCTCGCCCACGAGAAGTTCCCGGAAGACGCGAAAACCGCCGTCAGCATGCTCCGGTACGCCGATGACGAGATCGTCGCGGTGCTCGACCGCGACCGCGCCGGCACGCGCGTCAGCGATCACCTCTCGGGTGTCCAGGACGCGCCGATCGTCGCCGGGATGGACGACGTCGACGACTGCGACGAACTGCTCGTCGGCATCGCGCCGATCGGCGGCGGCTTCGACGACTCGTGGCGACCCGACGTCCGAGCTGCGTTGGAACGTGGCTGTGACGTCACCGCCGGACTGCACTACTTCCTGAACGACGACGAGGAGTTCGCCGACCTCGCCGCGGCGAACGACTGCGAACTCCGCGACGTGCGCGAGCCGTCGCCCGATCTAACGGTGAGCGAGGGGGTCGCCGACGAGGTCGACGCCGAGGTGATTCTCACTGTCGGAACGGACTGTTCGGTCGGGAAGATGACCGCGACGCTCGAACTCTACGAGGCCGCCCGCGAGCAGGGCGCGGACGCCGCGTTCATCCCGACGGGCCAGACGGGCATCATGATCGCGGGCTGGGGCAACCCGATCGATCGCGTCGTGAGCGACTTCACCGCGGGTGCGGTCGAGGAGATGATTCTGGAGAAGGGGAACGACCACGACTACCTCTTCGTCGAGGGGCAGGGCTCGATCGTCCATCCGGCCTACTCGGCGGTGACCTGCGGTATCCTCCACGGCGCGATGCCCGACGAGCTCGTGCTCTGTCACGAGGCGGGCCGCGAGGTGATCCACGGCTACGAGGACACCCCGCTCCCGGCGCTGCCCGAGTACGTCGATCTCTACGAGAGTCTTGCCGGCCCGGTCCACGACGCCGACGTCGTCGCGGGCGCGCTCAACACCCGATCGCTCGACACCGACGAGGGCGCGCGCTCGGCGGTCGACGCCTACTCGCGAACGCTCTCGGTGCCGGCGAGCGATCCGATCCGCTTCGGCAGCGACGAGCTGCTGGAGGCGCTGTTGTGAATCTCGAAACGAGCTTCGAGCGGCTGACGCTCGACCTCGCCGACCCGTTCACGATCTCCAGGGGCACGCAGGAAACCGCCGAAAACGTCCTCGTGCGGATCGCCGACGGCGAACACGAGGGTATCGGCGCGGCTGCCCCCTCCGAACACTACGGCGAGACCGCCGCGACCGTCGAGGCCGTCCTTCCCGATCTGCTTGCCGTCGTCGAAGAGGTCGGCGATCCGCACGCGCTGGAACGCATCGAACGCCGGATGGCCCACACCGTTCGGGACAACCCGGCTGCGCGCGTGGCGGTCTCGATCGCGCTCCACGATCTCGCGGCGAAACGCCTCGACGTCCCGCTCCATCGCTACTGGGGGCTCGATCCCGAGGCTACGCCGGCGACCTCCTTCACGATCGGGCTCGACAGCACCGAGCGGATGCGCGAGAAGACCGAAAGCGCGGTCGCGGCGGGTCACTCGGTGCTCAAGGTAAAGCTCGGTACCGAACGCGATCGCGAGATCATCGATGCGATCCGTGACGTCGCCCCCGACATTCGCCTGCGTGTCGACGCCAACGAGGCCTGGACGCCCCACGAGGCGCTCGACAACATCGACGTGCTCGCCGACTTCGACGTTGAGTTCGTCGAACAGCCTGTCTCGGCCGAGAATGGGACGGGGCTCGAATACGTCCACGAGCGCTCACCTCTCCCCATCGCCGCCGACGAGTCCTGCGTGACGCTCGCGGATATCCCCCGTGTCGCCGAGCACGCCGACATCGCCAACATCAAACTGATGAAATGTGGCGGGTTGCGCGAGGCGAAACGAATGATCCACGCGGCGCGCGCCCACGGGTTGGAGGTGATGTGTGGCTGCATGATCGAATCGAACGCCGCCATCGCCGCCGCCTGCCAGCTCGCGCCGCTGCTCGACTACGCCGATCTCGACGGCTCGCTGCTGCTCGCCGACGATCCCTACGGGGGAGTGCCGATCGAGGGCGGCGAGATCGATCTCCACGGTGTCGAACGCTCCGGAACGGCTGCCCGGGCGCTCGACTGAGCGGGTACACGGTCGGGAATCGTCGCGAAACGCCTCTTATCGGCTGCCTTCCAGCGATTCGATACAGTTCTGTGTATGAATAGTGTGCAAAGATTTATACGACATGGCAGTATTTTAGCTAGTGGACGGTAGGAATTACGACGAAAGTCGTGTGAATTGGGGCGACCCGAGATTCGACCCCGTCCACGAAACAGAGACAAAATGGACGACAACAACACGTTTCTCAGTCGACGGCGCATCATCAAGGGAGCCGGCGTGGCTACCGGTATCGGTATCATCGGCGGCGGCAGCCTGCTGTACTCCTCACAGCCCGCACTCGCCGCGGTCGGCAGCAGTCCGATATCAGCCTCCAACCTCTCGATCACGGCCAACAACAACGCCGTGACCGAGGTGACTGTCGAGCCCGTGCTCTCGCTCAAGTGGTCGAGTTTCAGTTCGGGGATCTCCGGGTTCGATATCGATGTCACGGCCGGACCGTCGGGCGGATCTCTCAGCTCGGCAGCGAATTTGACCGGTGTCAGCGACGGCACGACGGCCGGCGTTTCGAGCTACTCCGTCCAGAACACCGGGTCGAACGGTGATTCGGAAGGGATCGCGGATATCTCGCTTGCCGGCATCGGCCTCGTGAGCAGCGGTGCGCTCACCCAGTCCGACCTCCCGAGCGGTGTCACTGATGGGACGTCCGGCACGAAAACCGTCGACTTCGCGGTGACAGTGACTGCCAACAGCGCGAGCGGCAACGGTAGCGCCACCGACACGTCACCCGACCCGGCGGGATCGTTCGACGTGACGCTCAACAACGACGCCGGGACCACCAACGCGACCGGGAACATCAACACCAGCGGCACCAGCGGGTAACGCACTCCGCCGCGACCGACCCGGACGACGCGTTCGGACACTTTTTCGCATCGAGCGACCGATCATCCACGCGACCCGCAGCCACCATACCGCATGACTCAGGACACGTCGGATCTCCACACACGCATCGACTCCCGATCGGCCTTCGCCAACGTGCTGGCGCTGTCGGGCTACGTCGGCCTCGCAGTCGGCCTCTGTCTCGAAGCCTACCGGCTCTATCTCGTCGACTCGGCGATCGGGATGGGTAGTGCACCCGAGTGGGTCACGCTGAGTGGCTCCTCGCTGCTCGTCGGCTCGGTCGTCGTCCTGCTCTACGCGCGCGTTCTCGACGAGATCTTCGCGGGCTGGCTCGATATCGCCGTGATCGGGCTGCTGGTCGGCCAGTGGGGGGTTGCTCTGGCGTCGTATCTCGATGCGATGGTCGGCGGTCCCGGCAGCCCGTACGGCTTCTTCATCATCGCCGCCGCCGGCGTGTACGCCCTCGTCGCGGTCGCTGCGGCGCTCAACTATCTGCGTCGGTGCTGGCCGACGATCGGTGGCGTCGCGAGCCGGCGCTCTCAGGAGGAGTGAGGGACAGCCGCTGCTCGCGCCCATAGAACTATGTAAGAGCTCGTGAATGTGTGGGTATGGCACTTGAAACCGTTCTCCTGGCGCTCGGACCGGGTGACGCCGAGCGCGTCGACAGGCTGGCCGAGGAGACGATCGACATCGCCGGTCCATCCGGGGCGACGGTCGTTCTGGGTCACGTCTTCACCGAGTCCGAGTACGAGCGCGCCATCGACCAGTTGGGGTTCGACCCCACGGCCACCGAGGTGTCGCCACAGGAGGTGGCGGGTCGTCACGCGACGGTTCGCGAACTCGCCGAGCGGCTCGAAGCGGCGGACGTCGCCGTCGCCGTCGGTGGCGCGATCGGCGAACACGGCGAGAGCATCGTCGGCTTGGCCGAGGAGTCGGGGGCCGACATGGTCATCGTCGGCGGGCGACAGCGCTCGCCGGCCGGGAAGGCGGTGTTCGGCTCGACGGCCCAGACGGTGATGCTCTCGGCACCCTGCCCGGTGACGTTCGTCCGGGCGGATACGTCGTGATGGGGCCGATCCCTCCGTCGGATGGCGATTGCTTGCCTGTGCCTCCAGTAGATATAAGTATATGTGCAGTTTCATTTCAGGACGATGCGTGAGTCTATCACACATGGAGGTGGCGACCGCTCCCGTCGCACCTTCTTGCGGACCGCGGGCGCGTCGGGGGCTGCGGTCGCGCTCGCCGGCTGTATCGCCGGCGGCAGTCAAACGGATGCGAACACCGTCCGGTGGGTGACCGATTCGACCGGGGCGGACAACGCGGGTGCGATACGGAAGGCGCTCTGGAACGCGGGGCTGTCGAAGGACATCTATCTCGACGTCATCGCCGGGCCCCAGAACACGGGTACGCGCCAGTCGCAGTACACCCGGTGGCTCTCGGCCGGACTCGAAGATCCCGACCTCCTGATGATGGACAACGGCTGGGCGCTCAACTTCATCAACCGCGACCAGCTGCTCAACCTCAGCGATAACCTGCCCGAGCGCGTCCTGAAGAAGGTCAACAACGACTACTTCCAGGCCAGCGTCGAGACCGCCAAGGGTGACGACGGCGATCTCTATGCGGTGCCGCTGTTTCCGGACTTCCCCGTCATGCTCTACCGGAAGGACCTGGTGAAACAGGCGGGCTACAACCCGAAACAGGAGAACTGGGCGACGAAGTCGATGCGCTGGAAGAAGTTCTCGAAGGTCGTCGCCGACGCGAAGCAACAGGCGGGCCTCCAGTACGGCTTCTCCTTCCAGGGCAACCTCTACGAAGGGCTCGCCTGCTGTGACTTCAACGAGTTCATGACGAGCTGGGGCGGGGCATACTTCGGCGGTCGGGACACCCTGTTCGGTCCGATCGGCAAGCGGCCGGTGACGGTGGGCGAGAAGCCCGTCGTCGATGCGGTGAAGATGGTGCGGACGTTCATCTTCGGGTCGAACGCGCCGCATACGCTGGACGGCTACGAGCAGATCTCGCCCAACGCGGTGCTCGGCTGGATCGAGGACTCCTCACTGGGCCCGTTCTCCGGCGGGAACGCGGTCGCGCTGCGCAACTGGCCGTACGCGATCGCGACCGCCGGTGCCGACGACGCGCTCGGCACGCAGAAACTCGGTGTGATGCCGATCCCCTACGCCGTTTCCGAGAACAAATCGAAATACAAGAACATCGGCGGGCCGGTGGCCGCCCTCGGCGGCTGGCATATGACCGTCAATCCGAACTCGTCCCAGCGCGGGAAGGCGCTTCAGGTCATCGAGGCGATGACCCAGCCGTCCTTCCAGCTCAAACTGTTCGAGCTCACCGGCTGGCTCCCGCCGAACCAGACGGTGCTCGCCTCACGGCAGGCGAAGCAGGTGCCGATCGTCGGTAACTACATCGAACAGCTGCGCGTCGCCGGCGAGAATGCGATTCCACGCCCAGTAAGCGTCGTCTGGCCACAACAGTCCGGCCAGATCGCCCAGCAGGTCCACGCGGGTCTCTCCGGCGACAAGCCACCGAAACAGGCGATGAACGAACTGAAAGACCAGCTCGTGGCGATCGAGAACTACAACCGATAATGGCAACTGAACGATCGACCGAGGCCGAACGACGCTCCGGCGTATATGCGAGCGCGGTCCGCTGGCTCGAAAACCTGAGCGAGACGGCGTTCGCCTACCTGCTCCTGGCACCGGCCTTCCTCCTGCTCGCGGTGATCGCCTTCTGGCCGCTGTTGAGCACCTTCCGGATGTCGCTCTTCGCCGACAGCATCAGCGGCGCGGCCCAGCTCGGCGAGTTCGTCGGTCTGGAGAACTACGTCAACCTGCTCACGGGACAGCTCGACACCGTGGCGCTGCCACAGCCGTTTTTCGACCTGAGTGCACCGTTCCAGAGCGCGCTCATCGTGACGTTCATCTTCACCATCGTCAGCGTCTTTTTCGAGACGATCATCGGGCTCGGCCAGGCGCTGGTGCTCGATCAGAAGTTCCGGGGCCGGCGCTGGGTTCGCGTCGCCATCATCATCCCGTGGGCGGTGCCGATCGTCATCCAGGGAATGATGTTCTACCTGCTGTTCCGGTCGGGGATCGGCCCCGGCGTCGCCGTCGTCGAGGCGCTCGGCGGATCGACGTCGCCACTGGTCAACAGCGCCGAGGCGTTGCCGATCATCATCCTCGCCGACGTCTGGAAGACGACCGCGTTCATGGCGCTGTTGATCCTCGCGGGGCTCCAGAGCGTCGATCGCAGCCTCTACGACGTGGCGAAGGTCGCCGGCGCAACGAAGTGGCAGCAGTTCAAGACGATCACGTTCCCGCTGGTGTTGCCGACGGTGCTGGTCGCGATGCTGTTCCGGACCATCGCCGCGATGCGGATCTACGGGCTGATCGAGACGACGGCGAGCTGTACGACGGTCCCCTCGTTGTCGTGTCTGGTCGTCACGACCTTCAGCACCCGACGGTACGGGACCGCCTCGGCGGTGGCGTTCGTGACGGCAGCGATCATCGGCATCGTCGTCTCGATCTACATCGTCAGATACTGGCAGGGCTCACAGGGGGCTGCCTGAGATGGCGGGCGCACAGGCGAGCGAGACGAGCGACGACGACGCCGGCCCGTTCACCCGTTGGGTACAGAAGTCGATCCGCAACCCCGATCGGACCTACCGGGCGATGTTCTACGTCGTGACGATCTTCTTCCTGATCACGACGCTGTTCCCGTTCTACTGGCTGCTGGTGCTCGCGCTCACCCCGACCGATCTCGTCGATCAGGCGGGACTGCTCCCGGCGGGGTTCAACCCCGAGGCGTTCATCACCATCTTCGAGCAGCTGCCGTTCCACGTCTACCTGTTCAACAGCTTCGTCATCGCGCTCGGGACCACGGCCGTCGTCCTCGTGCTGGCGAGCCTCGTCGGTTACGTCTTCGGCCGGCTGGAGTTCCCCGGACGAGGAATCCTGATGATCCTCGTGCTCGCCATCTCCTATTTCCCGCCGGCGGCGTTCCTCCTGCCGCTGTTCCGGCTCTTCACCGGCAACGTCGAGATCCTGGGGCTGAGCAGTCCGTTCGTGTTCAACTCGCCGATCGGCATCGGCCTGCCGCTCAGCGCGCTGTTCATGCCGTTATCGATCTTCATTCTGACGACGTTCTACGGCCAGATCCCCGACGGGCTGGAGGACGCCGCGCGCGTCGAGGGCACGACTCGGCTTGGTGCGCTCGTGCGCGTCATCATCCCGCTGTCGGCACCCGGCGTTGCGACCGCGGGCGTACTCACCTTCATCAACGTCTACAGCGAGTTCTTCTTCTCGTATCTGATGACCGACGGACAGGCACAGAACTGGGGCCCGCTCGTCTGGGGGATTCTCGGCTATCAGACCCAGTACGCGGCATCGTACAACCTGATGGCGGCCGCGAGCATCATCGGCGTGTTGCCGGTGGCGATCCTCGTGGTGATCGCCCAGGAGCGAATCGTCAGCGGCCTCACCAGCGGCGCACTCAAGGAGTAATCACCATGGCAAACGTCACGCTCGAAGGAGTCACGAAACGGTACGACGACGTCGTCGCGGTCGACGACATGAACCTCGAGATCCCTGACGGCGAGTTCGTCACGCTCGTCGGCCCCTCGGGCTGTGGGAAATCGACGACGATGGAGACCGTCGCCGGTCTCACGATGCCCACCGAGGGGACGATCTCCATCGGCGATCGGGAGGTGACGGATCTGCCGCCGAAGGACCGCGGGATCGCGATGGTGTTCCAGAACATCGCGCTGTTCCCGCATATGGACGTCTACGACAACATCTCGTTCGGGCTGCGACTCCGGAACTTCGACGAGGACGAGACCGATCGCCGCGTCGAGAACGCTGCCGAGATCGTCCAGATGCAGGGGATGCTCGATCGGATGCCGAGCGAGATGAGCGGCGGCCAGCGCCAGCGCGTCGCGATCGCGCGGGCGCTGGTGCGCGAGCCCGACGTCTTCCTCATGGACGAGCCGCTGGCGAATCTGGATGCGAAACTCAGGGTGCACATGCGCACGGAGCTCCAGCGCATCCACCGGGAGCTCGATACGACCGTCATCTACGTCACCCACGACCAGGCCGAAGCGATGACGATGTCCGATCGGATCGCCGTCATCGATGGCGGCCGACTCCAGCAGATCGATCCGCCGCTGGTCTGTTACAACGAACCGGACAACCTCTTCGTTGCGGGGTTCATCGGCTCTCCGAGCATGAACTTCGTCGAGGGAACGGTGAGTTCGGACGGCTTCGATTCCGAGTACGTCGATGTCGCGTTCGACGCCGGACCGATGGCGCTCGGCGAAGGTGATGCGGTCACGCTCGGCATCAGGCCGGAGGACATCTATCCAGCCGGGGAGGCCGGCTCCGTTTCCCATTCCACGGCCGAGATCGAGACGACCGTCGACGTGCTCGAACCGATGGGCGACGAGATCTTCGTCTATCTCCTGCTCGCCGAGGACGCCGAAAGCGATCTCGAAGATCCCGAGGCCGGCGATCAGCTCCAGATGAGCGTCGATCCGGCTTCGGATATCGAGGCCGGTGACAGCGTCTCCGTCGTGTTCGACCGCGAGAAACTCCATCTGTTCGATACGGACTCCGGACAGGCGCTCGAACACGGGCTTGTCCAGCCGACGCAGGCCGAGGGAACGACCGGAACGGGGGCCGAGACGGACGATTGAGATGGTTACCGATATCGGACTGCTCTACGTCGGCGGGATGTCGCTGCTGTTCGTCTTCTGGGCCTACGGGCTGGTGTCGTTCGTCCTCGACGTGAAGAACACGTTCATCCCGTTGACCCGGCAGTATCTGCGCGGGCGACGGCGGGAGCAAGAGGAGGCGGAACGTGAGGCCGAGCGCGAGGAGCGCGAGGAGCAGTTGTACTGAGAGCATCCCTCGAAGCCGGTCGAGAGCGGTATTCTTACAACGAGCGCCCCCATAGCTAGTGGATATGCCCTCCTCTTCTCCGACCATCGGAATCATCGGACTCGGGAACATCGGGCGATTTCACGCCGACCGACTCGTCGACAACGGGGCCGATATCATCGGCAGCGACATCGACCCCGACGCCCGCAGCCGCTTCGCCGACTCGTACGCGACCAACGCCTACGCCGACGTCACCGACCTGTTCGACGACGCCGACGGCGTGATCGTCGCGACGCCGAACCGCTTCCACGAGGAGTACGCCATCGCGGCGCTCGACGCGGGACTGGACGTCCTGCTCGAAAAGCCGGTCGCCCACTCGCTCGAAAGCGCCGAGGCGATCGCCGCCGCCGCCGAGAGTAGTGATGGATTCGTCATGACGGGGTTCAAAAACCGGTTCTCGAACCCCGTCGAGGTGCTCAAGAGCTTTCAGGAGGAGGGTCGTTTCGGCACCCCTCGCCACGTCGAGGCGAACTACATCCGTCGGCGCGGCATCCCGGGGCGTGGCTCGTGGTTCACCAGCCAGTCGGCTTCTGGTGGTGGGTCGCTCATCGACATCGGCGTCCACGCGATCGATCTCGCCCTGTTCTTCCTCGATTTCCCGGAGGTCGTCGAGGTGTCGGCGACGACGCGCTCGGCGTTCGGCTCGCGCGAGGACTACGCCTATCTCGAAATGCTCGGCGAGGATCTCGGCCCCTCGGAGTTCAACGTCGACGACTCGGTGAGCGCGTTCATCCGGTGTGCCGACGGGGCGACGGTGAGCCTCGAAGCCGCGTGGGCGACCAACCGCCCGACCAACCACGAGTTCCTCCTCCGGGGAACCGAGGCGGGCGCGCTGTTCGACCGCAACGAGAACACGCTGACGGTCTACGAGAGCAGCAACGCCGGCGTCGACCATCTCACCGACACAACGGTGACGACGCGTCCGAACGACGACATGCTGGCCGAACAGGCCGCGTTCATCGAGGGCATCGAGAGCGGGACGCCGCCCGAACGGAACACGATCGCCGAGGGGCTGACCGTCCAGCGCGTCATCGACGCCATCTACCGATCGGCCGACGCCGGGCGTGCCGTGCGCCTCGACCGGACACAGGACGCCACGGTCGAACTCGACTGAACCGGCCGCAACGCGACGTTTTTCGTTCTCTCCGCCAGCATCGGAATCACGATCGGCTCTCCCTGCCTCTCGCCGTGTGCCATACGTGGGACACAAACTATAACCGAACGACTGGCTAACTAGATAGTTAGTGAGCGAGACGAACGCGGACGACATCGATACGGCGGACGGTGCTGCGGAGCAGGCGGAGTCGGGGACGGCAAACGAGGCGATCATGGAGGCGACCTATCGGGCGCTCTGTACGCATGGGGCGGCCGATCTCTCCGTTCAGGCGATCGCCGACGAGTTCGACAAGAGCAAATCGCTGATCTTCTATCACTACGACTCGCGCGAGGACCTCCTCTCGTCGTTTCTCGCCTATCTCCTGGAGAACTTCAAGAACCGGGTCGCGGCCAGCGAGATCACGGATCCGGTGACGCAGCTCGACGGGCTGATCGACAGCCTGCTGTACGGGCCCGACGACAACGAATCCTTCCAGATCGCGATGCTCGAACTCCGCTCACAGGCCCCGTTCAACGAGGCCTACCGCGAGCAGTTCCGCCGGAATCGTGCGCACGTCCACCGGCTGACCGCGCGGGTGATCGACTGTGGGATCGACGACGGCGTCTTCGCACCCGTCGATCCCGACTACATCGCGACGCTGCTGTTGACGATGATCGACGGCGCGCGCCTGCAGCTGGTGGTACTCGGCGACGAGACGATCCTCGATACCACGCGTGCAGCGATCGACGACCGACTTGACGCGACGCTATTCGCCGAGCAAAGACCTTCCGATTGATACGGTGTGCACCCGTCTACCGGCGTCAGTATCGTTCACGACACGATTTTCCACACAGCAGCGAGACGCGTGTGATTTATACTGTCGGACAGAAGTACGTGAAGATTCGATTCCGAGAACCCATTGCAACGAGCTGATTTTCGCGTCACAGGTTCTTGATCAGATCTGTCCGACAGTATTAACCACCGCAGGCGAAATACTCGTCGAGAACGCTCGATGTACGACACCATCTTGGTCCCGACCGACGGCAGTGAGGGAGCAGAAGCGGCTGCACGACACGCATTGGCGCTCGCGAACGCGTTCGACAGCGACCTGCGCTTCCTGAGCATCGTCGACGATCGCTCGTCGAGCAGCGGTTTCGCCGGACTCGATTCGCTCGCCGACGAGCAACGCGACGCGCTCGACGAGGGCGCAGCCGAGAACCTCCGATCGCTCGAAGATCTCGCGACCGACGCCGCCATCCCGTTCGAGTCGACCGTCGAACACGGGATTCCCCACCGGACGATCCTCGATCATGCCGACAAGCACGACGCCGATCTCGTCGCGATGGGCACACACGGCCGAACTGGCCTCCAGCGCGTGTTCGTAGGTAGCGTCACCGAGCGCGTCGTCAGAACGGGCGACGTCCCCGTCTTCACGACGCGTGCAGCACCGGACGAGGACGCCGGCTATGGCGACGTGCTGATCCCGACCGACGGCAGCGACGCCGCGAGCGCCGCCGTCGAACACGGGCTCGCCGTCGCCGATCGCTACGACGGCACCGTCCACGCGCTCTCGGTCGTGGATCTGAGTTCGATCACCGGCTCCTACGATACTGGCTCGATCGTCAAAGCCTGGAAAAGCGATTGCGAGCAGGCGGTCGCCGAGATCGCCGACGCGGCCGAGGATCGCGGGATCGACGTCGTCACCGAAGTCGGGCAGAGCACCCCCTACCGCGCGATCGAACGATACGTCAACGACCAGGGAATCGACCTCGTCACGATGGGCACGCACGGCCGAACCGGACTCGAACGCTATCTCGTCGGGAGCGTGACCGCCCGCACGGTCAGAACGAGCGACGTTCCGGTGCTCACGACCCGATAGCTACCAGTACCGACCCGATCACAACGAGATCGCTCGGAAATAGCAACTCCCTCGTACTGTTCAGTAAGCCTCCTCTCGTTTACGAATCTTCACAACTCAAAGTATAGGTCCTCATATATTTGCAAATTCTGACTGTTTCTGAATACGACCAAAATAGTGACACAACTGAGATTCTGGTTGTGCGATAAGCGCTCGACAACCATTCTCTTCGCACCGGTAGTGGCATCACGGATGCTTCGATTGATAGTCGTTGACCACCTCCGACTCTACACCATCGAGCATGCCGCGATCTACGTCCCTCTCCAATCCAACATCTCGGCCAAATAACGCTGTAAAGACTGTCCGCACGCCTCTCACCATGTTCACAAGCCATTGGTCTAACCGTTGTTTCGGACGCATTGCGTCAAAAATGTTGTCCTTAATCGGATCGCATACAGTACCAACAACATGTTCTACGAGGATGATCTCTGGAGATCTTCCACATTCGAACCAACGAAACAATCTCTCATCACGTGCTGCTTGAAAGCGTATTCATCACCCAAAAAACATTCTATATAGACGACTGAAAACGGGAAAAGACATTTTTCAGTTATAGTCAGATTCTATATGTATGGAAGACTGTAAGACAGAATCGTCATCCGGATGATCCTGGAAAACAGCTTCGTATAATCGGCGATCGATTCTCGCCGAATCGATAACGGCGTTGCTCCTCTCGCTCTCTCAGAGTGCGGGTGGTTCGCCACCGAATTCCTCGATAAGCGCGGGAACGACATCGAAGAGATCGTCGGCGACACCGTAGTCGGCGAGATCGTAGATGGGGGCGCTCGCGTCGGTGTTGATGGCGACGATGGTGTCGGCACCTTTCATGCCGGCGACGTGCTGAACGGCTCCCGAGATCCCGATGGCGATGTAGACGTCGGGCGTCACGACCTTCCCGCTCTGCCCCACCTGCCGATTTTTGGGCAGCCAGCCGTTGTCGACGATCGGTCTCGATGAAGAGAGCGTCGCGCCGAGGGTATCGGCCAGCGCTTCGACGAGCGCGATGTTCTCCTCTTCCTCGATACCACGACCGACGGAGACGAGCACGTCAGCGTCAGTGATATCGACGTCACCGCCGCCGACCTCTTGGTAGCCCGTGACCGTCGAGCGGACGGCCGATTCGTCGATATCCACGTCGAACTGACTGATTTCGGCATCACCAGTACCCTCGGCGGGTGGCCACTCGCCGGGACGGATCGTCAGCGCCACTCGATCGGCGTCGACCTCGACCACTGTCTCGACCTTCGAGCCGTACATCTCGCGGGTGACGGCCGGTTCGTCGCCGTACTCGACGTCGATGGCGTCGGTCACCAGCGGGAGCGACAGTGCGTTGGCAACGGCGGGCGCGTAGTCGAGTCCATTGACCGTGTTGGGCAGCACGAGCAGTTCGGGATCGATCTCGTCGGCGAGCGCTTCGACGGACTGGGTATAGATGTCGTGGTTGAACTCCTCGCCCTCGCTGACGGTGTGAACCATATCGACTCCCTCCCGATTGAGTTCGTCGGCAAACCCGTCGACATCGCCGCCGATGACGGCCACGTGGAGGTCGCCATCGGCGGCGTCGGCGAGTTCGCGCCCGGCAGTCACGAGTTCGAAGCTGACGTCACGAAGATCACCGCGGCGGTGTTCGGCGACGGCCAGAATATCGCTCATGCTTCGACCCCCTCGTCGCGGAGGAGGTCGGCGAGTTGGTCGGCCTCCTCGTCGGGGCTGCCCTCGAAGAGGGTGGCATCGCTTTCGGTCTCGGGCTCGTAGAGCTGCGTCAACGAGACGTCACTGTCGGTGACGCTGGCGTCGAGACCCAGCTCGTCGAGGGTTTTGGGGGCGATCTCCTTGGACTGGGCCTGCCGGATCCCACGTAGACTGGCGTAGCGCGGTTCGTTGATCCCCGTCTGGATCGTGAGCACGGCAGGGAGTTCGACGTCAGTGAACTCCTCGACGCCACCTTCGAGTTCGCGATGAACCGACGCGGTCTCATTCCCCGGTTCGTATTCGAGATCGTTGACGACGGCGGCCCACTCGAAGCCGACTTCCTCGGCCAAGGCAACACCCGTCGCGCCGAAGGCGGTATCGTCCGATTGGACACCCGTGAGAACGAGATCGGGCTGTTCGTCCTCGACGACAGCTGCCAGAACGTCGGCTTTGGTCTCGCTGTCGAGGTACTCCGTTCCCTCCAGGTTCTCGTCCCAGACACGAATGGAACGGTCGACGCCCTTGGCGAGTGCCATCCGGATGGTCTCGTCGGCGCGCTCGGGCCCGATCGTCACCGAAACCACTTCGACGTCCTCGCCGGCTTCCTGGAGCTGGACGCCCGCCTCGACGGCGTAGTCGTCCCATTCATTGAGGTCGTAGTTCAGGTACTGCTCGTCGATGGCCAGCCCGTCGATTTCGAACTCGTCCTCGACGTCGGCCACCTCCGCCACTGCCACCAGAACCTTCATACAGTCGTTCGTTTCCTCTCGCTATTAACGATACCGGTGTGTGCGACTTCTTGCAGTCCGGCACGCGCTCGCGATCAGCATTTCGGATGTAAACACCATCGTTGCATCAATTGTCGATGTGGCTGTAACAGCACTGCCGATCCTCGGGCATCGCTCCCCTACTGCGCTGCTTTCGATATACACGAAACATTGATGTGGAATCGCCGACCCGTTGCTGTATGGATGCATCCGACACCGTGCCGATACAGTCGCTCAGGACCGCGAAGGACATCGTCGACTTCTTGGTCGAAAACGACGGCGCAGGCGTGACCGAGACCGCCGAACGGATCGACAGACCGCTGAGCACGACCCACGAATATCTCAATACGTTGACTGAAATCGGCTACCTCATCCGTGGCGACGACGGCTACTACGTCAGCTCGCTCCATCTCTCGGTCGGCACGGAGGTACGGAGCCAGGACCCATTGTACGCGGCGGCGAAACCGGAGATCGACAAGTTCGCCGCCGAGACCGACAACAACATCGTCCTGTTGAAGGAGGAGAGCGGTTATGGCGTCACGCTCTACAGCGTCGAGAACGACGATTCGATGCGGATCCAGCCACGGGCGGGCAACCGCAACTACCTCCACATCAACGCGGGCGGCAAGGCCATCCTGGCGAGTCTCCCGCACGAGCGAGTCGAGGCGATCGTCGAAAACGTTGGGCTCGACGCAGTCACCGAGAACACGATCACCGATCGGGAGACGCTGTTCGAGGAGCTCGAAACGATCCGAGAGGTCGGCTACGCCGTCTCGCGCGAGGAGGATATCGTCGGCATCCACGAGATCGCGATCCCGATCCTCGTCGAGGACGCCCGCAACATCGGCTCGATCCTCGTCTACGGCCCGGCGAGCGAGTTCACCGACGAACGCCTCACCGAAGAACTCCCCGAAGCGCTCCGCAGACTCAAGAACGTCCTGGAGTTCAATCTCACGTACGCACAGTACAGTACGACTCAGTGAAGACAGAGGGGCTCCCCGATCGACGGCGACGGCTGCGCATCGGAATCCGTTTATTTCACTGCCACGATCGACCCCGTAACGTTATTTCACTGCACTCCGAACTCGCTCCGTGACCAGCATCGATCGAATACGGCTGCCGACGCCCTTCGGCGTCGGGGACGTCAACTGTTACCTGCTACCGACGGCCGAACTCACCGTTATCGATCCCGGGCCGGAGACGGCCGACGCTCGGGAGGCACTCCGCTCGGGTCTGAACGAGCGTGGCTACTCCGTCGAAGACGTTGCGAACGTCCTCATCACGCACCCGCACATGGACCACTTCGGCGGTGCACGGCGGCTCGCCGACGAGGCGGATGCGCGCGTCATCGCTCACGGGGACGCGGTCGAGCGCCTCGTGGCCCCGACCGGCCAGTTCGAGGACGAACAGGCGTTCTTCCACGGGTTTTTGCGCTCGATGGGGATGCCCGAAGACACCGTCGAAACGCTTCTCACGCTTCCCGAATCGTACACGGATTTCCAGAGTCCGGTCACGCCGGATCGGACGGTCGCCGACGGCGAGCGACTCGATCTCGGCGTCGTCCTCGACTGCGTTCACACGCCGGGCCACGCCGTCGGTTCGGTCTGCTATCGGCTCCGGAGCGAGAACGCCGTCTTCACCGGCGATCACGTACTTCCGGACATCACGCCGAACCCGACGCTCACGACGCTTCCCGGGAGAAGTGACGAGCGAACGCGAAGCCTCCCGACCTATCTCGCGTCGCTCGAAAAACTCCGCACGGTCGACGAGACGGTCGGCTACGGCGGTCATGGGGATCGACTGAGATCTCTCCAGAAACGTATCGACGAGACGATTGCCCACCATCACGAGCGAAAGGAACACATCGCGGGGATGATCCCTGATTCGGAGCCGGGAACGACGGCCTATCGACTCATGAACGAGCTGTTTCCGGAACTGCCCGCAACGGAAGGGTTCGTCGGCATCTCCGAGATCGTCGGCCACCTCGATCTGCTGGACGACGAGGGCCGACTCGACTGGCACGAAACCGACGGCGTCAGGAAATGCGTGCTCGCCGGCTGAGTAGCTGTTTCAGGACGGACGAAACAGCGGGACCGTCGTATCTTCGTTGACGTCCTCCCAGACCACTTCGACCGGCATGCCGATCTCGACCGATTCGGGATCGATGTCGACGACCTGCGTGATGAGACGGATGTCCTCGGTCCCATCGAGCAGGACGATGGAGACGTTGTAGGGGGTGTGATCCTCGTGGGCGGGGCTGGCGGCGTAGTGGGTCGTCGTGTACGTGTAGATCTCGCCGGTGCCGGGAACGTCGGCCCAGTCGACCTCGTACGACCGGCAGTCGGGACAGACCGGCGTGGGTGGGTGTCTGAGCGCGCCACAGTCCGCACACTGCTGGACGACGAGCTCGTGTCGGTTACACGCCTCCCAGAACGGGGCGGTGTCGATCCCCTTCTCCGGGAGCGGGAAGATCTCCTCTCTGGTAGTACCTCTCATTGTCCTCGTCCTCTCCTTCCGGCCACCGTGGAATAAACGTTCCGTCCGTTCGTCCGCCCGTGGTTCGACGGCATCGATATCCGGCTATCGTATCCCATCATCGGGCTATTTCACCCCGTCTCTGACGAGCGTGACCGACGACGGGCAGACGTCCCGGCCGTCGTTGTCCATCGTCACGCCGAGCTCGATCCGACCCTCGTTCTCGTCGACGTCCGTGACCTCGGCTCCGACGGAGAGTTTGTCGCCGGCATAGGCCGTTCCCTGGATCGCGATCTCGCGTTCGGCGATCCGCCACTCCGGGCCGGCCCACTGCACCGCCACCCGATCGGCCAACCCTTGAAGCGCCATCGTGTTGAGGAAGATCGTCTCGTTGCCCCGCGAACGGGTGTACTCGGGATCGTGGTGATGACCCGAGAAGTCCCGCGTCGCGGCCGCGTTGTGAACGACCTTCGTGTACGTGACGGGGAATTCGAACCCGTCGACCCCGTCACCCGGCGAAACCTCGTCGATGTCGATCGACGCGTACGGATCGTCGGGTCCCTGTCCATCCGGCACATCGACTGCACGACGACCCTCGGCGAAGGGCGTCTCGAACGATTCCGTACGTTCCTCCTCGTCGTCGGCGCTGTAGCGGAGCATCACGTTCGACTCCTCGGCAACGAGTTCGCCACCGCCGTCGCGATAGGTCGTCTTCTCGGTGACGAAGTTACCTGTCCCGACCCGCGTCTCCTTCTCCTCGCTCACGGATTCGATCGAGGTCTGCCAGTTCAGCTGCGTGCCGACCAGCAGCGGTCGATGGATCGTGGTCTTCGACTGCGTGTTGATGATGGTGTCCTTTCCGCCCGGCAACGGTACGTCCGTCACCGAGACGTCCTCGCCGTCGGCCCCCTCGGCATCCGGCCCGGGCGTCCACTCCGGATCCATCTTCCAGGTCCAGAACAGACCTGGCGGGCTCCGGATGGCTCCCCAGTGGTTCGCCGCGAAGCGCTCGTCCCAAAAGGAGGGGTTCGCGTCCTCGATCAGTTCGGCGTAGAACTGGATCATCGAGCGGTTGACCGGCTCGGCCGCGAAGAACGTGTCTCCCGATCGGCCGACCCACTCCTGTGCCTCCTCGAACGATCCCGTCGCTACGTCGATCGCCGTGACGTCGTCGTTGCTGTTGTCTGAACTCATGTTTGTGCTGTGTAACTACGCGGGCGAGAGGATCAGCCCGCTGTGGGGGGTCACGCCGGGACCGCTGGCGACCAGGCTGTACTCGACGTCGTCGACCTGTGTCGGCGAAGTTCCTCTGACCTGTCGGGCAGCCTCGACGACCAGATTGAACCCGTGGATATACGCCTCCGAGAGGTTGCCGCCCGAGGTGTTGATCGGGAGATCGGCGTCGGGCCCGATGGCGTTGCCGTCGACGAACAGTTCGCCGGCCTCACCGCGGGGCGCGAAGCCGTAGTCCTCGGCGGTCATCAGCACCATCCCGGTGAAGTTCTCGTACAACTGTGCGACGTCGATGTCGTCGGGCGTGAGCCCGGCGCTCTCGAACAGCCGATCGGCGACCCGCGCGGCGTTCGAGGTCGGATAGTCCTCAAGCGGCATGTTGTGCGAAGAGAGGACGCCGCTGCCCCAACCAGGCCCACCGCCCTGCGCGGCCGACGTGATCTCGACGGCCGGCTGTGGCAGGTCGGCGGCGTTCTCGGCGGAGGTGACGAGCACGGCACAGGCCCCATCGCTCTCCAGACAGCAGTCGTAGAGCTTGTACGGGTCGGTGATGGGTGGCGAGTCCATGTACTCTTCCATCGTCATCTCGCGGTCGGACATCACGGCCCGCGGGTTGCGGTTCGCGTGGGCGCGCGAGGTGAGCGCGACGTGACCCAAATGCTCCTGTGGGACGTCGTACTCGTGCATGTAGCGCTGTGCGGGCAGCGCGTACATCTGCGGCGGCGTTTCGAGCCCCAGCGAGTGGGCGAATGCGTCGGTGCCCTCCGCGTAATCGATCCCTTGGGTCTGGCCACGACGGCCGAACTGGCCCTGGCAGAGCGCGCGGTAGGCGACGACGTACTCCGCCGCGCCCGATTCGACGGCCATCGCGGCGTTCATCACCGCGGCGGAGCCGCCACAGCCACCGCCGCCCCAGACCTTGTTCGAGAACTTCACTTCAGGGATGCCGAGCGCGTCGGCGACGAGCGAGCCCTTGTTCCGGTCGTTCGCGTACGACGAGAAGCCGTCGACGTCCTCGATGTCGACGCCGGCGTCCCCGGCGGCGTTCTCGATCGCCTCACAGGCGAGTTCGAACTCGCTGCGGTCGGTCATCTCGCCCTGTTTCACGTATTCGGTCTCGCCGAGTCCGACGATACATGCGTCTGAATTCCACGGCATACCAACTCATCCATGGTCCGAGTAATAAATCCCCCGGACGTGCCGGGAGCAGTAGGTTTAATACTCCGACCTCGGAATTGCTGTTCGCAATGGATCTCGGAATCAGCGACAAGACCGCCGTCGTCACCGGCGGCGGTGGCCGGATCGGCAGCGCCGACTGTGAGATACTCGCCGACGAAGGCGCGGACGTCTACTGTCTCGACGTCGACCTGGAGGGTGCCGAGTCGGTCGCGGCCGACCTCGACGACCTCGCCGGCAGCGTCGAACCGATCGAGTGCGATCTCACCGACCGCGATGGCGTCGCCTCGACGATCGAGGCGATCCGCGAGGAGAGCGGCGGCGTCGACATCCTCGTCAACAACGCGGCGGCGGTCGACGCACGCTCGAAGCTCGAAAACTACGACGACGATCTCTGGGACCGCGACGTGGCGGTCAACCTCACCGGGACGTACAACGTCACCCGCGAGGTGTTCCCCGCGATGTGCGAGCGTGGCTGGGGTCGGGTCGTGAACATGACGTCGATCGCGGGCTGGCTCGGCGGGTTCGGCCAGGCCTCTTACTCGGCGACGAAATCCGCGCTCATCGGCTTCGGCAAGACGCTCGCGCTCGAAGGCGCACAGTCGGGCGTCACCGCGAACATCGTCGCGCCGAGCCTCGCGGCGAGCGAGCTCGCCGATCTGGAGCTGGAGGAGATCGAGGCGATGGACGAGCACATGCACCGGATCGTGGAGATGATCCCGATGCGGCGGGCCGGCCGCGAGGAAGACGTCGCGAACCTCATCGCCTACCTGTCGAGCGAGCAGGCGAACTACGTCACCGGCCAGCTCGTCGGTGTCACCGGCGGTGCGGATCTGTTCGCGTTCTAAGGCCAGACTACGGTACAGCGGACGATTCGATCGCGGCCGAACGCCGCGACCTCCTTTCGTTTCACGATCGTCCGATCAGCGTCGCGTGAGATGGCGCATGGGACCGGCTCGATGCGGACGAATGCCTCGATGTGTTTCGATACTTTCGAAAATGTAGTATGGTAATCTTCCATCCCCGTTTTGTGGACTGTGCAATCCGAATTGATACTGGGACCTCGATCGTTTGGCCGGCGACTGCGAAGACATGGACGGTCCTGTCCCGGTTTGCGGCCCAGTAGCAGTACGTACGTTTTACATTCGACAATGTCGAAGTCAACTCTTCAGCGTATTCGTGGAGCATCCAGAACACCACGTCGCAGTCGAGCACTATTCGTGATCCGCTCGATCGCGAGAACGGTATCGGCCGGGGGCTATCACAGACTGAATAACAGAAGTAACACTGTTATTCTTGGAAAGGCTGATCACTTCTGCTCGGTATGTCTTGTGTAGAACCCGGCAGCTCGAATCGGGAAACGAATGAGAGGAAGAGTGGCGTGTGGTTAGAAATGGTCGATAATTACCAACTGATTCGACGATAACGAAATATTTCCAGTCACTAACATCGAGAATACCCCTCACGTACCGCGCTTTCTGCCTAATTTCGATACTGTCGGATTTTCTGTGTGAGACGCGAGGATGATTCGCCGGTTGGCACCGACATCGATCGAATCGTTTCGCTCACATCGCCAAAACATTCAAGCGTTCCCGAAGCGTTCGATGGAACAGCATTCCCAATGAACGATCCTGTTATCGTCGACTGCGTCAGAACGCCGTTCGGGGCTGACGGGGGCGTGTTCCGCGACACGCACCCCCAAGACCTCGCGGCCGCACCGCTGCGCGCGCTCGAAGAACGGGTCGGGTTCGATCCCGCGTCCACTGTCGACGACGCCGCGATCGGCTGTGTCACCGCCATCGACAAGCAGGGGAGCAACATCGGCCGGCACGCGACGATGGTCGCCGGCTGGGGCGACGCGGTCCCGGGCTTCCAGCTCAACCGGATGTGCGGTTCGGGCCAGACGACACTCAATCTCGCCGCCGCGAGCGTGAAGTCGGGCTATCGAGACGTGATGATCGCCGGCGGCGTCGAGCACATGACCGACCACGCCATCGGAGACGACGCGGGCGAACGTAGCGAGACCTACCACGAGCAGTTCCCGGTCGGCAGCCAGACCAACCAGTTCCAGGGAGCCGAACTCATCGCCGATCGCTGGGACATCACCCGCGAGGACGTCGATTCGATCGCCCTCGACTCACAACGCCGCTGGAAGGAGGCCTGGGATGCCGGCCACTACGACAGTCAGGTGACGCCCGTCGAGACCGAACTCGATGGCGAGGACATTACTGTGGAGGTCGACGAACACCCCCGGCCGGAGACGGACAGGGAGACGCTCTCGAACCTGCCGGTAATCGCGCGGGAGGAGGGCGACGGCGTCATCCACGCGGGCAACTCCTCGGGCGTCGTCGACGGCTCGGCAGCGCTACTGGTCGCGGACCCCGACGTCGCCGACGATCGCGGCTGGGATCCGATGGCCCGCATCGTCGACACGCACATCGTCGGGGTTTCGCCCGAGACGATCCTCACTGGTCCCTTACCGGCGACCAACGAGATCCTCGCGGCGAACGACATGACCGGGGCCGATATCGACCTGTTCGAGTGCAACGAGGCGTTCGCGTCGGTCGTCGCGGCGTGGCTCCAGGACACCGACGCCGAGTGGGATCGAACCAACGTCTGGGGCGGCGCGATCGCCCACGGCCACCCGCTCGGCGCGACCGGCAGCATGCTCGTGACGAAACTCGCCCACCAGCTCCAAGAGACCGGCCAGCGCTACGGGCTCTCGACGATGTGTATCGGGCTCGGCATGGGCGTCGCCACCATCATCGAGCGCGTGTAGCGCGCGATACCGGTCGAAGCCGTTGTTTTTCGGTAAATCAGGCTCGAGAGATGACGGCCAAATCAGTTCTCGATTCCGATCGAAAAGGAACGAATCGTGGTCGACGCTACAGCCGGATGTCGGCGATCCGTCGGCGGTGTTCCGTCGGCGAGCCAAGGAGGTTCGCCCAGGTCTTCGCCTGTTTGAGGAAGATGTGGCCGTCGTGATCCCACGTGTAGCCCGTCGCGCCGTGGTTGAAGATATCGTCCTCGAAGAGCTCGCCACAGCGCTCGGTGCAGTACCAGGTCGCCCTTGAAACGGCCTGGCGTGCGTCGTCCTCGTCGTTCGCGATCGCCCACGCCGCGTAGTAGGTGAGCGATCGCGCGGCCTCCGTGTCGAGCCACATATCGGCGATGCGGTGTTTGACCGCCTGGAACTGCCCGATCGGTTTGTCGAACTGTTCGCGCTGCTTGCCGTACTCGACCGAGCGGTCGACCGCCTCGTCGGCCCCGCCGACGAGCATCGCACACATCGAGACGTTGAGGCGGTCGATGGCGCGCTTGAGCGCGTCCCCGCCGCCGTCAACCGGGCCGAGCCGCGCGCCGGAAACCTCGACCGCGTCGAAGGTCAGTTCGTACAGCGGTCGAGTCTTGTCGAGCGTGTCGAGCTGCTCTGCCTCCGCCGCCGCGGGATCGACGAAGAACAGCGTGATGCCATCGTAACCGGTGTCCTGGCGGGTTCGGGCGGGCACGACCACCCGATCGACGCTTTCGGCGTAGGGCACGAGCGTTTTCGTCCCGTCGAGACGATAGCCGTCGTCCGTGGGTTCGGCCTCCATCCGGATGGCCCCGGGGAGCGATTCGGTGGCGTCGTCGTAGAGCGCGACGCTCGCACGGAGATCGCCGTCGGCGATCGCCGGCAGGAACTGCTCTTTCTGTTCGTCGGTACCGAGTTCCGCGAGCAACGGAACGGTGAACCCGAGCGTCTCGGGCAGCGGTCCCGGGAGCGCGACCCGGCCGGCCTCCTCGAACAGCAGCGAGAGGTAGAGCAGATCGTCACCCAGGCCACCGTATTCGAGCGGGACGCTCAGTGCCGGATAGTCCATCTCGGCGAGACCGTCCCAGACCTCGTCGACGACGTCCTCGCCGTCCATCTGTCGGCGGGCGAGCTCGATGCCGCCTTCCGATTCGAGGTAGTCGCGCACCGATTCCTGCATCTGATTCTGTTCGTCCGAGAGCGTGAAATCCATCGTTTACTCCTGATCTCCCTTCGGCAGCCCGAGCACTCGTTCGCCGATGATGTTGCGCTGGATGTCCGACGTCCCACCGCCGATCCGGATCGAGATGTTCGCGAGCGAGTCCTTCGCCGCCCCGTTCGGCGAGTCGTCGCCCCAGAGCGCGGCTTTCGGCCCGCCGAGTTTCACTCTGAACCGGTGGAGATCGGCGGCGACCTCGCTGTCGTACAGTTTGCCGAACGAGGCCTCGGCACCGAGATCGCCGTTCATCTGCTTGCTCACGTTGCGGAAGTAGGTCAGCTTCGCCGCCTGAATCCGGGTGTCGAACTCGGCGAGTTTCTCGCGGATGTGTGGGTCCTCCACCAGCGGTGTGCCGCCGCGCGTCTCGTTCTTGCAGAACTCGACGAGCTCGTCGAAGCGCCGTTCGAGATCGAGCGACTGCGAGAGCGAGATCCGCTCGAAGGAGAGCTGTCGCATGGCGACCTCCCAGCCCTCGTCGACTTCGTTGAGGACGTTCTCCTTCGGGGTCGTCGCGTCGTCGAAGTAGACCTGATTGAACTCGCGCTCGTCGGTGATCTGGCGGATGCGCTCGTTCGTCACACCCTCTTGGTCCATGTCGACGATGAGAGCGGTGATGCCGTGGTGTTTCGGCCCGGAATCGTCCGTCCGGGTGAACATGTAACACCAGTCGGCCTTGTGGGCGTGCGTCGTCCAGATCTTCTGGCCGTTGATGCGGAACTGGTCGCCCTCGTCGACCGCCTTGCACTGGAGACTCGCGAGGTCGGAGCCGACGTCCGGTTCGGAGTAGCCGATACACCAGAGCTCCTCACCGTTCAGGATCTTCGGCAGGAAGCGTTCCTTCTGTTCTTCGGTGCCGAACCCCTCGATCGCCGGGCCGACGAGGTCGACGCCGATCTCGCTGCGCTCGGGCGGCGGGTTCACACGGGCCTTCTCCTGTTGGTAGATCAACTGCTGCATCAGGCTCGCATCACGACCGCCGTACTCCTCGGGCCAGTGGATCGCCGCCCAGCCACCCTCGTGGAGTTTCCGCTGCCACTCCCGGAGGAACTGTTCGCGTTCGTCCTCGTCGTCCGGCAGGTCGCGATCGCCCTCGATCCAGCCGTCGGGGAGGTTCTCTTCGTACCACTCCCGGATCTCGCGGCGGAACGCCTCCTGCTCGTCAGTATAGTCGAAGTTCATGCGTGGTTTTGCAACCGTCGATACGTCGGTAGTTATCTTTGATAAATGTTTTCCCTCCCACCATCGCGTTCCGATTTTCAGGTCGGTCTCCTCCCCCCCCCCTCTCCCCTCCTTCTCTTTCCTCCCTTTTCCTCGCCTTCTCCCCCTTCCTTCGTCCCTTTCCGCTCCCCCACAATCGCCGGCCGCGGAAAACGATAACAATCTATGGGAAAGAACTAAGACATATGGTTTCAAACGTGACGGATCGAAGGATGAAGTTTCACCAACGGACACCGCTCCGACATCTCGGGGATCTCCCGTCGATGGGGGCCGAGCGATACGGGGAGAAGACGGCGATGCATCACCAAGAAGACGAACTGAGCTACGCGGAGCTCGAAGCCACGGCCAACAGGGTCGCGAACGGGCTCGTCGACGCGGGCGTCGAACCGGGCGATCGGGTCGCCATCGCGATGGAGAACAACCTCACGTACATGCCGGTCGCGTTCGGCATCTGCAAGGTGGGGGCGGTGGCCGTACCGCTCAACGTCCAGCTGGCACACGACCGGCTCGTCTACGTGCTCGAAGACGCCGGTGTCGACGTCCTGTTCGGCTCCGAACGGCTGGGCGAGCTGGTCGCCGGGCTCAACGAGGCGCTCGATCTCGAACACGCGTTCGTCCCGGGCGGCGAAGCGGGGGGCGTCACGGACTACGACGAGTGGGTCGCGGACCGCGCCACGGAGTTCGAGACCGTCGACCGCGACTACGAGTCCGACGCCTGTTTCCAGGGCTATACGAGCGGGACCACGGGCAACCCGAAGGGCGTCCCGATGACCCACCGCAACATCCTCACGACGCTGCAGGCGTTCGCCGAAACGCAGGCGATCGACCCGGAGGAGGACTCGATACTGCTGATCACGCCGATGTACCACATCATCGGGCTGATCGGCAGTACGCTGTTTACGCTGTACAGCGGGCGGTCGGTCGTGCTCCAGAATCAGGTCAGGCCGGACGTCCTGCTCGAAACGATCGACCGCCGCGGGATCACCGACTTCACCGGCGTTCCGGCGCTGTACATCAGCATGGTGCAGGAGCTCGAAGCCAACCCCGAGCAGTACGACGTCTCCTCGATCAAGACCCTGGGGATCGGCGCGGCACCGCTGGCAGCCGACACCCGCAACCGTATCGAGGATGGCTTCGGCGTCGCGCTCGTCGAGGGCTGGGGGATGACCGAGACCACGGCCGGCACGGCCGCATCCGCGAGGGGCGTCCAGAAGGGCGCGGGCTGTATCGGCCAGCCGATGCCGGGCGTCGAGATGAAGCTGGTCGATCCGGTGACCCGCGAGACGCGCGTCCCGCCCGAACATCTCGATCCGACCGCACCGGCCGGCCTCACCGGCTACGAACCGGATTTCGACGACGAACCGAGCTACACGGGCGAGATCGCGATCCGCGGCCCGCCGGTCTTCGAGGGTTACTACAACCTGCCCGAGAAGAACGAGGAGGTGTTCGACGACGAGGACTGGTTCTACACCAAGGACATCGCGCGCGTCGACGAGGATCGCTTCCTTTGGATGGTCGACCGCAGCGACGACATGCTCGTCGTCGGCGGCGAGAACGTCTATCCCGCCGAAATCGAGGACGAACTGTTCTTCCATCCCGACGTCGAGGAGGCGGCGGTCGTCGCCGCCGATCACGAGGTGAAGGGCGAGGCACCGGTCGCCTACGTCGTCTGCGAGGAGGGGGCGACCGTCACCGAGAACGAAATCCGTCGGTTCGCCCTGGAGAACGTCGCGGCATACGCCCACCCGCGGCGAGTGTTCTTCGTCGACGAACTCCCCAAAAGCGCGACCCAGAAGGTCCAACGGTACAAGCTCGAAGAGCGTGTCGAGTCGGAGGTCGGAACGCTCGAACCGAGCGAGGAGCTGTAAGCCAGGTCGTTCTCGTCGTCTCCGTACGATCACCTGCCGTTTGGATGTGCTGGCGTCGTCAGTATTGATGGCGCTCGCAACGATATCGTCATTCGAAGCTGTGCGTCCGAACCAGTCGCTGCCTAGTTTAGTGTCGATCGAAACCACGGATCATGATAACAGTAGGCATAAACTATATACGTAGCGGGCTGAATCGATAGGTGATGCCCGAGGCTAGCTTCGAGATCCCCGACCAGAAAATCGGTCTCACCGGCGCAACGGCGCTCGCAATCGGCAATGCGATCGCAGCAACGACGTTCATCGTCCCTGCCGAACTCCTGGCGACCGGAGTTGGTCCGAGCATGGCGCTGGCTGCCCTCCTGGTGGTGATTCCGACGGTGGTGCTGTTCGTGTTCATGCTCCAGCTCGGCGGTGCGATGCCGACGTCCGGCGGCGGCTACGTGTACAACTCCGTACTCTTGAGCCCGTTCTGGGGGTTCGCCAGACCGTGGGTTTCGCTGCCGGCGATCTGGTTCGGGTTGCCGTTCACTGCGCAGGCGTTCGCCCAGTATCTCCGCTTTTATCTCCCACTCGACGTGACGCTGGGATCGACGATCGCGTTCACGATCCCGACCGTTTCGACGGAACTGCTCGTCGGGGGTCTGATCTTCGCGTTCATGATCATCAACATCCTCGGCATTCGGGCGACGGCGCTGATCCAGTACGGACTGGTCACGATCATCATCGTCGCCTCGGCGCTGTTCGTCGGCGTTGGACTGTTCCACATCAGTCCCGGGAACTTCACGCCGGTGTTTCCGGGTGAAGCGATCGATCCCTTCGTCGCGGCCGTGATCACGCTGTTCCTCGGGATGACGGGGTTCAGTCTTCCCCTGCAACTCGGTGAGGAAATCGAGAATCCGATACGGAACATTCCCCGATCGATCGCGCTCAGTACGGTTATCGGAATGACGCTTCTCACGGGGCTCATCGTCGTGGCCATCGGCGTCGTTCACTGGACCGAATGGGCGGGTGCCGAGGCGGGTATCGCGGTCGTCGCCCGGGAGTTCCTCCCGTGGTGGGGCGTGTTCCTGATCGTGGCCGCGGCGATAGTCGGCGGTCTCACGACGGTGAACGCAGTGTTCGTGAACGTCTCCCGGATCGTCATGCGGGCGGCTCGCGACGGCGTCATCCCCAATCAGCTCGCGCACATCAACGAGCGCTGGGGGAGCCCGGATGCCGCCATTCTCGCGATGGGCATCCCGGCACTCGTCATCGTCCCGTTCGCGCCGGGGTTGCTCGAACTCGCGTTCGTGCTCTCGCTGTCCTTTCTGATGGACATGGTCTTTCTCGCGCTCGGGGCGCTCCAGCTCACCCGTCGCTTCCCCGAGCGCTACGAGAAGTCCACCTACCGCGTTCCCAAAGCGCTGCTCTACCCGCTGGTGGCCATCGGCGTCGTCATCCCCGTCGGTCTGTGGATCCTGCTGGGACTCGGGGAAGGTTCGGGGCTTATCATCGCGACCGCGGTTCCCGTCTGGCTCGGGGTGGGATACGCCGTCTATCGCTATCGTGTGTGGCGCTACGCACAACGCGGCATCGACCTCCCCGAGCGGATGCGCCACCTCCACGAACACGAAGCCGAGATGGCATCCGACTTCGACGGTACCGCCACGGCCGACGACGACTGACGCGATGACACGCACATCGACGACCCCTACGACAGCCATCCGGTCGCCTCGACGACGCTGATCGAAGACATCGATGTTCCAAAATCACTGATGGGCGTCGGCGAACCGTTGCGATCGGAACGGGATGGGTAGTTATTTGCCTTCGAACTCCGGTTCGCGCTGCTCGGAGAAGGCGGCCATCCCCTCGGCGAGATCGTCGGTGTCGAGGAGATGGCCGAGACTGCTCGCCTCGACTTCGAGGCCGGCGTCGATGCTTTCGGCGGCGGCGTGGATCGCACGCTTCGTGTACCGCTGGGCGATCGGCGGCCCTTCGGCGATCGACTGGGCGAAGTCGATGGCTCGCTCGTCGAACTCGTCGTCGGGGTAGATTTCGTGGACGTACTGCCATTCCTGCATCCGTTCGGCCGAAAAGCGGTCGGCGGTGAAGATGATGTATTTCGCCGTGCTCTCGCCGACGAGCTGCTGGAGGCGGGCAGAGCCACCCCAGCCAGGCAGGAGACCGAGGTTGTGTTCCGGGAGGCCGAACTCCGCGCTCTCGGACGCGACGCGCAGATCGGCACACATCGTGAGCTCCATGCCGGCTCCAAGGGCGAACCCGTCCACGGCGGCGATCACAGGAAGTGGTGATTCGCGGAACTGTCCGAACACCGACTGGCCGTGGCGCGACGATTCGACGCCGGATCGCGTCGGATCGTCACCGCCGTCGTCCATCCCGTCGCCGACGTCCGCGCCGGCCGAGAACGCCCGTCCCTCGCCCGTGATGACGATCGCGCGAGTGCTGTCGTCGTCTTCGAGCTCCGAGAGCGCGTCGGTGAGTTCTTCGGCCATCGCGGGCGAGAAGGTGTTCATCTCCTCGGGTCGGTCCAGCACGATGTGGCCGAGCGTGTCGGATTCCCGTTCAACTCGGATCGAAGTGTAGGTGTGCTCGCTCATGGAGTGTGCCAGCGTCGACTCCGGCGCTGGTTCGGCGGGGGTTCGCCCCCGCCCCTAATCCGTGTTTCCCTTCCACACGCCGACGGCGGCCGTGAGTCCCGCGCTTTTTCGATCACTGCACAAGGTATATGTGGAGCTGTCCCGTCCGATAGCCCGTCGAGACAGACAATGGATTTCGAGTACACCGAGGACCAAGAACGGTTCCGGCAGGAGCTCCGCGAGTGGCTCCGCGAGAACCTGCCGGACGGGTGGCAAGCGGGTGAACGCCCGGGAACGGACGATCCCGAAGAGAACGTCGAGTTCCTGCTGGACTGGCAGCGGACGCTCAACGACGGTGGCTGGGCGGGGCTCCACTGGCCCGAGGAGTACGGGGGTGCGGACGCCTCGCTGCTTGAACAGGTCATCTACAATCAGGAGACGGCGCGCGTCGACGCGCCGGCACGCATCAACGCCGTCGGCATCGACTTCGTCGGCCCGACGCTGATGGAGCTCGGCACCGACGAGCAGAAAGAGCGGTTCCTGCCGAAGATCATCAGCGGCGAGGAACTCTGGTGTCAGGGCTACTCGGAGCCGGATGCCGGTTCCGATCTCGCGAGTCTCTCGCTGTCGGCCGAACGGAACGGTGACGAGTTCCTGCTCAACGGGCAGAAGGTCTGGACGAGCTACGCGCACGTCGCCGACTGGTGTTTCTTGCTGACCCGGACGGACGATTCCGGCCCGAAACACCACGGCATCACCGTCTTCCTGGTCGATATGGACCAGGAGGGCATCCAGACCGAGCCGATCCACCAGATCACCGACGAGACGGATTTCAACGAGGTGTTCTTCGACGACGCCGTGGCGCGCGAAGAGCACATCGTCGGCGAGATCGACGAGGGCTGGGAGGTCGCGATGACGCTCTCGGCGTTCGAGCACAGCATGTCGGACGTGTTCTCGATCGAACAGCGCTGGCGCTCGCTCGTCGAGTTCTGTCAGGAGCACGAACGCGACGGCACACCGCTCGCCGAGCACACCCACGTGCGCCGGGAACTCGCCCGGCTCCACACTCGCATTCAGGCGGGCAAGCTCACCCACTACCGGAACGTGAGCAAGCAGATGGAGACCGGTGTGCCCGGTCCGGAGGGGTCGATGGACAAGGTGTTCAACAACCAGACCGAGAAGAAGTTGGAGAACTTCGCGCGGCGGTTGCTCGGGGCGAACAACGCTCTCTGGACCGACGGACCGGACGACGGCCAGTGGGTGACGGACCTGCTGATGCCCTACGGGAAGATGATCGCCGGCGGGACGAAGGACGTCCAGCGAAACATCATCGCCGAGCGCGTGCTCGGGCTGCCGAAGGACGACTGATATGGACTTCAGAATCAACGACGAACAACGACAGATGCGCGAGACGGCACAGGAGTTCTTCGAGGATCGGGAAGTCCTCGAACGCGCGCGGGAACGGATCGACGGTGAGGACGTCGTCGACGACCTCTGGGACGATCTGTCCGAGATGGACTACCCGGCGCTGACGGTGCCGCTCGAACACGGTGGACTGGGCGACGACGTGCTCTACCTCTCGCTGTTGCTCGAAGAGGCCGGCCGGGTCGCGCTGCCAGCCCCGCTGCCCGAGACGCTCGCGTTCGGCGCGTTCGTGCTCGACGAACTCGGATCGGATGCACAGAAGGAGCAGTTCCTGCCGGCGATCGCCGATGGTGACCAACGGTTGAGCTTCGCGCTCTACGAGTCCGGTCAGGAGTCGCTGCCGCGCGACATCCAGCTCGCCGCCACACCGACCGACGACGGCTATCGCCTCGACGGGACGAAGACCCTCGTGCCGTTCGGCGAGCAGGTCGATACGATCGTCGTCGCCGCGCGGACGGGCTCCGGCACCGGGATGGACGGCGTGAGCCTGTTTCTGGTGGATGCCGAGCGCGTCGACAGCGAACCGCAGGACACCCTCGATCGGACGCGCCCGGCGGCGAAACTCCACTTCGACGACTTCGAGATCGGCGAGAACGCGCTGCTCGGGACTGAAGGCGAAGCCGGGCCGACCCTCCAGAAAGCGATGGATCGTTACACCGTCGCCACCTGTGCGATGACCGTCGGCGCAGCGAGCCGCGCCGTGGAGATGTCGTCCGACTACGGCAGCCAGCGCGAGCAGTTCGACAAACCGATCGGACAGTTCCAGGCGGTCAAACACCGCATCGCCGATATGTGGATGGCCACGCAGGCCGCGCGATCGCTCACCTACTACGCGGCGTGGGCGCTCGAAAACGACGAGCCGGATGCCGCACGTGCGGTCTCGGAGGCCAAACTGTTCTGTTCGGAGCAGCTCACGCAGGTCTTCGCCGACGACATCCACAACCACGGCGGGATGGGCTTTACCTCGGAACACGACGGTCACATCTACTTCAAGCAGGCGAAGGCGTGGGAGACGTTCCTCGGCACGCCGACCGAGCATCTCGACCGGATCGCCGACAGCCACGAACTGTAGCCGTCACGTCGACGTTTCGACGCGACTTTTCACGATCGAGCGCCGTCGGCAATACGAAAAACGGCATCAGCACCGATTCACTCGGTCGCCGCGGGGAACGGTTCGCCGCCCATCACCGTCCCCCAGACCGGGACGTCCCTGAGCGCCGCCGGATCGACGGCGGTCGGATCGTCTTCGAGCACGGCGAAGTCGGCCCGCTTGCCGGCCTCGATGGTGCCGACCTCGTCGTCCATCCCGAGCAAGTAGGCGGCGTCGACAGTGATGGTTCTGAGTGCTTCGTCGACCGAGATGCGCTCGTCCTCGCCGAGCACGCGATCGCTGGCGGTGACGCGGTTGACGGCGCTCCAGGCCGTGTGTAGCGGCGCAAGCGGCGTGACCGGCGCGTCCGAGTGGACACTGAAGGGGACGCCGGCGCGCTTGGCGCTCGCGCAGGCGTTCATCCGCTCGGCGCGCTCCGGGCCGACTGTCACCTCGTAGTGTTGGTCGCCGTAGTAGTAGAGGTGATTGCTGAAGAGGTTGACACAGAGGCCGAGCGCCGCCATCCGGCGGTACTGGTCGGCCGTGGCCAGCTGGCAGTGCTGGACGGTGTGACGGTGATCGAACCGCGGCGACTCGCGTTGGAGCAGCTCAACGGCGTCGACGAACAGCCCGCTGGCCTCGTCGCCGTTGCAGTGACAGTCGATCGAGCACGTCGGCGACGCTCCGACAGCCCGGCCAGTGCGTCCCGTCCGGGCTGTCGCGGCCGTAGTAGCCGAGGTAGGGGTACGACCAGAGCGCGCCGGCCATCGAGTGGGCGTGGGCCTCGACGAAGCCCGGCAGCAACACGTGGTCCGCGAAGCGCTCGTCGATCGTGGCGTTCCCCCAGCCCTCGAGCTCCGCGACGCTGCCGACGCCGAGCACGCGACCGTCGCGGACGGCGACGGCGCTCGCTTCCGGTCGGCTCGGATTCATCGTGACGATTCGATCGGCGACGTAGATCGTGGTTTCTTCGGACATGGTGTATCTGTCAGTCGGAGCGATTTATTTGTTCGCCTCCGTCGCTCTGCACGGTGCGAAAGCCGACGCCGGAGCTCATGAGGCGGCTGCTGTCGCCGACCTGCCACCATCGAAGACCGTAGACGAGAACGCTGACCGCGACGAGGCCGAGATACGCGACGAACGCCTGTGGCTGCGTGACGACGAGAAAGACAGTCATGACGGCCAGGATGACGAACAGCCCCAGCGCTGACCAGCGGACGACGCGCGGGCGGAGCAGGCGTGAGTTCGCCACGCTCTCGGCGTCAAAGATGCCGGGGAACGTCGACGGGAGCCGAAAGCCGACGATCGAGTGGATCATGAGAGGGACGACGAACAGGAAGGAGAAACTGGCCGCCAGCGCACCGAAGGAGACGTCGACGAACGTGAGTGCCACCGACAGCACGTAGAGAAAGAGAAGGAAGTAGACGGGTTCGCCGTGATCGTTCTCGCGGCCGACCCACTCGGGGAAGAGGTTGTCGTCGACGAGCACCGAGAAGATCCGGGTGAAGACGGCGACCGAGGCGATGTTCGTCGTGAACCCCGCGACGAGCGCACCGATGCCGGTCACGACGACGAGATTGCCCGAGAGATACTGACCGACGACGAACCCGAGCGTCTGGCCTTCGAGCTGTGCGTACGAGACGACGCCGACGGCGACGAACAACACGACCGTCGAGATGAGGATGTCGACGATGGCGCTCGTGACGATGATGCCGCCGATCGTGTTCTCGACGTCCTCGATCTCCTCGCCGAAGTTGATGATCTTGATCGCGCCACCGCCCAGGGTGAGGAGGACCGCGTACGCCGGGAGCGCGCCGATGAACCCTTCCGGCATGACTGGCGTCAGATTCCCCATCTCGACGTTGAGTAGCCCGCCACCGACGATCACGCCGATCGACAGCAACAAGACCGCATCGAGCACGATCTCGGCCACGCCGGTCGCGCGGATGCCGAACCAGACCACCGCGAACGAGATCGTCAGCAGGAGCACGGTGAACAGTTCGGTCGAGATCGTGGGCACGATCGCGTTGAGAAAGGACGCACCGCCGAGCAGCATGTATCGCAGATAGATCAGCCCGCCGAGCATGAGCCCCGAAAAGGAGATCGTGAAGCCGACGAGCTTGCTCAGATTCTTGCGTTCCGGGAGCAACATTCTCGTCGTGTAGTAGTAGCTGCCGGCCGTCTTCGGCCACGCCTTCGTCAGCGTGAGATACGTCGGGAGCGCAAGGAAGGTCGGAACAGCCACCAGCATCATGATGAGCACGGTGATCGGACCGCCCATCGCCCCCGCGATCACCGGGGTAGCCCACAGTCCGCCACCGACGCTACTTCCGATGGCGATGGCGACCCCGCCGACGAAGCCGATCTTCGCGTTCTCCGAGACCATCGCTCGTCACCGGAGCCCCGGAACGGGAGCGACGATTGCGTCACCCTCCCGTTCGACGCGACGTTCTCGATTCTCGTTCAACCTCATCGCCTGTTGATCGGTAACTACTGTCACAAACGACAGTTGGATTGGATATACATAGTTGTTTTGCACGCATACCAACACGAATATGGTGAAAGATGGAATTGAATCGGATATAGTTCGATATATTCGAATACATTGGAAAAATAGAACTGGTTTTCTACTCGCGTGTCCGGGACCATCACGGCCGGGAACGTGGTTTTGATGGTGGAGTTCCAGCTCGACCGTCTACTGCTTCCGTCGTATCTGAGAGCGATCGTTGATAACGAGCCTGTCCTTCGAGGCTCCGAACCACTGATCTTCGAGAGTGGCGAATACGGCCGTCGAGAACCCGCGATCGTCCGTTCTCGTTTCGCCCTCCGGACGACGAGCACAAAAGAGCTATTGGAGCCGCCAGCCGAGGAGCCATATGGCCGACGCAGACGAGAGCACGGGGGCGACGGGGCGACGAAGCAAGGTTGCCCGGCTGATCGACGAGTACGACCTCGACGGGATCGGCGTGGAGATGGAACGCCGCTGGACCGCACCCGACGACGAACGGACGAGTTTGCGTGATCTCGCGACCGTTTTCAACCAGCGACTGCTGGCGGCGGCGATGGCTGCGGCAGGCATGCAGCCGCTCGCGGGCGAAATCGAGAACACGTACCAACTGCTCACCGACGCGGAGACCAGCAGCGCCGATCGGACCCAGACCCGGCGACAGCTCGAACGTGACGGCGTCCCGGTCGAGGAACTCCAATCGGATTTCGTCACCTATCAGGCGATCCGGAGCTACCTCACCGAGCATCGGGGAGCCGAATACACCGCCGACGATCGGGACCGAACCGTCGTCGAGGCCGAGAACGTCCAGCGACTCCGGGGGCGCGTCGAGACCGTCACCGAGGAGAAACTCGACCGGCTCCGTCGGAACACAGAGTTCGATCTCGGCGAGTTCATGCTGTTCGTCGACGTGAGCGTTCTCTGTGAGGACTGCGGGCAGCGCTACGGAATCGACGAACTGCTCGAACAAGGTGGCTGTGACTGTGCGACCTCCACGTCCTGATCATCCAACGTTCCATTCGGCGAAACTGCTGTCCCGATTCGACTATATATCGGAAAATATGTAGCACGGATCTCTCTCTTCCGTCGACGATCGATTGATCGGGGCATAGATTAAGATAACATCTGCAATCTATTGTCCGATCAATCGTCCTTGTCGACGACCCATCGTCGCCCCATATCTCGCTCGTGGGAACCACGCGACGGTTCTGCCTCGTCGGATGCTTCCCCATCGTCTTCGCCGACCGCCTCCGCTCGCTTCCTCGGCCGATCGGAGGCGTTCGCCGGCGATTTCACGGTGGAGAGACCGAGATTTCGAAGGAACGTTCCGAGATAGTTCGAGTGGTATTCGACGCCGAACTCGTCGTCGAGAAGCCGATCGATCTCCTGTGCTTGCCACGGCTGGCCCTTTCGGAGCAGGTCGAGCAGTTCTTCTTTTTCCGTGTCGTCGAGTTTCGCGGGTCGTCCGCCTCCAAAATCCGGCATGAGTTCGTCGAATCCGCCCTCGTTCCAGGCGCTCGCCCACCGGGTTCCGGTCGCCGGCGAGCGTCCCTCCCGGTCGGCCGCTTCGGGGATGGTGTCGCCCCGATAGAGGTTTTTAATGAATCCAATTCGCCGCAGACGGTGATCGTCATCGGCCGCCCGCAGCAGCTCGTCGATCTCCTCCTCGGGCAGATGCCGTTCGATCTCCGTTCGACGTGTTCCCATCGACTGTCGTTCGCCCTCTACTTTCAAAAGTTTTCGTATTATTTAGATCGGGACCGCGACAGACTGTTCCCGATTCTTCTCTCTGAACCAGGAACTGCGCTGGTCGATCGACTGCTGGATTCTCTATCCTCGTCGATGAGATTCCACGAATGTCGGTGGGCTGGCTATTCCGAGGCGTCGTCGGACAGTCGCTGCTGCCACTTCTCGACGGTGCTCATGAGTTCGACCGGCGACGTCTCCGCGACGTTCGTCTCGCGTACTGCCTCCAGCACGGCCTCAGTTTCGGGGTCGAGCGACGAGTCGGGATCGTCGTCCGGAGTGGTCTCGGATTCACCATCTCGGGACTGCCGACCGCCGTCGGCGCTGGTGGAGCCACGGAACGCTTCGCTATCGAGATCGAAGACGGCTTGAACCGACTCGCCAGACGAGCCGCGCGCCTCGATGGCTTTCTCTGCACGGAGCTTCGCGAGGACGTCCCGCGATCGGTCGACGACAGGTTCGGGGACACCAGCGAGATCGGCGACGTGAACCCCGTAGGAGCGATCGGTCGCACCCTCTCGCACCGTGCGGAGGAAGGTCACGTCGTCCCCCTGCTCCTCGACCGCGACGTGGACGTTCGCCACGCGATCGAGATGTTCTGCGAGACCCGTGAGTTCGTGGTAGTGGGTCGCGAACAGTGTCTTCGCGCGCACCTCGTTGTGGAGATACTCGGTCGCGGCCCACGCGATCGAGATGCCGTCGTACGTCGCCGTTCCGCGTCCCACCTCGTCGAGGATCACCAGCGAGTCCTCGGTCGCCGAATGGAGGATGTTGGCGAGCTCGCTCATCTCGACCATGAACGTCGAGCGCCCCTGCGCGAGCTCGTCAAGCGCGCCCACGCGCGTGTAGATCCCGTCGACGGGGTCGATCCGTGCACTCCTGGCGGGCACGAAACTCCCGATCTGAGCGAGCAGTGTGATCAGCGCGCTCTGGCGCATATAGGTGGACTTCCCGCTCATATTTGGCCCGGTGACGACGAGAAAGCCACGCCCGTCGGAGAGTTCGAGATCGTTCGGGACGAACTCGACTTCGCGTTCGACGACCGGGTGCCGGCCCGCCTCGATGTCGATGCCCGACTCCACCAGCGCTGGACGTGTCCAGTCGTTTTCGACCGCGTGGACCGCGAGACTCGACAGACAGTCACAGTCGGCGAGCGCGCGACCCACGTCCTGGAGGAGCTCGGCGCGCTCGGCGACGCGCTCCCTGAGATCGACGAACAGCTCGTGTTCGAGTTCGCCACGGCGCTCCTCAAACCGGAATATCTCGCGCTCGCGCTCGCTCAGTTTTTCGGTGGTGTAGCGCCTCGCGTTCTTCAGCGACTTGATCTCGTCGTACTCCTCGGGGACTTCGCCGGTCTCGGAGTTGCCGACCTGGATGTAGTAGCCGTCGGTCTTGTTGCGACCGGTGCTCAGATGGGTGATGCCGAGCCGGGATTGCTCGCGCTCGGCGAGCCCGTCCATCCAGTCGAGCGCTTCCTCGTGGCCCTCGATCAGCTCGTCCAGTTCGTCGTGGTAGCCCTGCCGGATGAGACCGCCCTCGCGGGTGCTCGCGGGCGGCTCCTCGGCGAGCGCGTCGGCGAGTTCGTCAACCAGTTCCGCCGCAGCCGCTCGATCCGGCTGCGAGACGACGTCGGCGAGCGGGGAGTCGGCGAGCGCAGAACCCTCGATCACGCCAGCGACCTCGTCGAGCACCGAAAGCGTGTCGCGTACCCGGAGCAGGTCGCGCGCGTCGGCGCTGCCCGAAACCGCTTTGCTCGCCAGCCGGGCGACGTCGTAACCGTCGCCGAGCGTCTCGCGGAGTCGTTCGCGCGCGAGCGCCTCGCCCGCGAGCGCGTCCACGCAGTCCGCGCGCCGCGTGAGCTCGCCTTCGTCCTGGATCGGCCGACAGAGCCGCTCGCGGAGGGTCCGCCCGCCGGCGCTCGTCACGGTGTGGTCGACGACGTCGACCAGCGAGCGCCCGCCCTCGCCCATCGTCTCGACGAGTTCGAGGTTGCGCTGCGTCGTCGCGTCGAGCGCGACGCTCTCGCCCGTGTCGTACGGCTGCAGTCGTGTCATCGACGCCAGCACGCCCAGTCCCGTCTCGTCGACGTACGACAGCAGCCCGCCGGCCGCTCGGATCGCTCCAGGAGCGTCGTCGAGCCCCACGCTCGAAACCGTCGTCGCGCCGAACTGCTCGTCGACCGTCTGTCGCGCCCGTCCCGGTGCGAACGCGTCGGTCGCGTGCAGCGAGAGCGTCGCGTCGGTCGCGCGGAACTCCGTGAGCAGGTCGTCGTCCGCGCGCACGTCGGGCCCGGGCAGGATCTCCGCGGGACCGAACCGATATAGTTCAGTAAGCAGTTCATCACCGTCGAGTTCGGTGGCGTGAAAACGACCCGTGGTGACGTCGGCGACGGCGAAGCCGTAGCCCCCGCTCTCCGCGACGATCGCCGCGAGATAGCGCGCCTCGCTGTCGGTGCTTTCGAGCAACGTGCCCGGCGTGACGACGCGCTCGATGGCCCGCTTGTGCCCGCCGTCGACTTCGTACTGATCGGCGACGGCGACGCGATAGCCGCGCTCGACGAGCACCTTCAGATAGGCCGTGAGTTCGCTGAGAGGCACGCCCGCCATCGGATAGGACGAGCCGTGCGAGGATTTCTGTGATACCTTGAGATCGAGCTCCTCGCCGACGAACTCGGCGTCGTCGGCGAAGAACTCGTAGAAATCGCCACACTGCATCGCCAGCAAGTCGGCGTCGGTCTCGTCTTTGAGGGCGAGGAACTCCCCGACGATTCCCTCGGTCATGGCTCCGTTCGGGGCACACCGCGCTAAAACCTGTGGGTTCCGAAAGGCAACGCCGAAGTCCCCACAGCGGAACGATCCGAACGATGTTCGCCGGTATCGAGGGGACGGCGACGGCGCTGCTCGCACAGTACGGCTTCCTCGCGCTGTTCGTCTTCGCCTTCCTCGAAACCTCGTTGCTCTTCCCGTTCGTCCCGAGCGAGCTCGTCGTCCCCGTGGCGGCCGCGCTGCTCGTCACCGGCCCGGCGAGCTTTCTCGCGTTCGTGCTCGCCCTGACGGTCGGCGCGACGGTCGGCAGCCTGTTCCTCTATTTCGTCTTCGACACGGCCCACCAGCCCGTCATCGACCGCTATGGAGGCTTCGTCAGCGTCTCGGCTGACGATGTCGAGCGCGCGAGCGGCTGGTTCCGTCGCTGGGGCGAATCATCCGTCTTCTGGGGCCGGCTGCTGCCGGTGCTCCGCTCGATCATCTCGATTCCCGCCGGCATCGCCGGCATGGGTGTCGGGAGATTCGCTATCTACTCCGCCGGGGGTAGCGGGCTGTTCGCGGCTGCCGTCGCGGGGCTCGTCCTCACCGGCCGCGAGGTGCTCCCCTCGCAGGTGCTGTTCGCGTGGCTCACGACCGGATTCCGGCGGGCGACGGAGATGGTACTCTCGAACCCCGTTCTCGCGGTCGCAGCCCTCGGTCTGGGGCTGTTCGTCGCCCTGCTCATCCGCAATGTCGTGGCCGAGCATATCGATTCGCCGACCGGTGGCTAGACGGCCTATAACAACCCTCGATCGCTTTTCGAGCGATGGTCGAACGCGATGTGGCCCCGTCGAGGACGTGGCACTCCTCACGGGCCGCGGCACGGCATGCTGCTCGGCCCCTCTCGATGGCTCTGCTGGCATTCCTCCTCACCCGACAGGTCTAGCCGCTGACTCACCCCTCGACGAGTCGTTCGAGCTGCGCGGGCGGCACAGCGCCGCGGGCGGCGTAGCCCTCGTAGGCGAACGTCGGGACGCCCGTGACGCCCGTCTGCTTGGCCTCGGCAAACCGCTCTTCGAGCGCCGCCTCGCGCTCGTCGGCGTCGATCGCTGCCCGGAGATCGTCGGCGTCGATCCCCAGTTCCGTGGCGATGTCGGCCAGCACGTCGGGATCGCCGATGTCGCGTTCGTCCTGCCAGAGCGCGTCGAACACCGCTTCGTGGAAGGTTGCGAACTTCTCGGGATGGGCCTCGCGGACGTAGAGCGCGGCCTGTTGGGCGTTCTTCGAGTCCACATCGGTGGCGATCGATAGCGACATCTCGACGCCGTACTCCTCTTGGAGGCGCTCGATGTTCTCCTTCGCCTGCGCGTAGTAGTCCTCGTCCTTGCCGTCGTCCGCGGTCGAGTCGAGTTCTCCGTCGGGGCCGCGCTGGTCGCTCTGGAGATCGAATGGATGCCACTCGACGGCGAGCGGTTCGTCACGACGTTCCCGGTACTGTTCCAATGAGGCTTCGCCGAGATAGCAGAACGGACAGACGTAGTCGGCGTACATCGTGAGCGTCTCCGATCCCGCTTCCGTTTGAGTATCGTGACTCATTGAGAAACGTAGACGCTCGTGGCTCAAGAAAGGTCGGCTTACTTCCCGCGGCCGCGGTCGCTGTGGACGCTCGGGCGAGTGTGCTCGGACCCCTTGCCCTTCTCGTTGAGCCCGCGTCCGCTCGTGCCGGCGCTCGTGAGCCCGCGGAACGCCCGGCCACGGTGGGTGTCGTCACAGATCCAGTTCAGATCGTCGTCGTTCTCGATGGCCGGATGTTCGGGGTCGATGAGGACGACTTCGAACCACTTCTGCGAGCCGTCCTCGCCGACGGGGTAGGAGTTGAGCACGCGGAGGTTCTTGAATTTCCGACTGGAGCGCTCCTCAGAGATACGCTGGACGGATTTCCGCCGGGTGACGCGGTTGACGCCCTGGCGTTTCGTCCGTCGGCCGGCCTTGTGGCGCACCTTGCGCGCGGTACCTTTCCGGACCGCGACGCGGGCGAGGACGACGCCCTGTTTCGCTTTGTAGCCGAGTGAGCGCGCCCGGTCGAGACGGGTCGGGCGCTCGATGCGCTCGATTGCGCCCTGTTCACGCCACTCCTGGAGTCGTCGCCACTGGAGGTCGGCGTGTTTCTCGTTCTCTGCATCGTGCCACGCGTCGCCGATGTGTGCGTAGAAGCTTCGTGCCATGGTTGTCTGCGGGCGTTGAGGGTTCAGCCCGTGAGGGCCACATACCGACCCGCTGCGTGGGTTCACGCGAGCAGGTGCCCGCCGGTGCCCGGTACCAGCGAGTTACCGATCCTTCCGCGCAATCGCTGTTAAGGCCTTCGAAACCCACCGCCGGGCTCGCCCGCTTGCCACCGCTCTTCCTGCTCCATGATTTAACGACCCGTCTTCTGCAAGCCACACCGTGAGGGATGGATCCGGCTATGGGTGAACGTGATGAGCCTGTCCAAGAAACATCGGCAGGGAAATCAGATTCTACGGGTTCCGAGTTCACATGACGTAGATTTTATCTAGCGGAAACTCCTGTNGGAGTGGGTCGAAGACGATAGCCTCGAACGCTACGTTTCCGACGTTATCGATCATCTCGACAACGAGGGCCGGCTCGATCCCTTCTATCCGGCAGATCGGGCGGACGGCCGTGGCCGGCCGCCCTTCCATCCCGCCATGATGCTCAAGATTCTCGTCTTCGGGTACTGTATCGGGGTCCGTAGTTCCCGCAAACTCGACCGTCTCCTCGAACGTGACGTCGCTTTTCGCTACCTTGCTGCGAATCAACATCCNAGTTCCCGCAAACTCGACCGTCTCCTCGAACGTGACGTCGCTTTTCGCTACCTTGCTGCGAATCAACATCCTGACTTCCGCACGATCAGCCTCTTCCGCAAAAACCACCGCGAGGAGTTCGAGCACCTCTTCGTTGAGATTCTTCGCCTCTGCCGGGAAGCTGGCATGGCCGAGATGGGTGAAGTCGCCTTGGACGGCCGGCGCGTCCAAGGCGACGCCGCACTCGACCAAAATCGCACTCGTGAGCAGATCACCGACGAAATCCACGACATCCTCGACGAGGCCGCCGAGATCGACGAAGCCGAAGACGAGGAATACGGCCCGCANCTCTGTCGGGAAGCTGGCATGGTTGAGATGGGTGAAGTCGCCTTGGACGGCCGGCGCGTCCAAGGCGACGCTGCCCTCGATCAAAATCGCACTCGTGAGCAGATCACCGACGAAATCCACGACATCCTCGACGAGGCCGACGAGATCGACGAAGCTGAGGATGACGAATACGGTCCGAAGCAGCGGGGAGACGAGCTCCCGGAGGAACTCCGGGAGCAAGAGGACCGACTGAACCGATTGCGGGAAGCCAAAGACCGACTCGACGCCAAGGAACA
>NZ_AOMC01000143.1 GCF_000336695.1 Halococcus morrhuae DSM 1307
TCGCGCAGGACATCACTACTGACGCAAACGACGTCCAGCAGCTCAAGCCGATGCTGGAGAACTGCGAGGAGGTGAACGGCAAGCGCCCGACGAAGGCGCTTGCCGACGCTGGGTATTGGAGCAAAGCGAACGCGCAGTTAGCGGATGAGCAGACGGAGCTGTTCATCGCCACGACCAAAGACTGGAAACGACGGAAAGAGCTTCGGGAGGCGGATCCGCCGCGAGGGCGGATCCCCAANCAGACGGAGCTGTTCATCGCCACGACCAAAGACTGGAAACGACGGAAAGAGCTTCGGGAGGCGGATCCGCCGCGAGGGCGGATCCCCAAATGGTACGGGCTGAAAGAACGCATGGAGCGGAAACTCCGGACGAAACGTGGGAGAGGTATCTACCGCAAGCGCAGCCAGAGCGTCGAAGCAGTGTTCGGTCAGCACGTTACCCGCGGCTGCGACCGATTCCTGTTACGCGGGGAGACGGGGGCACAAGCGGAGTGGTCGTTGTTCTCAGCGACGCACAACCTGCTGAANTTTTTGTCGACGCTAACGAATCGGTCTGCCGAATCGTACAGCAGTGATTTCAGGCGATATTGGGTGACGGGTAGTACGGAATTCTTAGACGGGCTCTGATGTTCGAAACAGCCTCCAATCGTCATCGCCACCGACTGACCGCGGCCGTCGGGGTGTCCCGATGAACCCGCTCGCCCTCACCGGAGCGGCGCTGCAGTTCTCCGGCGACTTCCTCTATCTGGCAGTCGTCTTCATCGTCCTCGCGATCGTCGCCTACCTCGCCGGTGCACAGGGCATCGCGGGGCTGTCGGCCGGAATCGCCCGCATCCTCATCATCGTCTTCGTCGTTCTCGCCATCATCTCGCTCATCCTCTGAAGCGAGCGAACCTGTTTCCGACGATCGTCAGCGTTGCAGTCGGACGGTCGTCTCGCCATCGGTATCGACAGCGACTAGCCCGTCGTCTTCGAGATCGGTGAGCAACTCCCGTAGCCACTCGCGGCCGTGCTCGCCGTCGGTCGTGTAGTCGACACGCACTCTCGGGCCGAGCTCCGAGAGCGCCAGCTCGTCGTACTCGCCGAGAATCCGGACGGTGCGCCCGCGGAACTGTCGACGACTCCCCTCGAACGGCGACTGCGTGGGCACGTCCGGTGCGCTGAAATCGCCGGTCGCGTAGGCGTCACACCACGCGCGCCAGGGGCACTCGGCGTCGTCGCAGGCGGGCGTTTTCGTACACGCCACACCGCCTAATTCCATGATCGCGTTGTTCCAAGTTCGAGATTCGCCGGCGGGCATCAGTTCTCCGGCGGCATCCGCAAAGGTGTCATCGTCGTCCGGGACGTCGAACGCCCGGTGGAGCACGCGCTTGACGTTCGTATCGACGACCGCGTTCCCGTTGTTGAAGGCGAAACTCGCCACCGCATTCGCGGTGTAGGGACCCACACCCTGCAGTTCCTGGAGCTCGTCGGGCGTTTCGGGGAATTCGCCGTCGAACTCCGTCGTCACCTGTCCGGCGGCCTCGTGGAGGTAGCGCGCCCGGTTGTTGTAGCCGAGGCTGTGACCGCTCCAGAAACCGACCACGGCCGACCGATCGGCGGCCGCGAGGCGCTCGGCGTCTGGCCATCGCTCGACGAACCCGTCGAACGCCTCGACGACCCGTTCGAGCTGGGTCTGCTGGCTCATCACCTCCGAGACGAGGATTTCATAGGGATCGGTCGTCTCGCGCCACGGGAACCCGCGATGGTCCTCCACGTACCATTCGACGAGCGCTCGGCGGACAGTATCGCGGTCGTCCGGCAACGAGAACGCGGACTCGCTCATCCGTCGTTCGTTCGGTCGTGAATGTGATACGCGTGGCGGTTCGATGGGGCATCGACCCGAAAGCGGTTTGCGGGCGGCAGACCCAGATCGGCCATGAGTCTCGACGATCTCTCCAGCGACGTCGAATCGCGCTACGCCGATCTCGGCGACGAGGTGGATATGGATCTCGATCGCGAAACACGCAACGAGCTCGCGCTGCTCACCTGCGCGCTCGGTCCCGAGGAGACCGACGAACTGCTCCGACGGGCGGTCCACATGCTCTTTCAGACGAGCGTCGAGACCGGCCGGCTCGACTTCCACCTCCGGAGTGGCTACGACGTGACCTACGACGAGTATCTCTCGGGGATGACGTTCGACGAGATGACCGGCGGGATGGAGATGCAGGGCCAATCCCAGAGCCAGGACGACGTCCGCCGCTATCAGTACTGACTGCCACTATCGACCGGGAACGAACACCATCAAACACCGTCAGCCGCCAGTCCTATTGCTCTCGCGCCCGTAGACGAAATCGATGAGAACAGCACGAAGATCCACAACCAGCGGCGCACCGCGCAAGGGAACGCTCTTCTGTCCCACGTGCGGTCACGCCAGTCCGATCGACGGCGACTGGCGGGTCGAACCCGCCGAGGACGACCCAGAGCGGGTCGTCTACCGCTGTCCCGACTGTGGTGCACCGATCGCGAACCGTCCCCGAGAAGTCGTTTACGCGTAGTCAGCGCATGCCCTCGTCGGTGATGACCGAATCGACGAGCGAGAGCGGCGTCGCGTCGTAGGTCGGGTTCTCGATCCAGAACCCCTCGGCGGGTTCGCGCATCACTTCGCTGCTCGATCGGAACTCGTTCTCGAAGACGAACCCGTCGTCGATGATCTTCGCGCCGGAGCCGACGACCGTCACCGGCGTGTCGGTCTCGGCGGCGGTCGCGGCGATCGGGAGGCTGCCGATGCGGTTGTAGAGGGTTTCGCCGACGATACAGTCCATCCCCATGAGTACGCGATCGCACTCGGGGAGGAAATGGCCGCAGGCGCTGTCGACGATGAGATGTGTCTCGACGCGGTCGATCGCTGCGAGCGTGCGCGCGCTCTTGCGCCCGAGATAGCGTGGTCGCGCCTCGGTCACGTAGACGGTGAGTTCGGCCCCCTCGCGACCGGCGAGCTCGATCGCTTCGAGCACCGTCGAGGAGTAGTCGTGCGTGAGCACCGTCATCCCGTCGTCGAGCGCCATCGCGCCGTATTCGGCCGCCCGGCGTTTGGCCATCTCGACGCGCTCGACGACCCCCCGGATCGTCTCTCGCGTGCGAGCCTTGGCCGCCTCGATGGTCGGGAACTCCTCGTCGAGCGCGGCGACGATCTCGCGCTGGGTGTTCTGGAGCGAGGCGTGGGAGGGGTTGGCCTGTCGCAGCGCCGTCGAGTTACGCTCGACGTCTCGGAGGTAGTCGTCGAGACTCCGGAACTCGCGCTCGGTGAGCGATTCGAGCGCGCGGGCGGCTTTGACGGCGACCACCGAGGAGCTGTGGGTCTGCATCTCGCGGATCTCCTCGACCGTCTCGTCTATCATACGGCCTCCCTCTCGCGCCCACGGCAAAACCGTTCCGGCCCGCCGTGCAGTCGCCGCTCGCTTCCGACAACGCTCGCGCCCACCGACGCACGAGCGCCGTCGGGCGATCGCCAGTTCCACTTTCGCTCCGCTTTGCTCAGATTTATCCGTCGTCGCGTGGCGAGTTCCTGTATCGTGTCGCTTCGCCCGCCCTTCACGTCGCATCGTTCGGTCGGTCGCACAGTCCCGCGTGAGCCGGGGTGGTGAGCGTGCGGCTCGCACACGTCGCCGACGTCCATCTCGGCCACAGACAGTACGGTCACGAGCAGCGCGAGGCGGACGTCAAGCTCGCCTTCGAGCATTTCCTCGGGACGGCTCGCGAGCACGACGTAACGGCCATCCTGCTCCCGGGCGATCTCTTCGACTCCAGGGACGTGAGCCCGAAGACACTCAGCGAGGCCGAGTCCGTCCTCGCCGACGTCGACGTGCCCGTGATCGTCTCGCCGGGCAATCACGACCAGAGCATGGGTGCTCGCCGGGAATTGACGTGGCTACAATATCTCAACGACACCGGTCTCATCACGCTGCTGTCCGGCGATCCGGGTGACGATCCGGTGTTCGTCCGGACCGACCTCGACGATCCACGACGGGGTGGCGGTGGGTTCGTCGATATCGAGAACGATGGGGAGACGGTGCGCTGTTTCGGCGTACCGTATCGCGGCGCGTATATCGAGAACGATCTCCCGAAGATCGCCGAGGGGATTCGGGCAACCAACGAGCGCGAGGGACCGGCCGATACGACGGTGTTGCTCGCACACTTCGGCGTCGACGACGCGGTGCCGGATCTCGGCGCGACTGTCAAGCGCGCGTGGCTGACGCCGATCGAGGAGCACGTCGACTACCTCGCGCTCGGCCACATCCACAAACAGTACGAGACCGGCGATGTCGGCCGGAATCCAGGAAGCCTCGAAGCGCTCGACATTCAGGAAGGTCGGTGGGACGAGAGCCACGGCTACTACGTCTTCGACACCGGGGACGTGACCGCCGAGCATCACCTCTCGAAGCGCCGCCCGTACCACACCATGAGCTTCGACGTATCGGGTTACCGCACCTTCGAGGATCTGCGCGGCGAGTTCGCGGATGCGCTCGACGACGAGCACGCAGCGGTCGAGCGGACTTGCGAGCGCGATATTCACCGGGACGGGAACGGTGACCGTCGCGAGCCGGTCGTGAACGTCAGGTTCGTCGGCACGCTCCTCTTGGATCACGGGAGCTTCGACGTCGAAGCGCTGCGGGCGCTCGCCGTCGACCGCCTCGACGCGCTGCACGTCCAGCCGACGAACAACACCGAGCGCAAGGCAATCGCGGAGCTGCTCGGCGACATCGAGCGCGACGAGGCCTTCGACGCCGACGGCACCGTCAACACCGACGTGCTCCAGGAACGGGTGTTCGGCACCATCGCCGGTGAATCGCGCTACAGCGCCGAAACCGAGGCCGTGGCCCGGACGCTCGACGAGCTCGAAGGGCTCGTCACCGAGGACGAGCAGGGCGTGAGCGAGGTCGCCGACTATCTCGGCGAGCGCCGGCGCGAGCTGTTCCCCGACGGGCCAGGGGAGGCGGATGACGAAGACAGACCGATGAACGACGAACCGACCGAGGGCCGGACGAGCCAGCAGACGCTCGACGCACGGGGTGACGAATGAGCATCGTCATCGAGTCGGTGACGCTCGACGGGATCAAGAGCTACGGCGAGAAGACGACCGTCGATCTCGGCGAGGGCGTGACGGCGATCCTCGGCGACAACGGGGCCGGCAAGAGCACGATCCAGGAGGCCGTCGGCTACGCGCTGTTCGACAGCCATCCGTTCAGCAAGCAGGATCGGCTCGTGCGCGAAGGCGAATCCTCCGGCGAGATCGGCGTGACGTTCACGAACCGGACGAGCGGTGCGCAGTACACGGTCCGTCGGTGGGCCGGTCGGTCGAAATACGAGGTGCTCGACGGGAGCGGCGACAACCTCTCGCTCGACGGAACGAGCGAGATCAAGGGCTGGCTCTGCAAGCAGCTCGGCGTCGACGAACCCGACGATCTCTCGGAGGTGTGGGAGCGAAGCGTCGGCGTCGCCCAGACGGACTTCCTCGCGGATTTCACGAAGACCGAGACCGAGCGCATCGACACGTTCGACCCGCTGTTCGACATCGAGCGCTACCGCGAGGCCTACAAATCCCTCGGCGGGCTCGACGAGGAGTTCGACGGCGATATTCAGGACCACCGCGACGAGATCATCGGTCTCGACGCCAAACTGGAGGAGCTCCCCGACGTCGAGGAGCGCGTCGAGGAACACGAGGCGACCATCGCGGAGCTTGCCGACGAGATCGAGGCGCTGAGGGGGACGATCGAGGAACTCGATAGCGAGCGCGAGCGACTCGAAGGGATCGAGGACGACCTCGACGACGCCGAACAGGAGCTGGCGACGCTCGAAGAGACGAAGATCCCCGCCCAAGAAGAGAGTCTTGAAACAGCCAAAGAACACCGCGACGAGGCACGAACGGCCGGCGAAACGCTCGCAGCGGTCCGTGAGGAGTACGAGCGCCACGAGAGCGCCCAGGAACGCCTCGACGAGCTGGAGGAACGACGGGCCGAACGCGACGAGATCGACGACGAACGCACCGATCTCGGCGGCGAGATCGACCTGCTCAAACATCGGGTCGCGGATGCCAGGGAGGACCTCAGCGCGGCCGAGGCAGCACGCGAGCGAGTGCGCGAACTCGAACCGGAAAAGGAGCGCTACGAGGCGCTTCAGGAGGAAGTCTCGCAGCTCGAAGACGATGCCGAGCGCCGCGACGAGCTCGTGGACGAACTCGGGGACGTCGACGACGATATCGAGGAACTGCGCGCCGAAGCGACGGCGCTCGAATCGTCGATCGAGGAGGCCGAAGCGCAGCGCGAGGAGGCCGAAACGCTCGCCGCACGCCAGGACGAACGACAGGACCTGCTCGCCGAGCGAAAAGCCCTGCAAGCCGAGCGCGAGGAACTGCGCGAGCAGAACGAGGAGCTCCGAGCGATCGAAATCGGCGGCGAGTCGGCGGTCTCGTGTCCGACCTGCGATCAGCCCGTGACCGCAGACCACCGCGAGAGCGTCGTCGAACGCAACCACGAGCGCATCGAGGCGCTCACCGAGGAGCGACTGCCAGCGATCGAAGAGGAGATCGCGGCCGTCGAGGAACGAATCGAGGCCGCTCGGGAGGCGAAGGAAGCGACCGATCGGATCCCGCAGCTCGAACGCGAACACGAGTCGATCGAGGAGGAAATCGCTGATCTGGTGGCCGAAAAAAGCGAGTACGAGGACGAGCGTGACGAGCTTGAAGGACGGCTCGACGAACTGCCAGACAAGCGCGAAGCGGTGGCCGAGCTCGACGGCGTGGCCGAGCAATACCACACCGCGAAGGCGACGATCGAGAGCGCCGACGGGATAGAAGCGACTCTCCGCGAAGCGCGCAGTGATCTCGGTGAGCGACTCGTCGCCTATCGGGAGCTCGACGACGAGCTGGACGAGTTCGACGGGCTCGACCGTGAGATCGAGACGACGAAGGAGACGATCGCCGCAACCGAGGAAGCTCACCGGACCTACATCCAGCACGAACCCGTCGCCGAGAGCCTCGACGAGCGCCAGGCCGCGGTCGACGAGGAGGGCGAGGCGCTGGCGCGGCTGCGCGCCGAGCGGAAGGCGGTCGAAGAACGGGTCGCGGAGCTCGACGAGTCGTTCGACGCGGCGCGGCTCAACGAGGTCGAGGAGAAGCTGAGCGAACGGAGGACGACCCGTGCCAAGCGCGAACAGCAGCGCGAGGACAGGGAGGAGGATCTCGCGGACGCGCGCGAGCGCCTCGACGAGCTCGAAGCGAAACGCGAGCGGAAGGCGGCGCTGGAGGCGGAGATGACCGAACTCGAACGCGATCGGGAGTTCGCGCGATGGGCGCGCGACAGCCTCCAGCAGGGTGCCGAAGACCTCCGTGATCTCACGACGAGCGAGATCGGCGATCGGGCGAACGACATCTATCAGGCGCTGCGCGCTGCCCCGACCGAGACGCTGGTCTGGGATCGGACGTACAACCTCCGGGTTCGCGTGCGCGGGCAGAACAAGCCGTTCGACACGCTCTCCGGTGGCGAGAAGATGGCCGCCGCGCTGTCGGTCCGCCTCGCGATCCTCGAACGGCTCGCCGCGGTCGGGATGGCGTTTCTCGACGAGCCGACCGCGAACCTCGACGAGCACAAGAAACGGAACCTCGTCGACCAGCTGGAGGAGTTCGACCGGCTGAACCAGCTGCTCGTCGTCAGCCACGACCGGACCTTCGAGTCGATGACCGAACGGGCGATCGAACTCGAGAAAGACGAGGACCGGGAGATGACACGGGTGGTGAGCGACTGATGCCGTTCTATCCCGGCAAAGTGGCGAACGAGCTTCAGGACTACGTCGAGGAAATCCTGGAGTATGCCGGCGACGACGAGCACGTCGTGGCGAGCTATCGCGATGCGCTCCGCGACGCGATCGCCGACTACGACGCCGACCGACTCGCCGCGGAGATCGGGCCCCATCCCCAGCCCGGTGCGGCCCCGACCGACGAGTGGGACGAGTCCGAAGAACCAGTGGTGGCGTTCGAGCAGTCAGCGTCGTGGGAGAGTCACGAGGCCGTCAACCGGTTCGCGAAGGAAGCGCTGGAAGGGATGACGACGATCGCCGCCGACGGCTCCGAGATCGGTCCGACGGAGGAGTTCACCGTTCCGTTCGGCCTCGTTCAGGTCGCGTGGACCGCCAACCATCACGATCCCGATGGCGACTACGACAGTGACGTGTCCAGTCACGTTCTCGGCCCACAAACGGTCACTGAAGAGGACGAGGAGGGCGGGATGCGCTACGTCGACGGGAGCGTCCCAGGTCACGAGCGCTACCGTGCGGAAGGCCGTGCGGTCGTCGAGTGTATCCGGCGATTTGCCGACCGCGATCCGACGCCGGTCGTCGTCTACGACGGACCGCTTGTTCCACTCTTTGCCAACACGTACGCGCCCGACGTGCGGGACGAGTATTACCGCGAGACGATGGCGCGGGTGTTGGCGGCGAGCGAGCATCACGAGGTGCCGGTCGTCGGCTACACCGCCGGCACCAAGCGGACGAACCTCGCGAAAATGCTCCAGCAGGCCTACAGCGAGCGACTCGGTGACGAGCCGCTGATCGCCGACGCACGAATTCTCGACGGGTTCACAGAGAACTGGGGCGACCGGTCGCTGGCGTTCGCCAACCGCTGGGGTGAGACCGTCGATGAACTGGCGACGACCTACGAAGGAACGGAGTACGGTTTCGCCGAGGAGGTGCTATTCACGTATCTCGACGTCCCGGGCGGCGATGCGATGGACTATCTCGAATTCCCGGAGTGGATCCAGCGTGCGGACCTCGTCGAGCACGTGCTCGACGTCGTTCGCGCCGAGACCGGCGTCGGGCGCGGCTATCCCGAGATCCTCCAGCAGGCCGACGCCAACGCCGTGCTGGACACCGGTGCGAAGGAGCGGTTCCTCGCGCTCGTCCAGGAGTTCGCCGACGAGGAGGACCTGCCGATCGACTGGGATGCGAAGACGCTCAGCAAGGAGCGACGACGCCGATGAGCGGTGAGACCGATGGAGACCAGACAGCTATGACAGCCAACGAATCGGTCATCGGCGACGATGACCTCACGATCGCGAGCATCGTCGAATCGAACGGTCAGATGGACTACGTCGCCGAGGTGTACCGCGACCACGACAAGGCGTCCGTGCCCGAAAAGCAGGACTACGAGTTCGGCCAGCCCGTCTACGTCACGACGACGGTGCGCGGCGAGGAGCGCGCGCTCGTCGGTGTCGTCTACGAGTCACGGCTCGTCAACCCCGATCAGGGGCGCGACGGGCCGCGGCTCTCGACGCCGGATCAGGAGCTGTTCGTTCCCGGCTATGTCGACGAGAAGCAGACGCTGCTCGGCATCGCGCTGCTCGGGTTCGCCGAACTCGCGCCGGCCGATGGCGGGCAGGGGTTCGCGTCGGTGTCCCAGGAACTGCCGCGATGGACGCTCGACATCGACGACCCGGTGTCGAAGCTCTCGGGCGCTGGCTTCCGACGATTTCACCAGCCCGACGGGCAGCTCGCGCTGCGCTACTACGATCGGCTCATCACCGCCGCCGAGCGGTTCGGGGCGGAGGTGACGCTCGCGTTGATCGAGCGATTGCGCGTGGAGACCGATCGGGAGGCGATGCTCGACGTGATCGAGCGGAAGGTCCGCTGGGAGGCCAGCACCGATCGCGGGGTGGTGCGATGAGCGACGTCCCCGAACCACCCACGGGCCGCGGGATGAACGCCGCCTCCGAGACGGTGGTCGGTACGGTGGCCGAGCCCGGCGAGCGCGCCGACGAGTTCGTGTTCGTCGCGCCGGATGCCGTCGACGTCCGGACGGGGGAGTTCGTCGTCTACGAGACGACCGTCGAGGGCGACTCCTGTGACGTGCTCGCCCGGGTGACGAACGCCGAACAGGAGCGCGGACTCCCCGGTGAGTTCCTTGCCGATCCGGGCGTGGAGCCAGAGGCCGTGGCCGACGCGCTCGGCGTACCGAGTGGTGACGTCGAGATCGATCGTGTGAGCGCGCGTGTGGTTGGCTACTTCGACACGGAGATGGAGACCTTCGCTAACCCGCGTTCGTTGCCCGATCCCGGCTCCAGAATATCGCTCGCGAGCGACGAGTTCCTGGAGGCGGTGCTTCCGGCCGCGGACTGGGAGAGCGAGAGCGCCACCGCCCACGTCGGCTGGCTGCTCAATCGCGAGACGAAGGCCGCGAACGTCTTCATGCCCATCGACGCGTTCGCCGCGACACACCTCGCGGTGCTCGCCTCGACGGGGAGCGGGAAGTCCTACACCGCGAGCGTCGTCATCGAGGAGATGCTGCGCCCGCAGTCGCGGGCCGCAATGCTCGTCTTCGATCCGCATGGCGAGTACGACACACTCGACGGAATGCGAGAGGATGGGAATGCTTCGGTCTTCCAGGATGGGGCGTACACACCGGAGGTCAACGTCGTCAGTCCTGACGAGATCACCGTCGCGATCCCTGACCTGAACTACGGGGATCTGCTCGCGTTGCTCGATGAGCCGAGCGAGCGGATGAAGGAGCTGCTCGACAGGGCGTGGCGCGAGCTCCAGAAGGAATCGAACGAGATCGGCGTTCGCGACATCATCAGCAAGTGTGAGGCGCTCGACGAGGGCGATCACGGGACCGCCAGCGCGCTCGCGTGGCGGCTCAACCGTGCGCTCAATCGCGATCTGTTCGCCAGCGCGGCGCGCAACGATCTCACCGATCTCGTCGCGCCGGGCCAGGTGACGGTGCTTCAACTGAATCGGCTCTCGGAGGACGACCAGCAGATGCTCGCCGCGGCGCTGCTGCGCAAGCTCTACGAGGCGCGCAAGAACGCGATGCGCGGCGACGGCGACGATCTCGATTTCCCGCTCTTTACGCTCTTGGAGGAGGGCCATCGCTTCGCGCCGGACGGCAGCGCCCGCTCGCTTCCGATCCTCCGGACGATCCTCTCTGAGGGTCGGAAGTTCGGCTTCGGCGTGGGCATCATCTCACAGCGACCCTCGAAGCTCGACGCCGACGTGCTCTCGCAGTGTGGCACGCAGATCATCATGCAGATCCAGAACCCGAACGATCAGCAGGCGATCCGCCAGTCGGTCGAGAGCGCCGGCGAGGACGTGCTCGACGAGCTCCCGGGGCTGACGCCCGGCCAGGCCGTCATCGCCGGCGACGCGATGAACACACCCGTACTGACCCGGATTCGTGAGCGCCACACACAGCACGGGGCCGAGAGTCTCGATGCGACCAGCGAGTGGCGCGATAGCTGGGAGTCCTGGCACGAGGAGCAGAATCGTGGCGTGGTCGATCCGTACGAATCCGACGAGGAAGTGGACGAAACGCCGCTGTGAGACCGCTGCTACGCCGTTCAGAATGGGCTCATTTTTCGACTTCTTCACCAGCCTCGACAGCCTGTCGGTAAAGTTGGGCACTCATCCGGAACCCGCTTTCGTCGAGCGCTTCGAGCAAGTCGACGTACTCGTCGTGTGAGACGTGGCCCGCTTGCAACGCTTCGAGGAGGACGTAAATGGTTCCGCCGACGGCGACGCCGAGTGATTCGGCGCTCCGCCGGGCGGCGTGGTCGTCGACCAGACAGCGTGCATCCTCCACGAGTGCGAGTGCAATGGCGGCCACCTCGCCGCGACCGAGGTCGGTCGAGTCTTCGATAGCCGCTGCCCGATCGTCTGCGTCGCCGGACAGCGATCGCACGTCGAGGAATGCATCGGTTGCGTCGTCGATGGCCAGCGCATCGGCGTACCCCTGCTCGCGGCCCCGCGTAACGACCTCCTCGTAGACCGCTTTGGGCACCAGCGCGCGGTCGAACAGCGCGTCGAGCAGGTCGAGTCGATCGATTTTGGCGAGATAGATCAGGACGGTGGCATCGGCGACGACGGTCATTCGTCGCGCGCCGCAGCGAGGTCGCTTTCGAGGTCCGACTCGGTGTAGTTCGTCTCGACGCCGCGCTCGTCGAGCAGATCGAGAAATCGCCAGAGTGAGACGCCGGCGAACTCGGCGGCCCGCCCGAGGGAGAGTTCCCCGTCACGGTATCGCTCGATCGCCGTCTCGGTCCGCCAGCCTTCGAGACCGCGTTCGAGCAGTCGCTTGATCGCCGTCGAGCGGTCGGTTCGCTCCTCGTCCTGGACGCGTTCGAGCTCCTCGAAGAGATCCTCGGGGACGCGGGCCGTGATGTGTTTCTGGCCCATGTACACGATAGGACCAGGTGTGTATTAACGCTGTTCCCGGTACTGACGGGATTGCAGACTCCGCTTCCCAATAGGGTTGCTCACAGTAGTATTTGCCGAACAGAGTTATACCGTGTCATCGCATACATCGATCCATGAGCAGCACGCTCCACATCGTGCTCGACGAACGCGAGGAGCGCCGCGTCCGGCGACTGAAGGAGGAGATGGACGTGACGTGGGCGGAGTTCCTGTCGATCGCCGCCGAGAACAGACACGAGATGCTGGACTCGGTTCGTGAACCAGCCAGCGATGACGAGGAGTACGACGGACCGTTCGTCGACTTGGCGGGATCGCTGGCGGGCGAGACGGATGACGAAGGGCGCTCCGGGACCGAAATACTGCGGGCCGAACGTGAATCGGACGAACGAAAAGAGCGAGAGCTGCTGGAGCGTCTCGGTGTTGGAGATTCGGACGCTGATGAATGACGGACCGATCGTCTTCGACAACGAACCGCTCCTCGCCGTGTTGTTCGACGAACCGGGGCGCGACGTCGTCGAACCGTTCCTTCGGGCGGTGTACCGTGGCGACCGAGAAGGGTACATCTCGTATGTGACGTATACCGAACTGCTCTACACTGTTGCTCGGGCGAAATCGTGGGAGTTCGGGGAAACCGCAGTCGAAGAACTTGAACGGCAAAACGTCGTTCCGGTCGCGGTACGTGACACGTGGCACAGTGCAGCACGGTTCAAACACCAACACAACGTTGCCCTTGGGGATGCGTTTGCGCTCGCTGCTACTGACCACGTCGATGGGACGCTGCTGGTGGGGGCAGACGACGATTTCGATGGCGTAAACGAAGTAGTGATCGAGCGGTTCCGGACGGAAGGCGTCTGAAGGATGGATATTCGAGCATATCACTCGGCTATTCGTCGTGCGTCGCAGCGAGATCGCTCTTGGATCCGATTTAGTGTAGTTTGTCTTGACGCCGTGCCCGTCACCCGGAGCGCCTGGCTCGATCCCTTGAATTCTTGCCGCCCGTCGCTGTCGAGCGATTCATCGATGAACAGCAGAAAATCGACGAGTTCGTGGACAGCACGATCCGGAATCGTCCTCCTCGGTTGAGTGAGCCGAAAACTTTCCCCTCGGTGCGGTCACAGTTCGGTTATCTAAAGCGAGATACACGCCTGATGAGACATCGGAAAGTAACGGATGATGAAAACAAAAAGCTACAAGTTTTAAGATCCGGTAGTCGCTCTCAGGGTTCCAAGCAATTCTTTGAATTTCCGCTCAGTTTTCTTTGGCATGTCAGGGTTAGACATAAGACGACGTTTAGCCTCTATTGCCACATCTTTCGTCATGATGTTATCCAATTCGATTTTTGCTCTTCTAGAATTCCCTCTATTATATTGACCATTCCCTCACCATCATATTCATATCCATTGATTGCTACCTCATTATCAGTATTGTCCACATTCAATTCTTCAAATTCATCAAAATCCGAACTATATACACTATTCAGGCAGCTAACGTAAAATTGTGGGGAAAACATATCTTCAATTTCTATGCAGTCAATATTGGCCTTCGATTGTTCATTTAGCAGAACTACACGATCTGGTTCAATCTCTGGTATCTGTTTAGCGGAACAGCCAAGGAGAAATCGTAGCTCTCAGGGAAGAGCAGGACGAACAGCCGCTAATCGTGCTTTCCGGGCCTGACGGATCCCCGGG
>NZ_AOMC01000144.1 GCF_000336695.1 Halococcus morrhuae DSM 1307
CAACCTGTTTTCGTGGGTGCGAGACCATCCAAAACAGGCTCTTGACGAATTGATGGAAGAGATCGAGCATCTCTTCCTTCACTCGGACGGCTCAGACGGTTCAAAAGGGTGGTATCTCTGAACGTGCAAAGCTGAGTCAGTTTCAAGCAGGTGTAGGGGAGGCTTCAACACAGCCGCTTCCACCGTGAGAGGAAGATCAAGTGGCTCAGGCGGCGACATAGAAATTGGAACGTGAAAGCAACAGGTATGCCAGCACTTCACCGCCGTACCCCTCGCCACCCTACTGAAGCGTGATGTTAGGCTCTGATAGCATGAAAGCCTGCCAAATCTCCGGCGCATGGAGAAAGAACGGGGTGTGAAGAAGGCCGATGATTCAATGGTGTGTGCCGTTCTGATTGATCTGAGTTTTGATCCTGAATCGAGTATTTTGGGACGGTTGTCTCGAAGGCGTCATTCGAGCAAACGTCGAACGTTCTCTAAAAAGTTGTACAACTTTTCTCGCTCTTGTGTAGATTAGCGGAATACGTTGACGGCGACGCAATCGACAAGGCTGTGGATGGGTGCTTGAACAAGATTCAGGGAGCGAA